>JBBQJP010000027.1:0-56290 GCA_038326025.1 Burkholderiales bacterium
GACCTTGAACTCTCATCAGGGGCCGCAAGTCGTTTGCTGATCCAAAAAACAGGCGCTACTTCAGCGCATCCCTAGTGTCCACCACCATGACGGGAAACGCCTCGGGAAGCTCGGAGCGGGGTATCTCGCAAAACCCGTTCTTCTCGTGGAAGCGGTGCGCGGCCAGGAACTTGGCCGCGGTGCTGAGGTTGTCCTCCCGCGCCGCATGCGATGTGCACCAATCCACAAACTGCGCAAGCAGGCCCCGGGCCACGCCGTGTTCCGCACCTCGGTGGGTGGCCTTGACGAACATCTTTCGCAACGCCGTCTGGCCGTGGCCGATATAGCGCAGCCCCACGCTGCCGACCACTTCGTCGTTGGCCAGCGCGACCCAGAAGTTACCGCAACCGCGCTGATAGAAGTGGGCGATGTCCTGCAAGTCCGGCTGGTCGCTCAGCGAAACCGGGACGCCGAATTCCAGCTGCTGGATGGGAAGGATGAGTTCGACACCCCCGGTAGCGTGCGCGGGTTCGAAAGCGAGAATTTCAGGAAGCACGACCACCATATTCCTCACTTGCAGCAGTCAGAAAGTCAGCGCCATGGCATAGGCGTCGTGGTACTGGCCGTCTACCCGCAGGTTGTGGCGCTGCAATCCCTCCACCTGAAACCCGAACCGCGCACACAGGGTCTTGGCAGGGGTGTTGTCGGTGCGCACGTGCAGTTCTATCCGGGTCAGCCCTTTCGACCGGGCCTTCGCCAGAGTAGCGTTCAGCAAGCGTGTGCCCAGTCCCTGGCGGCGTGCTTGCGGGACCAGGCCCATGCCCAGTTGCCCCAAGTGCGCCCGCGCCTCACCATGGGTCTGCACCACGTCGCACCAGCCCACGACATCGCTCGACTGGACAACGACGAAGTGGCCTTGGTCCGTGGCAAGCAGGTGGCGGTAGTAGTTGCGCGCCTCGTCGCGCGGTGGCGCCTGCAGGAACGCCAGATAGCGCTTTTCCCGGGCGACAATGTCCAGAGCCCGGTGCAGTCTGATGAAATGGGATTCATCCAGCGGAACGATGGTCGTGATCTCGGCGCACGGCATAGGTGTTCTGCACAAATCCGAAGTCGTAAGCCCTGGACGACTCCAGCGTCAGATAGACGTCGTGCGCAAGTGGTCCGAACAAGGGGCGCCCGGCGCTCAGCAGGACCGGAATCGTTGTGATGGTGATGTCATCGACAAGGCCAGCGGCGAGAAACCCCTGAATTGTCTTGCCACCGTCGACATACAGCCGCCTGTTGCCCTCCGTCGTAAGGCGCTGAACCAGTGCGGCGGGTGATTGTGAAGAGACGGAGACACCGGCCGCAAGGCTCGGTGGCAGCGCCTTCGGTCGGCTTGTCATCACTTCTACTTTGCGGTCATGGAAGGGCCATGGGTCGAACGTCAATACGTGTTCGAAGGTCTTGCTACCCATCACGACGACGTCGACGGCCTTCATGAAGGCTGCATAGCCGCAGTCTTCCCCCTCGGGAACAAGGGCATTGGCCTGCGTCAGCCAGTCGATGTTCCCGTCCGGTCGGGCAATGAAACCGTCCAGGCTGGTAGCGATGAAGACCGAGCATTTGGCAAGCATGGCAGCGAGATTTTGGCCGAACGAAAATTGGCTGAGCCTTCAAAAAGGCCGAGGATTCTAGTGAACTGGACAATCCCTCACGGGCAGTCGACCAATTGATGTCCCCAATGTCTGCTTTCGGCGAGCCCGGGTGGCCCTTTGTTTGAATTCGCAACGACATTGGTGTCGTTGGGCTACTGGAAGCAATGTCCGTTATCTGGCGTGCAATTCGACATTCTGTAGGACCGGAGTCGTTTAGGTTTGTAGGATGCCCGCCCGCGCAGGTATGCCAATGGCCACCCGATGATCACGAAGGGTGGGCGTCGTACAAACCTAAACGGAAGTGATTGGCCACCAAGGTCGGCTTTCCGTGCCACGAAATGCAGCGATCCAGGCCGCCAAGCTCACCGCGAGCGTCCAAAGATCGCTGAGGATTGGTCCTGTTACAGGTCCCGACAGACCATATTCCGACAGTGCAAGTCGAACGGCCGATTTCGGCCGCTCCCGACAGGGGGTTCGACGATTACGACGGAGCTCTACCTCCCTGGTAAGAGCCCGACAGACCTTATTCCCACGGAATACCATCACCCCCCACTGAGCGCCAGCACCACCGCAACGAAGTCGTCCGGCGCCAGCGTATGCTGCAGGTCGCGCACGCCGATGCCGTTGACGAAGATGCGCATGTTGGGCCGCAGCAGGTTTTGTTCGTCCACCACGCGAAAGCGCAATCCGGGGTAGCGGCGGTCGAGGTCCGCGAACAACGCGTCCAGCGTGCCACCACTGGCCTGGATATGCGATTGGCCCGTGTACGAGCGCAGCGCGCCGGGGATCAGCACCTTCATGATGTTGCGCCCCATCTTCCGCGTGCGCGCTTCATTCACTCACGCCTGCGCGGCCACTTCCACCGCGTAGATCTCTGGCAGATTCCGCGCGATGTTCGACCAGCGTTCACCTTCGTCGCGGCCGATCCAGAGCTCGCCGCTGGTGGTGCCCAGGTAAAGCGACGGAGTGGCCTGGCTGTCCGCCGTCATCGCCTGGCGCTTGACCGTCCACCAGGCCTGGCTTTCGGGCAGCCCCTGGTCCAGCCGTTGCCAGCTGCGGCCGGCGTTTCGCGTGACGTAGGCTGCGGGGCGCCCTTGCGGGCTGGTGCGCGGCCAGACGGTGGTGCCGTCCATCGGGAACACCCAGGCGGTATCAGCGTCACGCGGGTGCACGACCATCGGGAAGCCGATGTCGCCCACGCGTTTGGGCATCTTCTCGCCAATGCGTTGCCAGGTGTCGGCGGAGGGGTCGCCCGAGCGGTCGAGCCGGTAGATGCCGCAGTGGTTCTGCTGGTACAGCCGATCCGGGTTGGTCGGGCACATCCGCACGCAATGCGGATCGTGGAAGCTGACGCTGGCGGCGTCGAAACCTTCCACCACCTCCAGGCCCTTGATCCGCGTCGACCAGTTGCGGCCGGCGTCGCACGATTCATGAACACCGCCGCCCGACATCGCAAAATAGAGATGCGCGGGGTCGCGCGGGTCGACGATGATCGAATGCAGCTTGGGCCCGTCGGGTGTGCCGTCCTGCACCGTGCCCATCCACTCGCGGAACTGCGGGTCGTCGTTGACGGACGGCAGCGGCACCCAGCTCATACCACGGTCCTGGGAGTGAAAAAGGCCCTGCGGCGAGGTTCCCGCATACCAGCTGCCAGGCTCGCTGGCATGACCGGGTGTCAGCCAGAACGTGTGGTCGACCGATCGGCCGGGCAGGCCGCCGGAGGCATTGGCAAAGGCCGGCGGTTGCTGCGCTTCCTTCCAGCTGCGCCCCAGATTGGTCGAGCGGAAAATGGTCGGGCCGAGGTGACCGGTCTTGGCTGCTGCCAGCAGCGTGCGGCCGTCGCGCGGGTCGCACTGCACATGGCTGATGGTGTGGCCCAGGAAGTGCGGACCATCCGCGACCCAGGCCGTGCGACGCGCGTCGCCGTGGTACAGCCAGGCGCCCTTGCGCGTCGCCACGAGGATCACCAGGCGCTGGCTGGATGCAGGCGCACTGCGCGAAGCGGTTTTGCGGGTGGCCACCGGGGAATTCGGAGTGGGGTTCATGGTGCTTCCTTGTCAGGTGCGATGGCGCAGCGCACTTTCACGACGAACGACAGGAGTCTATTTCGACTGTGCGAATTGCGCTAGTGGACGCAGCGGCACGAATCGCCGCCGTCGCCTTGGCGGCGCTCAGCCAAGCGCGATCGGCTCGCCGTTGACCGCCCAGTTCACGCCGAAACGATCGGTCAACATACCGAAAGTCCGGGCCCAGAACGCGGGCGCCATCGGCATCGTCACCTGACCGCCTGGCAACAGGGCGTTGAATGCCTTGTGGGCCTGGTCTACGCTGTCGAACTGCAGCGCGAGCATGATGCCCTTGACGCCCTCATACGGCATGCCGGGTGGGGTGTCGCCGGCAAACAGCATCGCGCCGCAGGGAAGTGCCAGGCATGCGTGCATGATGCCGTCGCCGCTGGGTATGCCCGCGTCGCCGCAGCCGTCGCTGGGCATTGCCGATGCGGGCATGTCGGCATAACGCATCATGGTTTCGATCCTGGCGTCAAGCGCCTTTTCGTAGAACGCGAAGGCCTCGCGGGTGTTGCCGGCAAAGCTGAGGTAAGGGGTGAGGGTGATGGACATGGTCTGTGGCTCCAGTTGCAGAAAATGACCGGCTCGGACGAGCCGGCAACTTCTCGACGAATGAGCAGGGCAAAATTCGACAACCGTCGGGACACGGCTTGGGGCGCAGGCGAACCTGGAGCAGCCAGGTTAAGGCCCGAAGGGCCGGCCGTAGCCACAAGCCACGCAATCTCGCCAAGAGTGTGACCGCGGTGTGACCGTTGAACAAAGTTGCTGCGTTAGGTCGATCAACCGCCTGCGCCTGCGCCTGCGCAAGGGCCTTCAGACCATGGCGCAGAAGCATATGTGCATCGCGGAGGTGCGTGGCCTGGGCGCCATGGTAGCCATGGAAATCTGCAAGAACGGCGATCCGCACCAACCCGATGCGGAGCTCACGAAAACCATCGCTGCCGAAGCCACGAAACGCGGCTTGATTCTCCTGACTTGCGGCACTTATGGCAACGTGGTGCGTATCCTGGTGCCCCTGACGGCCAGCGACGCCCTGCTCGATGAAGGCCTGGCGATCATCTCGGCTTCTCTTGACGCGTTGCTTGGCTGATGGACCTCCACGTTCCACCGCTGCGAGGGTCGCAGTCCCCGAGGGGGTTGACCCGGCTTGGGACGATCCGGCGTCGGATCGCTCCATGCGCCGTATCATGGAACACCCTCTTGTCGCTGCACGTGGTTTGCGGCTACAACTGTCAGATGCCCACACAGCGCCGATGACCAACAACTCCTTGCTGTTCGCCGGACTGTGCCCGACGATCGATCTGCCGCCGCTCGCACTCGCCATCCAACTGGCAGGGTGGCTGCAAATATCTTGCTGAACCCGCATCGACCTTCCTACTTGACAGCGACCCGTCTGCCTTCATGACCTCCAGCACAGCTCTCGTCACCTTCACCGGTGTGCAAAAAACCTACGACGGCCACACTCTGGTGGTGCGCGACCTGAACCTTGAAATCCAGAAGGGTGAATTCCTCTCGCTGCTCGGCCCCTCGGGCTCAGGCAAGACCACGACGTTGATGATGCTCGCTGGCTTCGAATCGCCGACTGCAGGCGAGATCAGCCTGGCTGGCGCATCGATCACTCGAACGCCACCGCACAAGCGCAACTTCGGCATGGTTTTCCAGAACTATGCGCTGTTCCCGCATTTGAGCGTGGCCGACAACATCGGCTATCCGCTGACCGTGCGCAAGCTTGGCAAGGCAGAGCGCGAGGCCAAGGTCAAACAGGCACTCGACATGGTGCAGATGGGCCCGATGGGCGAGCGTTTCCCGTCACAACTCTCGGGCGGGCAGCAACAGCGGGTGGCGCTGGCACGGGCCCTGGTGTTCGATCCGCAGCTGGTGTTGATGGATGAACCGCTGGGCGCGCTCGACAAGCAACTGCGCGAACACATGCAGCTCGAACTCAAGGCGATCCATCGCCAGCTGGGCATCACCTTCATCTACGTGACGCACGACCAGTCCGAAGCCCTGACCATGTCCGACCGCGTGGCCGTTTTCAACGAGGGCGTGATCCAGCAGATCGACACCGTAGATCAGCTGTACGAAAGCCCGTCCAACCGTTTCGTGGCCAGTTTTGTCGGCGACAACTCGGTGCTCGATGGCAAGGTCACCAACGTCGACGGCGCGCGTTGCGATGTGCGTCTGGACGACGGAACACTGCTCAGCGGCATCAACGTCAACCAGACCAAGGCCGGCGATTCGGTGCAATGCAGCGTGCGGCCCGAACGCATCACGGTCGTCAACGGTGAGGCCCCGGCTGGCAATACGTTGAACGCCAAGGTTGCCGATGTCATCTATTTCGGCGATCACCTGCGACTGCGTTGTCAGGCCACCGACCAGCCTGAAATAAGTGTCAAGATGCCGTTGCAGCAGCTGGGCCACATTGGCCCGGGTCAGTCGATCCGCCTGCACCTTCCACCCGAGCATCTGCGTGTCTACCGCTGACCCTCAGATTCGCTGTTTTTTTCCCGATCACCAACCCAAGGAGACGTTCATGCAACTCAAACCCCTCGTTCTTGCCATCGCCGCGATGGCCGCCCTGCCTGCCATGGCGCAGATTACTGTGGTCAACTTCGGCGGCGCCAATGGCGACGCGCAGAAGAAGGCCTATTTCGAGCCGTTCGAGAAAGCCGGCGGCAAGATCACGCCCGTCGCCTACAACGGCGAGCAGGCCAAAATCAAGGCCATGGTCGAAGCCAAAAACGTGACCTGGGACGTGGTCGAGGTCGAGAGCCCGGACCTGATCCGCGGCTGCGACGAAGGCCTGTTCGAGAAGCTCGACTGGTCCAAGATCGGCAACAAGGCCGACTTCCAGAAGGCCGCGGTGCACGACTGCGGCGTCGGAACCTTCGTTTGGTCAACCGTGATGGCCTACGACGGCGACAAGCTCAAGACGGCGCCCACGACCTGGGCCGACTTCTGGGATGTCAAGAAATTTCCCGGCAAACGCGGCCTGCGCAAGGGTGCACGCTACAACCTGGAATTCGCGCTGATGGCAGATGGTGTCAAGCCAGCCGACGTCTACAAGATGCTGGCAACCAAGGACGGCGCCGAGCGCGCGTTCAAGAAACTCACCGCGCTCAAGCCCAATATCCAGTGGTGGGAAGCCGGTGCCCAGCCGCCGCAGTTCCTGGTGGCCGGTGACGTCGTCATGACCACCGCCTACAACGGCCGCATCGATGCCGCGCAGCGCGAGGGCAAGAACCTCAAGATCACCTGGACCGGCGGCATCTACGACCTGGACTACTGGATCATGCCCAAGGGCACGCCGAACAAGGATGCGGCGCACAAGTTCATCGCCATGGCCAGTTCGCCAGAGGCTCAGGCCGCTTACGCGAAAAACATCAGTTACGGACCGACCAACAACAAGGCCCTGGCCATGCTCGACGCCAAGGTGCTGGGCATGTTGCCGACCTCGCCGGCCAACAGCAAGGACGCATTGCAGTTCAGCGTCGGCTTCTGGGCCGACCAGGGTGAGGCGCTCGAGAAACGCTTCACCGCCTGGGCAGCCCAGTAATGACCGCTGGCGGAACCGACCTGGCCCAGCAGTTGCGCCGCGCCGAGCGGCGCAAGAAGCTGCGCGCGGTGGCACTCACACTGCCACTGCTCGCGTTTCTGCTGGTGTTTTTTCTGGTTCCGCTGGGCGCGCTGCTGATTCGCGCCGTCGAAAATCCCGAAGTCGCCGATGTGCTGCCCAAGACGGGCAAGGCACTGGCCCAATGGGACCGCAAGAGCGAGCCGCCGGCGGCGGCCTATGCCGCTCTGCTGGCGGACATGTCGGCGATCACGGAGACTTCGCAGGCCGGCGTGCTGGCGCGCCGCCTCAACTCCGAGGTTAGTGGTGCGCGCTCGCTGGTCATGTCGACCTACCGGGCGCTGCCGCTGGGCGAGGGCCTGAGCGCGGAGCAGGCGCGGGAGGCGCTGGTCGCGCACGACGAGCGCTGGTTGGAGTTGCCCTACTGGCAGACCATCGCCAAGAACAGCTCACGCTGGACACCCGACTATCTGCTGGCCGCGGTGGACCTCAAGCGCGATGCGGTCGGCGACATCGTGCCTGTCGGTCCCAATGCCGCTGCGTTCAGCGACATCCTGGTGCGGACCTTCGAGATCAGTACGGTCGTCACCGCGATCTGCCTGCTGATGGGATACCCATTGGCCTACTGGCTGAGCGGGCTGAGCGAGCGCAAGGCCAACCTGCTGCTGATCCTCGTGCTGCTGCCGTTCTGGACTTCGGTGCTGGTGCGCATCGCGGCGTGGATCGTGCTGCTGCAAAACAGCGGCCTGGTCAACCGCTTCCTGATATTCACCGGCCTGACCGACGCGCCGGTGCCACTGCTGTTCAACCGCCTGGGCGTGATCATCGCCATGGTGCACATCCTGCTGCCGTTCATGATCCTGCCGCTGTACAGCGTCATGAAATCCGTACCTCCCAATTACCTGCGCGCGGCGATTTCGCTGGGCAGCCCGCCGCTGGCGGCATTCTTTCGCGTCTACCTTCCACAAACTTATCCGGGCGTCGCTGCCGGTGGTCTGCTGGTGTTTATCACCTGCCTGGGTTATTACGTCACGCCGGCGCTGCTGGGCGGGCCTGGAGACCAGATGCTGAGCTACTACGTGGCCCAGTACACCAACGTAGTGGTCAACTGGGGCATGGCCTGCGCGCTGGGCGCGGTGCTGCTCAGTGCCACATTGATCCTGTACGGGATTTACCGCAAGGTCGCCAAGGCCGAACTGAGCCTCGGCTAGGCCCGGCAACCCTGATATGAAGCTGCCCACCTTCCCCGCCTACTACACGCCGCTGGACAAACTGGGTTGGTACGCGCTGCGTGGCACCGGTGTGCTGGTATTGCTGTTCCTGATGCTGCCGGTGATGGTCATCATTCCGCTGTCGTTCAGCGACAGTTCGTTCCTGTCCTACCCCATCGAGGGCTGGTCGATGAAGTGGTACCAGGACATGTGGGAATCGGAGAAGTGGGCAATGGCAACGCGCAACAGCTTCATCGTCGCGCCGTTGGCGACACTGCTGGCTACCGTGCTGGGGACGTTGGCGGCCATGGGTCTGGCCCACACCCGCTTTTTTGCCAAGGGTATTTTGACCAGCCTGCTGATCGCGCCGATGGTGGTGCCCATCGTGGTGGTCGGTGTCAGCAGCTACCTGTATTTCGCCAAATGGGGACTCAACGACACCTATCTGGGCCTGGTGATCGTGCATGCAGCGCTGGGCGCGCCTTTTGTCGTGACCACCGTGATGGCCACGTTGCAAAGCTTCAACCAGAACCTCGTCAAGGCCAGCCTGAGCCTGGGTGCCAGCCCGCTGGAGACGTTCTTTCGCATTACCTTGCCGGTGATCGCGCCAGGCGTGATCTCCGGCGCGCTGTTTGCATTTGCGATCTCGTTCGACGAGGTGGTTGTCACACTGTTTCTGGCCGGTCCGGAACAGGTCACGCTGCCACGCCAGATGTTCACCGGCATACGCGAGAACATCTCCCCCACCATCGCTGCGGTGGCCACGCTGCTGATCATCTTCACCAGCGTGCTGATGATGACGCTCGAATGGCTCCGAGGACGCAGGAAGTGAGCGCCACACGGAACCAGCCGCTGGGCGGCAACGAGATGCCGCGTTTTGGCGGCTTTGCCAGCATGATGCGCCTGCCGACGGCCACCGGACCAGAGGGCCTGAACGCCGGATTCATCGGTGTGCCACTGGACATCGGAACCAGCCACCGCCCGGGCGCGCGTTTCGGCCCGCGCCAGATCCGCGCCGAGTCCTGCCTGATCCGGCCCTACAACATGGCCACCGGCGCCGCGCCTTTCGACACTCTGCAAGTGGCCGATCTGGGCGACGTGGCGATCAACACCTTCAACCTGCAGAAATCGGTCGAGATCATCGAGGCGCACTATCGGCCGATCATTGAATCGGGCTGCATTCCGCTGACGCTGGGCGGTGACCACACCATTGCCCTGCCCATCTTGCGTGCCTTGAAAGCCAAACACGGACCCGTGGCGATGATCCATGTGGACGCCCACGCCGATGTCAACCCCGACATGTTCGGCGAACGCATCGCCCACGGCACGCCGTTTCGCTGCGCCGTGGATGAAGGTCTGCTGCAAAACCATAAAGTCTGGCAAATCGGTTTGCGCGGCAGTGGCTACTCGGCCGAGGATTTCGACTGGCCGCGCCAGCAGGGCTTCACCATCGTGCCGGCGCATGAGGTCTGGTACCAGTCGCTGGCGCCGCTGATGGCGCAGATTCGCCAGGCCATCGGCGCCGACACCCCGGTGTATCTGAGCTTCGACATCGACGGCATCGACCCGGCCTATGCCGGAGGCACCGGCACGCCGGAAATCGGCGGCCTGTCAGTACCGCAGGCACTGGAAATCGTGCGCGGCTGTCGCGGACTCAAACTGGTGGGTTGTGACCTGGTGGAAGTCGCCCCGGCCTACGACCTCAGCGGCAACACCGCGCTGCTGGGTGCCAACCTGTTGTTTGAAATGCTTTGCGTGTTGCCCGGTGTGGCCTACCGCTGAAACCTGAAGGTCCCATCATGAAACGCCCGCAAGCGGTGCCCACCGTACAAATTTCCAACGATCGCGTGATCGTCACCGAGTGGCGCTTCGCACCCGGCGCCGAAACGGGCTGGCACCGCCACGGTCACGACTATGTGGTCGTGCCCATGACCGGCGGCGAACTGCTGCTGGAGATGGCCGCCGGCAACCGCACGGCACCGTTGACACCCGGCCAGTCGTACACACGAGAGGAAGGCGTGGAACACAACGTGATCAACCCCACCGAGCACGAAGTTGTGTTCGTCGAAATCGAATTGCGCTGAATCCAGACCATTCCTCAAGAAACTGACAGGACGCCCCCGCGGGGATGAAAGCCTCTCTCTCGCCTTGACCTTGCCCGTGAAAAGCGTATCCCTTGCTGGATGGTTCAATTCAAGCAAGCAAAGCGAAACTGACACCAGTCTGGCTAAAGGAACGCGCAATTCGCAGTGGATGGGTGCTGTTACAAGCGCCGACAGACATTGTGCCGCGGCTGCAGGCGCTCTGCGAAATTTTGCATGCTTCCAACAGGGGTTCCGACAATTGCGGGGAAAGGCGCTTCCCAGGTCTGTCTCCGACAGTCCTTATTCCTACGGAATAGCGGTAGCTCGATCGGAATAGCATCTGGTTCGCGCTCGATCTGATTTTCGCGCTCGGGGTCGTCCGGCACCGCTGCCTGCCGGGCTCAGAGTCAAGCTCGCGTGCCATCTGCCAGACCATCGTCGCCAGCGTGGCGACGCCGACAACACGCTCGGGGTCGATGCTGTTCAGCCCGACGCCGGGCAACTGCTTGGACGCGGCCCCTGGCGCACCACGTTGAAGGCCGCGCCTGCGCCCACGGGTGTCAACGTGACGGTGGCATCGTCGACAAATTCGCCGGTGTAGGCGGCGGCGAGACCGACAGGAGGTGCTGCAAAGCTGATGTCCATGCGTCGCTCTTTGAAAGTGCCGGTGAGATTGGCACTGGACCCATTGATGGACACGTTCGAACTCGCCGCAAAATTGCCGCTGGCAGAGCAGCCCGACGGGTCATCGGTCTCGAAGAAGAAGCTGATCTGCTGGTTGCCTGGCCCGGTCCCGTCAAAGGTGAAGCTGATAAAGGGGATGAAAAGTTCGGCACCGCCGCCGCAGCCCGCCAGCGGTGATAACACCCACACGGCCGCACTGCCCAGTAGCAGGCGGCGGCGCACGGCCGATGATTTGAGTTTGAGCGGTGTCATGGGGGAGTCCTTTCAGCAAGGGCGCGGAGGAATTCCGCGATGCTGACGCGAAGCTGCGCCAGGTTGGGGGCCAGCGCCTGCATGCGCTGCTGCACGGGCAAGGGTGCGCGGCCGTTCTCGAAGATAAATTGCGAATCACCGTTGTTCAGCGCCAAAAACGATTCGTGCACCGCCCATAGCCGCAGGCGCAGCGCCTGCCATTGCGGCAACACGGAGGCAGGCCAAAAGCGGCTCAAGCTGCCATCGTGACGCTCGCGGGCTGGCGCATAACGGTCACGCACCACCGCGCTATAAGTTTGGGCGAAATTGAAATAGTTTTGCCTGTCGATCTTGGGCTGCAACAGCAGGCCTTGAAGGTCGTAGGCGGCGAACAGGTATTTGTTGAGCGTCTCGGCCAGATCGATCTCGGCCGCGCGCGGATCACCAGGCGGGATGTTGCGGGCGTCGGCCAGGTCCCAAGCACTTGGGTCGAAGGCTCGCACCCGCGCTGCCAGGCTGGCCACACTTTGCACGGTGAAGGTCAGGTCGTCGGCGCTGGTGACCAGGCCCAGCACGCCGTAGCCGCTCATTGCCGGGCCACCTGAAGCGCCACCGCGCACGCCGGGAAACTCGATTCGCAGTTGGCCCCGTGCCGTGGCAAGGGCGGCCACCGCACCGCTGCGGGGCACGACGCCACATTTTTGATCCTGGCCGAGCAGCCAGGTTTCCTGGCGCACTGCAAGACTGGTTGCGGGAGCCAGCGTACGCGGCTCGGGCGCGTAGCCTTCAGGACGCAGCACGCGCAAAAGCGCGATGTCCTGGCCTGCGGCGTCAAAGCCGTGTTCCAGCTCAGCGCTTCGGGTGCCCAGGCCGCTGTCGTCACCGGCGCAAAAGGCGATATCGATGCGACGGTTGTGCGGCTCCAGGGCAACCGGATCGGTGCCCGTTCTGGGCAGCACGACATGGCGCGCGGTCGCGATCAGCACATGGCGGTATGTCGCAGCGATCACCAGGCCAAAGCCCTGTTCGTTGAGATCGAGCGCACGCACGCGCACAACATTGCGTTGCAGCAGCAGGCCCAACTCAGGGCCGCTGAGGAAGCGGGTGTCGTCGTCCGCGGCAAAGGCGGGCAGTGCCGTCGCCAATGCCGACACGACAGCCACGCAACAGACCCGTGTCGCCCGGTGCCAGGCGTGTACGCGGCTCATGGCCTGGGGCCCCCGAACTGTCGGCGCACCCAGGCGAGCGCGCCCCACAACACCGCGGCCGAACCCCACAACATTTGGGTCAGATGGTGGCGCGACACGTACTCCAGCCAGCTTGGCTTGAGCGAGTGCTCGAACTCTCCGACGCGCTGGCGCAGCCCACGCGCCGAGCCGTTCAGCTCGATCAAAAGGGGCGTGCCGGCGATGATCTCAAAGCGCTCGAGCCGCAGACCATCCAGCTCAATCCCATCACCCGCAGCCAGGGCCAGCGTCTGGCTCGTGGCGGGCAGGCTGAGCGTGCCCCCCATCAGGCTGGACGTCAGCGCACTGTCACCCACCGCCCCTTCGCGGCGCTCGACGAAGCGCAGCCGGATCGGCTTCAGCGTGGAGAGTTGCAAGGGTGCCCCGCCACCGCGGCGGGCGAGGCTCAGCGCCACCGGCGGCGGTGCCTGCGCGGGCTTGGCGGCGTCGCCCGCCACCAGCCGCATCCATTCGCTGCGAGGGTAGTCGCGTGCCAGCGGCTGTGCGGCATCACCCACCTGCAATGTGGCGGCACCGCGCACTTCAAGCTCGACAATGACCGGCGCGCGTGCGCTTTCAACCCGCAAGGCCACTGCATCGCGACGCGCCTCCACGCCCAGGTGCGCACCCGCTGGCAAGCGAAGGGCACGCAGGCGCGACTCAGCGGCCTGCACGCTCACGCTGTCTGCGTTTTCCTGTGCGGCAGCAGCAACCAGGACCGGATCGGCTGATTCGAGTGCGCTGAACCCTTCGACGCGGATGTCGGCGTTGACGGTCAGCGGGCCCAGCAGCGTGGCCTCGGCCAGGTCCAATTGCACGGCTGATGTCTTGAGCGACAGCGACAACGGCACGCGGGGCACCGGCACGCTGGCCGCGACCAGCAGCACGAAGCCGACCAGGGCCAGTGGCCACAGCACGGCCGTGATACGGTGATTGTCGCGCGCGGCCCGTTCGGCGATTGCCCCGTCGAGCAGCTTGATGCGCTCTTGAATCTCCCGCAGTTCGGGCAGCGGCGCGTCGCCTGCGGCCAGGCGCTCAGCCAGCGAGGTGGTGAGCGTGCTGCGCTGCGCGCTCAGGCGGTCGTCATCGGGCAACATCGCGTGCGCCATCGATGGCAAAACGCAGCAGGGGCAGGGCCTGGCCGTCGTCGGCCGCCACGGCCTGCACATCGACCTGCAGACCACGGCCATCGGCTGGCAAGAGGATAGCTACGGCGATGCGCTGCCAGGCAAACAGCTGCGACATCGGCAAGGTCACCCAGTCGGAGGCCAAGCCGCCCTGTGCACCCAGGCGGTAGCTGCGCCAGGAAACGGACGAAACGGCCACCGAAACGCGCACGACGGCCGTGGCGACGCCGCGCTCAGAGTCAGCGGCGCTCAGCACCACCGGTGCCAGCAGCGCGGGCGCACCACTGGCCGCGGCGGTGTGTACGATGCCCAAAAAACCCAGATCGATCAAGCGCAAGCCGGTGGCAGCGAGCATCGGTGCCGCATCCCAGGCGAGAGCTTGGCCCGCGGGCAGGGCCGCATCGACCCGGTAAAACGGCCCCGAGCGTTGCGGCTGGACCAGTACACGTGCGGAGGACTTCGAATCCACCCGCAGTTGCAGGGCCATTTGCGCAGGCACGGCCCCACGGGTCAGTGAAACAATTTCAAGAAATGGCTGTGACACCTTGCGTTCGAAGAAGCCTTCGCAACGGACCGGGTCAGCCAGCACACCGTATGCGGGCACACGACTGCTGCTGGGCGACAGCGGCGCACACTCAAACCGCTGCGCAACGGCCGCTGCACTGCAAAGCGCAAGGGCAAGGGCAAGAGCAAAAGTTCGATTCGCCATGGGCAGATCCGTGCATCCCCTCGGGTGCAGAATCATGGTAAGACGCTGCTCAAGTGCTGTCCACCCCTTTGTTGTTTGCCCGGCGAGGCCAGCGGATGTATCTATTGAACGTTGACCACCTTAGGCGTGCACGCCACCGATTGCTCACGGCGGCCTCGAATCGCACCGTCGAGCAGTAATACGTTCCGGCATCCGTCCTACAAAAGGAACAGGCGTCTGCTTGCGAACGTTTTAGTAGCCGACGCGAAAATGATCGCGGATGCTACCGGGTAGTGGCACGGATCGGGCACTGTCGCCACTTCAGAATCGGCAATTGAACACAGACCAAGGAGAGAAACCAGGCGACAACGCCAACCACCGCTCTACGTGCCGACTCGGCATCCGACCACCAAACTGCACCCCCTTCACGCTGTACTTCTTTCATGTCAAGCAACCTGTTCGAATGGTTCACGCGTTCGCATTTGTGGGCAATGCTGGGTGCATCTCTGCTGACTTTGTTGGCAACTTTCATCTTCGTGAACTGGGTGACTGCCGAAAAGAAGATCGACCAGCAGCTGCCACGTCTGTACGAGACCGACGACGCGGAGTTCCGGCGGACCTTGAGCGCCTTGCTCGGTCCGCAGATGGTCGAAGGCAACCGAATCGAGACGCTGGTCAACGGCGATCAGATCTTTCCCGCGATGTTGCAGGCGATTCGCGGCGCGCGGCAGACGATCACGTTCGAGACCTATATCTACTGGTCAGGCGCCATTGGCCAGAAATTCGTCGACGCACTGGTGGAACGCGCGCAGGCCGGTGTCAAAGTACACGTGCTGCTCGACTGGGTGGGAAGCGTGAAGATGGACGCTGCGATGCTCGACCATATGCAGCAAGCCGGCATCGAGGTGGAGCGGTTCCACGAGCCTGGGCCCGCCAATTTCGGCAAGCTCAACAACCGCACCCACCGCAAACTGCTGGTGGCAGATGGCCGCATCGCCTTCACCGGCGGCGTCGGCATCGCCGACCAATGGCAGGGCAACGCGCGCAACCCTGAAGAATGGCGCGATACCCATTTTCGCGTCGAAGGCCCGGTTGTCGCGCAGTTCCAGTCGGTGTTCCTCGACAACTGGATGCGCGCAACCGGCAAGGTGTTGCACGGCGAGACCTATTTCCCGGCTCTCAAACCCGTGGGCGCAGCCACGGCGCAAATGTTCAGCAGTTCACCGAGCGGCGGCAGCGAAAGCATGCAGCTGATGTACATGCTGGCGATCACTGCGGCGCGCCGGTCGATTGATCTTTCTAACTCCTATTTTGTTCCCGATCCGTTAGTGGTCAGGACGCTGGTCGATGCCGCAAAACGCGGCGTCGAGATACGCCTGCTGCTGCCGAATACGCACATCGATTCCGAGATCGTTCGCCTGGCGTCGCGTGCGAGCTGGGGCCCGCTCCTCGAGGCCGGAATAAAGATCGCCGAGTACCAGCCGACGATGTTCCATGTCAAAAGCATGGTCGTCGATGGCACGTTCACGTCGGTCGGTTCGACCAATTTCGACATGCGTTCATTTCGCATCAACGACGAGGCCAACCTGAACGTGCTGAATGCGGAATTTGGTTCCCGTCAGCGCGAGATCTTCGCTGCCGACTGGTCGCGCGGCCGACTGATAACGCGAGAAGAATGGTTGGCGCGGCCATGGCACGAGCGGGTACGCGAACAGGCCGCGCTTTTGCTGCGCAGCCAGTTGTGACCTGGGATCTGCATGAAGGAAATCCCAGGGTGTCGACCTCGCTAACTTTTGCATCACCAGTGGGCTGATGGCGATTCCTGGCGTGTTGTTGCGTGGCAGTTCGGTGGCGGCGCCACGCGCGTAATCCGAACGCGTTGATGGCTTCGATCCGGCCTTGGTGCTGATGGTCGGCCGCGATACCCAGGACGTTCATGGCTTAGTGAACTTCGGGGCAGTCGGTGCGATCACCAACATCGGCAACGCCTTGCAATACCATTGCTGCAACTGGATTCTCTCCAACAGCACGCCGGATTTCCTTACTGGAGCAGCCATGATCAGCGCCGAGCAAAACGACCTCATGACCCGGGTAGGGCCAGCAAAACCCGCTGGCAGGCTTCTGCGCCGCTACTGGCAACCGGTTGCGCTGTCGGACGAGTTGGCGGGACCGAGGCCGGTGCGGCCGGTGCAGTTGATGGGCCAGCACTTCGTGCTGTTCCGCGATGAAAGCGGGCAGTTGGGCATGCTGGACCGCGACTGCCCGCACCGTGGCGCCGATCTGGCTTTCGGTCGCCTGGAACAGGGTGGCTTGCGTTGCGCCTTTCACGGCTGGTTGTTCGATGCCAAGGGCGATTGCCTGCAGACACCGGCAGAGCCAGTGGGCAGCAAGTTGTGCGGCCGGATCAAGCAGGCGGCCTATCCGGTGGTGGAGCGGGCCGGCAGCATCTTTGCCTATATCGGCGAAGGCGAGCCACCGGCTTTTCCGGACTTCGACTGTTTCGTCGCACCCGACACCCATGTGTTTGCGTTCAAGGGCTTGTTCGAATGCAACTGGCTGCAGGCGCTTGAAGTGGGCATGGACCCGGCGCATGCGTCTTACCTGCACCGGTTCTTCAAGGATGCCGACACCTCGGCCGGTTATGGCAAGCAGTTCCGCGGCGCCTCGGCCGACTCCGAAATGCCGATTACCCAGGTGCTGCGGGAGTTCGAGCGCCCCGAGATCTCCGTCGAACCTACCGATTACGGCATGCGCCTGACGGCTTTGCGCCAGCTGTCCGAAGCGCAAACCCATGTGCGCGTGACCAACGTCGTGTTTCCGCAGGCCTTCGTGATCCCGATGAGCGCCGAGATGACGATCTCGCAATGGCATGTGCCGGTCGACGACACGCATTGCTACTGGCACGCCATCTTTACCAGTTTCACCGGACCGGTCGACAAGCAGCAGATGCGCGATCAGCGCCTGAAGCTGTACGAGTTGCCCGACTACACCTCGCGCAAGAACAAGCGCAACCACTATGGCTACAACGTCGACGAGCAACTGACGGAAACCTATACCGGCATGGGCGACGACATCAATGTGCATGACCAGTGGGCCGTCGAATCGCAAGGTCCGATTCAGGACCGCACCCGCGAGCACCTGGGTACCACCGACAAGGGCATCATTGCCTTTCGGCGCATGCTGGTCAAGGCCATCGAAAGCACGCAGGCCGGCGAAGCCGCACCCATGCTGCTGGACGCGGCGCAGGCCGCCGCGTTGACCGGACCGCCGTCGATTGACGGGGTCAGTGCTGCCGCTGACCTGGACGGCTACTGGCAACGCGCCGACCACGCGCGGCGCATGCAGTCCGACTGGGCGCGTACGCGCCTGGCGACCTGAACCAGGACGACAACATGCAGACCTTCGTAGACCGCCATGACCTGTGGACCGACACGCAGCAGCAGCAGGCGCGCGAACTGGTGGCCCGCATCGATGCGGGCGACTTTGACCTGGTACGCTTTTCCTGGCCGGATCAGCACGGCCTGTTGCGCGGCAAGACCCTGGTCGCCACCGAGGCACGGGATGCCTTGTGGTCCGGCGTCAACCTGACCTCGACGCTGCTGGCCAAGGACACCTCGCACAAGACGGTATTCCCGGTCTTTACGGCCGGAGGCGGGTTTGCCATCGAGGGGTTGCAAGGCGGAGCGGACTTCACCATCGTGGCCGATCCGTCCACCTTCAAGGCCTTGCCCTGGTCGCCGCGTACGGGCTGGGTACTGTGCGACGCCTACATGAATGACGGCCGCCCCTGTCCGTATGCAACGCGCCAGATCATGCAGCGCGCATTGGCGCAACTGCATGCCACCGGGCTGGAGTTCATCGCCGGGCTGGAGGTCGAGTTCCACGTGTTCAAGCTTGAGGGCGAGGCCCTGGCGCTGGGGGATTCGGGACAACCCGGCGAGCCGCCGCGTGTGTCCCTGCTCTCGCATGGGCACCAGTACCTCAACGAGTTGCGTTATGACCGGGTCGACGCGGTGATGGAATTGCTGCGTGCGAACCTGATTGCACTCGGTCTGCCGCTGCGCTCGCTCGAGGTCGAGTACGGCCCGAGTCAGTTCGAACTCACTTTCGGTCCCATGGCCGGCTTGCTGGCCGCGGACACCATGGTGCTGCTGCGCAGCGCCATCAAGCAGGTGTGCCAGCGCGCCGGTTACCACGCCACCTTCATGTGCCGCCCGCGCATTGCGAACGTCATGTCCAGTGGCTGGCACCTGCACCAGTCACTGCGCAGCAGCGATGGTGCGAATGCCTTCATCCCGTCGCAGCAAGGTCGCGACCTGAGCGACATCGGCCTGCACTATCTGGGTGGGCTCAAGGAGCATGCCTGCGGCGCGGCCGTGCTGGCCAGCCCGACCATCAATGGCTATCGGCGCTACCGGCCGTTCTCGCTGGCACCGGATCGCGCCATCTGGGCGCGCGACAACCGTGGTGCCATGCTGCGTGTGCTCGGCGGTGTGGGTCAAGCCGCGACGCGCATCGAAAACCGCGTGGGCGAGCCCGCTGCCAATCCCTATCTGTACATGGCGTCGCAGGTCTTCTCGGGCCTGGATGGCATGCGCAGAAAGACAGATCCCGGGCCGTCGGCCGATGCGCCTTACGATACACCGGCCGAGCAGTTGCCGCGATCGTTGGAGCACGCGCTGCAAAACCTGCGCGCCAGCGAGATGCTCAATGAGCAGATGGGCAAGGATTTTGTCAACTACCTGTGCCATATCAAGCAGGCCGAGATCGCCCGTTTCAATCTGGAAGTCAGCGATTGGGAACACCGCGAATACTTCGACATGTACTGACCCCGCCATGCCCACCATCCACTACATCCTTCTTGATGGCAGCCGCCGCAGCGTGGACGCCAAACCCGGCTCGAGCGTGATGGAGAACGCCATTCTGAACAATATCCGAGGCATCGATGCCGAATGCGGCGGGTGCTGTTCGTGCGGCACCTGCCACGTCTACGTGGATGAAGCGTTCGTCGACCGGCTGGTGCCGGCGGATGATGAAGAGGCCGAGTTGCTCGAGTTCGTCGCATCCGAACGGCTTCCCAATAGCCGTCTCAGCTGCCAACTCGCCATGACCGCGGAGCTCGACGGCTTGTCGGTGCGTATTCCGCAGACACAGACCTGACCCAGGGCGTTGGCCCGGCAGCGTTGCGCAGAATTCCTTTGCCGCGCGATACCATCGTCTACCTGTTTTAAAGAGAGGAGATCCCCGCCATGCCCCAACCCTCCACCGCCATCTTCCAGGGAACCCTGCCGGCCCTGATGACCCCCTGCACCACCGGGCGCAAGCCCGACTTCGATGCGCTGGTGCGCTCCGGCAAGCGTCTGGTCGACGCCGGCATGTGTGGCGTGGTGTATTGCGGCTCCATGGGCGACTGGCCGCTGCTCAGTGACGAGCAGCGCATGGAGGGTGTGGCGCGCCTGGTCGAGGCCGGCGTGCCGGTGGTGGTCGGCACTGGCGCACAAAGCCCGGCGCGGGCAGCGGCATTGGCGGCGCATGCCCGGCAGGTCGGTGCCAGTGGCCTGATGGCGATTCCGCGCGTGTTGTCGCGTGGCAGTTCGGTGGCAGCGCAACGTGCGCATTTCGAAGGCGTACTCGAGGCCGGCAGTGGGCTGCCAACCGTCATCTACAACAGCCCGCATTACGGTTACGAGACCCGCGCCGATCTGTTCTTTGACTTGCGTGCGCGTTTCCCGAACCTGGTCGGGTTCAAGGAATTCGGTGGCGCAGCAGCCCTCAGTTATGCGGCCAACCACATCACCAGCCGCGACCCGGCCTTGGTGCTGATGGTCGGCGTCGATACGCAGGTCGTGCATGGCTTCGTGAACTGCGGAGCCGTCGGGGCCATCACAGGGATCGGCAACGCATTACCTGTCGAAGTTCTGCACCTGGTGGCCCTGTGCCAGGCAGCCGCCAAAGGTGACCCTGCGGCCGAGCGGCGCGCGCGCGAACTCGACCATGCCTTGTTCGTGTTGTCGACCTTCGACGAGGGAGTCGATCTGGTGCTGTACTACAAGCATCTGATGGTGCTGGCAGGTCATCCGGAATACGCCTTGCATTTCAACGCCAGCGACGAGCTGTCGGAAAGCCAGCGCCGTTATACCGATGCGCAATGGGCGCGCTTCAAGGCCTGGTACGGCAACTGGTCGGCCGAGTCCAGGTGAGTCCGGCGTAGCGCCGCGGCCAGTGTTGCGGTAACCGGCAACAGGCGGCCGCCTTTGCTGCACACCGCGGTGACATGGGCCCTGCCTTTCATTTCGGTCGGGCCGAAAACAGGTGTGCCCAATGGATACTCCGTCAGACCCGCGCCTAGCGCTTCGGCGGTGCCTGCAAAGGCCATGCCCGTGTCGGGAAAAACGCGGACGTCAAAGGCTGATCGCCGGTGCCAGCTCCGTCCGCGCAGGCGCGCCACAAACTGGAACGGCCGGCGCAGCGTCATCAGAGCGCCCGCCACGATATGGGTAAAGATGGGTATCGGATGTGCAACATACGAAGCGTACCTTATCAAATGAAGGGGCCCAGTAACGTCGGAACCCGTAGTTGATCCCCGGAATCGGGCATGCGAAGATGGTTTCGGAACCGGCCATCCCGACAGGTGCCGTCACGACTCGACGCAGGGATGGGCTCGCCGGCCCTGCCTGCCACTGATAGCCCAGGAGCGTCGCCATCATGTCCATCACCATCGGAACCTTCAACCTCAACAACCTGTTCTCGCGTTACAACTTCCAGGCGGAAATTGTGGCGTTGCCGCCACATGAGGCTGGCGGAATCGAGCTGACCTTCAGCCAGGGCGACGTGCAGGCACGTACCTTCATGGGTCGGCTGGTCAAAGCCAAGAGACCGGACGAGACCGCGGACATCGCGCGGCGGATTCGCGAGATGAATGTGGACGTGCTCGCTGTGCAGGAGATCGAGCACATCGAGATCCTGCGCGAGTTCAACCGGGACCACCTGGGGGGCCTGTATTCGAACGTGGCGCTGATCGAGGGCAACGATCCCCGGATGATCGACGTGGGCGTGCTATCCAAACTGCCTCTCGGTCCCATGGTCTCGCACCAGGCCGCCACGCACCCTGATGCGCCACAGCACCGGGTTTTTGGCCGCGATCTGCTGGGCGTGCGGATTCTCGATGACCGGGGCGACAAGTTGCTGACCCTTTACAACACCCATCTGAAGAGCCACTTCATTCCCGCGGGCGATGATCCGGTTGCGGGTGCCGCGCGGGCCAATGCCCGACGTCGTCGCCAGGCCGAGGTGATCGCCCGCATCCTGTCGGCCGAGGAGCGCCGCGGCGCGAAGTTCGTGTTGGTCGGCGATATGAACGATCCGCCCGACAGTGCCGATCTGGCACCCATGCTCGTCGTCGATGGCGACCCGCTGCACAATGGTCTTGTTGCTGCGCTGGAGACCCGTGCCGCCAAGCCCGAAACAAGTGGCCAGGGCCCCGGACCGGCCAACCCCATGTGGACGCACCGGTTCAACCCGCCGGGGCCTGTGCCGCCGGTTTATGCGCTGTTCGATCAAATCTGGTTGTCTCGGTCGCTTGCACCAAGCCTGCGCTCGGCACACATCGACCGGCGTACAAAACATGGCGGCGACGGGTCTGACCACGACCCGGCCTGGGTTGTGCTCGATCTCTGATATCGAAGTACCCTAAGGAGTCGTTGCCTGGGCCAATCGCAGCTCAGGCGATGGGCGACCACATGAACTTTTGCCGCTGCAGCTTCAACCGTGCTGGCTTCACCCCAGCGTAAACGCCTCATTGATCGCACTTTTCACGCCGCCCCCCATTTGCGGCCCACCGCCTGCAACGTAAATCGAGTCCCCCAGCACCACCGCCCCCATGCCATGGCGCGGTGTCATCATCGGCGCGTGGGATTCCCAGCGGTCCGCCAGCGGGTCCCAGGATTCGTTCTGGCCGTAAACGCGGTTCGTACCTTCGCCGCCCATGACAAACACCTTGCCGCGATAAAGCACGCAGCCCTGGCCGGACCGCGCGGTTGGTAATGGCGTACGAAAACTCCAGCGATCGGTGGCAAGGTCATAACTGTGGTGCAAGTTGCTGTTGGTATGGAACGAGTCCACGCGCCCGCCGATGATGTGGATGGCGTTGTTCACCACCACGATGCCAAGGTGGTCGCGCGCGACGGGTAAGGGCTGGCGTCGCTCGTAACGATCGGCTTGCGGGTCGTAGACCAGGTGCCAGTCGATCGAGCGACGCATTTCGCTGCCGATCGCGCCACCGATGATGTGGATGCGCTGGCCCAGCTTTATGCAGGCCATGGCACCACAGGCCTCGGGCAGACGGCGCACTGCCTGCCACTTGTCACCGTCGAATGCAAAAGCCTCGTCGTGTGGTGTGCGGTTCTGCTCGGTGAAGCCACCAAACGCATACAGGCGCTCGCCCAGCGTCGCGATACCGACATGGTTGGCGCCACGGGGCAACTGTGCCAGTTCGTGCCATTGATCGGTGGCCGGGTCGTAAGCATGGTGGTAGGGTCGGTCGACGCGTTGCTGCGCGTAACCACCGACCAGGTGCATGCGGTTGCGATAGGCGACCGCCCAGGCCATTTCGGTGCGCGGGATCGGCAGCGGCGCCCGTACGCGCCAGTTGCCCTGAATGGCCGCTTTGGGTGCCGGACTTTCAAAGACCGCATGTTGGGCATGCATGGCCGGCAAGTCGATCAGACCAGGCTGGTTGAGCCGTTCGAACTGGCCCTGGTGATGACCGAAGTGCTGCGCGCGCAGCAGTCCGGGAAGCGGCAATAGGACGGCGGCTGCGCTGGAGATCAGCGTACGACGGGACAATTTCGCGGGCATGCTCGAACCTCCGATGATCGTGCGGTGGGTGTTGAGGAGCGAGCATGGCATATCCTGTACAAGTAACCAATAGCAGCTGCATAAAGAAGGACGTACCCATGGACAAGACCGTTGCCGCCGCCCGGGCCTTAGCCGCCTCACGCTTGGCGCGCACGCCAATGCCGGCCCTCACGGCCGATATCGCGCCACAGAATCTCACCGTGGGATATGACGTGCAGGAGGCGCTGCGCAATCTTTTGCAGCCAGAGCTCGGTGCATGTGTCGGCTACAAAATCGGCTGCACCAGCGTTGTGATGCAGCAGTACCTGTCGATTCCCCATCCTTGTGCTGGCAGCATATTTGCCGGCCGCGTCCATGACAGCGGCGTAGCGCTGCAGGCCGGCGACTATGTGCGCGTCGGTGTCGAGTGCGAAATCGCAGTGCGCCTGGGCCGCGACCTGCCGCTAGACGGCGCGCCACTCACGGAAGAAAACCTTGCGCAGGCCATCGAGTGTTATTACCCGGCCATCGAGATCGTCGACGACCGTTATGCGAAATGGGAAACGCTGGGTGCGCCGACCTTGGTGGCCGATGATTTTTTCGCCGCCGGTTGTGTGCTGGGCAAGCCGGTGCCGCGGTCCGCACTGGCCGACTTGGGTGCGGTACGCGGTCGTGCGCTGATCAACGGCCATGAGGTCGCTGCCGGCACCGGTGCCGACGTGCTCGGCCATCCCCACCTCGCGTTGCTCTGGTTGGCTGAGCACCTGACCGCGCGCGGGCAAGGTATGCGCGCCGGACAAATCGTCATGACCGGCAGCCTGGTCAAGACCTTGTGGTTGGGCGCCGGAGACACCGTGAAGATGGTTTTCACCGGGCTGGGCGAGGTCGAGCTGGCCTTGGTCTGACGCTGCGCCGCATCGCGCCGGGTTATCCGGCGCAGTGGTTCAGCGCCTGCGTCCGCCCGCCGAGCTGGCCGCGAGTTTGTCCAGCAGGCGTTCCTGCTCGCGGCTCAATTGCGCGGGGAACTGCGGCACGATGATCACGATCTGGTCGGCCCGCTGGCCGCCCTTGTCTGCGAGGAAGCCCTTGCCGGCCAGCCGGTAGACAACCTGACCGCGTTGCAGGCCGAGCACTTGCAGGCCCTGCAAGGTCGGGATCTCGATGCTGCGATTGGCGATCCAGGCAAAGCCGTCCACCGGCAACTCGCAGCGCACAGTGCCGTCGTCGTCGCGCACCAGGTAAGCGTGGGGCAAGACCTCGACCGTGATGTCCAGCGCCACAGCCGTGCGCGTACGACCCGGCGCAACATGCAACATGTCGCCGCTGCGTATGTTGGCGGGCAATCGCACCGACAGGCGGTAGCTGGCCATTTCCATCTTGCCACTGCCTGCGCAGGCAACGCACTGCGGGCGCAAATGGCCGCTGCCATCGCAGGCCGTGCAAGCCATGGCCGGGCCGTACCAGCCGAACCAGGTCCGTTCGTGCACCTTGCCCTCGCCCTCGCAGGCCTTGCAGGTTTGCGGCTTGAGCGTCTGGCCGGTTCCGGCGCAGCCGGCACAGGTGTCGACCACGGTGCCCTCCAGCACCTTGATACAACCGGCAGCCGCCTCTTCCAGGGTCAGCTGGACGCGTCGATGGACGGTGCGTGAAGGCGCGGACCGGGTTGCGGAGCCCGGTCGAGGTGTCGCCGGCCTGACGCCATCACTTGTCGCGTGTCGGATCTGTTCCAGTGCCCGGTTGATGCGCTGCATGCGGGCCGATGCGTCGGCGTGCCCATTGCGATCGGGATGCCAGCGCGACACCAGGTTGCGCCAGGCGGCCTTCGCTTGCGCCAGGTCCGCGCCAGGGGACAGGCCGAGTTCGGCATAGGCATCATCAACGGTCATGTGTCGGGGTCGGGCTCGGGATAGGTTGGCGTCCACCGGGAACGGGAATTTCCGGGACAACGCCAATTACACCATTGCCGACGCGTGAATGTATTGGTGGGGGCTGGTACGCCCCATGTTGGTGCGTCGCTCTGCCCCGGAGCTACCTGGCGAACTCGGTCACAATCGTTCATGAGCCCGTGTGTGAGCGGCCGGCCGTGGATTGCGGATGCCGGGCGCCCACGTGGCGCGCATTCCTCGCCATCCAACCCTGATTACCTGTCCATGAGGACTACCTGATGCCACCTGTCACCCAGGCCCTGCTGGCCGCCAATGTTCTTATCTTCTTTTTTGGGCAGCAACTCGGTCCCAACATCATTGGAATTTTCGCCTTGTGGCCATGGGATACCGGCTTGTTCCGACCCTGGCAGCTGGTCACTTATGCGTTCCTGCATGGCGGGCTGACCCATCTGGCGTTCAATATGTTCGGCGTCTGGATGTTCGGCGCCGAACTCGAACGTGTCTGGGGCACGCGCCGCATGCTGGTCTTTTATGGCGTCAGTGTGCTGGTTGCAGCGTTGGCGCAGTTGCTCGTGACGGGTTTGTTGGGGGTCAACAATCCGACCGTTGGCGCCTCGGGTGGCTTGTTCGGCCTGCTGATCGGTTTTGCGATGGTGTTCCCGCGGCGCAAGATCACGCCGCTGATACCGCCAATCCCGATGCCGGCGCCGGTGTTTGTCGCCTTGTATGGTGGTATCGAGCTTTTGCTGGGCGTGACTGGCACCGCCAGTGGTGTCGCGCATTTCGCGCATCTGGGCGGTTTGCTCGGGGGCTGGCTGGTGATGCGTTACTGGCGCGGCCAAACACCGTTTGGCCGGCCCCGAACCTGACGACTGCTGCCGTGGGGGGCTCCGGTTATGCCGACCACATCACCGCGTCCAATGCACGACGCGGCGACGCCGGCAGGATGGTTTGCGGAATACCCCAGCGCAGCAACAGCTGCGGTATTCCGACACGGCCGCAAAGGGTCTGCAAGCGGGGTCGCAAGTCGGGCACCTGCACCGGCTGGTTCAGGTAAGAGGCCTGCAAACCGTGTGTCAGGCCGACCAGTAGTGCGTGTTGCAAGGCCTGGCCTGTCGCCAGCCAATCGGCCGGCGCGTCGCCTGGTGTCAATATCGCCGTCAGCAACGGTGACGCATCGGCCAGTTCGCGGTCCTTGGCGCCAACACCATGCCCCATGTCAAAGCTGCGCACCACGAGTTGTGCCGTGGATATGGCCAGCGCGGGTACGACCAGTCCGTCACCACGTCGGCGCGGGTGCATCCATGTGGCCAGTTCGCGGCGCCAGCTCGGACTGGACCATAACGATGCGTCACCTGCCGATACCAGTGCGGCGGCCGCATGGCGTTGTTCCGGTTCGGACAGAACCGCCAGCCGCGCGCCTTCGGCCTGGACGGATGCACCCAGTTCCATGGTCGCAATCATGTCCACCGGTCGATTCGTGAAGCGGCGCCGGTAGGTGCGCCGCGCGCTGATGCGGGGCTGCAGCCTGCCCACTGGATCGGGTGTCCGGTCAGGCACAAGGGTCACGCGGGCCAGCAGATCGGCGTCGGCATGGTCCGGCGCGAGTGTCACATGCGCCTGCCAGCCGGCGGCAGCTGCCGCCACGCGCAGATTGAACAATGCGCAGCCACAACTGATGGTCAGTTCACGGTCATGGGGGTCGTTCACCGGCAGTGCGCGCATGCGGTCCGCCAGCAGTTCGATGTGCGCGCCATCGGAGCGAAACAGCCAGGGTTGTGTGTTGTGGCTCGACGGCGCAAGAATCGCGCTGGCCAGCAGCGTATCGACCGTGGCGCGGTTCAGGGCGGGTGTGGACGTGGGCATCCGGCTTCTCCTGACGGAGACAGCTTGTCGCAACCTGACGGCGCGTCCGGCTGCACCCTATATTCGTCCCCGATACCACCGATTTTGCGCCGAATGGCGGATAGCGCCATCGACACGCCCCGTCAGCCGCCTACAACTTCGGTATCAAAGTGCCCGAGAACAGCACCGGACCGGTCGGCCCGCCGGCGCTGGGAACGCCGCCCTTGGGCTCCAGACTGATCGCCAGCGTGGGCACATTGCGCACATCGGATTCGCCGGCGACCAGCTTGAGCAGCTTGTCGCGGTCCAGCACACCGAGCGAGCGCGGGCTGCCTTCGCTTGGCAATGCCCACAGTTGCAGCGAGCGGTCGGCCGCTTCCTGGTAGTTGCCGACCCGTTGCAACGTGAGCCTGTTGTTGCGCGGATCAAAGGTCACCAGCATGGATGCGGTGGACTTGTCGTCCTGCAGCACCGCGACATATGCGTCTTGTGGCACGGCGCGCAGCTGGGCCTGCAATTGCGCGACTTCATCGCCGCGCTGCGCGTGCAGGTTCCAGCCGGTGACGACTGCCAGTACCGTGGCAAAAGCACCGGCCGCGGATGCCCCGCGCCACCAGCCCAGGCGGGCCCACCATGGCGTGGGGGAATCGGCTTTCGACGCGTGGCCGGCCGCATCGCGTTGGGTCAGCCAGACCTGGTTCTGCTTTTCAGCTTGCACCAGGTTGTCGATACGGGTCCAGACCACCGGGTCGGGTGCCTGTTGTGTTTGCAGTTCGTTGAGGCCGGACAGGCGGGTCTGCCACATCAGGGCGGCAGCACGTACTGCGGCGTTTTCACGTGCCAGTGTTTCGAATCGGCGGCGTGCGCCAGCGCGCAAGGTACCCAGCGCATAGCTGGTCGCCAGTCGGTCGAGTAGTTCGGGGTTGCGGGTCAGGTCCATGTCGCGCGCCTCAGGCGAATCGGGCCATACAGTTACGCAGCTGCTCCAGGCCACGCCGGATCCAGGTCTTGACGGTGCCCAGTGGCAGCTTCAGCTGCGCTGCCAGTTCGCTCTGGCTGAGGTCGCGCATATACGACAGGCTGACCACCTCGCGCTGGCGGTTCTCGAGTTTCTGCAGACACTGGTGCAATGCCCAGGCCTGCTCGCTGGCCTGCGCTGTGTCCATCGGTGAGGGTGTGTCATTGACCAATGTCTCGGCCATGGTGTCATCGATGTCCTGGGTCAGGTGGCTGCGCTGGCTGGCGCGCCGGCGCAGAAAGTCCTGGCCGCGGCTGCGCACGATCAGGCCCATCCAGGCCATAGGCGGGCTCAGCGACGCGCGATAATCACCGGCGGTGCGCCAGATCACCATGAACGCGTCCTGCAACACGTCTTCAGCCCATACGCGGTTGTCGACCACCCGGATGGCCAGGCCGTACAACTTGGACGAGCACAATTCATACAGCTGCTTGAACGCTACTCCATCCTGCTGCGCAACACGGTCGAGCAATTGCATCAATTCAGGGTCCTGGGATTGCAGCGGCATGTTCATCGGCAGATTGTCCGGTGAAACCGCTGGGCGCGCGTGTGCAACGCGTTCTGCCGCTGCTGGAATTTTCGAAGTGACTGTCGCGCGCCATGCGAATGAGGGCCGCGGCAGGTATGTAGCACGCCTCGCGCTGCAGCGAAGGGCGCGTTCTTCGGGTGGGGGCGTCGTCGGACAGGTCATTGAATCGCGGCGTCAGGCACATGAGGCATGTGGGTAGTACGCGACAGTCAATTTTTTGGATGTGCCAGTAACATGCCCGACTGCAGTCAGGGGGTAATCTGAATCCGATGCGGAGTCGGGCTGCGTGTGTTTTTCATCAGCCGGGGCTTGATGGGCCGTCGCGCTTGATCGGCATGTGCAGCAAGCACTACGTAGGTGACTTTGATGGTGCCGCACACCGCAGACCCTTTATCCCGGTATGCGATGCAAGCCACGGATCAAGGAATCGCAGAAATATTTCACAAATTTGAATCCGATCGGGTTTCTGACGCGTATTCATCATGCAGCGTCCGCTGTATGACCCTTGCCCAGGAGACCCCCCATGACATTCAAGACAAGCCGAATCTCTTGCGCCTGCCTGTTGCTGCTTGCAGCCGGAAGCGCTTTTGCCTCCAGCCATCGCGAGGCGCCGTTCATCACGACCAGTCCCAAGGTCGACGGAACCGACTTCTACATGTTCCGCAGCTACGAAGGCATCGCACCCAATGGAAGCGGCGGCCGCTCCGACTATGTGACGCTGCTGGCCAACTACCAGCCACTGCAGGGACCCTATGGCGGACCCAACTATTTCTCGCTCGACCCGAACGCCTTGTATGAGATGCATATCGACAACAACGGCGATGCCGTCGAAGACATCACGTTCCAGTTCCGCTTCAAGAACAGCCTGAAGTCGACTGCGTTGACGATCGGTGGCGCCAGCGTAGCGATTCCCCTGATCCAGTCCGGCGCCGTCAGCGGCTTGAATGCCGCCGCGCTCAATGTCAACGAGAGCTACACCGTGAGCATGGTGCGGGGCGAACGGCGCAAGACCCTTGGCATGCCCCTGGTCAAGACGACCGGTGGCAGCAGCACGTTCGAGAAGCCGGTGGACAACATCGGCACCAAGACCATCGCCGACTACCCGACCTATGCCGGGCAACATGTGCACACAGTGACCATTCCCGGATGCCCGGTCGGCAAGGACCAGGGCAAGGTGTTTGTCGGCCAGCGCGCGGAAGGTTTCGCGGTCAACCTGGGCACGATCTTCGACCTGGTCAATGCGCCAGCAGCGTTCCTGCTGGATCCGGCCAACAAGGATGCGGCGGGTAACAACGGCCAGCATTACATCCAGAAAACCAATGTCACGACGCTTGCGCTCGAGGTCCACAAGGACTGCCTGACGGCCAACGGCGAAGCTGTCATTGGTGGCTGGAGCACGGCCAGCATGCGCCAGGCACGTTTGCTTAACGGTAATCCGGGCGCTGGCAATGACAAGGCCGAGAAAGCCGGCGGCGCCTGGACACAGGTCTCTCGTTTGGGCAATCCGCTGGTCAACGAAGTGGTGATCGGCCTGCCGGACAAAGACAAGTTCAATGCGTCGAGCCCGAAGGACGACGCGCAGTTCCTGACCTACGTGACAAACCCGACCTTGCCGGCCTTGCTGGGTGTGGTGCTCAATGCGAACGTGGCGCCGACGAACTTTCCGCGCACCGACCTGGCCACCACGTTTCTGACGGGTATCACAGGCGTCAACAAGCCGACCGTCAATCCAAAACCGTCCGAGATGTTGCGCCTCAATACCGCCGTATCGCCGGTGCAGTTTGCAATGCAGAACCGGCTGGGTGTGGCGGGTAACGCACTGGCTGGAGGTAGCGACAACGCCGGTTTCCCTAACGGCCGCAGGCCCAAGGACGATGTGGTCGACATCGCATTGGTGGCCATGCTCGGCGGCTTGTGCGTGATCAATGGCGACAACGACGCACTCAAGCTCAACAGCATTCCGGGTGTGACAGGTGCTACGTCGATGTGCAAGCCGGCCAGTGTGCCGCTGGGTGCCAGCTCCGCGAACATCCACGACGCGGTGGACCAGGCCACTGTGCCGTTCCTGCCGGTGTTTCCGTATCTGAACGTGCCCAATCCGGGTGCCATGTAAACGACCCGAACCAGGAGTAATCATGAAAAACAAACGCAAAATCACTCTGGCGATCCTGCTGAGCGCGACGCTGGTTCTGGGCGCATGTGGTGGCGGGGGAGGCGGAGGCGTGGGCGGGGGAAATGCTCCACCGCCCGACATCAGCCAGAGTGTGTCTGCATTGCTGGACTTCATGAAGGGCCTGATCGCAGGCACCAGCGAGACCAGCGATCCCATCGACATCAACTCTCTGACGTTGGCGGTGGACGACACTGCTGAACCGTCGCCGCTGTAACGGATCAGGGTCGCCAGTCATGAAAATTCCGCGCAAACACCCCACGTTTCATGGGCTGGTGGTTCTGTCTCTGGCGCTGGTAATGGCTAACGACGCTGTCTGGGCCGCCACGGAAATGCTGCCCCGTTCTGACGAAGAGGTACTGGAAACGCTGGCGGCGCCCACCATGCGCCGGCCGCTGCCGTCGGCAACACAGTCGGCCAACGTGGATCTGGCGATCGTCATGCGCCAGGTCCAGGGCGAGATCACCTTGGCGCGTCAGACAGGCGACACCCGTTACTGGGGGCGTGCCCAGGCCATACTCGCACCTTGGTGGGATAGTGCCGACGCACCACCGGATCTGGTGGTGTTGCAGGCCACGGTCCAGCAGGGTCGGCATGAGTTTGACGCGGCGCGCCGCTTGCTCACCGCTGTGGTGACCCGCGCGCCCGGTCACGCGCAGGCCTGGCTCGAGCTTGCCGCGTTGTCGCGCCTGCAGGCTGACTATCCAGCTTCCTTGCGTGCCTGCGATGCGGTGGCACGGACGGGCATAACCTGGTATGCACAAGCTTGCCGGCTCGAGACCGTGTCTTTGCAGGGCCAACATGCAGCCGCGACGCAGGGATTGCAGCGCCTTGCCGACGTTGCCGCGGACGCAGCGCGACGCAGTTGGCTGTTATCCCTGTTGGCAGAAAGTCTGGAGCGTGCCGGGCGCGATGCACCGGCGCTGGCAGCCTACCGCTCGAGCCTCGACGCCCAACACGATCTGTACACCGCGGTCGCCTTCAGTGACCTGCTGCTGCGCACCGGCAAGGCCGAGCCAGCATTGCGCGTGCTGGAGCCCTTGCCGTTGACCGATGCGGTCCTGCTGCGTCAGGCCAGCGCCTGGCGAATAATGGGCGACAAACGCTGGAGCAGCATCCGCGATGAATTACGCAGCCGTACTGCCGAGTTGCGCAGGCGTGGCGACAACCCTGATCTGCACGGTCGTGAAGCCGGCTTGATCGCGTTGTGGCTGGATGACGATCCGCAGCAGGCGTTGCGACTGGCCGAGCGCAATCTTCAGCTGCAACGTGAACCGGTGGACTGGTGGCTTGCGCTGACCAGCGCACAACAATCCGGCGATGTGGCAGCCTGGAGGCGCCTGCAGGACCAGCGCCGGACCAGCGGATTGCACGATCAGCGACTGGATAATTTGCGTGCGCCGGCTGGTGGCCCGGCCGACCCCAAGGTGTCTTCGTGAGCGCGCAGCGCGCCTGCGGCGTTTGGCGCGCCGCGATTCTGGGCCTGGTGCTGATGTGCGCCGGAGCGCCGCTTGCATTCGCCCACAAGGGCAGCGACGCGTATCTCGACGTGCGCCAGTCGGTTGACGAAGGTGCTGCGCCTGCGGGAGTCGTTGGTGGTGCTGACAAGCAAGGCGCTTCGGCGCAGGATTTTCGTTTCGTGTTGTCGGTGGCACTGCGCGACCTCGACCAGGTCGTGGCCGTCGACGCTGACGGTGATGCGCGCATCACCTGGGGTGAGCTCAAACACGCTACCCCGCAGTTGCTCGCGCTGCTGGATCAGACCGTGCGCCTCGCATCTGGCGCCAGTGGCGACATGTCGACTTCGCCAGCCGGTTCGGTCAGCGGCACATCCGAGCAGGCTTGTACCTTGCGATGGCAAGCCGATGGCCTGGAGCGGCGCAGCGATGGCAGCTATTTGCGCGCGGCGGCAACCGCCCGTTGCGCGCCCGCCGATGCTGTGAGCCTGCGCTACACGCTTTTCAGTGCGCAGGATGCGAATCACCGTGTGCTGATCGCGGGCCGCATCGACAACGTGGACCTGTTGATGACGGCATCGCCGCAACAAGCGCAGGGAGTGCCCTTGCGTGCGACACGGCGTGTCGATGGCACGGCCACTGACGACACGGTGCGCTCCGGGCGCTGGGCCACGTTGCAGGGCTATTTCCTTCTCGGCATGCACCATCTGTTGCAGGGGTATGACCATCTGGCGTTTCTGTTGGCACTGGTGCTGCCTTTGCGCATGCAACTGCAACTGCGTTCGCGCCGGCCGGTTCAGGCGGGTGGCAGCGCAGGGCCACCCACGCAGAACCGCGCCAACTGGCTGGCGTTGCTGCGCACCGTCACGGCCTTCACGCTCGGGCATTCATTGACGTTGATCCTGGCAACGCTGGGCTTGACGCAAGCGTCGCCAACCTGGGTCGAGCCGGTGATTGCCTTGTCCATCGTCGCCACGGCCGCGCTCAATCTGCGTCCGATTGCCGGGTTGCGCATTGAGTGGTTGGCACTGGCGTTTGGCATGGTGCACGGTTACGGATTTGCCGGTCTGCTGCAGGAGGCGTCGGCGCCCGATGGTTTGCTGGGCTGGGCCCTGGTCGGCTTCAACCTCGGTGTCGAGACCGGGCAATTGATGGCGGTTGCGGCCTGGGTGCTGTTGGCGCAATGGCTGATGACCCGCCGCTGGTACTTGCCTGTCGTGGTGCGGGGCGGATCGGTTTTGCTGATGGGGCTGGGTATTGCGTGGTTCTGGCAACGTGTCGCATGAAGTGTCACGCGGCCGCGCGCTGCGCCGGGTTCAGATGCGCCGCTTGACGCCACTCCAGTAGGGTTCGCGCAATTTGCGCTTGAAGATCTTGCCGGTGTCCTCACGCGGCATCTCGATCCCGAAATCGACGATGCGCGGCATCTTGTAGCCGGCCAGATGCGGCTTGAGAAACGCGATGACCTGGTCCGCATCCAGCGTCGCCTGCGGTAGTGGCTGCACCACAGCGGCGAGGGCTTCGCCGAATTCGGTATCGGGTATGCCGAAGACCGCGCAATCGGCGACACCTGGCATGCGCTGCAGCACGAGTTCGATCTCGGCGGGATAGATGTTGACCCCGCCCGAAATCACCATGTCGGACGCCCGGTCGACAATGAACAGGAACCCGTCTTCATCCAGATAACCGAGATCGCCCATGGTCTTGAGTCCTGCGCGTTCCATGGCGTGGCGCGCGTCGTCGTTGCCGGCGTAGGTGAAGTCGGCATAGGCGGGTTGGTGAACATGGATCAGGCCGACCTGGCCCGGCGCCAGACTATGGCCTTGTTCATCGAGGATAGCCATCTCGACACCGTCCAAGGGACACCCCGCCGATCCGGGCTTGCGCAACGCGTCGGCACTATTGAGCAGCGTCATGTAGCCCAGTTCGCTGGAGCCGTAAGCCTCATGGATCACAGGGCCCCACCAGTCGATCATGGCGCGTTTGACCTCGGGCGCACAGGGCGAACCGGTGGACGACACGAACCGGATTGAACGCAGGTCGTAAGACTGGCGCACGGCCTCGGGCAAGGCCAGCAAACGCACATACATGGTGGGAACCAGGTAGGCGTGGGTGATGCGATGGCGCGCTATCAAACGCAGCGTGTGCTCGGCGTCAAAACGCGGCTCGATGTACAACTCGGCGTTCTCCAGCGCGGCTCCAACGCAGAACGAATTGGGCGCGCTGTGGTACATCGGCGCGTTGACCAGTGCGCGCATGCCGGGCACGAATCCCAGCACCTGGCGCAACACATGCTGGCCTCGCGTGATCTGCTCGGGGCTGGCCGGCGCACGGCGAATCCCCTTGGGGCGTCCGGTGGTGCCCGAGGTGTACAACATGGGGCCACGGGGTCGGCGCGCCGGCTCGGCGCACGGGCATGCGTGGTCGCGTGCCTGCTCCCAGTTCTGAAGCGCCGGACCGTCAGACTGCGATGCCCCATCGACGGTGCCATGTACGAAGGTCGCCGTGGTCGCTTGGCGCAGGCCGGTCAAGCTTTGCAGCAGGTCGGCGTCGGCCACCCAAACCCGCGCGCCACTGTCGTCCAGGATGTATTGCACTTCGTCGGTCCTGAAGTGCCAGTTGATCGGGCACCACATCGCGCCAAGCCAGCGCGTTGCCAGCATCAGTTCCAGCATCTGCGGGCTGTTGCGCATCAGCAGTGCGACCACATCCCCGTCGCCGACTCCCGCCGATTGCAGTACCTGCGCGGCGCGCAGCACGCGGTCCTGAAAAATGGCCGGTGCGGTGACCTGATCCTGGAATACGACGGTAGAAGTCATGGTGCGCGGACTGCGTCGAGAAGGCGTTGATTGGCAAGGTAGCCGAAGCAAGGGCCATTGCCGACCAAGGGGCCTTCTCAGGGTTTGGGAATGCGGATGCGGCTGATCATCAGCGAGCCCGACACTGCGAACACCAGTACCAGGGGATGCAGCGTCAACCCGGCGATGGCTGTTTCGCCGAACCACAGATCCTGGCGGATGGCGCCAGTCCAGGCGGCCGCCTGCAGCATCACAACCAGCACGACCGAGGTCGGAATCGGGGTGCCTTCAAAATGGCTGACCTTGCCACTGTCGTCCGTCATGGCCTCGGCCGTCACGTTGAAGCGTGCCAGCCGTGACACACCACAGGCGACAAAGTAGGCCAGCACGATGCGGTCGAAAAACCCCTGCATGCCACAGGCATAAGCCAGCATGGCCGGCGCCACGCCAAACGAGATTACATCGGCCAGCGAATCAAGCTCACGGCCCAGGCTGGAGGCCTGCTGTCGCCAGCGGGCGACGCGACCGTCGAGCACGTCGAATACCAAGGCTGCGAAGATCAGAGCCGCCGCAAAATGCAGGTGAATCGACAGGCCGGTCTGCACGAAGGAGATTGCGGAAAAGATGGCGCCGGTGCCACATAAGGCGTTTCCCAGCGTGAACCAGTCGGCCAGCTGGAACTCGCGGATCATGGAAAACGGCTTTTGCTTCGGGGTCTCGGGATTGTGCATGCCTTGAATGTAAGGCCTTGCCACCCCCGCAACGATGACCCTCGATCGGCGTGTCAAAATTTCGCATGCAATACGCTGCCGACCACCGGGTCGATGGTGCTTGCGCAGACGCCAAGCCGGGCAGTACCGGCGGCGGACCTGAACCGTTTACTTGAACGAGGACGCTGACGATGAACACGCAACACAAAGACCCGCCAGGGCGCGAGCCGCCAGACCTGCCACCGAAACCGGAACCGGAGCCGGATACGAAGATGCGCCCTGACTGACGGTTGATTGCGTCGGTAGTCGCTTGCCACACGCTCAGTGTGATTCGCCCGTCACAATCGATTCGATGATGCGGCGCTTGACCACCGGCGGCGCGCCGCCGATGTGAAACGACTGTTTACGGTCGCGTAGCGCCACGTCGGCCGTGGTCACCCGGTCGAAGCGGCGCAAGTGTTCGGTCCACGACTCGTCGACGATCTGTTCAACAAAAAGTCCGGGGTCGTGGACGTCGCGCAGCAGTTCCCAGGACAGGGCGCCATGGCGCAGCCGGCTGCGTCGGCTGACACGCATCAGCGACCTGAATTCGTCCGCCCGCGCGGGGTCGATCCGGTATTCGATCGTCAGCACGACCCGACCCTGGCCGGGCGGATGCTTGACCACCGGCAATTTGAACAACGAAGACGGCGTCAGGTCTTCTGCGGTCTGGCTGTCGGCCATCCAGCGGTTGGCCAGCAACATCGTGATCACGCCGGTGATCGCCGCCGCCACCAGGCTGGCGGTGATCGTGTAATGCGTGGCGACCTGGCCCCAGATGGCGGCGCCGCCGGCGCTGGCGCCCATGATGGCCATCTGGTACATCGACATGCCGCGCGCGCGCACCCAGTCGGGCAAGCCGAATTGGGCCGAAACGCTCAAGGTGTTGGCGGTGGTGATCCAGGCCATGCCGGCCACCACCATGGCAGCCGACGCCACCGCCGCATGGGGTGCATAAGCCACAATGACCATGGCCAGGGATTGCAGCGCTGCGCCGCGAAACACCAGGCCATCACGCGACCAGTACTTGCGCAGGCGTTGCATGTTCAGGGCCGCAACAATGGCGCCTGAGCCCATAGAGGCCAGCAGCAGCGTGAAGGTGCCTGCATCACCGCCGGGCAGGTCGCGCGCCACCAGGGGTAGCAGTGCGATCAGCGCGGTCGAATGAAAGAAGAACAGGCATATGCGCACCAGTACCCCTTGCAGATGGGTCGATTGCGCCATGAACTGCATGCCCACGCGCATCGCGCTGAGCAGTTTTTCGCGACCCAGCGGATGCGGCGTTGGCACGCGCTTCCAGCGCGAAATCACCACCGCGGCGCCGATGGCCAACACCGCATTGAGCATGAACACGTAGGCGCTGCCCAGGCTGGCGATCAGCGCGCCAGCCACCAGCGGCCCGATGATGCGCGAGGCATTCATCGACACCCCGTTCAGGGCCAGCGCTGCCGGTAACTGGTTGCGTGGCACCAGTTCGGGCACGATGGCCGAGAACACCGGCCAACGCAGTGCCAGTCCGATGCCATTGGCGAAGGTCATGGCCAGCAGCAGCGGCGGCGACATCCAGCCGGCGATCACCGTGGCGCACAAAATCAAGGCGACCACCGCCACCCACAACTGCGTCAGCAGGAAGAAACGCTTGCGGTCCAGGATATCGGCCAGCGCGCCACTGGGCAAGCCCAACAGGAATACCGGCAAGGTGGAGGCGGTCTGCACCAGCGCGACCAGGATAGGCGATGTGGTCAGCGAGGTCATCAGCCAGGCGGCCGCGACATCGTTCATCCACATCGAGATGTTGGCGGCCAGCCAGGTGAACCACAACATCCGGAAAACCGGCAGGCTCAACGGGGCCAGGGCAGAGGTGGGCGCAGCGTCGGAGTGGGAAGCAGGGGAGTCGTTCGGCATCAGGGAGTCAGGACAGGGCGGACCGGCGTGGCCGGTCGCCATTGTCGCTGTCTACGCCGATGGGCGTCGGACGCCCTGGTGCAAGCCGTCTGGAGTGCAGCTTGCGGTCCGGTAGGAAGGCGGCGGGCCTGCGGTCAGCAGCCGTCGCCCAGTGTGGAGGTCACCAGCCCCAGAGCAGATTTTTCGAGACCCAGCCTTTGACGCCATCGTCGCGTTGCACCCGTACCCAGCCCGCCTTGCTGCCACGCGTGCGCAGCAGATCGTAGCGTTCGGATTTGCCCACTACCTTGTAACGTGTGCTCGGGCCGCTGCGGATGTTGGCGATGCGTGCCTTGACGATATGGTGTGGCGTGCGGCCAGTGAGCTGGCGGGCGACCCAGCCCTTGTCGTTTTCAAAGTCGCGCACCTGCAGCCAGTCGCCCTTGCGTTTGAGCACTTGCAGTGGGTAGCCCTGTTCGAGTTCCCACAAAATCTGGTTTCCTGTGCCAGGGCCGGAACGCATGTTGACGACCGAGCCCTTGATGCTGACCATCTCCCGCGCCAGGGCGGGGGTTTGAACCAGGGCCAGGCCGACCAGGGCCATAGTGAGAAACAAATGTGTTGCGAAGCGCTTCAATACCATCGGGTGAAATCTCCTTGTTGCTCCCGACTGTAGTAGGAGTCATGCGCAAATGCGACCTCATCTGCCGCAAACAGGCTGGTTGTGTAACGTATCGCTACGTTTATTGCATGATCTCACTACCCACGGTGCGAGAAATCACGTAACGCTGTCGCCCCCAACGCGCGTGCGACTGGCAAGGCGCACGGCCGATGGCCGGCGCAACGGGTCAGCCTGCCGCCGCTTTCACATGCGAGGCCACGTCCTGGTGGGTAGCGAACCACACGCTCCCCTTTGCCTGCATGTGCTGTATCAGTTCTTCGAGGATGAACAAGCGCGAGCGGTAAGCGATGACATGCGGATGCATCGTGAGCAGGAAAAGCCCGCCTTCGTCCCACGCAGCATCGAATTCGCGGCGGAAGATATCGAGCACCGTGGTGGGAGCGGTATACGGGCGCAGCGCCTGGAAGCGGTTCATGTTGAAGTAGACCGCGTCATCTCGGATCCATTCGACCGGCAATTCAACAATGCCGGTCGGTTCGCCATGCTCCTCGAGTTCATACGGGTCGTTGTCGGCCATCAGTGACGAGTCGTAGAGCAGACCCATCTCGCGCTGTATCTTCAGGGTGAACGGAGAAAAATCCCACGACGGCGTGCGCATGCCCACTGGCCGCACGCCGGTGATCTTGGTCAACGCGTCGCTTGAGCGCAGATACAGATCCCGTTCGACCGCCTCCGGCAAAACCGAGTTGAGTTCGTGGATCCAGCCGTGCAGGCCGATCTCATGGCCTTCGGCGATCACGCGCACTTGTTCTTCAGGGTGCAGCAACGCCGCCACTGCCGGCACAAAAAACGTCGCAGGTACGGAGGTTTTTTTCAGCAGTTCCAGAATGCGGGGCACACCCACGCGACTGCCATATTGACCCCAGGACAAACGGCCGATGGACTGACCACCGTCGCGCAATTCGTTCGTCTCGTGGTCGCTGTCAAATGACAAGGCCACCGCGCAGCGTGCGCCGCCCGGCCATTGGTCAGGCCGCAGACTGCGCCCCGCGCGTACATGGTTGACGCGTTGGCGCCACTGCGCCTCTTCCCATTCCCAGGGTGGTGTCTTTTCTGCAGATGACGGGTTCATGTGGGGGTCTCCTGAAGCGGAAAATGGCAGGCGGCCTCGCGCTGCAGATCCACCGGGCGCAAAAGTGGCCGTTCCTGCTGGCAACGGGCCTGCGCAAATATGCAGCGCTGGTGAAACGCGCAACCCGGCGGCGGGTTGATGGGCGAGGGCAACTCGCCGCTGATCGGCTGGATCTCCTGTACCGGCGCGCCATCGGCTGCCAGGCGCGGTGCACTATCGAGCAATGCGCGGGTGTATGGATGGCGAGGTGACTGGAAGATGTCTTCTGTCGCGCCGAGTTCGACGATGCGACCCAGGTACATGATGGCAACCCGGTCACTGACATGTCGCACCACGCTCAGGTCGTGGCTGATGAACAACATGGTCAGGTTCAGGTCGCGGCGCAGCTGCAGAAACAGGTTGATGATCTGGGCCTGGATCGACACGTCGAGCGACGCCACCGGTTCGTCGCAAATCAGCGCGTCGGGTCGCATCGCCAAAGCGCGTGCAATTGCCACGCGCTGGCGCTGACCGCCCGAGAACTGGTGCGGAAAACGCTGCGCTGCGTCGGCGTCCAGGCCCACGGCCTCGAGCCAACGCACTACGTCGGCCGCAGCTTCGGACTTCTTCACCAGGCCGTGCGCGATCGGGCCCTCGGCAATCGTGTCACCAATGCGCATACGTGGGTTGAGCGAGGCAAACGGATCCTGGAAAACCATCTGGACGCGTGTCGTGTTTTTACGTCCATCACGCATCACCGCCGAGCCATCAATGCGGGTCTCGCCCATGGTTGCGCTGAGGATGCCCGCCGCAACCCGCCCGAGCGTGGACTTGCCACAACCCGACTCCCCGACCAGACCCAGCGTCTCGCCTTTGGCTACCGTCAGTGAAACATCCTCGACCGCATGCACGACCGTGGTGCTGGCCTTCTGGCCGGTGATGCGTTTGGCCAGCCGCTCGGAAAACGGCGGTATCGACGAGAAGCGCCGCGTGATCGCGTCCAGCGAAATGAAGCGGGTCGGGTCGGAGACAGAAGCTTGCGGCTTGCCGGCTATGGCGGGGTTGGTTTTGGATTCGACGCTTGGGTTCATGATGTCACCTGCTCCGTCGTCGTGGCGTCCATGTTCAGCGGATGGTGGCAGCGCCAGGTGCGTGGCGGCGCGATGGTTTGTGCCGGCGCCGTGTCGCAGGCGGCGCTGGCAAAGGCGCAGCGGTCCTTGAACGCGCAGCCGCTGGGCAATGCTGTCAGCGTCGGTGTGGAGCCGGGAATCTGCAGCAGATCCTTGCCCGGGGCCGCGCGCGAGGGCAGGCTGTCTATCAGGCCTTGCGTATACGGATGGTGTGGTCGACGCAACACCTCGGCGGTTGGCCCTTCCTCGATCAGCCGGCCGGCGTACATCACCAGCAACCGCGACGCCAGCACCGACACCGTGGCCAGATCGTGGCTGATCCACACCAGGCTGACACCGGCCTCACGTACCAGCGTGCGCATCTCGATCAGGATCTGCGCCTGTATCGACACGTCCAGCGCGGTCGTCGGCTCGTCGCAGATCACCAGTCCGGGGTTGTTCAGGAAAGCGATCGCAATCGCGACGCGCTGGCGCATGCCGCCGGAGAGTTCATGCGGATAGGCGTCGAGCCGGCGCTCGGGGTCGGGAATGCCGACCTTGGCCAGCGCCTGCAGGCTGCGCTGGCGCATCTCCTGCTTGCTCGGGTTGCCGTGCGCGCGCATCGCCAACTCCATCTGCGTCGACACCTTGAGCACGGCGTTGAGCGTACTCATCGGGTCCTGGAACACCATGGCAATGCGCCGGCCGCGCAACGCGCGCAGCTTGGACCGCGGCAGGCCGACGAGTTCCTGGCCGTCGAGCTTGACCGAACCTGCGACAACACGTCCGGGCGGGTCGATCAGGCCCAGGATGGAATAACCGGTGACGCTTTTGCCCGAACCCGACTCGCCGACCAGCCCGATGATCTCGCCGGCATGGACGTCAAATGAGACGCCGTCGACCGCTCGGGCGGGGCCGGCGCGTGTCGCGAACTCGGTGGCCAGGTCGCGCACTTCAAGCAATGTGGCCCCCACGCTTGTGACTGCGTGTGCTGCGCTGCCCCCCGAGGGGGCTAATTTCCCTTGGGGCGGCCCGGCGGGAAATTGTTGATCGGCCCTATCGGGCGGATTCTTGGCCTCGCTCATCGCTTGAGCCTCGGGTTGAGCTGGTCGCGGATCTGGTCACCGACCAGATTGATGGCGACGATCAGCACGATCAGTGCAATACCGGGGTAGATCGAGATCCAGTAGCGGCCCGACAACATGTACTGGAAGCCGTTGGCGATCAGCATGCCGAGCGAGGGTTCGGATACCGGCATGCCCAGGCCCAGAAATGACAACGTGGCCTCCAGCGCGATCGAGTTGGCAACCTGCACGGTGGCCACGACGATCAGCGGCGGCAGGCAGTTGGGCAGCACATGGCGGAACGCAACGCGCGCGGAACTCAGCGGTGTCGACAAGGCCGCCTCGACATAGTCCTTGGAACGCTCCGACGACGCCGCGCCGTGGGCGGTGCGCGCAAAGTAGGCGTATTGCGCGGTGACCAGCGCCGCGATCAGTGGCCACTTGCCCTGGCCGAGCAGCGCGGCGAGCACCAGCGCCAGCAAGATGGCCGGGAACGACAACTGCAGGTCGATGATGCGCATGATCAGCGTCTCGGTGCGTCCGCCCGCGAAACCGGCCAACGTGCCCAGCGAGGCGCCCAGCGCGAATGCGATCGCGCCGGCCATCAAGCCGACCTGCAGCGAAATGCGCAGCCCGTACAGGATGCCCGAATACAGGTCGCGTCCCTGGGAGTCGGTTCCCAGCCAATGGGTGAATCCCTTGCTGCCGACAAAGCCCGGTGGCCGGCGCGCGTCCATCAGCACCAGGTTGGACAAGTCGTACGGATCCTGGGGCGTGATCCACGGCGCCAGCAGCGCCAGCATCACGATCAGCGTGAGCACGACGAGGGCGACGACGGCCACGCGGTCCTGCGTGAACTCGCGTATGAAGCCGCGCAGCGGGGTTTCGATAGTGGCTGCCAGGGTTGTCATGTCGACTTGCGCGCACGCAGGCGCGGATCAAGGGCGGCGTAGGCGATGTCCACCGTCAGGTTGATCGTGATGAACAGCAGCGCCACCAGCATCAGGTAGGCCACCATGACCGGGCGGTCCAGCGTGGAGATCGAGTCGATGATCAGCTTGCCGACGCCAGGCCAGGAAAAGATGGTCTCGGTCACCACGGCAAAGGCCAGTGTCGAGCCCAGTTCCAGGCCGAACACCGTGACCAGCGGGATCGCGATCAGGCGCAACACATGGTGGCGCAGGATGGTCCACTCGCTTTCGCCTGCCGCACGCGCGAAGCGCACGGTGTCTGTCAGCATGACCTCGCGCGTGCCGGCGCGCGCCAGCCGGATCATCAGTGCCAGTTTGAACAGGGCCAGGTTCACCGCGGGCAGCAACATATGCTTGAGCCCGTTGCCGGTCAGAAAGCTCCACTCGATGCCGAACAGCAAAACTGTCTCGCCGCGCCCGCCGGCAGGCAGCAGCCCCATGTTGACGGCGAACACGAAAATCAGGATCAGGCCGATCCAGAACGAGGGCACTGAGAAGCCCAACACCGACACACCCATGATGGTGCGGGCCGCCAGGCTGTCCGGGGCATAGCCGGCGAACATGCCCAGCGGCACGCCGAGCAGCGCAGCGCCTGCGACAGCCGTCAAGGTGATCTCCAGCGTTGCGGGCAGGCGCGACAGGATCAGATCGAGCACCGGCATGTTGTAGACGAACGAGCGGCCGAAGTCACCCGTGATCAGACGCTGCAGGAAGATGCCATATTGCTGCCACAGTGGCAGGTCGAAACCATAGGCGCGGATGGTCTGTTCGCGGATCTCCTGCGTGACGTCCGGCGCGATCATCACGTCGATCGGATTGCCGACCGCGTAGACGCCGACGAACACCAGGGCCGAGATGACCAGCATCACGACGGCCGCCTGCATCAGGCGCTGAATGATGAATGCGAGCAAAGTGGTGTGCCGGGTTCAGTCCCAGTCGCTCTCGATGAGCGCGCGGGTTTCGGTGATGGCCACGTCCCACATCGCCATCAGCTCGGCGTCCGGGCGCTGGTACAAACCGCCGAAGTTGCCGTCGCCGATGAGCTTCTTCTTCTCAGCCGGATCGACGCGCTGGTATTTGGCGATGTCGATCATCGGCTTGCGTTCGGTGGGCATGTCCACATCCGACAGGCGGGTCCAGGGCAGGTTTTCCATCCACGACGCATGCGAGGCCAGTGGATCTATTTCCTTGACCTTGGCCAGGGTCTTGGGCGAGTTCCACCAGTTATGCCACTTCACCTGCACGCCGCGGTTGCGGTCCAGCCACTCCAGAATGGCACCATGCGCCGGCCCATTGCCGCCATGGCCGTTGACGATGACGATCTGGTGAAAGCCGGTGCGCACCATATGGTCCAGGATGTCGCACATCAGTGCGCACAAGGTCGACAGGCGCAGCGACACCGTGCCGGGATAGTCGACGAAGCTCGGCGTGAAGCCGTAGTTGATGGTCGGGTAGACCGGCACCTTGATCGGCTGCGCAGCTTCGATCGCCACCCGCTCGGCCAGGATCACGTCGACGCACAGGCTCAGGTAGCCGTGTTGTTCGGTCGAGCCCAGTGGCAGCACGGCACGCTGGTCGTGTTTGACGTGTTCCTGCACCTGCATCCAGTTCATGTCGGCTAGTCGCATGGTCAGCTTCCTTTCTCAGGGTTTGGTTTGTTCGGCCGACGGCTGGACCGTGCTGTCAAACATGGACAGCACCACCTTGGCCATCAGCGCTGACAGGGTTTCGCGTTCGACCAGGCTCAGCGGGGACAACATTTCTTCTTCCATGGCCACAAAACGGGGAATGGCTTCGTCCAGGATGGCCTGGCCGGCGGGTGTCAGATTCAGGTTCTGCTGGCGCCGGTCGGTCGTACCTGCGCTGCGCGCGATCAGGCCCAACTTGGCGATGCGATTGACCGCACGGCTCAGCGTGTTTTTCGGGAACGCGGTCGAGGCGGCAATCTCGCTGGCGGTAACGCCGTCGACCAGGCCCAGGCTGTACAGGATCACAAACTCGGCGCGGGCCAGACCGAAACGTTCCTCGACCCAGCCATACAGCGGCGTGTTGTAGCGCAGGCCCAGGTAATTAAAGCGCGCGGCAAATCCGCACGGGTTGCGCCACAGGCGCGCATGCGTGAACGTATCCAGCCGGTGGCGCCCGAGCATCTCGGCGCCTGTGCCCGTTTCGGGCCCACCCGGGAGGTTTGCAGCAAATAGCGGATTTGGTTCCAAAATGAACAGTATTGATATTTGTCGTTCGAATGCTATCAAACTTTTGCCTTGAGGGAAACTGCAATTTCGCACCATCTTTCACTTTGCACCATGCTGGTTCGATCAGCAGGGGCATGCGCCAGATCGGTGCATGCGAAAAATCAAAATTAGTTCCAAAAGGTATTGACTCAATGAAGTCTGAGGCTTAAATTCGTTTCCTCAAGGCTCGCGGCAAACGCGTTGCCAAACCTCAACAGGAGATTCACCATGCGTTCCTTCTTGACAGGCGTGTTGTGCGCCACCGCACTGCTGACGTCCGCGGTCGCCCAGACCCTGACCATCGGCGTACGTGGTGGCCCCGACTCGATCGACCCGCACTTCACCGCCACCGGCACTCATGCCGAAGCACTCAAACACGTTTACGACACGCTGGTGTGGTCTGGCGATGGCCTTGAACTCGAGCCCCGTCTGGCCGAGAGCTGGAAGGCGATCAACGACACGACCTGGGAGTTCAAGCTGCGCAAGGGCGTGAAATTTCACGACGGCTCCGACTTCACGGCACAAGACGTCAAGTTCTCGATCGAGCGCATCCCGGTAGTGGCCGGCCCGAACCCGACCACGATCTACGTGCGCCGCGTCAAGGAAACCAAGATCATCGATCCGCACACCGTGCACGTGATCACCGACGGCGCCGCGCCAACGCTGCCGAACGACTTTATCCGGTTGTTCGTCGTCTCAGCGAAGGCCGCGGCCGGCCTGACCAAGGACAGCGCCAACGAGGCCTTCAATACCGGCAAGGCAGCGATCGGAACCGGCCCATACAAATACGTGTCATGGCAGCCCAAGGGCGATCTGGTGCTCGACCGTTTCGACGGCTACTGGGGTCCGAAAGAGCCCTGGGCCCGTCACGTACGCAAGGAGATCGCGAACGACGCTGCCCGTGTGGCCCAACTCAAGGCCGGCCAGCTTGACCTGATCACCCGCGTACCGGCCACCGATGTGGCCACGCTCAAGCGCGATCCGAAAATCAACGTGCAGACCATCGATACGGTGTATGTGTTCAACGTCGAACTCGACATGCGCGACAAGCTGCAGAACGCCAGCAACAAGGACGGCTCGCCGCTGGCCAAGAATCCGTTCCTGGACCTGCGCGTGCGCCAGGCCATCGATCTGGCCATCGACCGCAAGGGCCTGGCGGAATTTGCCATGGAAGGTCTGGGCAAGCCGGCCAACGAAATGGTGACGCCGTCGATCTTCGGCTACAACAAGTCCTTGCCCGAGCGCAAGTACGACCCGGCTGCGGCCAAGAAGCTGCTGGCCGACGCCGGGTATCCGAACGGTTTCAAGATCCAGTTCTCGTTCACCAAGGACCGTCTGCCGGGTGACACCCAGGTCGGTACCTCGATCGCACAGATGCTTGCCGCCATTGGCATCGATGCCACACCCAATGCACAACCGGCAGCGGTGTTCTTCCCGGCCCGTACCCGCGGCGAGTTTTCGATGTCGATGTCTGGCTGGGGCACGCTGACCGGCGAGGCGCACTATACGCTGTCGTCGCTGGCGCACTCCAACGACAAGGACAAGAAAATGGGCGCGTTCAACGTGCTGGGCTACAACAACCCCGAGATGGACAAACTGCTGCAGGCCGCCGCCATCGAGATGGACGTCGCCAAGCGCCGCAAGTACCTCGAAGACGCCAATGCATTGGTCGACAAGGACAAGCAGCGCCTGCCGATCGTCGCCGTAGGATCGGCCTGGGCCATGCAAAAAGGCAAGGTCACGATCACGCCGCGCGTTGACGAAGACACGCTGGCGATGAACATCAAGCCTGTCAAATAAGCCATGGCCGATATCGCGATCGGCTTGCACGGTGGCTGCGGCGCGCTGGCCCACGACCTGCAAAGCGCCGCCGACTGGGCCGACAGCCGCCAGCACATGGCCGACGCCTTGCGCGCGGGCTGGGCCATTTTGCGCAGCGGCGGTTCGGCGCTGGACGCGGTGCAGGCTACTGTCGTCGTGATGGAAGACAGCGTGCATTTCAACGCGGGACATGGGGCGGCGTTGACCGAAGCCGCGGAGCACGAACTCGACGCCTCCATCATGGACGGCGCCACGCTGGCGGCCGGCGCGGTGTGCACCGTGCGCCGCACGCGCAACCCGGTCAAGGCCGCACGCGCCGTGCTCGAATCGGGCCGCGCCGTGCTGATGTGTGGCGTGGCCGCAGACCGGTTCGCCGAACTGCAAGGCCTGGACATGGTGCCCAACACCTACTTCACGACGCAGCGGCGCATCGATGCGTTGCGCTCGTTGCAGGCCAACGAGGCGACGGGTTCCTTCATCCCGGCATCCGAAGCCGAGAAACATGGCACCGTGGGCGCCGTGGCGCGTGATGCCAACGGCCACCTGGCGGCGGCCACGTCGACCGGTGGCTTCAACAACAAACCCGAAGGCCGGGTCGGCGACAGCCCCATCATCGGCGCCGGCACCTATGCCCGCGACGGTGTGTGCGCGGTGTCATGCACTGGCCAGGGCGAGATCTTCATCCGCCGCGTGGCTGCCTACGACATCGCGGCGCGGATGTTCTATGCCGGCGAAAAGCTCGATGCCGCGGCGCACACCGTGGTGTTCGAGACACTTGCCAGCCACCACATTGGTGCCGGCCTGGTTGCGCTGGGCGCCGAAGGCAACCCGGTGGCACCGTACAACACGCTGGGCATGTACCGCGGCTGGATCACGACCGACGGCCAGCTCGTGGTGGCCACCCACAAGGACCTGCACCCGTTGGGGCCAGCGTGAGCACCGACACCGAAACACAACCTATCCTGATCTGGGGCGCTGGCGCCATCGGCGGCATCCTGGGCGCGTACTGGGCGCGCGCAGGGGTTCCCGTCCTGATGGTCGACATCGTCGAAGACCATGTACGCGCCTGCCGCACCACCGGGCTTAATCTCACCGGGCCGGTGGAGGCGTTCCGCCAGGTCGTGCCGAGCGTGACACCGACCGAGCTGACGGGGCGTTATTCAACCATCGTGCTGGCGGTCAAGGCCCAGGCCACCGACGCCGCCATGTTGATGCTGGCGCCGCATCTGATGGAAAACGGCTTCGTGTTGTCGGCGCAGAACGGCTTGAACGAGTTGGCAATCGCACGCGTGGTCGGCAAAGAACGCACGATGGGCTGTTTTGTGAACTATGGCGCCGACTGGCTCGGCCCGGGCGAGATCCTGTTCGGCAATCGCGCGGCGGTCGTGGTTGGTGAGATCGACGGCAGCGTGCGTGCGCGCACGCGGCGCATGTTTGAGCTGTTGTCGGTGTTCGAACCCAACGCGGTGCTGACCGACAACATCTGGGGTTACCTGTGGGGCAAGCTGGCTTACGGCGCGATGTTGTTCGCCACCGCGTTGACAAACGACTCCATGAGCGACAACTTTGCCGATCCGCGGCGTTTCATCGTGTTCGACCGCCTGGCGCGCGAGGTCATGGCGGTGGCTGCGGCGCGCAAGGTCACGCCCTTGGGGTTCAACGGCTTCGACCCGGCCTGTTTTGCGCCGGGGGCAGCCGAGCAGGGCGCACGTACCTCGATCGCCGCGCTGGCCGAGTTCAACCGCCATACGGCCAAGACCCACTCCGGCATTCACCGTGACCTGGCGGTGCGCAAACGCAAGACCGAGGTTGACCCGCAGATTGGCGTCATCGCCGAACTCGGCGCCGAGGCCGGTATCGACACGCCGGCCATCCGAAAACTGGTCGCGCTGATCCACGACATCGAGGACGGCAGGCGGCCGATGGCGTATGAGACCTTTGCCGAACTGATCGCCGTGTGCGAGGCCACGGCAGTGCCCGGTCCGCAAAAGGCCTGAGCGCCTCCCTGACCAGGCTGTGTTTGTGGCATCTCCCGCATTCCCCTATTTGAGCCCGCACCATGAATCCAGACTTTCACGGCAAAACCGCCATCGTGACCGGCGCGGCACACGGCTTTGGCCGCGCCATCTGCATCGCACTGGCTGAACAGGGCGCCCACGTCTGGGCGCTTGACGTGGTGGCCGACGAGCTCGCGCTGACCGCCAGCCAATGTGCCGACAAGGGCCCCGGCAGCTGCCAGGCGCGCGCTGTCGACATCACCGATGCCGATGCGGTTCAGTCGCTGGTGGCCGAGGTCTGTGCACGCCACGGCCAGGTCGACATTCTGGTCAACAACGCCGGCGGCGTGCTGGGCCAGGTCGGCCGCCCTCTGGAGACAGTGACCCCCGCCGAGTGGAACGCGATCCTCGCCGTCAATCTCAGTGGCGCCTTCTACCTGTGCCAGGCCGTCGCGCCCGGCATGAAGGCCGCAAAGTACGGTCGCATCGTCAACATTTCCAGCGGCGCCGGCCTCACCGTCAGCCTGACCGGCATCCAGGCTTACGCGGCCTCCAAGGCCGGCATCATCAGCCTGACCCGCCAGTTATGCCATGAGCTCGGCGAGTTCGGCATCACCGTGAACTGCGTCGCGCCGGGTTTTGTGCGCTCGAACGCGAACACAGAGCGGCAGTGGGAGGCGATGGGTGAGCAAGGGCAGCAGGCCTTGCTGAAGAACATTGCTTGCCGGCGTCTGGGCTCGGCGCAGGACATTGCGAACGGTGTGCTGTTTTTTGCGGCCGAGAAAACAGGCTGGGTCAGCGGACAGACGATCGCGGTCGACGGCGGCAAATAACACCTGCGTTTCAGCCGCTGACAGCTTCTGGCGCCAGCCCCAGCGCTTCGCGCAGCAGATCCACCCTGGCATTGCGGTTCTGCGCCCGGTACACCAGCGCCACCGGGCCGGGCGCGATCATCGGGCTGGCCCGCACACGCTTTATCTGATTCAGGCTGGCAGCATGGCGTAGTGTGGCGGCGGGCACCATGCCCAGGCCCAGACCGGCCGCCACCAGCAATACGTTGGTGACCGGGCTGGTCGATTCGATTATCGGTGTCGGTGGTGTGGCGCCGGCGCGCATGAACGCCTCTTCCAGCGCGCGTCGCACCATCGAAGCCCAGCCAGGCATGATCCACGGCTCCCGTGCCAGACGTTGCCAGCCGACCTGGCGCGCGCGCGTCAGCACATGGCCTGCCGGGGCGATGATGGCGTACTCGGCTTCGTAAAGGTTTTCATACCGCAGCCGGGTCGATGCATCGCGCGCCGTAGGCGTGGGGTAGCTGGTGATCAGCGCGTCGAGTTCTCCGGCGTCCAATGCGCTGACCAGAGCCGGTATGCGTTCTTCCCGCAGCGATACGCGTACCGGCGATGAACGCTGGCACAGGCGTTTGAACACGTCGGGAAGAAAGGTCTGCGCAACGAAGGGTGGTGCACCGATACGCACGATGGTCGTGGCGTGTTCGCCGGCTAGCGCTTCCCGCCGGGCGTGCTCCAGTTCGGCCAGCATCCAGGTCGCACTGCGAATCGTCGACGCGCCGGCAGCCGTCGGTGTCAGGCCGCGCGCGGTACGTGTGAAAAGCGTGATGCCCAGCACAGCCTCCACTTCACCCAGCGCCTTGCTCACTGCCGGTTGCGTCAGGTTCAGCCCCTCGGCGGCGGCGCGCAGGCTGCCGCAGCGCTGCAACTCCAGCAGCATCTGCAGATGTCGGAATCGCAGTTTGGCCACCAGATGTGCAGAGGATGGTGTGGTGACAGAAGACATACCGATAACCTCAGGTTTGCAATGACTGAAAACATATCACTTTTCGGAACACTGTGGCGGTTCTAAGCTTGCGCCACACAACTTGAGGAGACAAACACCATGGATCGCCGATCTTTCTGCCTGACGACTTTTTCCGCCGCGCTGCTGGCGTCGACTGGCGCGCGCGCCTCGGACGTTTTCCCGTCCCGTCCGGTGCGTGTCATCGTGCCGTATGCCGCCGGAGGCGGACCCGACGTGCAGATGCGCCAGATTGGCGTAAAGCTTGGCGACGCGTTGGGTCAGTCCATCGTGGTGGAGAACAAGGTGGGAGCCGCTGGCGTGCTGGCTGCGCAATACGTGGCGCAGCAAGCAAACGACGGTTACACGCTGCTGATGGGCTCCAACACCCACCTGATCCAGAAGATTCTGGTGCCCAGCCTGAAGTTCGAGCCACTGACCGAATTCGTGCCGGTCAGCAACATGGCCGCATCACCGACCGTGCTGGTGGTGCCAGCTGACGGGCCCTACAAAAAGGTGGAGGAACTGATTGCTGCGGCCAGGGCCAACCCGGGCAAGATGAACTACAGCTCTGGCGGCGTCGGCACCTCGGCCCACCTCGCGGGCGCGACGCTGGTGAAGCTGGCGGGCCTGCAGGCCACCCATATTCCGCTCAAGGGTTCGGTGGAGATCACCGCATCACTGCTGCGCGGCGACACCCAGTTTGCGTTCCCGGTGGCTGGCACGGGAGTGCCACAGGTCAAGGGCGGCAAGCTGCGCGCACTGGCCGTGACCAGTGCAGTGCGCCTGAAGGAGCTGTCCGATGTACCGACGCTCAACGAGGTGTTGCGCGACGACCTGGCGATACAGGAATCGTGGTTCGGCTTCTGGGCGCCAGCGGCCACGCCTGCCGACGTCGTGACACGCTTGCATGCCGCGGTTTCCAAGGTGCTGGCCGATGCGTCGGTGAAGGCCATGCTCGAGTCCACCGGCAGCTCGGCGGCAATGAGTGCCAGCCCGCAGGCTTTTGCGGCGTACGTGCAAAGCGAAAACCGCAAGTGGGCCGAGATCGTCAAGCTCACCGGCGCCATCGCGGGTTAAGGAATCGCGCGATGACCAAACCTCTGGAAGGTGTGCGGGTGCTCGACCTGTCGCACGTGATTGCCGGGCCGATGGCCTCGTTCTACCTCGCCCAGCTGGGCGCCGAAGTCATCAAGATCGAACCACCGGGCAGCGGTGAGGTCATGCGTGCCAGCCGCCCTGGAGCCGATGAGGGCGACACGCCCGCCGGGTATGTCGCCCTCAATGCCGGCAAACGTTCGCTGGCGCTCGACATCCGTACGCGTGAAGGTGCCGACATCGTGCGCGCGCTGGTGCTGACGGCCGACGTCTTCATCGAGAACTTTCGCCCTGGCGTCGTGGCACGCCATGGGCTGGATTACGAAACGGTCAAGGCGATCAAACCCGACATCATCTATTGCTCCATCTCCGGCTACGGCCAGCAGGGCGACTGGTCGGGTCGTGGTGCGTACGACCATGTGGTGCAGGCACTGACCGGCATGATGATGATGTCGGGCGACTCCGAAGAGCAGCCACCGGTGAAGGTCGGCTTCCCGGCCATCGACGTGGCCGTGGGTATGCTGGGATCGTTGTCGATCACCGCAGCCTTGCATCGGCGCGGGCGCGATGGTGTCGGTCAGTACATCGATGCCTCGATGGTGCAGGCTTCGTTGATGTTGATGTATCCCAATGCCAGCGCGTTTCTGAGCAACGGCACCGAAACGAAGCGCGTCGGCAATCGCGGTTACACCGGAAGCCCGACCGCCGACACCTACCGCTGCGCCGACGGCTGGCTGGCCACGGCTGCCAATACACCGGCCCAGTTCCGCAAGCTCACACAGGTGCTGGGTCTGGAGGCCTTGTGTGACGATGGCGCGGCGCTCGATCTCGAGTCGTTCAACGCGCCCGGCGGCGGCTTCGTGATTGCGCGCAATCTGGAGTATCTGCGCGCCCGATTCAACGCAGCGTTTTTGCAGTGCAGCGCAAGTGCCATGGAGACAGCGCTCAACGCCGTCGGTGTGCCGGCCGCGCGGGTGCGCCGCCTGGGTGAATTTTTGCGCGAGACCGATGGTACCGATCGGGTCACTTTGCCGATCAGTTCATTCCGTCAGGACACGCAGGTGGTGCGTACGCCGGGGCTGGGCTTCCACAATACGTTTGACGGTGACTGCAGCGCGCAAGGCGCCGAGCATCTGGGGCACAGCACGCGCAGTTTGCTCGAAGAGCTGGGTGTGCCACCTGAGGCGCTGGCGCAGCTGGCGCGCGATGGGGTTGTGGGCCCGGTTTCCCTCACTGCGGCCGATCCGATGCCGGCTTGAAGGGGCCGCGCAAGGTGCTTGTAATGCTGTCGTCGAATTCCCATGACCGCGACCTGGAGGCCGCGATGGCTGGCGCCTTCGTGTTCGGCCCGCTGGCGGCACTGGTCGGCTTTGTCGTGGGAGTGATCAAGGGCGGCGCACGGCCTGCGTCGGCCGTGGCAGAGCGCAAAATATGGCGGCAGTCGCCACCTTGACGCCTCCTCCCGTTGCCAGATTGTGGGCTCTTGCAGCAGCGTTGCCGTCAAGCGGACCGTCGGTGGCCCGTTTCTTGGCCTTAGTGCGGTCTGCGCGGGCCTAAAGGGCCGAAGGCAGCATCCACCCGACCTTGACCAGGTCCTGGCCCACCAACTGGGCCAGCAGGTAATTGCCATACGGCGTGGGGTGGACCGTGTCGGCAAAAAGGAAGCGGGACACGTCGCCTGCGATGAGATTCGATGCTTTGCAGACCAGCGAGCTGCCGAAGGCATTGGGCACGGGACTCGTCAGGTTGCAGGCCGGGGTGACGGCGTTGCTGATCCCGTAGCTCGCCGGGTCGGCTGCCTCCATTTGGCCGTCCGTGTAGGCGTCGACCAGCACCACGCCAAGACCCGCCAAGCCGGCTTGAAGTTGCGCGTTGAAGGTCGTCGACATGGTGTTGAGTACGACTTGCATTGCGGCGCTCTCCGCGTACCCGAAAGGTGTCTTGCTGGCATCGGGCAAATTGACGACAACGATGTAACTCGCACCCTTGGCGACCAGCTGGTTCCGGATGTAGGTCGCCAGCTCGGCGCCGGCCGTGCCCATGGCGGCCACGGCTGCGTTCGACGCCGTGTTGGTTGCAGTCGCCGCATCAATGCCAGTGGCCACCAGCGCTGCGACGGTGGGCGCGATCGTGGCATGCTGGATGAAGAGGTCATTGGCACCGGCGAAGATTGTCACCAGTTCCGTTCCGGAGAAGCGTCCGCCCGAGCTTGCCAGGTGGTTGGCGATCTGCGTGACGACTGGCACGGTCAGCAGGCCCAACTCGTTCGATGGCGAGCCAAGCTGTGAATTCCCGGGGCCGACCGGGTTGGTGACCCGGGCGCCACCTTGTGCGTAATTCAGGCAACCCGCGTGATTGACCGGCGCGACGACCGGATTGGACGGGCCACTGACCGTAGGTGTCAGGCCGGTCTGCGCGGCACACGGTGCCGTCAGACCCAACTGGGCGGAGAGCAGTTCGGTCCAGTTGGTGGCCGTAGCGGGATTGGCGGGGTTGACGGTGTACCGGCCACCACCCAGTGCCGCCACGGCGCCGACCCGGTAGCTGCCAACATCGCTCAGGCTATCGCCGAAAGAGACCATTGCCGTGAAAACAAGCGGCGAACGGTCGCCACCGCCGCCGCACGCGGCCACCAGCAGAGCCGCACCGAGCGTAGCACCCAGAATCTTGAATCGCCGTAACAATGTGCACCCCCGGAACATCGAATACCCGAATGTAAATCATGTCTGTTCCAGTGCCGCCACTCTGGCCGAGGCCCAGGAACATCTGACGCGATGGACGCGACCTGCGGGCGAAAACTGTCGGCGCCGCGTTACACCTGCGCCGGAGCGCGGTTCATGTCCATGGTTATCGGCAAAACCGAGCGGTTACATGAATCTGTGGTCGTGAGGCGCGATTCTCGCACGGCAGCGTCATCGGCGTTCCCGTCGACGTATGCGCGTTCACGACCGGTTTTTTCGTGAAGTTCAGGCGAAAAACGGTTCAAACAGCAGCATCGCGCCAGGATCTGGTTTGACCAGAACCCGGAGCCGCGGGAAGATGCTGCATTGGTTGATCGGACGTCGGGTGCCGGGCAGCCGCTCCGTTCGCCAGGCCAAAACCAACCATTCCGACGGCCCCGTTGATCATCAGGAGACCCTATGCCCACGAACCGCCCCAGCATTTCCGACAAGCGCCGCAACTTCCAGAAATTGCATGCCGCCGGCTGTTTCGCGATTCCAAACCCCTGGGACGTGGGCAGTGCCCGCTACCTGCAAAGCCTCGGTTTCAAGGCGCTGGCTTCTTCCAGCGCCGGATTCGCGTGGTCGCGCGGGCTGGCCGATAACGGCGTGTCGCGCGACATGGTGTTGGCGCATCTGTACGAACTCGTCGAGATGACCGAGCTGCCGATCAACGCCGACTTCGAAGCTGGCTTTGCACTGGATGCGAAGGGCGTGGCAGAAAGCGTTCGCCTGGCGATGGCGACCGGTATCGCCGGCCTGTCGATCGAGGACGCGACGGGTGACGCGCAAGCGCCGCTTCACACGCTGGAGGTAGCCGTCGAACGCCTGCGCGCGGCGCGCAAGGCCATCGACAAGGCCGGTGGGGACGTGCTGCTGGTCGGCCGTGCCGAGTGTTTCCTGGTCGGCAAGCCCGACATCGATGAAACAGTGACGCGGCTCAAGGCGTACTCGCAGGCTGGTGCAGACTGCCTGTACGCGCCCGGCCTGCGCACCCGCGAGCAGATCGTCGCGGTGGTCAAGGCGGTGGCGCCGAAACCGGTGAACCTGCTGATCGGCTGGGCCAGCGACCTGACGCTGTCCGACATTGCTGCGCTGGGTGTGCGGCGCGTCAGTGTCGGCGCCGCACTCGCTGGCGCGGCCTGGCACGCCTTCATGGGCGTGGCGCACCAGATCGCCGCCGAGGGCCGGTTCGACGGCTTCGTGGGCTCGCCAGGGCGTGAACTCAACCCCTTGTTTCGCGACTGGCCGCCTTCCGGTCGTGGCTGAAGCCGCGGCGCGGGTGACACGTTCAGTCGCCGACCCGACCTGACACGCCATGCCCCGATACGTCGCGTTCCTGCGGGGCATCAGCCCGCTCAATGCCCGCATGCCCGATCTGCGGCGGGCTTTCGAACAGGCCGGGTTCAGCAACGTGAAGACCGTGTTGACCAGTGGCAACCTGGTCTTCGACGCGCCGTCGGCGCGCCCGCCAGCCTTGGAGCGGCGTGCCGAAGCCGCCATGTTGCAGACCCTGGACCGGACCTTCTACACCATCGTGCGCCGCGTCGACAGCTTGCAGGCCTTGCTGCAAGCCGATCCCTATGGCACGTTCCCGGTGGCGCCACAGGCAAAGCGGGTGGTGACCTTCATGCGCGCTCCGATAGATTCTCAACTGGTGCTGCCGCACACCGTGGACGGCGCGCAGTTGCTGTGCGTGATCGGGTGTGAGGCGTATACGGCCTACGTGCGCAGCGCCAAAGGCCCGGTGTTCATGCGTTTGATCGCCAAGGCGTTTGGTCGTGACGTGACGACCCGGACCTGGGAAACGGTGCGCAAGTGCGCTATCGCGTGAACAGCCACCGGCCATGTGCGGGGTGGCATGTCGAAACAGGCGCGGGTTGTTCGTCGTTCAGTATGTGTCTCAGGAACATTGCACCGCAAACCCAAGGAGATGCTATGGATGCCTCCCTGCCTACGGGCAAGGAAATTGGAGCGCTGAGATGAACAGCCGCCTATCAGGAAGAGAAGTCCCGCGCATGCGGGGTGGATCCTCTGATGGATACGGCATCAAAGTGCCCAAGCGTGA
>JBBQJP010000028.1:0-52821 GCA_038326025.1 Burkholderiales bacterium
GGCCCGCAACCCATTGCGAGCAGGCGAGCAACTCGCAATTCGCGTCGACCAGCAACTGCGCGACATGCAAAAAAATCGTCGACTCGTTCGATCATTCTTCAAGACACCGTCAGTCGCCTATATTTCGGACTACTGAGTAAATTGAATTTTTTGGCGATGTCATCATCTGAGAATGATGGAAGCAACTGACATGAGATCGCTGTCGCGCGAAGCGCGGCACGAAAGGCGCATGCAGGTCATTCGACTGCGCAAGGCGGGCCAGACCTACGAGCAGATTGCGGCGCAGACCGGACTGAGCCGCACTGGCGTGTTCAACATCTGCAAGCGCCACGAAGCGGCGGGCACGAAGGCCTTGCGCGATGCACCCAGCGGGCGTCAGATCGGCGACGGTCGACTGCTCGATGCGGCGCAGGAGGCGATGGTGCAAAAGCTCATCACTGACAAGAAGCCGGATCAGTTGAAGATGCCCTACGCGCTGTGGACCCGCATGGCGGTGGCCCAGCGCATTGAGCAGCGCTTTGGCATTCGCTTGCCGGTGCGCACGATGGGGCTGTACCTGGCGCGCTGGGGCTTCACACCGCAAAAGCCGATGAAGAAGGCCTACGAGCAGTCGCCCGCCGCGGTCAAGAAGTGGCTCGACGAGGACTACCCGATCATCGAAGCGCGAGCCAAGTCCGAGGGGGCCGAGACCCACTGGGGCGACGAGAGCGGGCTGCGCAGCGACGACGTGCGCAGGCGCGGCTTCGCCCCCAAGGGCCAGACACCGGTGATCCGGGTCAACAACAAGCGCCATGGCCTGTCGGTCATATCCACCGTGACCAACAAGGGCCAGATGCGCTGGCGCATCTTTGACGGTGCGCTCAACACCAACATCTTGATCGACTTCCTGCGCCGTCTGATCAAGGGCGCGACCAAGAAGCTGTTCCTGATCCTGGACAACCTGCGGGTGCACCTCGCCAAGCCGGTCAAGGCGTGGCTGGCCGAGCATGCAGATGCCATCGAGGTGTTCTACCTGCCCAGCTACAGCCCCGAGCTCAACCCTGACGAAATGGTCAACGCTGACATCAAACAGGCAGTAACGACGTTGGCCCCGGCCCGCACGAAGCTGCAACTGGTCAAGGCTACCGCAAGGCACTTGCGCAGCGTGCAACGCCAGCCTGAGCGGATTCGCAAATACTTCGAGCATGGTCCAGTTCGGTATGCGGCTTGATTCAAGTTCGTTGATGCCGGCTCAATAGAACAACGTGTGCCCGTTGTAAATTTCAACCAAACTGGCCCGGGCGGGGTCGGGGCATGAGTTGCCCACTGTCATTGGTGGCTGTTGTGGCCGTGAGGCAGGCGCATTGACCGACATTTGTTGCATCTATCAGACGCCAATCCGGCCCCGAATCCGGCCCAAAGGCACGGCAGTGCCGTTAAATTGTCCCTTTCGACAGCTTGAACTAGGGAAAACCCTTATATTCCACGAATGACATCTATTGAGAAAGAGCCTCGGGCTGATTGTGGGCAAGGGCAACCCCTTGTGCGCCACGATCCCGACTACACGGGTGGCAGCCAGGAATCGGGCTACAAGCTGCTGGTGCCCATCCGCTCGCTCGGCGAGAGTCACAGAGACGAAATCGCTAAACATCTGCTCGAACTGGACACCCACGACCGCTATTTGCGGTTCGGTTTCGTCGCCGGCGATGAGCATATCGAGCGCTACGTCGCAGGGCTGGACTTTGAGCGTGACGAAGTCCTGGGGATCACCAATCGCAAACTGTCATTGATTGCCGTAGCCCATCTCGCGTTTTCCCCCGCAAAGGCCGAGACTGCGTGCGCGGAATTTGGTGTGTCAGTAACCAAATCAGCGCGAGGCCGTGGATTTGGTGCATTGTTGTTCGAGCGTGCAGCAATGGATGTCCGCAACAAGGGCGTTTCGTTGCTGTTCATCCATGCTTTGAGCGAGAACACGGTCATGTTGCGTATCGCGCGCAATGCCGGAGCGGTGATCGAACGCATGGGCTCCGATTCCGAGGCCTATCTGCGGCTACCGCCGGCTTCGTTGGGCAGTCGTATGACAGAGATTGTGGAGGATCACTATGCCCAAGTCGACTATCGACTGAAGAAACAGTCCAAGCAACTTCTGGATATTCTTTCCGCCATCAAAACCGTGAATCACACCTGGAGCGACAGTCGACGTCGGACGGGTTCCTGATTACTTCGCCACCGTCCTTGGACTGCGATTACAGGTAGATTCCCTGGTGACACGGCAATCCGGTATCCTCGGGGTTCTCCAACTTCAGTGCCACGGCAGTGTCCGAACCTTATCCTGAGCGCCCCGTCCCCGAGCGGGAAGACAAACGCTCGTTCTTGCAAAAACTCGCTGAATTCATCCACCCAGGCCCTGACTCGACAGAGGAACTGATCGCGGCACTTGCCGACGCGGAAGAGAACAACGTCATTGGCACCGAATCCCGGGTGATGCTTGAAGGCGTCATCCGCATGGCGGACATGACCGCCGGAGATGTCATGGTTCCGGCGACCCGGATGGATCTGGTCAATATCGACTCACAGCCTGAAGATCTGCTCAGGGTGGTGATCGACACCGCGCACTCACGTTTCCCTGTCTTCGACGGAGATCGCGAGAACATCATTGGCATTTTGCTAGCCAAGGATCTGCTCAAACTGCAACGGGCACCCGAATTCAGCGTACGTGCGCTGCTGCGCCCCGCTGTTTTTGTGCCCGAGAGCAAGAAGCTCAACGACTTACTGCGCGATTTCCGAGGCAATCGCAATCACCTGGCGATTGTCATTGACGAGTTCGGGCGAGTGGCGGGCCTGATCACCATCGAAGATGTGCTGGAGCAGATCGTCGGTGAAATTGAAGACGAATTCGATATCGAGGAAGACGAGGGTGACATTTTCGGATTGGCCGATCGCACCTATCGCGTCAGCGGCGACACGCCTATCGAGCGGGTCGAGGACGCGTTTGGTGTCAAATTCAGCCAGGACGAAGAACTGGATTTCGACACCATCGGCGGCCTGATTGCGCATGAGATGGGGCATGTTCCGCGTCGCGGCGAACACCACACCCGTGCCGGTTTGCACTTCATCGTGTTGCATACCAAAGGCGGTGCCGTGAAATGGTTCAAGGTCTCTCCGCAGGTGCCCTGAGTCCGCGCACTTGTTGATCGCTGCTTTTCTCGCCGCCATCGCCGGGCTGGGTCACGGCGCCGCGCTTGCCACTCCATGGGATGGGCAGGCCAGTGGCAGCCTGCAACTCCTGGCGCTCGGCCTTCTCGCCTGGCAGCTGCATCGCACCACCATTGCACGGCACGCCGCCGCGCTGACATGGATTTTTGCCACCGCTTGGCTATGCGCAACCTTCTGGTGGCTGTTCGTCGCAATGAACACTTATGCAGGCCTGGCGGCCTGGATGGCCGCGCTGGCGGTATGGGCCCTGGCGGCTGCGCTGGCTTTCTACTATGCGCTCGCGGCCTATCTGTATGTGGCGTTCAGGCCGTCACACACACTGGCTTCTGCCATCCTTTTTGCCTCGTTGTGGTTGCTGGCAGAACTGGCGCGAGGCGTCTGGTTCACCGGTTTCGGCTGGGGTGCTGCAGGTTATGCCCATATCGACGGCTTGGCCCGGTTCGCGCGCTACGTAGGCGCCTATGGCGTCGCGGCGATGGTGGCGTTCATCGCATGTCTCGGCGGCATCTGGCTGCAGTCACCGCTCGAACGCAGGCGCATCTGGATGCCGCTGCTGGCGGCGACCGTAGCCGGCGTCATGGTCTGGAGCCCGACGGACTACAGTGACCGGGCCGGGGACCGACTGCAGGTGGCCTTGCTGCAGGGCAATATCGGGCAGGACGTGAAGTTTCAACCCGGCACCGGTGTAGTCGATGCGCTGCGCTGGTACGGCGAGCAGATGGGGGCCGCGACGGCGTCATTGGTGGTAGCGCCTGAGACCGCCATTCCCCTGCTGCCGCAGGAATTGCCTGCCGGTTATTGGGATGCCTTGCAACGGCGTTATGCGGAAAGCAATCAGGCGGTGCTGTTCGGCCTGCCACTGACTGACAAAGACGGCGGCTACGTCAACGCGGTAGTAGGTTTGAAGCCAGCGGCGACTTCACCGGCTCCCGGCGAACACGCGAACTACCGCTATGCCAAGCATCATCTGGTGCCGTTCGGCGAGTTCATTCCACCGCTGTTTCGCTGGTTCACGGATCTGATGAACATCCCTTTGGGCGATTTCAGTCGAGGCGATGTCGGTCAGGCATCGTTCGAATGGCAAGGACAGCGACTGGCGCCCAATATCTGTTACGAGGATCTTTTTGGTGAGGAGTTGGCGCAACGCTTCGTCGACCCGGCGAAGGCCCCCACCATCTTCGTCAACGTCAGCAATATCGGATGGTTCGGCAACACCGTCGCGATAGACCAGCATCTGAATATTTCGCGCATGCGGGCACTGGAATTCGAGCGCCCGTTCATCCGCGCCACCAACACCGGGGAGACGGCCATCATCGACCACCAGGGCCGGGTGACGCACCGGCTGGCACGCTTGACACGGGGCGTATTGCAAGGCGACGTGCAAGGCCGTAATGGCTTGACACCATTCGCCTGGTGGTCTTCCCGGTTCGGGCTGTGGCCACTGTGGTTGGGCGCCAGCGCGGTGGTTCTGATAGCCTGGCTCGTCCGGCGTCGCCACTCGCACCGATAGCTCTAAAATCAGGCGAGAAGCGCGAGCCGGTTTGTAGCCGCTGTGCACTGGCCGGCGACGCCCTGGGGTTGGTCGGCTCACAACCCGGTTCGGGTCGAACCAGACGTCGCGCGAACCCCTTTCGAGATCCCATGCTGACTTTCCAACAAATCATTCTGAAGCTGCAGTCCTATTGGGACGCACAAGGTTGTGTGCTGATGCAGCCGTACGATATGGAAGTGGGTGCCGGCACGTCCCACACGGCCACGTTCCTGCGCGCCATCGGTCCGGAGCCTTGGAACGCTGCATACGTGCAACCGAGCCGGCGTCCCAAGGACGGACGGTATGGGGAAAACCCGAATCGTCTGCAGCACTACTACCAGTTCCAGGTGGTAATGAAGCCGGCGCCGGCCAACATTCTGGATCTTTACCTGGGCTCCTTGAAGGAACTGGGCCTGGACCTTCAGCGCAATGACGTGCGGTTTGTCGAAGACGACTGGGAGAATCCGACCCTGGGTGCCTGGGGCCTGGGCTGGGAGGTCTGGCTCAATGGCATGGAGGTCACGCAGTTCACCTATTTCCAGCAGGTCGGGGGTATCGACTGCAGGCCAGTGACAGGCGAGATCACCTATGGCCTGGAGCGACTGGCGATGTACCTGCAGGATGTCGACAACGTCTACAAGCTGAAGTGGACCGAAGGCACCAGCTACGGCGATGTCTATCTGCAGAACGAAAAGGAACAGTCGCGCTACAACTTCGAGCACAGCGACATCGAATTTCTGCTCACGGCGTTCGCCGCCCATGAAAAGCAGGCCGCCCATCTCGTGACCGAGCAGTTGGCCTTGCCGGCTTACGAACAGGTGCTCAAGGCCGCACACAGCTTCAACTTGCTCGATGCCCGTGGCGCCATCAGCGTCACCGAGCGAGCCGCTTATATGGGGCGCATTCGCAACCTGGCGCGCTCGGTGGCACGGAGTTACTACGAGAGCCGGGAACGGCTCGGATTCCCGCTCGCTCCGCGGGCGTGGGTCGAACAAATTGCGACCAAGAAGGCGGCTTGACGTGACACGATCGATGGATATGGAAAGCCGCAATCTGCTGGTTGAACTGCTGGTCGAAGAGCTGCCACCCAAGGCGCTTGCAAAGTTGGGCGATGCATTTGCGCTCGTGTTGTTCGAGCAGCTCAAGGCACAAGGCCTGGCAATTGATGGTGCTGTATGCACGTCCTATGCGACGCCGCGGCGCCTGGCCGTGCATGTCACCGGGGTGCTGGGCCAGGCACCTGCGCAGACCGTGACACACAAGCTGATGCCGGTCGCCGTGGCGTTCAAGAATGGCGAGGCTTCGGAGGCCTATCGCAAGAAACTCGCCAGCCTGGGCCGGGCCCATCTGGCGGACAAAGGCGCGGAGGTCGTCGACGGGGCCGATCAGATCGTCGTGCGCAACGATGGCAAGGCCGATATTGTCTTCCTGCTGGGTCAGGCACAGGGTGTGGCGCTGCAGGCCGGCCTGCAGATCGCGATCGACACGTCGATCGCGAAGTTGCCGATCCCCAAGGTCATGACCTACCAGCTCGATGCGCGCTCCCATGCCGAGCTTCCCGGCTGGACCAGCGTGAGTTTCGTGCGCCCGGTGCATGGTCTTGTGGCCTTGCACGGCGGCGACATCGTACCGGTCGGCGTGCTCGGGCACGCGGCGGGTCGTATGACCAAAGGGCATCGATTCGAGTCGCCCAAAGCGGACGTTGCGTTTGACCATGCGGACGACTACGCGCAAACGCTGCTTCGCGACGGCGCCGTGGTTGCGGGCTTCGCGGCCCGGCGGGCCGATATCGCGCGTCAGCTCGCATCAGCCTGCGCACAGATCGGCGACGGCGTGCAAGTGGTGCAGGACGATGCCTTGCTGGACGAAGTCACGGCGCTGGTCGAGCGCCCCAACGTGCTGGTGTGCGCTTTCGAGGAGCAATACCTGGAAGTACCCCAGGAGTGCCTGATCCTGACCATGAAGGCCAACCAGAAGTACTTTCCGCTGCTCGACGCCGCTGGCCGGCTGACGAACCGATTTCTGCTCGTCAGCAATGTGTCGCCGCAAGATCCGAGTGCCGTGATTGGCGGCAATGAACGCGTGGTGCGTCCGCGCCTGGCTGACGCACGATTTTTCTATGATCAGGACCGCAAGCAAAGCCTGTCTTCGCGGGTCGAGCAACTGTCGCGGGTGGTTTATCACAACAAGCTGGGCTCACAAGGCGAGCGCATGGAGCGGGTTCGCGCGATTGCCAGGTCCATAGCAGCGCAACTCGGTGATGCCGGCCTGGTGGACTCGGTCGACACCGCAGCGCGTCTGGCCAAGACCGACCTGGTGACCGACATGGTCGGCGAGTTTCCCGAGTTGCAAGGCATCATGGGGGCTTATTACGCCCGCCATGACGGCCTCGGTGACATGGTGGCGATGGCAATCGAAGACCACTACAAACCCCGTTTTGCCGGTGACGCGCTGGCGCGCGACAACGCGGGACTGTCCGTCGCGTTGGCCGACAAGCTGGAAACCCTGGTCGGACTTTTCGGCATCGGCAACCTGCCCACCGGCGACAAGGATCCATTTGCCTTGCGCCGTCACGCCCTGGGTGTCGTGCGCATGCTGGTCGAGCGGGCCTTGCCGCTGAAACCCGACGCGCTGGTGCGCCAGGCTTTTGCCGTGTTTCCCGCTGGCATGCTGCAGCACAATGTCGAGCCCTTGTCCCAGTTTCTGGTCGAGCGGCTCAAGGGATATCTCAAGGACTCCGGGTATTCAAATGGCGAGGTCGAGGCTGCCATCCATGCGCAAGGTTTGGACACCTGGGCCGAACTGCCCAAACGCCTGACGGCGGTTCGGGCGTTTGCCGCCCTGCCTGAAGCCCCGGCGCTGGCTGCGGCCAACAAACGCATCGGCAACATACTGAAGAAGGTGCCGCCGGTTGATCCCCACGTCAGTGAGGTGCTGTTGTCGGAGCCGGCAGAGAAGGATTTGTACGCCGCCATGCGTCGCGTCGTTCCCGAGGCCGCCGCACAATTCGAAGGAGGCGATTTTGCGGCGTCGCTGCAGACGCTGGCAGCCCTGCGTGCGCCGGTGGACGCGTTTTTCGAGGGTGTAATGGTCAACGCCCCCGAAATGGATTTGCGGCTGAACCGACAAGGTCTGCTGCAGGCATTACATGACGCCATGAACCGGGTGGCCGACCTTTCCCGTCTGGACAGTCCCGTCACATGAACAACATGAAGCTGGTGATCCTGGATCGCGATGGCACCATCGGCGAGCCGAGTGAGGCGCAAGGCGACCTGTCGTCCGACTGGCAGCCACTGCCAGGGGCGCTGCAGGCCATTGCGCGGCTCAATCACGGAGGCTGGCACGTCGTGATTGCGACCAACGAAGGCGGCCTGGGCCGCGGTGTCTACGAGATGGCCAGGATCAACGACCTGCAGGCCCGCATGTACAAGATGTTGGCGGCAGTCGGTGCACGTGTGGATGCCATGTTCTTCTGTCCTCATGCCCCCGACGAGGGCTGCCTTTGCCGCAAGCCGGCGTCCGGCCTGTTCACCCAGATTGGCGAGCGATACGGTATCGAACTCAAGGGCATGCCGGCCGTGGGAGATTCGCTCGACGACATGCTCGCGGCAGCCGAGGCCGGATGCACACCACACCTCGTACTCACCGGCGAGGGCGCTCAGTATCGTGGTGCGCCCTTGCCTTCGACCTTTCCGTCGGGTGTGGGGGTTCACGAAAACCTGGCCGCATTCGCCCACCACCTGGGCGCACGTGACGAGGTCCTGGGCGCCTTTGCCCCGACATGAGGGACGACATGGCTGTCTCCCGGAGCGAACGGCCGGGCTCCGCGGCGAGCCGATCCGTGGCTTTCGTGCGTTCGGTGCTGCACATGCTCTGGATGCTGATGACCGTCATGCCTTGGGGCATCATCATGCTGGTCGCTTCCTTGCGGATACGTGGCACCGCCTTGTGGTGGATGGCCGTACGTTGGCTGAGCTGGGCGGTGGGCGGCGCGCGCGTTTTGCTCGGAATCCAGGTCCAGGTTTTGGGCATGGAGAATCTGCCGGACGGCGCCATTAGCCCGGCGATTTTGCTGGTCAAGCACCAGTCGACGCTTGAGACCTTTCTGCTGCCGACCCTGATGCCGCATCCGCTGGCTTATGTGTTCAAGAAAGAATTGCTGCAAGTACCGTTTTTTGGCTGGGCCATGGGTCGACTGGACATGATCCATATCGATCGCAGTCAGCGTACGCGGGCGTTCTCCAAGGTGGTCGCGCAGGGCAAGGAATTACTCGCGCGTGGCATCTGGATCATCATGTTCCCGGAAGGCACTCGCATGGCTCGGGGGGACAAAGGGGTGTACAAGTCCGGTGGTACGCGCCTGGCCATCGAGACCGGCGCGCCGGTGATCCCCATTGCCGTAACTTCCGCGAAATGCTGGCCACGCAAGGCGTTCATCAAGTGGCCGGGAACCGTCCACGTGTCGATCGGCGCGCCGATTCCGAGCGCGGGCCGCAAGGCCGACGAGATGATGCGTGAGGTCGAGGCCTGGATCGAGGCCGAGATGCGTCGGCTCGATCCCGACGCATATCGGTGAGCCTGGCGCCTTTCACCGCTCGATGATCGCCATGCGCGCCTTGCTCCAATACACACTGGATCTGTTCGGCGCGGATTCCACGCCGCAAGCGCCCGATGCGGTGCGTCGCGTGGCAGATGCCGGCAACTCGGAGGCCCCGGTTGCAGGCCCGACCACCGTGGTCGCGCCGCAGCGGTTTGACCCGAGCGCGCAGTCGGTGATGTCCCGCCACCCTCAGGCCAATCGCGAGACCCGCCTCGGTGGCGCGCGTATTGCCTATCTGTTCAAACGCGGCAAGCGGCGCACCATCGGCTTTTCCGTCAACCACGACGGTCTTGTTGTACATGCGCCGAAGTGGGTCACGCTGGCCGATGTGCAGTCGGCGCTTGAAGAAAAATCAGCATGGATCGTGCGCAAGCTGGTGGAAACACGTGCCCGCCATGAGCGCATGGCGGGCAACCGCATCGAGTGGAAGGACGGCGCGGTGCTGCCTTTTCTGGGCGAACCTCTGCACGTGGTGCTGGATCCGCACCATGCGTTTGACGCAGCCGGTGCGGTGCTAAGCATGGGCTCACCCGATGAGGCCGGCGCGGTGCGCCATCAACTGCAACTGGATCTGCCTCGCCATGCCAGCCCGGAGCAGATTCGCGACGCGGTCCAGGCCTGGCTGATGCGTCAGGCCAAGCGTTTGTTCACCGAGCGGCTGGACCATTTCGCGCCACGCCTGCAGGTGCAATGGCGCAAGCTGTCATTGAGCAGTGCAGGCACCCGCTGGGGCAGTGCACGGTCCGATGGCTCGATCCGCCTGCACTGGCGGTTGATCCATTTCCGCTCCAGCGTCATTGACTATGTGGTGGTGCACGAGTTGAGCCACTTGCGCGTGATGGACCATAGTCCGCGCTTCTGGGACACGGTTCGTACCATCGTGCCCGACTACGAGGCCTTACGCGGGCAACTCAAGGACGAGGCCGTCCCGACCTGGTCCTGATGCGCTCCGTCGCGGTGCGTCAGCTGCGAACCGTGAAGCGGTAGACGCCGTCGGCGCCGAGTTCGCGGACCAGTTTGCCTTCGAACCACAAGGCGTGCAGGTGCGCGACGGCTTCGCCCATGGCAAACGTCTTTTGGTGCAAGTCCAATGGGCGTGGAAACATGATGGGCAGGATCTCTGCCGCGTTATGGGCTCGCTCGCCACAGGCCTGCATCACCTCCGCCAGACGATCGCGGTGATGGTCATGCAACTGGTCGATCCGGATGTGCAGGCCGGTGAACGGTTTGCCGTGTGATGGCAAGGTCAGCGTGTCGTCGGACAGGTCGCGAAAGCGGTCGATGGAGTCAAGAAACAGCTTGAGCGGATTGGCCTCGGGCTCGACCTCGTAGACGCTGACATTGGTCGAAATGCGCGGCAACATCATGTCGCCACCAATGAGCACGCGCAGCGCGTCGCAGGCCAGGGCAATATGTTCGGGTGCATGACCGTAGCCGCTGATGCAACGCCACTCACGCCCGCCGATGGTCAGCACATCGCCATCGGCCATGCGGCGGTATTGCGCCGGAACGCTGGGCACCAGACTGGAAAAGTAACTTGTGCGTGCCTTGATCTGCTCGACCGAGGCAGGGTCATTCAGGCCGTGGGAGGCGAAATAATCGGCCGCGGCCTCGCCGCCAAATCCGGACGGACCCAGGGCGCCCAGACGCGCCACGTTGTAGTCGGTGGCGCTGATCCACAGGCGTGCGTCCCAGCGCTCGCACAACCAGTGCGCCAGCCCGATGTGATCCGGATGCATATGGGTCACGACCACGCGCAGGATCGGCAGTCCTTCGAGCGACGTAGTGAAGACCTGTTCCCACTGGGCCCTCGACTCGGCACGGTCGATGCAGCAGTCGACCACGGTCCAGCCTTGGCGGCCGTCCAGTTCGTCACGCAGCAGCCAAAGGTTGATGTGGTTGAGCGCGAACGGCAGCGACATCCGGATCCAGCGCACGCCAGTTGCCACTTCCAAAGTCTGGCCCGGCTCGGGCATGGCGTCGCCCATCGGGTAATGCAATTGGCTTTCGAGTTCGTTCATTCTGTTGTCCCGGATCATTTGACGTTTACGTAAACGTCAGTTTTAATCAGGCATTGTATGAAGGGCGGTTCGCGCGCGCAGTCACCTGGGCATCGTGTGTCGATCGCCTGGTTTGCTTCTTATTTGTTATGTCTCAACAATTCACGATCAGTGATCTGGCGCGCGAGTTCGATCTCACGACCCGGGCAATCCGCTTCTATGAAGACATGGGTCTGTTGCAACCGGAGCGCAGTGGACCGGGCGGTCGCAGCCGTGTCTACAGTGCGCGCGATCGTACGCGGCTCAAATTGACGCTGCGCGCCAAGCGGCTCGGGCTATCGTTGACCGAAGCGCGGGACATCATCGACGTCTATGACAGTCCGCGGGACACGACGGCGCAATTGCGCAAATTCCTGTCCGTCCTTGCGACACACCGGCAGGCGCTGGAGCAGCAGATGACCGACCTGGTTGCTAATCTGGACGAGGTCAGGACCCACGAAAAGGAGGCCAAGGCCATGCTGGCCAAGGCCGAAAAGCGCGCAACAACCGTTTGACCGGCGGCGTCGCAGCCCCGTCGGGTGACACGCACGGCGAGATCGGACATAATTGACGTTTACGTAAACGTCAACGCTCGCGTGAAAGATCCCGCCCATGAATAGTCCGTCTGACGCGGCGCTGCCGCACCCCGAATTGCACCGGCGTGTGCTGGCCAGTTTCGAGCGCCAGGGCATGATGATTCACTTGGGCGCGCGTCTGCTGGAGGTGGGGCCGGGCCTGTGTGTCGTGGCCTTGCCGTATGGAGATCGGGTTACGCAGCAGCAGGGCGGTTTCCATGGCGGCGCGATGGGGGCGCTGGCCGATATCGCAGGTGGTTATGCTGCATTGACCGTGGTGCCGCACGACGCGGAAGTGACCACAGTCGAATACAAGATCAATTTCCTGGCGGCGCTTCGCGGTGGCGAATTGCAGGCCACGGGTCGGGTGGTCCGGGCGGGACGGCGCATCATCGTGACAAGCGCCATGGTCGTGCATATCGATGGCAGTGGAAAATCCACCGATTGCGCCGTCATGCAGCAGACTCTGGTGCCGGTACCCAGGACATACTGAGCTCAGGCGCCGGCAGACGCGCATTTCCGACAGATTCAAGATAAGGAGACATTCCATGACCCCCATGCCCGGCCTTGATTTTCAACTCGGCAGCGACATCGACGCCTTGCGCGACACGGTGCGCGAGTTTGCGCAGGCAGAAATTGCGCCACGCGCCGCCGAGATCGATCGCAGCGACCAGTTCCCGATGGACTTGTGGCCCAAGATGGGTGCACTCGGGGTGCTTGGCGTCACGGTGAGCGAAGAGTACGGTGGCGTCGGCATGGGTTACCTGGCACACATGGTGGCCATGGAGGAAATCAGCCGTGCGTCCGCGTCCGTGGGCCTGAGTTACGGCGCGCACAGCAACCTGTGCGTGAACCAGATCAATCGCAACGGCAGCGACGCCCAGCGCCAAAAATACCTGCCGAAACTGGTCAGCGGCGAACACGTCGGCGCACTGGCCATGAGCGAGTCGGGCGCCGGAAGTGACGTCATCTCCATGAAGCTCAAGGCCGAGGACAAGGGTGGCTACTTCCTGCTCAACGGCAGCAAGTTCTGGATCACGAATGGCCCGGATGCCGATACCCTGGTCGTCTACGCCAAGACCGAACCCGAACTCGGTGCGCGCGGTGTCACCGCGTTCTTGATCGAAAAGGGCATGAAGGGTTTCTCGATCGCCCAGAAGCTCGACAAGCTCGGCATGCGTGGCAGCCATACCGGCGAACTGGTATTCAACAACGTCGAGGTACCGCAGGAAAACATCCTGGGCGGTCTCAACAGCGGCGCCAAGGTGCTCATGAGCGGTCTGGACTACGAGCGCGCCGTGTTGACGGGCGGGCCGATTGGCATCATGCAGGCGGTGATGGACAACGTCATTCCCTACATTCACGATCGCAAGCAGTTTGGCCAGAGTATTGGCGAGTTCCAGCTGGTCCAGGGCAAGGTGGCCGACATGTACACGGTGCTGCAGGCCGGCCGCTCCTATTGCTATATGGTGGGCAAGAATCTCGATGCGCTCGGTACCGAGCATGTGCGTCAGGTGCGCAAGGACTGCGCCTCGGTCATCCTGTGGTGCGCCGAGAAGGCTACCTGGATGGCGGGCGAAGGCATTCAGTTGTTCGGTGGCAATGGCTACATCAACGAATACCCGCTCGGACGCTTGTGGCGCGACGCCAAGCTGTACGAAATCGGAGCCGGCACCAGTGAGATCCGGCGCATGCTGATCGGCCGGGAGTTGTTCGCCGAGACCATGTGACCCAGCGGCGCGCCGCTGATCACCGCTGCAAGTCGGTGGTGACAATCCCGGCCACAAACCGTTCTACGAATTCGCACATAGGCACAATCATCCGATGACCACGACCTCCCTTGCAGAGCTTTTTGCCCACAATCGTGCGTGGGCGGCGCGAATGGAGGCTGAGCGCCCTGGTTTTTTCACCAGCCTGATGGCGCAGCAGAAGCCGCGCTACATGTGGATCGGTTGCTCGGACAGCCGGGTGCCGGCCAATCAGATCACCGGGCTGGAGCCAGGCGAAGTTTTTGTCCACCGCAATGTGGCCAATGTCGTCGTGCACTCCGACCTCAACGCCTTGTCGACTATACAGTTTGCAGTGGAGCGGCTGGGTGTCGAGCATGTCATGGTAGTGGGGCATTACGGCTGCGGCGGCGTGCAGGCCGCGCTCGAAAACGCACGGGTGGGTCTGGCCGACAACTGGTTGCGCCATGTCCAGGACGTACGCGACCGCCACGCCCATCTGCTCGAAAAAATGCCGGCCCACGTTCGCCGTGACGTGTTGTGCGAGCTCAACGTGATCGAGCAGGTCGTCAACGTGGCGCACACCACGGTCGTGCGCGATGCCTGGGCGCGCGGCCAGAAACTGACCTTGCACGGTTGGGTCTACGGGCTGAAAGATGGATTGCTCAAGGACCTGCAGATGACGGTACCGGGAACCGAGTGGCTGGACGGTCTGTACCGTGTGGCCATGGCACGCGTTTCCGAAGTCCAGCGCGATCCGCCACCCTGAGCACGCGCCTGGTAGACCATGTTCCCGCAACGACTCGACTCCAAGGTCGCCTACGACATCGCCAAGGCGATGATGGACGGTTTCAATCGCCATTACCGGCTGTTCCGCACTGAATCTGCGCGGGCCAAGCACCGGTTTGAGACCGGTGACTGGCACGGCCAACAGCGGGCGCAGCGCGAACGTATCGAGTTCTACGACCTGCGTGTGCGCGAATGCTCCCGGCGGCTGGAGCGCGAATTCAAGGCCGGTGACCAGCCCATGGAGGAGTGGCAGCAGATCAAGCTGCACTACATCGGTCTGCTGGTCGACCACCATCAGCCGGAACTGGCCGAGACGTTTTTCAACTCGGTCACGACCAAGATCCTGCATCGCAGCTACTTTCAGAACGACTTCATCTTCGTGCGGCCGGCGGTGAGCACCGAGTACATCGAGGACGACGGACCGAAGGCCCGGCCGACCTATCGCGCGTACTACCCGGCCCAGAGTGACCTTGTCCAGTCATTGGCAGATATGGTCGGCGATTTCGACCTGCGACTGGGATTCGAGGACCTGGCGCGCGATTGCGGCTTTGTCGTGCAGGCGATGAACCGGCGTATGGGCGGCGCGACCTTGCGCGCCAATTTCCAGTTGCAGGTACTGTCCGGCCTGTTCTACCGCAACAAGGGCGCCTACATCGTCGGCAAGATCATCAACGGTTTTACCGAGGAGCCGTTCGCGCTGCCGCTGCTGCACAACAAGGCGGGCCGGCTGGTCATCGATGCGGCCCTGTTCGGCGAAGCCGACATGCTGATCCTGTTCAGTTTTGCGCGGGCCTACTTCATGGTCGACATGGAAGTGCCCAGTGCTTTCGTGCAGTTCCTGCGCAGCATGATGCCGCGCAAACCACGCAATGAAATCTACAACGCACTGGGTCTGCAAAAGCAGGGCAAGAACCTGTTCTACCGCGACTTCCTGCACCACCTGCGCCATTCCACCGACAATTTCCGCACCGCGCCCGGCATCAAGGGCATGGTCATGCTGGTGTTCGACCTGCCGTCGTTCCCCTATGTGTTCAAGGTGATCAAGGACTACTACCCCCCCCAGAAAGACACGACACGCGAGCAGATCAAGGGAAAGTACCTTCTGGTCAAGCAACATGACCGGGTCGGTCGCATGGCCGACACACTGGAATACAGTGGTGTCGCCTTTCCGCGCGCACGTTTCGACGACGCGCTGATTGCCGAAATTGAAGAATTCGCGCCCAGCCAGCTGGAGATCAGCGATCGCGACGGCGACGGTCAGATCGAGGTGATCCTGCAGCATGTGTACATTGAGCGGCGCATGATTCCGCTCAACATCTATCTGCAGGAGGCGTTCGATCTGGGTCAGACCAGCGCGCCCGATGAATCCGCAGGCATTCGCGCGCAGGCGCAGATCGAGCGGGCGGTCGTCGAATACGGAAACGCGATCAAGGACCTGGTGGCGGCGAATATTTTTCCGGGCGACATGTTGTGGAAGAACTTCGGCATCACGCGGCATGGCAAGGTGGTGTTCTACGACTACGACGAGATCGAGTACATCACCGATTGCAACTTCCGCCGCGTGCCGCAGGCGCGCAACGAGGAGGATGAGATGAGCGGCGAGATCTGGTACAGGGTAGGCCCGAAGGATGTGTTTCCCGAGACCTTCGGCCCGTTTCTGCTGGGTAACCCCGCGGTGCGCGAAGTGTTCATGCGCCACCACGCCGATTTGCTGGAAGCCGAGTTCTGGCAGGCACACAAGGAACGTATTGCCCAGGGCCATGTCTTCGATGTGTTCCCCTATGAGCAGGACAGGCGGTTCTCGGCGGCCGCAGAAACTGAAATGTAGTGTGGGCAAGCAAGACCCTGCTGCGAGAACCATTCACTTGAAGGAGAGAAAGAATGTCTGATAAATCAACCGATCCCATCGTCATCGTCGGTGCCGCCCGCACCCCGATGGGCAGCTTCCAGAGCGACTTTGCCACCCTCAGTGCCCATGACCTGGGCGGCGCGGCCATTGCTGCCGCCATGCAGCGCTCCGGTGTTGCGCCAGACCTGGTGGGTGAGGTGTTGTTCGGCAATTGCCTGATGGCGGGTCAAGGCCAGGCGCCGGCACGCCAGGCGGCGCTCAAGGGCGGCCTGCCGCTGAGCGCCGGGGCCGTCACCTTGTCCAAGATGTGCGGCTCAGGTATGAAGGCGGCCATGCTGGCGCACGACATGCTGCTCGCGGGTAGTCATGAGGTTATGGTCGCCGGTGGCATGGAGAGCATGACGAACGCGCCATACCTGCTGCTCAAGGGTCGTGGCGGAATGCGCATTGGCCACGATCGCGTCTACGACCACATGATGCTCGATGGTCTGGAAGACGCGTACGAACCCGGTCGCGCCATGGGTACCTTCGGTGAGGACTGCGCGGCCAAGTACCAGTTCAGCCGCGAAGCACAGGATGCCTTTGCGACCACATCGGTTCAGCGCGCCAAAGCCGCCACCGAGTCCGGCGCGTTTGCCAAGGAGATCACGCCCGTGACGGTCAAGAACCGCGCTGGCGAAACCGTGATTTCCATTGACGAAGGCCCCGGGCGCGTAAAGCTCGACAAGATTCCCACACTCAAGCCGGCGTTCAAGAAAGACGGCACCATCACGGCGGCCTCGAGTTCGTCCATCAACGACGGTGCAGCGGCAATGGTACTGATGCGTGCATCCACTGCGAAGAAGCTTGGTGCCACGCCGTTGGCACGTATCGTGTCGCATGCCATGCATGCACAGGAGCCAAACTGGTTCACCACCGCGCCGGTCGGCGCGACGCAAAAAGCCTTGGCCAAGGCCGGATGGAAAGCCCGTGATGTCGACTTGTGGGAGGTCAACGAGGCCTTCGCCGTCGTGCCGATGGCCCTGATGACCGAGCTGGATATCGCCCACGAGATCGTCAACGTCAACGGCGGTGCCTGCGCGCTGGGCCACCCGATCGGCGCCAGCGGTGCACGCATCCTGGTCACGTTGATCCATGCCTTGCAGGCACGCGGCAAGACGCGCGGTTTGGCGACCCTGTGCATCGGCGGTGGCGAGGCTACGGCCATGGCGATCGAACTGGTTTGATGCCTTTGTTGTCGACCCACCGAAGCATGCAATCATCACCAGGGAGAACGCCATGTTGCTGACCGATGACCAGGAAATGGTGCGCGATGCGGTGCGCTCCTTCGCACGCGAACAGTTGTGGCCCCATGCCGCGCGCTGGGACAAGGAGCACCACTTCCCGAAGGATGCCCACCAGGGCCTGGCCGAACTCGGCGCCTACGGCATTTGCGTGCCAGACCAGTATGGCGGCGCCAACCTCGACTACCTGACACTGGCGATCGTGCTCGAGGAAATCGCAGCCGGAGATGGCGGCACCAGCACCGCGATCAGTGTCACCAACTGCCCGGTCAACGCCATCCTGATGGCCTACGGCAATGAGGCCCAGAAAAAGCAGTGGCTCACGCCGCTGGCCCAGGGCGAGATGCTGGGGGCATTCGCATTGACCGAGCCGCATGTCGGCTCGGACGCATCGGCCTTGCGCACCACGGCCGTGCTCGACGGGGATGGCTACCGGCTCAACGGCGTCAAGCAGTTCATCACCAGTGGCAAGAACGGGCAGGTCGTCATCATCATCGCGGTCACCGACAAAGGGGCTGGCAAGAAAGGCATGAGCGCCTTCCTGGTGCCGACCGATGCGCCGGGTTACGAGGTCGCGCGGCTGGAAGACAAGCTGGGCCAACACAGCAGTGACACCGCCCAGATCAACCTGGACAACTGCCGCATACCGGCCGAGAACCTGATTGGCAAGGAAGGCGAGGGATACCGGATCGCGCTCGGTGGTCTGGAGGGCGGCCGAATCGGCATCGCCGCCCAGAGCGTGGGCATGGCGCGCAGTGCGTTTGAGGTGGCCCTGGACTACGCCAAGCAGCGCGAGAGTTTTGGTCAACCGATCTTCCAGCACCAGTCGGTCGGTTTCCGACTGGCTGACTGCGCCACCCGCATTGAAGCGGCGCGCCAGTTGATCTGGCATGCCGCCAGCCTGCGCGATGCGGGACGGCCCTGCCTGAAGGAGGCCGCCATGGCCAAGTTGTTCGCCAGCGAGATGGCCGAACAGGTTTGTTCCGCGGCGATCCAGACTCTGGGGGGTTATGGATATGTGGCCGATTTCCCGCTCGAGCGGATCTACCGCGACGTACGTGTCTGCCAGATCTACGAAGGCACCAGTGATGTGCAGAAGATCCTGATCCAGCGTGCGCTGGCCCAGGGCACTTGAGCTGGCGCTACCAACCGCACCCACCAGGAGTCTTCGATGCCGATCACCAAGGGATACCAACAACTCGTTGACGAGGCGATGGCCGAGGTCACCACCTATTCGGTCGAGCAGGTGCGCCAGCGCCTGGACACTGATCCATCGATGCAGATCATCGACATCCGCGACATCCGCGAGTTGAACGCCGGCACGATCGTCGGCGCGGTGCACGCGCCTCGCGGCATGCTGGAGTTCTGGGTCGATCCTGCCTCGCCGTACCACAAGCCTCTGTTTGCCGACGAGGCGCGCGAATTCGTGTTGTTCTGCGGCGCCGGATGGCGCAGCGCGCTGGCCGCCAAGTCACTGCAAGACATGGGCATGACCAACGTGGCCCATATCGATGGTGGCTGGGCGCAATGGACGGCGGCCGACGCGCCGAGTGAAACGCTTGCAGACAACCAGGCCCGGCGCAAGGGCGCGGCATGACGCCCGTCAAAGGGATGCCGGCCAGCCAATCCATGAATTTTCAGAAAGATCCTATTCAATGAAATTTGAAGCTGTACTGTTCGACTGCGACGGCGTGCTGGTCGACTCCGAGCCCATCACCAGCAGTGTGTTGCGTGAGATGCTGGGCGAACTCGGTTGGCACCTGAGCCCACAGGAGTGTTTGGCGATGTTTGTCGGCAAGGCGCTCAAGGAAGAGGTCGTAATGATCGCGGAGCATACGGGGCGCGATGTCGACGCACGCTGGCTCACCCAGTTTCAGCAGCGGCGCAATGTTGCGCTGATGGCGCAACTGACCGCGATACCGCATATCCATGATGCCGTGCATCGCATTCACGCACACCACAACGCGCGTATTGCCTGCGCCTCCGGCGCAGACAGGTTCAAGGTCGAGATGCAATTGCGCAAAGTCGGCTTGATGGAATATTTCGAGGGCCGCATTTTCAGTGGTTACGAAACACCGCGCTCCAAACCCTCCCCCGACGTGTACCTGGCCGCTGCAGCCGCGCTTCAGATATCGCCTAAGCGCTGCGCCGTGGTGGAAGACACTGTCACCGGCATCACCGCCGGGGTGGCTGCAGGTGCAACCGTATTCGCCTACGCGCCTGATGGTGATGGTGCCGCCTTGCGCGACGCCGGCGCTGTCGAAGTTTTCTCGTCAATGGCAGATCTGCCGCAACTGATGCACTAATGGCTTGCCACACGCTCACCTTCGAGCGATCGCAATCCAGCCCAACCCAGGTACTGACGACATGCCCATTCTCGACACCCAGCTCAACGCCCGATCCAGCGACTTCCAGCGCAACGCCCAGGCGATGCAAACCCTGGTCGCCGATCTGCAGACCCGTATCACCCAGACGCAAAACGGGGGCGGCGAAGCCGCACGTGGCAAACATACGGCGCGTGGCAAACTGCTGCCGCGCGACAGGGTGCAGATGCTGCTCGACCCGGGCACGCCGTTTCTCGAACTCAGCCCGCTGGCTGCGCTGGGCATGTACCCTGATCGCGATGGCAGCGACAGCGCGCCGTGTGCCGGCCTGATCGCCGGCATTGGCCGGGTCAGCGGCGTCGATTGCATGATCGTGTGCAATGACGCCACGGTCAAAGGCGGCACCTACTACCCGCTGACCGTCAAGAAACACCTGCGGGCACAGGAGGTCGCGCAGCAAAATTGCCTGCCGTGTATCTATCTGGTCGACTCTGGCGGCGCCAATCTTCCCAACCAGGACGAAGTGTTCCCCGACCGTGACCACTTTGGCCGCATCTTCTTCAATCAGGCCAATCTTAGCGCGCAAGGCATTGCCCAGATCGCCGTGGTCATGGGAAGTTGCACCGCCGGCGGCGCCTATGTTCCGGCGATGAGCGACGAGAGCATCATCGTGCGCAACCAGGGAACGATTTTTCTGGGCGGTCCGCCGCTGGTCAAAGCTGCAACGGGCGAGGTCGTGTCGGCCGAGGATCTGGGCGGCGGCGATGTCCACACCCGCTTGTCCGGTGTGGTCGACCATCTGGCCGAGAACGACATGCATGCATTGGCAATTGCGCGCAATTCAGTGAAGAACCTGAACCAGGCACGGCGTAAGCCGGCGCCGCCCTGGGCACCGGTTGCGCCGCGATTCGATGCGCGCGAGTTGTACGGCGTGATCCCGGTCGACACGCGCAAGCCCTTCGATGTGCGCGAGATCATTGCGCGCGTCGTCGACGACTCCGAGTTCGACGAGTTCAAGGCGCGTTACGGCACCACGCTGGTCTGCGGGTTTGCGCGGGTCGAGGGCATGCCGGTGGGCATCATCGCCAACAACGGAATCCTGTTCAGCGAGTCTGCCCTCAAGGGCGCGCACTTCATCGAGCTGTGTTGCCAGCGCAAGGTGCCGCTGGTGTTCCTGCAGAACATCACCGGTTTCATGGTCGGGCGCAAGTACGAAAACGAAGGCATCGCCCGCAACGGCGCCAAGATGGTGACCGCAGTGGCGACCGCGGCCGTGCCCAAGTTCACGATCATCATTGGCGGCAGTTTCGGCGCCGGCAACTACGGCATGTGCGGACGCGCCTACTCGCCCCGCTTTCTATGGATGTGGCCGAATGCGCGCATCTCCGTGATGGGCGGTGACCAGGCGGCGGCAGTGTTGGCAACCGTGCGCCGTGACGGTATCGAGGGTCGTGGCGGTACATGGTCGATGGAGGAGGAAGAGGCGTTCAAGGCGCCGATCCGAAGCCAGTATGAGGAACAGGGCCATCCTTATTTCGCCACTGCGCGCTTATGGGACGACGGCGTCATCGATCCGGCTGACACGCGCCGTGTGTTGGCGTTGGGCCTGTCAGCCTCGATGAACGCGCCGATTCCGGACACGAAGTTCGGCATCTTCCGGATGTAGGCGGACCCTATGCTCGAATCCTTGTCCGCCATCTGGCAATCCAGCCTGGCTTCCGCCACCAGCGGCCTGCAGGGCAGCGTGTCCGCGATGGACATGCCGGCGCTGCTGGCGCTGGCCGCGGCGCTCGGCTGGGCCAGTGGTCTGCGCCTGTATGCGGTGCTGTTCATCGCCGGCGGTGCCGGGCTCGTGGGCTGGATCGAGTTGCCGGCGGGTCTGCATGTACTGCAGAACCCTTTGATGCTGGTCGCCAGCGGCTTCATGTTGTTCGTCGAGTTTTTTGCCGACAAGATTCCCGGGCTCGACTCGTTGTGGGACGTGCTGCACACATTCATTCGCATCCCTGGCGGCGCCTTGTTGGCGGCCGGTGTGTTCGGCGCCAACGATGGCACGATGGCCGCAGTCGCGGGCCTGCTCGGCGGAACCCTGGCTGCGACCTCGCTGGCGACGAAGGCGACGGCACGCGCCGCAGCGAACACGTCGCCCGAACCGTTCTCCAACATTGCGCTGAGCCTGTTCGAAGACGGTCTGGTAGTCGCCGCGTTGTGGTTGGCGACACAGCATCCGGTAGTCTTTGCCGTGGTGCTGGCCATCACCTTGGTGTTGATGGGCCTGTTGCTCATCACGCTGCTGAAATTTCTGAAAGCGGTCTTTCGCCGTATCGGGTCGTGGTTCGAGCCCGCGCCCGCCTTATGAGGAACGTATGCCATGTTTAGCAAGATATTGAACGTGAATCGGGGAGACCAGCCGCATAGCGGCGCAGCGGCGAAGCCAAATTGCGTGACGTGCGTAGCACGTGCAGGCGATTGCGCCCCGATGGAGGAGAGCCATGTTTGACAAGATATTGATCGCGAATCGGGGCGAAATCGCCTGCAGGGTAGCCGCCACGGCACGCCGTTTGGGCATCCGCACGGTGGCCGTCTACTCGGACGCAGACGCCAATGCCAAACATGTGGCCGCATGCGATGAATCGGTTCATATCGGCGCAAGCGCCCCCAAGGAGAGTTATCTGCGCTGGGAGACCATCCTGCAGGCGGCCAAGGCCACCGGAGCGCAGGCAGTACATCCTGGGTACGGCTTCCTGAGTGAAAACGAAGCTTTTGCTCAGGCATGTGCCGATGCCGGCCTGGTGTTCATCGGCCCGCCGCCGTCGGCCATCAAGGCGATGGGGCTGAAGGCGGAATCCAAGCAGTTGATGGAGGCGGCCGGCGTGCCGCTGGTGCCGGGCTACCACGCGGCATCGCAGGATGTTGATCTGCTGCGCAGCGAGGCGGCACGCATCGGTTATCCGGTGCTGATCAAGGCCAGTGCCGGCGGCGGCGGCAAGGGCATGCGCGCAGTCGACAAGGCCGAGGAATTCGACGCGGCGCTGGCTTCATGCAAACGTGAAGCCATCAACAGCTTCGGCGACGATGCGGTACTGATAGAAAAATATGTGCAAAGGCCGCGCCATATCGAGATCCAGGTGTTTGGCGACAGCCAGGGCAACTACGTGCATCTGTTCGAGCGGGACTGTTCCGTGCAGCGTCGGCACCAGAAGGTGCTGGAGGAGTCGCCAGCTCCGGGCATGACGCCGGCAATGCGCGAGCGCATGGGCGCTGCCGCAGTGGCGGCTGCGCGTGCCGTGCAGTACGTGGGCGCGGGGACGGTCGAGTTCATCGTCGAGCAGCGTGCGGATGGCAGCATGGACTTCTTCTTCATGGAGATGAATACCCGGCTGCAGGTGGAGCATCCGGTGACCGAAGCCATCACCGGCCAGGACCTGGTCGAGTGGCAATTGCGTGTGGCCAGTGGCGAGAGCCTGCCTTTGACGCAGGACCAGTTGCGCATCACCGGCCATGCGATCGAGGCGCGCATCTGCGCGGAAAACCCGGACAACAACTTCCTGCCCGCCACCGGTGCGTTGCAGGTTTACCGTAAGCCGCGTCATATCGGCTTCGCCCGGGGTGATGCGGCATGTTGTGTGCGTATTGACGATGGGGTGCGCGAGGGTGACGTGATATCGCCGTTCTACGACTCCATGGTGGCCAAATTGATTGTGGTGGGCGACGACCGCGCGCAGGCGCTGGCGCGGCTCGATGCCGCGTTGGCCGAGGTGCACATCGTCGGGCTGCAGACCAACGTCCAGTTCCTGCGCCATGTGGTGCGCAGTCCGTCCTTCGCGCAGGCCAATCTGGATACCGCATTGATTCCGCGCGAGCAGGCGCTGCTGTTCAAGCAGGAACCCGTGGGGCTGGCATTCGCGGTTGCGGCTTCGATCGCGGATACCCTGGCCTCCGAGAAGGTCGCTGAGTCGCACGATCCTTTCGGCCGGCGTGACGGCTGGCGCGCCTATGGGGTGGCGGTACGGCGATTCGGTTTTGATTTCCATGATGAACCGGTGGGTGCCCAACTTTCCTACTTGCACGACGGCGCCATGCAATTGCAGGTTGAGCAGGTGGGCGGCGTGTTGACATTCGCCCCGGTCGACGGTGGCATCGATGTGCAGTTCGCCGGGCAACGCCATGTGGTGCAGGTCTACCGGCAGGGCGAACTGGTGCATGTCTTCGCGCCCCACGGCGCGACCCGGATCCTGGCCATCGATTTGCTGGCCCATGCCGGTGACAGCCAGAGCGAAGGCGGCCGACTGACCGCGCCGATGCCCGGCAAGCTGTTGTCTTTTGCCGTCAAGGCCGGCGACAAGATCACCAAAGGCCAGCCGCTGGCGGTGATGGAGGCCATGAAAATGGAGCATACGATTGCGGCACCTGCCGACGGCACGGTGGCTGAACTGCTTTTTGCGCCCGGCGACCAGGTCACTGAGGGCGCCGAGTTGCTCAAGATGGCGTCATGACCTTGCGTATCAGTTATTGCGATCGGTCCAGCCCGGCCGAGCCCTGGATCGAGAGCTTGCAAGCCCACCTGCCCGGGGTGACGGTGGAAAATTGGACCGAAGGGGATGCGCCCGCAGACTATGCGGTCACCTGGTCGCCGCCTCAGACTTTTATCGACCAGCAGACCCGGCTGCGTGCACTGTTCAATGTCGGGGCCGGCGTGGACAAGTTGTTGCGCCTGCGTTTGCCGCAGGGCCTTCGCGTCATCCGGCTCGACGATGCCGGCATGGGCGTGCAGATGGCCGAATATGTCTGTCATGCCGTCAGCGGGCATTTCCGCGAGTTCTCCACGTATGAAGCGCAGGCGCGCCGGGGCGAGTGGACGCAACGCGTGGCACGCTCGCGGTCCGCTTTCCCGGTGGGGGTGCTGGGTCTGGGGGTGCTGGGGCAGCAGGTTGCAGCCGCTTTGCGCTATTTCGATTTTCCGGTGCTCGGCTGGAGTCGCAATGCGCGCCAGCTCGATGGCGTCCGGTGTTACTCGGGGCAAGCCCAATTCGCCGAGTTTCTGGCGCAATGCCAGGCGCTGGTCTGCCTGCTGCCGCTGACACCCGATACCCAGGGCATTCTGAGCCGCGACAACTTGGGTTTGTTGCCGGTCGGCGCCTATTTGGTGAACGTGGCGCGTGGCGAGCACCTGGTCGACGAGGACCTGCTGGCCCTGCTCGACACCGGGCATCTCGGCGGCGCCACGCTCGACGTGTTCCGCACCGAGCCGCTGCCTGCCGACCATGCGTTCTGGCGCCATCCGAAGGTCCGTGTCACGCCCCATACCTCGGCCCAGACACAACGCGCAGAAAGCATTGCGCAGATTGCGGGCAAGATCCTGGCTCTCGAGCGCGGCGAGACGGTTGCGGGTATGGTCGACCTTTCGCGTGGATATTGATGAACGAGATGGAGAGCCTGTCATGACGTTGCCCAAACGGGTGAAACTGGTGGATGTGGGGCCGCGCGACGGCCTGCAGAATGAACAGCAGACGGTGCCGGCTGAGATCAAGGTCGGCTTGGTTCACGCGTTGCAGGACGCCGGGCTGACGGAGATCGAGGTCACCAGTTTCGTGAGTCCCAAATGGGTGCCGCAGATGGCCGACAACAGTGAGGTGATGGCCGGCATAACGCGCAAGCCCGGCGTGCGTTATTCGGTGCTGACGCCCAACCTCAAAGGCTTTGATGCGGCCGTGGCCTGCGACAAGGCTTTCTGGCCACACGAGATCGTCGTGTTCGGCGCCGCCAGCGAGGCGTTCAGCCAGCGCAATATCAATTGCTCGATTGCCGAGAGCATCGAGCGTTTCCGACCGGTGGTCGCGGCGGCAAGGGCCCAGGGCATCTACGTGCGCGGCGCGATGTCGTGCACGCTGGGTTGCCCCTATGAAGGCGAGATCGCACCCGAACGTGTCGCCATGCTGGCCGGCCTGATGCACGATATCGGCGTGCAACATGTCGGTGTGGCCGACACGATTGGCGTGGGCACGCCGATCAAGGCGCAACGTGCGCTGGAGGCGACCCTGCAGCACTACGCCATCGACGATGTGTCCGGCCATTTCCACGATACCTATGGCCAGGCCTTGGCGAACACGCTGGCGTTTCTGGAGATGGGAGTCTGGCAGTTCGATACTTCCATCGCCGGTCTGGGCGGCTGCCCGTATGCCAAAGGTGCAACCGGCAATGTCGCCACCGAAGACGTCGTCTACATGTTGCATGGGATGGGCATAACAACCGGCATCGACATGGACAAGCTGATCGACGCCGGGCAATTCATCAGCACACACCTGCAACGCAAATCTGGCTCGCGTGCGGCCACGGCCTTGCTCAATCAGCGCCAGCGCTAGTTATTTTTTAACTATGTCTATCGCACAAACTGTGCCTCCGAAAAGCGTTGCCGAAACGAACGCCCTTCCCGAACCCGTGCTGCGTGTCGCAGCTGCGCTGCAGGCGCACGCGCATCCGCATACTGCGCGTTTGCTCGATGCGGCCGCCAGAACCGCGCAACAGGCGGCCGATCAGCTTGGCGTCGCCCTGGGACAGATCGCCAAGAGCATCATCTTCCGGCGCAAGGCGGACGACGCAGCCGTGCTGGTCATCACCTCCGGCGACCGCCGCGTCGACGAGCGCCGGGTGGCCGCGTTGGTATGCCATGGAGAGACCGGGCTCGGGCGTGCCGATGCGGAGTTCGTCAAGGCGCGCACCGGTTTCAGCATCGGTGGCGTGGCGCCGCTGGCGCATAGCCAGGACTGCGTCACCCTGATCGACCGCGACCTGTTCCGCTTCTCCGAAATCTGGGCTGCGGCCGGTCATCCCCATGCCGTGTTCCAACTCACGCCAGGACAGTTGCAGGCCATGACGGGCGCGCCGGTGGCCGATGTGGTCGAAAGGCTGGGGCAGGCGTGAACCCGACCGAAACCTTGCGCGCACTGGCCGATCTGGCGCAGGACAGGCAGCATCCGGTGCCGTCGCCTTGCGTGTCGGTCTGCCGCATGGATCCGCATAGCGGACTGTGCCTGGGCTGCTGGCGCGACATCGACGAGATCATCGCCTGGGGCCGATTGGACGAGGATGGCAAGCGCGAGGTGTGGCAGACGATCTCGGAGCGTCTGGCGACTACACCGGGCTGACCGCAGACTGGAGAGCGCATGAAGCAGATCGACTTCTATTTCGACTTCATCTCACCGTTTGCCTTTCTGGCCTTCGAGCATCTGCCAGAAGCGCTGGCTGGTCACAGCTATCAGGTGCATTACAAGCCGGTGTTGTTCGCTGGCCTGTTGCAACACCACGGCCAAAAGGGGCCGGCTGAAATTGCCGGCAAACGCGACTGGACCTATCGGCATGTGATGTGGCTGGCGCAACACCATGGCATCGACATGCAGATGCCGGCAGGCCACCCGTTCAATCCATTGGCGCTGTTACGCCTGGCGATCGCCTGCAGTTCCAGCGGTGAGCCCAATCGCTTTGTGACCGAGACGATTTTTCGCCATGTCTGGCGTGGCGCCTTTGACGCCGCGGATCCGGTGCGGCAGCAGGCGCTGGTGCAGCAACTCGCACCAGCGCAGGACATGCAGGGTGCCACGGTCAAGGCCAGGCTGCGGCAAAACACTGAGGAGGCCGTCGAAGTTGGCATTTTTGGCGTGCCCACTTTTCTTGTCGACGGAAAGCTGTTCTGGGGATTTGACGCCTTGCCGATGCTGCGCGACTACCTGTCGAGTGGCGCGTGGTTTGCGCGTGATGCCTGGGACGCCGTGGTCGATCGCCCGGTCGGCGCAAGTCGCCGGACCTGACGCCGACCCAGGCCGCGCCCGCCGCTGCAACCGTGCGGCGCAGGGGTTAGGCCAGGTCGCCGAGCCGGGCGTGCCACTGTTCCACGCCCTGCAACCTCTGGCGAGCGGTATCGCCCAACGAAGTCGCCATCTGGGCGGCCAGGAAATTGAGCAGACTGACGGCGCTGACATAGCTGTCGAAGATTGACGCGCCCCGGTTATGGCAGGTCAGCGTCCAGTCGACAAAACCCAGGTCGGCGGCGCCAGATGGATCGGTCAATAGAACGATGCGGGCGGATGCCGTGCGGACCGCGCGCAATGCGGCTGAAAAGCCCGCGGTGCGCCGGCGCAGACCGATGGCCAGTACCACGTCCTGGGGACCCAAGTCGACAAGGCCTTCGGCCAGGGTTTCTGTCGGCAGCGGCGCGAGTTCGACACCCGGGCGCAGCAGGCCAATCTGGGCGCGGGCATACATGGCCAGCCAGGCGCTGTTGCGGAACCCGATCACAACAAGCCTGCGTGCATCGGTCAATGCGCGCAGGACGTCATCAAGGTCGGGCTCCGAGATGGTGCTGATGGTTCGGGCCAGCAATTGCTGGTCGGCTGCGACATGGCTGGCGAGCGCTGCGTGCCGGCCGATGCCGATGGGCGCGCTGTTCTCCAGGTACGCCGGCGAACCCCACTGCTGACTGCTGCGCGCTTGTGATCGCGCGGCGGCGTAATTGCTATACCCCAGACGTTGCAGCAGTCGCGTGACCGCCGCCTTGGACGCACCGGCGTCCTTCGCCAGTTCGGTGGCCGAGTGCGTGGCGAGCCGGCCCGGATGGTTCAGCAAGACGTCGGCCACCGCCATCTCGCTACCCGGCAAGACGTTGTAGGCGGCCCGGATGCGGCTCTCCAGCGTCTCCAGGGCAGGAGCCGGACGCGCTTTGCGCTGGCGCGGGGAGGGCGTCAATGGCAAGGCGGGTTTTGGCATGCTATTTGCTCGAGAGTGTGTAACTCATGTCTGATACTAGTGTTTTACCTAGTGGATGTCTGAAATTCCCGGATCAAAATACGCCAATGACTGAAATTCTAGTTTCAATTGCACCAAGAACGATACTTTTGGACCATGTTGGTGCATCCGTTACCGCCGGTGCGCAGCCAGCGTCATTGGTCGGGGGGCGGTCATGAGCGAGGCCGCGCCATTGACTGGCATGGCCGCACGTGCCGATGTTTGGAGCCGTCAACTGGGCTGGCTGACCGATCGGGTTGCCGCGGGTCTGCTGATGCTGTTGGTGCTTGATGTCTGGCTTGGCGTGCTGGTGCGCTATGTCGTGCCATGGCCGCTCACCTTCACGGAGGAACTGGCCCGCTACCTCATGATCTGGGTTGCTCTGCTGGCCATCTCCTGCTGCATTCCGCGTCGAGAGCATATCGGCGTGCAAGCCTTGTTCGAGCATCTGCCGGCCGGTTTGCGACGCAATCTGCTGGCAGTCATCGATGCCTTGGGCATTGCATTTTTTGTATTCATGCTGTTTTACGGGCTGGGCTTGGTCGAGCGCGGCAGCAAGACGTTCACCATGATCTACGGCACCAGCAAAGCGCTGCCATTTGCCGCGGTGCCGGTGGGTGCCGCGCTGGCCGCCATCCAGTTGCTGCTGGTGGCCATCCGTGACCAGGAGCGCCTGCGTCGTGACCCCGAACAGATAGTGTGCCCATGACCTACGTCGCGATCACGTTCTTTCTGCTGATGCTTCTGGGCATGCCGATCGGCTATGTGCTGGGCATTGCCGGCGTCATCGGCATGTGGACCATCGACCCGGGCGGACGCTTCTTTCCGATGGCAGCCGAGCGCTTTTTCGCCGGCCTGGATCTTTTCACCTTTCTCGCGATGCCGTTTTTCATCTTGGCTGGCGAGATCATGAACCGTTCGGGGATCACCGACCGTCTGATCAACCTGGCATATGCCTTGGTGGGCCATTTGCGCGGTGGCATGGCGCACTCCAACATGGTGGCATCGGTCATGTTTGCCGGACTCAGCGGTGCCGCGACCGCAGATGCTGCGGCCTTCGGCAACACCCTGGTGCCGGCCATGGTCAAGAAAGGTTACACCCGGCCGTTTGCCTGCGCTGTGACTGCCGCCGGATCCATCATCGGACCGACCATTCCGCCGTCCAACCTGATGATCATCTACGGCTCGCTGATGGGGGTCTCGATTGCCGGCCTGTTTGCCGCCGGCATCCTGCCCGGGTTGCTGATCTGTCTGGTCTGCATGGCGGTGATTCGTGGCATGGCGAACCGGCTTGGTTTGCCGAAAGCGGAAGGCAGCGCCAGTCTGCGTGGCATTTTTGTCGCGTTCAAGGACGGCTTCGCCGCACTGGTGATGCCGGTGATGATTCTGGGCGCCATATTGGGCGGCATTGCCACCCCGACCGAAGCCGCGTCGGTGGCCGTGTTCTATGCCCTGTTCATGGGTATGTTCGTATACCGCAAGGTCAGCTGGAACGATCTCGTCGAGATGTCGATCCGCACCGCGCGCATCACCGGAATCGTGTTCCTCATCATCGCCTCGGCGTCGATACTGGGCTGGTGGATGACGTTCATGCAATTGCCACAGGCGATTGCGGCCGCCTTCCTGGCCGTGTCCGACAACCCGGCCGTGATCGTGGCGCTGATCCTGGCGCTGTTGCTGTTCATCGGCATGTTCATGGACATCAATGCGATGCTGATCATCCTGGCGCCGGTGCTGGCGCCATTGACCGTGACGATCGGCATGGATCCTGTGCATGCCGGCGTGATGATTGTGCTGGCGCTCAATATCTCACTGATGACGCCGCCTGTCGGAGCTTGCCTATTCGTGCTGGCGTCGGTAACCGGCGAGCGCATCGAGAAGATTGCCCGCGCCTTGTGGCCGTTCCTGCTGGCCGAACTTGCCGTGTTGTTCCTGGTCGCTTACTGGCCAAGCCTGACATTAACCGTGCCACGCCTGCTCGGGTTGTCCAACTGATTCTTCGCTCGGTCCGATACACGGACCGTCCCTTCAACCCATTATTTTTCCACTCTCCTGCAAGGACCCAAACCATGACCGTATTCAAGAAACTCGCTTTGACCGCCGCCACCGCCGTTTTGCTGGCCGCTGCGCCCGCATATGCGGAAAAAACCATGCGTATCGCCCACCTCAATCCTGAGAGCCCGTTCGAAAGCCATTCAGGCGCGATGGCCGCGGTGTTCAAGAACCTGGTGGAGACCGGCACCAATGGCAGCATCAAGGTCCAGCTTTTCCCGAACGGACAATTGGGCAAGGACAACGAAGTGATCCAGCAAGTGCGCGATGGCATCGTCGAATCGACGATCTCATCGTCCGGCGGCGTGGCTGCGCACTACAAGATGGTGGGTGTATTCGATCTGCCTTTTGCGTTCCCGAATATCGCCGTCGCCGACCGTGTAATGGACATCAACAGCACTTTCGGCAAGAAAATGTCGGCCGACTTGCAAGCCAAGACGGGCCTGAAGGTCCTGGGTCTGCTCGACAGCGGCGGCTTCTTTGCAATCAGCAACTCCAAGCGTCCTATCAAGACCGCCGCCGACATGGCCGGCTTGCGTATTCGCACCATGACCCTGCCAACCCACGAGGCCACGGTCAAGTCCTTGGGCGGACAGCCCACGCCACTGCCATGGGCCGAGGTCTACACTTCGCTGCAGACCGGCGTGGCGGATGGCCAGATGAATCCGATCCCGATCATCGCTTTCGCGAAGTTCGACGAGGTGCAAAAATATCTGTCCATCACCAACCATGTCATCACACCGTACTTCTGGCTGGTTAATGCCAAGTTCTATGACGGCCTGACTGCGGAGGAGCGCAAAGTGGTCGACAACGCAGCCGAAGTGGCCGTCGAGGCTGGACGCGGCATATCGCGCATCATCGAGGCGTCGGCTGAGAAGGGCCTGCCCAAACTCGGCAAGAAAATGACCATCAATGCCGTGCCGCCGGCAGAACTGAAGAAGTTCGCTGCCGTTGCGCAGCCGGCCGTGCGCAAGGTCATTGAGGAGCAGTTGGGGGCCGACGGCACCGCCATGCTCAACGCCATGCTGGCAGACATCGACAAGGCATCGAAATAAGCGAGGTTATTCATGACGGAGCCCGTACGCAACGAAGGCGGCCATCGTGCCTTTCCCAACCCGACCGTCGCGCCGGCGACCGAGCCCTACGGCCCGGTGCGGTCGGAGATTCTCAGCGAAGCCGGCTTTTCCGCGGCGCATCGTGAGATAGCGCAGTGGCCGGGTTATGCGCCTACGCCGTTGCGCACGTTGCCGGCGCTGGCGCATCACCTGGGCGTCGGCACCGTCTATTACAAAGACGAGAGTGAGCGTTTCGGACTTAAAAGCTTCAAGGCGCTTGGCGGGGCGTACGCCGTGTTCCGTCTGCTGGCACAGACGATCGCCCCGCAATCTGGCGGTCAAGAGGTATCGGCGGCCGACATCCTGAGCGGGCGTTGGCGCCATATCGCGAGGCAGATCACGGTGACCTGCGCCACCGATGGCAACCACGGCCGCTCGGTGGCCTGGGGCGCACAGATGTTCGGTTGCCGCTGCGTGATCTACATCCACGCGACCGTCAGCGAAGGTCGGCGCGCAGCGATTGCAAAGTATGGTGCCGACGTGATCCGGGTCCAGGGGAATTATGACGACTCGGTGCGCCATGCGGATGCGCAGGCCAAGGCAAATGGCTGGACCGTGGTCAGCGACACCACCTATGAAGGCTACCGGTCGATCCCGATCGACGTGATGCACGGTTATGGCGTGATGGCAAGGGAAATCGTCGACCAGATTGGCGATCAGCCGCCGACGCATGTGTTCGTTCAGGCCGGCGTAGGCGCGTTTGCCGCATCAGTGGCGGCCGCATTCTGGCTGGCCTGGGGCGAACGCCGACCGCAGTTGGTCGTGGTCGAGCCGATCGAGGCTGACTGTCACCTGCGCAGTGCCCAGGCCGGACGGCCGGTGGCTGTCACCGGGTCGTTGGACACCATCATGGCGGGGCTGGCCTGTGGCGAGGTCTCTCCGGCCGCATGGGAGATCGTGTCCACTGCCGCTGCGGCGTACGTGGCAATCGATGATCAATATGCGCTCGATGCGGTGCGCCTGTTCGCCAACCCGCAGTCCGGCGATTCGGCCATTGTCTCTGGCGAAACCGGCGCCACCGGCCTGGCCGCCTTGCTGGTGGCCCGGGAAGACGCATCGCTGCGTGCGCTGCTGTCGCTGGACGGCAATTCCCGCGTGTTGCTGTTGGGAAGCGAAGGCGATACCGACCCGGAGATCTATCAGCACATCACCGGCCGCTCGGCCGACGAGGTGCGTGCGTGACACCCGGCGAACTGCGCATTGATTCCGACCGTCTGATCGGTCGCATTGACGCATTGGCGGAGATTGGGGCCATAGCCGGCGGAGGCAGTTGCCGACTGGCGCTGACCGATGACGAGCGCCGCGGACGGGACCAGGTGGTGGCCTGGATGCGGGAACTGGGCCTGACGGTATCGATCGATGCCATCGGCAACATATTCGGTGGTCGCGCCGGCACGCACGAGCTGCCGCCGGTCATGACCGGCTCGCATATCGACACGGTGCGCACCGGGGGCCGATATGACGGCATGCTTGGTGTGCTGGCGGGCCTGGAGGTGATCGCCACGCTGCAGGACGCCGGTGTGCAAACGCGGCGACCGATCGTGGTGGCAGTATTCACCAACGAGGAAGGCGCCCGCTTTGCACCCGACATGCTGGGCTCGCTGGTTTATGTCGGCGGCATGCCGCTGGCCCAGGCGCTGGATGTCCGGGCCATTGATGGAGCCCGCCTGGGCGACGAACTGGACAAGATCGGTTATGCCGGCGCCGCGCCAGAGGGTGTGCACCGGCCCGCTGCGTTTGTCGAATTGCATATCGAGCAGGGACCCGTGCTCGATCTCGAAGGCGTGACGATCGGTGCGGTCGAGGATCTGCAAGGCATTTCCTGGCAGGAGCTGACAGTCACCGGGCAGTCCAACCATGCCGGCACAACACCCATGCGCCTGCGTCACGACGCCGGCTATGTGGCCAGTGCCATCGCCGTGTTCGTCCGCAAGATCGCCCGGGAGATGGGTGCGGGTCAGGTCGCGACCGTGGGTCAAATTCATCTGCACCCGAACCTGATCAACGTGATTGCCGCGAGCGCGAAGTTGACGGTGGACCTGCGCAATACCGACGAGGGTTTACTGAAAAAGTCCGAGGCCTGGTTGGCCGAATACCTGGTGACATTGGCGCAGGTCGAGGGCGTCACCATCACCTCGCGCCAATTGGCGCGCTTCGAGCCGGTGGTGTTCGATGCGGCGATGGTGCGACGTATCGAGGCAGTTTCGACGCGCCTGGGCCTGAGCCAGCGCCGCATGACATCGGGCGCAGGCCACGACGCACAGATGCTGGCGCGGATCTGCCCCAGCGCGATGATTTTTGTGCCCAGCATCAAAGGCATCAGCCATAACCCGGCGGAGCGAACCCTGCCGGCCGATCTGACTGCGGGTGGCAATGTGTTGTTGCACACCTTGCTGGAACTGGCAGCCCTGGAGAATGAATAAATGACCCGTATCGTCACCGTGGCCGCAGCCCAGCTCGGGCCGATTGCTTTGTCAGAAACCCGCGCCCAGGTGGTGCAGCGCATGCTGGTGCTGATGACCCAGGCCAGCCGCAACGGTTGTGACCTGCTCGTGTTTCCGGAGCTGGCCCTGACGACCTTCTTTCCGCGCTGGTTTTTCGAGGATCAGGCGGATATCGACCGGTTTTTCGAGAGCGAGATGCCGGGCGCCGAGACGCAGGCGCTGTTCGATGCGTCGCGTCGCCTGTGCATCGGCTTCACATTGGGGTATGCCGAACGGGTCGAGGAAGAGGGCCGGGTACGGCATTTCAATACGTCGATCACGGTCGACAAGACGGGCCGCATCGTTGGCAAGTATCGCAAGATCCATTTGCCAGGCCATGCTGAGCATGAACCCTGGCGTGCATTCCAGCACCTCGAGAAACGCTATTTCGAAACCGGCAACCTGGACTTCAACGTGTTTCGTGCTTTTGACGGCATTCTGGGCATGGCCATCTGCAACGACCGCCGTTGGCCGGAAACCTACCGGGTCATGGGCCTGCAGGGTGTCGAGATGATCCTGATCGGCTACAACACGCCTGTGCACAACCCGCCCGCGCCTGAACATGACGCCTTGTCCAACTTTCACAATTCACTGGTGATGCAGTCCGGCGCCTACCAGAACGGCAGTTGGGTGGTAGGCGTGGCGAAAGCCGGCAACGAAGAGGGCGTGCCGCAGATTGGCAACTCCATCATCGTGGCGCCGTCAGGGGAAATTGTGGCGGCGTGCAGCACCCTGGGCGACGAACTGGCGATTGCGCGCTGCGATCTTGACCTGACGCTTTCCTACAAGAATACGACGTTCAACTTCGCCCGGCACCGCGAGCCCCAGGCCTACGGCTTGATCACCTCGCGCAAAGGGGCGGAGCCCCCACCGCTGTAGTCAGCATGACGCCTGGCTGGCCGGCGCCCCCGCAGCACGGCGACCCAGTGAGGCGGCCCATGGTTAATATGGCAGGCGACAAGGAGATCACCTGCATGCCCGACCAAGAACCCGTCGTCGCCACACTGCCCGCTGCATTGCGGCCATTCCTTGAGCCTGATCTGCCGCCCTGGCTGCAGCCCCGTTGGTGGGCATCGCACGAAGAGGCGGTGACGCTGGGGCCGGGCGCCCGGATTGGCTGGTTCGACATGTTTGACAAGGACGCAATGGTGGCTGCGATCAGCGGCGCGACCGATCTGCACTGGCTCAGTTCGATGATTGCTGGTATGGAGCACCTGCCCTTGTCGGACCTGAAACAGCGGGGTGTCATTGTCACCAATGGCGCCGGCATCAACGCCATCACGATTGCCGAGTATGTGGTCATGGGCATGTTGACCATCGCCAAAGGCTACCGCGAGGTGGTGCAGGCCCAGGTCCGCCGTGAATGGTTGAAAGATGCGCCGGGCAAGGTCGAACTGGCCGGCAGCCGTGCCCTGATTATTGGTTATGGTGCCATCGGGCAATTGCTGACACTGCGCTTGCAGGCGCTCGCGGTCGATGTCACCGCGGTGCGCCGTCGCGGCAATACCTCCGCAGCGGTGCTTGGGCCGGACCAGTGGCGCGCGCGCCTGGGCGAATTCGACTGGGTCATCCTGGCGGTTCCGGCAACGCCGGACACCCACCACCTGATCGGCGCCAGCGAACTGGCCGCGATGAAAAGCAGCGCAGTGCTGCTCAATGTGGCGCGCGGCAGCGTCGTCGACCGGGATGCGCTGGTGCAGGCGCTGCAGGCACGCAGCATCGGGGCGGCTTTCCTTGATGTGGTGGACCCGGAGCCCTTGCCAGCCGACCATGTGTTGTGGAGCCTGGACAACGCGCATGTCACGATGCATCTGTCGGGCCGCTCGCAGGACCGTATGCTCGAGCGTGCGGCACGGCGTTTTCTGGACAACCTGGTGCGTTATCGCGCCGGTGAGGCCTTGCAGTACCAGGTGGATCTGTCGGCGGGTTATTGATACCTTGTGTGCCAGACCAATAAATCGCGCAGCGATTTTTGCTCTGGCACCAACATCTTGTCGGAAGTCCGGCTGTTTACCTTGTGTGCCAGACCAATAAATCGCGCAGCGATTTTTGCTCTGGCACCAACATCTTGTCGGAAGTCGGCTGTTCAGCCGGCGCGCGGCACAGACCGGTCCGCGAGTCGGCCCTCATTTGCGTTCAGTAGGACGGCTCGCGTGAGGCCCCCAGTCGCAGGCCTGCCCACACCGACAGAGCCGAGAGGCCCAAACAGCCCCAGATCACGAAGGTGTAGCTGCCCGTGTGGTCAAACACCGCGCCTGCCACAACCGGCCCGAGCAGATTGCCCAGTGCCGCGCCGCTGTACAGGCTGCCGATGATGCCGGCGACGGCCCGACCACCGAACATGTCCATGCACAGCGCCGGCAGCAGCGAGACGATACCGCCATAACTCAGGCCGAACCACAATGTGAATACGAGCAGGGCGGTGTATCCGCCTGCGCCGAACCACAACAGGTAGGAGATGCCCATCGAGGCCAGCATCAGCACCAACGTCATGGTGCGGCCGAGCCGATCGGCCATGGCACCGATGGCGAAGCGCCCGATCAGGCTGCCGATACCAATCATGCCCACCAGGCCCACCGCCTGGGCGTCGGCCACGCCCATATCACGCGCGGCGGCCGAGACATGGGCGAACGGAATGAACATCGTCGGTCCGCATGACAGTGCGACCAGGTACAACCACCAGAACCTGCGATCGTGTAACGCCTCGCGCAAGCTGGCGCCTGGTAAGGCGGCCCCGGCGCGCGGGGCGGTGGACGGCGCGCGGCGCAGCAACCAGGCTGCGCCTACGCCCACAATCAATACCAGCAGCGCCAGTACACGCAAGGCGTCGCGCCATTGCAACCAGGCGATGGCGGCCGCGGCGAGCAGGGGCACAATCAGCGTGCCAGCACCGATGCCGGCACTGGCGATGCCGGCGGCCAGGCCACGCCGGCGCGTGAACCACGGCGGCACGCAGCCAATCGAAGGCGTGTACACCAGCGCGATGCCCACGCCGAGTCCGACGCCGTAGGCCAGGTAGACGGTCGACATGGATTGCGCAAAACTGGTGGCCAGCAAGCCGGCGGAGATGCACGACATGCCGGCGATGCACACCACCCTTGGGCCGAAACGGTCGGCCAACATGCCGCCGCCGATGCCCAGCGTGAAATACAACAGGCCCGACAAGCCGAACACCAGGGCAATATCGGCGCGTTGCGCGGCGAACTCGCCAGCAAAGGACTCGAACAGTGCGGCAAACGAATATGCAGTGCCGAAAATCACGGCCAGGCAGGTGAACGCCGCCCAGACCACGACCCAGGCATAGGTGGGTTCAGACGTGTCGTTCGAGGCAGCCATGCGCAGGGCAGTCTAGCAGCGCCGCCGCCAGTTCCGGTCGTTGGCTGGCCAGCTTATGGGCCGATGATGGGCAGGTCAAGATTGAGACGAATCAGTGTCACTGCATACAACAGGAAAAAGACGAGCAGTCCGGTACCGGCGATGTGTGTCGCTGCCTTGTACCACCGCGACGAGGTGGGCGGCGCTTGCGTGGTGCCAGTGGGGCCGAGCAGCAGCGCTGCGGTAGCCGCCATGAAAATACCGGAAAACAACGCCGCAAGTCCCCAGAAATCGTCCAGATGGCGCAGACCATGCCAGAGGCCGTTCCACAGGCCAGCCAGCAACAGGCCATAGACGATGATCTTTTGGATGCCGCGCCCCGATGGCCATCGCTCCAACCGGGCTGCGCCAGTGGGCCACAACAGAAACAGCCCCAGGCCCATGAAAACGGTGACGACGATACCCATGGCACTCCCCCTGTGTTTGAACGCCGACAAGCGCACGCCGGGACTTGGCCGCCTGCGGCCCCCGCGGCACCAGTTTTACGTGGCTGCCATCTGTCCGCCGACGGTGCGCTGACAGTGCCGATAATGAACCTTTCGTGCCTTGCGCCGCTGGCGCAGTGTGACCACCGAACCGGTGGTTCACCTCGGCACCTCCCGAATCAAGGAATTCTGCCGTGCCGGACCTGATCGCGCTGTTCACCAAATTTGTCTACGAGATTCTCGGCGTGCTGGTCGTGTTGCTAGTGGCGCTGCTGGTTTCGCTCACACTCAAGCGCCTGATCAACATGATGCGCGAGCGCAAGCATGTGTCGGCAATGATTGCCAATCGATTGCATACCGTGCGTCGCTGGGTCATCGTCGTTCTGGCCGTGCTGGTCATCCTGGAAGCACTGGGCATTTTCCGCGGTGCATGGGCACTGATATCGACCGCGCTGGCCGCGCTGGCGCTGGGTTTTGTGGCCGCATGGAGCGTGCTCAGCAATGCGACGGCGGCTCTGCTGATACTCACTTTCCGGCCGTTTCGCATCGGGGATGAAATCGAACTGCTGGAGCCGAGCAACGGGTTCCCGATCGGCGGCCGGGTGCTGGACATGAACCTGTTGTACACCACGTTGGTCGTGGTGCCGGCAATGGATGCGGTGGCCAGGGCAGCCACAATGGCGACTACTGGCGCGCAGGAGCCGGAAACAACTGACAACCTGGTGGCCGCACAAGAACCCGATGCCGAACCGGAGCGGCCGCCGCAACTTGTGCGGGTGCCTAACAATCTGGTGTTTCAGCGACCGTTGCGTACCCGGTCGGCACACGCGCCGGACAGCAAGGCGCCATTTTTCAGCCGGCCGAAGGAGTGAGCTGCCGCCATCGCGTCAGCGGTTGATCTCGATCTTCACTTCCAGCAGGTCCAGGTTGTCCTGGCGATCCACGTTGATTTTGACGTCTTCGTCGCTGATCTTCACGTACTTGGACAAAACGGCGATCAGGTCCTTTTGTAGTTGGGGCAGAAAATCAGGGATCACCGTGCCATTGGCATTGCGGCCAATCCGCTCATGCGCCAGGATCAGCTGCAGCCGCTCCTTTGCGACGGAAGAAGTCTTGGGTTTTGCCTTGAAAAAGCGCATCAAATCCATATCGGTATTCCTTTGTCGCCTCAGCTTGCGCTGCTGAAGATACGCTTGAAGAAGCCTTTCTTGGGGGCTTGCGTAAATCGCATCGGAATGTTTTCGCCCAGGAATCGCCCGATCACGTCGTCGTATGCCTGACTCACGTCAGCCCCCTTGATGCGGATCGCCGGCAAACCCTGGTTGGAGGCTTCGAGCACAACCTCGGACTCGGGGATGACGCCGATCAACGGGATGCGCAGGATGTCGTTGATGTCCTCGAGCGACAACATCTGTCCGCCCAGCACACGGTTGGCGTTGTAGCGCGTGATCAGCAGGTGTTCCTTGATCGGCTCCTTGCCGTCGATCGCACGCTGGGTCTTGCTGCCAAGCATTCCCAGAATACGGTCGGAATCGCGTACCGACGAGACCTCGGGGTTTGTCACAACCAGCGCCTCGTCCGCGAAATGCATGGCCATCATGGCGCCGGTCTCGATGCCGGCCGGCGAATCACAGACGATGTAGGCGAAGTCCATTGCCGTGAGTTCGTCCAGCACGCGCTTCACACCGTCCTGCGTCAGCGATTCCTTGTCGCGCGTCTGCGATGCCGCCAGGATGTAAAGGTTGTCCAACTGCTTGTCGCGAATCAGCGCCTGGCTCAGGTTGGCTTCTTTCTGCACCACGTTGATCAGGTCGTACACCACGCGGCGCTCGACGCCCATGATCAGGTCCAGATTGCGCAAACCGACGTCGAAGTCGATCACCGCGGTTTTGTGCCCCCGCATGGCCAGGCCAGACGCAAAACTGGCACTGGTGGTCGTCTTGCCAACGCCGCCTTTTCCGGAGGTCACCACCACTATTTTTGTCATCTATCGGTTCCTATCAATAAGGGATCCGGCGCCGCCAGGTAAGCTGCTGCAGGCCCCAGGGGGTTAAATGCTTACGGTCAGTTTTTCAGCGGTTCGAACAGCATTTTTTCGCCGTCGAGCCGCGCCAGCGCAGCCTTGCCGTGCACATCGGCAGCCAGCGGCTTGTCGGTCGTACGGTAGGTGCCTGCAATCGAAATCAGTTCGGGTTCCATCGCGCCGGCAAATATGCGCGCCTCGGTGTCGCCGCTCGCGCCGGCAATGGCACGGCCGCGCAACGGGCCGTAAACATGGATGTTGCCGTCGGCTATCACCTCGGCGCCATGGCTGACCACCCCCAGCACCACCAGGTCGCCACCGCGCGCGTACACCCGTTGTCCGGAACGCAGGGGCCGGTCGATCACCATCGTGGGGGCGGCCAGTCCGGCCACGGCCTGGCGCACTGCGGCCTGCACGTCTTCGGGTGCGCTTGCCGCCACGGGCGCCAGCGCTGGCGAGACATCGGCAAACAGGTCGGCAACAGGCAGTATTTCGGGGGCTTCCAAGTGTGCTTCAGCCGCAGCGACCGGTTCTGGCGCTGGCTCAGGCACGGGCTCCGAAGCCTTGGGCCGGCTCCGGGGGCGGATATCGAGTTCTTCAATCAGGCCCAGCGCGCCGGCTTGCTTGAGCAGCAAACCGGTGGCGCCGACGATGCCGACTGCGCGCATGGTGTGGCGACGCAAAAGGTTAATCAGCCGGTTCAGTTCGAGTTTTTCGGCTGTCCCGTCTGCCGTCAGCGCAGTCACATCGATCAGCACCGGTGCATTCGTGAACAGGTCGCCGGCATTGGACACGCGCGCGGCGAGGTCTCCTTCGATCGCACCCATGTTCACGGACCGCAGGATCAGGGACAGGCCCTGGATCGTGGCACTTTTGATGTCGATGGGGGAGCTGGTGGTTCGGTTCATCGGTGGCACAGGGGTAAACGGTCGGGCCCGGCCATCCGGCCGGACAACGGTGGGCCATTGATGGCGTCACCGCGCATCGGCGCCCGCACGGCGCCTGCCATACGGTCAGATCGGTCTGCCGGGCGGCTACAAACAAGGACAGGAAATGGGATGGAAATAGTCAACGTTCAGCGCTACAGGCGGCTTATGGCAACAACACAGATGCAAAGTCCCGATTGCACGAAACGACTCGACCCCACCCAGGAACCCCCACCAACGTCAATTTTGGCAACACCGTTGGCGCTGCCGACAGGCATTATCGGTGATACGGCAGTGCCTCCTGCCATGGAATCCGAAACAGAGCGTAATCCGGCGGTTTCAGGCCTGATCCCGTCCCGGCGCCTGCAAACGCGGTCCGCCCTGGCGCGCCAGCATCCAGCCGGGGTACTCCGCCGGCAAAGTGCTGACGTCATCGAGCGCTTTCAGGTCGTCTGCGCCCAACGTCAACCGGGTGGAACCGAGGTTGTCCTGCAACTGGGCCGGCGTCTTGGCGCCCATGATGACGGTTGTGACCTGGGGCCTTGCGAGCAGCCAGGCCAGCGCCACTTGCGCCACGGTTGCGTCGTGGCGTTTGGCCACTTCGCGCATCGCGTCGACACAACGAAACGCGCGCGGCTTGTCCACCACCGGGAAATCGAAGCTGATACGGCGGGAGCCATCCGGCCCGCTGCCGTCGGCATTGAACTTGCCACTGAGCAGGCCGCCGGCCAAAGGGCTCCAGACCATCAGCCCAAGTTGCTGGTCCTGCAGCAAGGGCACAACCTCGCGCTCCAGGTCCCGACCGGCGATCGTGTAATAGGCCTGCACACTTTCGAACCGCGCGAAATTGCGTTTGTCGGAAATGCCCAGGCCTTTCATGATCTGCCAGGCCGCCATATTGCACAAACCGACATACCGGACCTTGCCGCTGCGCACCATGTCATTGAGGGTGTCGAGCACTTCGTCCAGCGGCGTCAGCGGGTCGTAGCCGTGCATCTGGTACAGGTCGATATGGTCGAGTTGCAGGCGCTTGAGACTGGCATCGAGCTGGTGCATCAGGTGGTATCGCGACTGACCGCCGGCATTGACGACGTTCTCCTTCATCATGCCGTAGGCCTTGGTGGCGATGACGATCTCGTCGCGCGGTAGTCCCAGTTGGCGGATGGCCTGGCCGGTGATGGTCTCGGATTCACCCAGGCCGTAGACGTTGGCGGTGTCGAAAAAGTTGACTCCGGCGTCGAAGGCCTGCTTGACCAGTGCGGTTGACTCGTCCTGCGCCAGGCCGCCAACCACTTTCCACAGGCCCGATGTACCGCCAAAAGTCATCGTGCCCAGACACAACTCGGAAACATAAAGGCCGGTTCGGCCCAGTAGACGGTAGCGCATGTCGTTACTCCGGATCAGGTGGTCAATAAGCCATCGAATCTAGCACTGATCGATGAAAGCCCTACGCCAGGCCGCTCGCCGAGGTCTACTTAGAATGTTTGGCCTCTTCCAGAAAGCTCGCCACCATGTCCCAGGGAACCATCCGCATCCGCGGAGCACGTCAGCACAATCTCAAGAACCTTGATCTGGACATCCGCACGGGAGAACTCACGGTGGTGACCGGGCCAAGTGGCTCGGGCAAGTCCAGCCTGGTGTTTGACACCTTGTATGCCGAAGGGCAGCGGCGTTATGTCGAGACCTTTTCGGCCTATGCGCGGCAGTTCCTCGATCGCATGGACAAGCCTGCGGTGGACAAGGTGGAGGGCGTGCCGCCGGCTATCGCCATCGATCAGACCAATCCGGTGCGCTCGTCGCGATCGACGGTCGGCACGATGACGGAGCTCAACGACCACCTGAAGTTGCTGTTTGCGCGCGCTGGCCAGTTGTTCGATCGCAGCACCGCTCTGGCTGTGCGGCACGACACCCCCGAGACGATTTACGCGCAGCTGCAGCAATTGGCCGCCCAGGGGGACCCGCGCGTGGTGGTCACGTTCCCGGTCGAGTTGCCGGCCGATACGACGCCCGAAGAAATCACGCAGTGGTTGTCGGTCAGCGGATATACCCGGGTGCAGGCCGAGCGTGAGGTAGAGGTTGTGGCCGGCGCTGTTGCGCCACAGAAGCCGACCCGTGGCGCGGCGGCCAAGTCCGGAAAAGGCGCCAGCAAGGCCAAGGCAGGCGCTGCAGCCGACGGCCCGGTCCGGCGCAAGGTGCTCGACGTGGTGGCCGACCGGTTTCGCCTCGGCAATGCTGAGCAGGGCCGGGTGGTCGAGGCGATCGAGGCAGCACTCAAGCGGGGCAGCGGGCGTATCAACGTCTATGCGCTGGCCGAAGGCGATGTAGGGGAGCAGATCTGGAAATTCTCCACCGGGCTGCATTGCCCGCAAAGTGATCTGCGCTACACCGATCCGATTGCGTCAGCGTTTTCGTTCAATTCGGCGGTCGGGGCCTGCGACACCTGCCGCGGCTTCGGTCGCGTGATCGGCGTCGACTACGGCCTGGTGATACCGAACGAAAAACTCACGCTGCGCGCAGGCGCGATCAAGCCGATGCAGACCCCTGCGTGGCAGGAATGCCAGGACGACCTGATGCGCCATGCGGAAGACGCCGGCATTCCGCGCGACACACCGTGGAGCAAGCTGAGCCAGGACCAGCGCGACTGGGTCGTCAACGGCTCGCCGAACTGGAACGGCAAGTGGAACCAGCACTGGTTTGGCGTCAAACGTTTCTTCGAGTACCTGGAGACCAAGGCCTACAAGATGCATATCCGGGTGTTGCTGTCGAAGTACCGCAGCTACACGCCATGCCCCAGCTGTGCCGGAGCGCGCCTGAAGACCGAAAGCCTGTTGTGGCGAATCGGCAGCGCAGAAGACGCCGACGCGGTGATGGCGCCGACGCAACGCTTCCTGCCGCAAGGGGTGAGCTGGACGCGCGAGCAGCTCGAAGCCATGCCGGGCCTGTGTCTGCATGACCTGATGCTGTTGCCGATCGAGCGGCTGCGCCGTTTCTTCGACCGGATCAGTCAGCAGACGGCCTTGCCCGGCACGGTGCCGACGTCGCTGGGCGACCACAAGGCGCTGGCGCTGTTGTTCGAGGAGATCACCACGCGCCTGCGTTATCTGGTCGATGTCGGCATTGGCTACCTGAGTTTGGACCGCCAGAGCCGCACCTTGTCGGGTGGCGAGGTGCAGCGCATCAACCTGACGACGGCGCTGGGCACCTCCCTGGTCAATACGCTGTTTGTGCTGGACGAGCCCAGCATCGGGCTGCATCCGCGCGACATGCATCGCATCATAGAAGCCATGCAGCGCCTGCGTGACGCGGGTAATACGCTGGTGGTGGTCGAACATGACCCGGCCGTCATGCTTGCCGCGGATCGCATGATAGACATGGGGCCGGGGCCGGGCGAGAAGGGCGGGCAAATCGTGTTCGACGGTTCGACGCAGGATCTGCGTGGTGCCGATACCTTGACCGGCGCTTACCTGGGTGGGCGCAAACAGGTCGGCATGGGTTTTCAGCGCCTGGTAAATGCCGCTACGCCGCGTCTGCTGCTCGAAGGTGTACAGGAGCACAACCTGAAAAATGTCTCGGTCGAGATTCCGCTGCAGCGCCTGGTCTGCGTCACCGGCGTCAGCGGTTCCGGCAAGTCCACGCTGGTGCAGGATGTACTGGCGCCAGCGCTGATGCGGCATTTCGGCCGCTCTACCGAAGCGCCAGGCCGGCACGACCGCCTGCTGGGTGCTGAGTTGTTGGCCGACGTGGTGTTTGTCGACCAGTCGCCGATCGGCAAGACTGCGCGCTCCAACCCGGTGAGTTATGTTGGCGCGTGGGACGCGCTGCGCGAGCTGTTTGCCAATGCGCCGCTGTCGCGCCAGCGCGGATACACCGCGTCCAAATTCAGCTTCAACAGTGGCGACGGGCGATGCGCCACCTGTGGTGGTTCCGGCTTCGAGCATGTGGAGATGCAGTTCCTCAGCGACGTCTACCTGCGTTGCCCCGATTGCGATGGCAAGCGTTATCGGCCCGAAGTGCTGGAAGTGCGCATCGAACGCAAGCGACCTGCGGTGGGCACCCAGTTGCCGGCGCCGCTGGGCAGTGCCCACGGTTCCGTTGCCGCTGGTGCGCACGACGGTCCGCGCCTGATGACCAACCCGACCCTGGTGCGCCGGGTCGACCCGGTGGCGAGCCGCTTCGTCAGCATGAACGTGGCCGACGTATTGAACCTCACGGTCAGCGAGGCCGCTGTCTTGTTTGCCGAAGACCGCGATGTGATTCGGGCGCTGCAACCGATCGTGGATGTGGGGCTGGAGTACGTCAAGCTGGGCCAGCCAGTGCCCACCTTGTCGGGCGGCGAGGCGCAACGGCTCAAGCTGGCCGGTTATCTGGCCCAGGCCGCGCGTGACGGCAGCAGCAGCCGCCAACCCGTGGCGCGCCATGGCAGCCTGTTCATGTTCGACGAGCCAACCACGGGCCTGCATTTCGACGATATCGCCAAACTGATGCGCGCCTTGCGCAAGTTGCTCGACGCCGGGCATTCCCTGCTGGTGATCGAGCACAACCTGGATGTGATCCGCGCCAGCGACTGGCTGCTCGATCTGGGCCCGGAAGGGGGCGATGCCGGCGGCGAACTGGTGGCCGTGGGCACGCCGGATGACCTGCGCCAGCATCCGACATCACACACCGGCCGAGCGCTACGTGAATACGACGCCAGCGTCGGACTCGGCGCCCACGCGGCGCAGGAGGCGCGCGTCTTGCCGGCGCCCAGGGCGGCTGCGCCGGGCACGGGCAGCGACAACACGATCCGTATCGTCAACGCCAAGGAGCACAACCTGAAGTCGCTGTCGGTGGCGATTCCGCGCGACAAGTTCAATGTGATCACCGGCGTCAGCGGCTCTGGCAAATCGACCCTGGCCTTCGATATCCTGTTCAACGAAGGCCAGCGAAGGTATCTCGAGTCGCTCAACGCCTATGCGCGCAGCATCGTGCAACCGGCCGGACGGCCCGAGGTGGACGCGGTGTATGGCATTCCGCCGACGGTGGCGATCGAGCAGCGGCTGTCACGCGGGGGGCGCAAGTCGACGGTTGGCACGGCCACCGAGGTCTGGCATTTTCTGCGCCTGCTCTACGTCAAGCTGGGGGTGCAGCATTGCATTCATGACGGCGCAGCCGTCGCGCCGCAAACGCCGGACAGCATTGCGGCGCAGCTGATGAAAACCTTTCGCGGTCAGCATGTGGGGCTGCTGGCGCCGCTGGTGGTCAACCGCAAGGGCGTGTATACCGAACTGGCCGACTGGGCCCGGCCGCGTGGCTTTACCCACCTGCGCGTGGACGGCAACTTCCTGCCGACAACCCACTTTCCGCGCATCGACCGGTTCAAGGAACACACCATCGAGTTACCGGTGGTAAGCCTGGAAATTTCGCCGGAGAACGAGGCCTTGCTGCGCGAGATGCTGGCGCGCGCGCTCGAGCATGGCAAGGGCGTGGTGCATGTGCTGAGCAACCTGGCCGGTTTGCGCGAAGCGATGCTGGACGGTTCTGCAACCGCCGACATTGGCGACTTGCAGGTGTTCTCCACCAAGCGCGCTTGCCCGGTCTGCAGCACCAGTTATATCGAGCTCGATCCGCGGCTTTTCTCGTACAACAGCAAACACGGCTGGTGCCCAGACTGCGTGGGCACCGGTGTGCGCCTGACCAAGGAGCAGCGCAAGGCGCTGGACGACTCGGTCAAGGACGACAACGGCGGGCGCGAACAGACGTTTGCCGAGGTCGACGTGGAAGGCCTGGCCGTTGACGCCTGTCCGTCCTGTCAGGGCACGCGGCTCAATGCCGTCGCCCGGAGTGTGCGCTTTGGCGCGCTGGCAGGGGCCGCGCCGCAGCGGCAGGGTGCCCCATCCGCAGCGGACGTCGCGGGGTCGTTGGCGACCACGGCGCAGGACGGCATCACAATCACCGCCCTGGCCCGCATGGGGATTGCCGATATCCGCCATTGGGTCGAGGCACTGCAGGTGACCGATCGTCTGAGTCAGCGCGAGCAGGATATCGCGCGCGACCTGATCCCGGAGATCCGCAGCCGCCTGCTGTTCCTGGAGGAGGTTGGTCTGGGTTACCTGACGCTGGACCGCGGCGCACCGACCCTCAGTGGCGGCGAGGCGCAACGCATACGGCTGGCGGCACAACTGGGCAGCAACCTGCAAGGTGTGTGTTACGTGCTGGACGAGCCGACGATCGGCCTGCATGCACGCGACAACCAGATCCTGCTCAAGGCATTGAAAAGCCTGAGCGACAAGGGCAATACGCTGGTCGTGGTCGAACACGACGAAGACACGATCCGACACGCCGACCATGTCATTGACATCGGGCCGGGTGCCGGCAAACGTGGAGGGCGTCTGGTTGCGGAAGGGACGGTGACCGATGTGATGGCATCCGACGGTTCGCAGACGGGTCGCTACCTGCTGCATGCGATGAAACATCCGCTCAGGGCGCGGCGACCGGTGGTAATGCCCGACGCGGCAAGGCCGGCCAGCGCCGACGATCCGGCAGACGCGCAAGCCGCGCCGTGGCTGCATGTGTCCAATGCGCGGTTGCACAACCTGCACGGCGTCGCCATGCAGGTGCCGCTGGCCCGCCTGGTGGCGGTCACCGGTGTCAGTGGCTCGGGCAAGTCGACATTGGCGCGTGACGTGTTGCTGGCGAACGTACAGATGGCGGTGGCGCGCCGCAGCACCAGGGCGGGCCGCGACGCGCTGTCGGCTGGCGAGAAACTGGACTGGACCGGATGTGATGGCGTCACCGGCTTCGAGTTTGTCGACCGGGTGCTGGAGGTCGACCAGACGCCGATCGGCAAGACCCCGCGCAGTTGCCCGGCCACCTATATCGGCTTCTGGGACATCATCCGCAAGCTGTTTGCCGACACGCTGGAGGCGCGTGCGCGCGGCTACGCGTCCAACCGCTTCAGTTTCAACACCGGCGAAGGCCGTTGCCCCGGCTGTGAAGGCCAGGGCATCCGCACCGTGGCCATGAGTTTTCTGCCCGACGTGAAGGTCTTGTGCGAGACCTGTCGTGGTACCCGCTTCAACCCCGAGACGCTGGCTGTCACCTGGCGGGGCAAGAATATCGGAGATGTGTTGCAGATGGAGGTGGATGAGGCGGTCGACTTCTTTGCCGCGATGCCCAATATCAGCCATCCGCTGCAGTTGCTCAAGGATGTGGGGCTGGGTTATCTGACCTTGGGTCAGCCGTCGCCAACCCTGAGCGGCGGAGAGGCGCAGCGCATCAAGCTGGTGACCGAACTGTCCAAGGTGCGCGATGACATCACGCGCCGCGGCCAGAAAGCACCCCATACCTTGTATGTGCTGGATGAACCGACCGTAGGCCTGCACATGGCAGACGTCGAGAAACTGATCCGGGTGCTGCACCGACTGGTCGACGGCGGGCACAGCGTGGTGGTCATCGAACACGACCTGGACGTGATCGCCGAGGCCGACTGGGTGATTGACCTGGGGCCGGAGGGCGGATACGCCGGAGGGCGGGTCGTGGCTGCCGATACACCGGAGGCTGTGGTTGCACGCCAGACCCATACCGGCAAGGCGCTGGCGCCGGTGCTGGCACGTTGAGAGCAAAGGGGCACATCATGATCACCTTCTACAACCATTCGCACACCTTGCATCAGGGCAAGATGGAAATGTTCCGTGGCCAGATGGTGCCGTGTTTCGAGGTGGCAGCGCGGGTCGACCATGTGTTGTCCGAGCTGGTGGGGCGCAAGCTGGGCACCATTCAGGCGCCCGGACCTTTCGATCGGACGGTGCTGACCAAAATTCACGACCCGGCCTATCTGCATTTCCTGGAGCATGCCTGGGACGACTGGGTCGCGATGGATCCGGCCAACAAGGACCGCGATGCGCTGCCGTCGGTATGGCCCAACCACGGATTGCGCAACGATGTATTGCCGGAGAATTTTGCCGCGCGTTTGGGGCGCTACGCGTTTGACACCGGTTCGCCGTTGACCTCCGGCACCTGGGCGGCAGCGTTGGAGGGGGCGAACTGTGCCGTCAGTGCCGCCGATGCGGTCGTCGATGGCGCACGTTCGGCGTTTGCGCTGAGCCGCCCGCCCGGCCACCATGCCGGCAGCGATTTTTTTGGTGGGTATTGTTTTCTCAACAACGCGGCGCTGGCCGCACAGGCCATGCGCGACCGCGGCCTGGAGCGTGTGGCGATTCTGGACGTGGACTACCACCACGGCAACGGCACGCAGCAGATTTTCTATGAACGGGAAGACGTATTTTTTGCCAGCATTCACGGCGATCCGCGCACCGAGTACCCGTTTTTCCTGGGTCATGCGGACGAGACGGGTCGCGGCGCCGGCGTGGGGTGCAACCTGAACCTGCCCTTGCCACGCGGGACGGGTTTCAGGGTGTGGCGCGTGGCGCTCAAGCATGCGCTGCGCAATGTGCTGGCTTTCCGCCCGCAAGCACTGGTGGTCTCGCTCGGGCTGGATACCTTCGAAGGCGATCCGATTTCGGGGTTCAAGCTGCAAAGCGCAGACTATTTTGCGGTGGGCGAAGACCTGGCCGCCGCCCGGTTGCCGACGGTATTCATCTTCGAGGGCGGTTATGCCGTGGCGCAACTCGGCGTGAACGCGGTGAATGTACTGGAAGGTTTCGGCCGGCGCGCGACCTGATCACCATCATTGGCTGGATTGGATCCGGGCTTGGCGGTGGGTGCGCAATAGCGCGACCCAACCCAGAAAGGCCACTGCCGCCAACAAGGCCGGAAAGCCGAAACCCGCAGACCACTGCAAGAGCGCGCCCGACGCCGCGGAGGCTGTCATGCTGCCGAGTGTGTAGGTCAGCACCAGTACCGCCGTACTGTTGACGAGCGTGATGCCCTGTTCGCGCGAACTGATGTCGATCATCGCCAGTGTGTACAAGCTGCCGCCAGCGCCACCCCACAGGAATACAACCGGCCACGCCAGCCACAGGACCGGCGCGACCAGAGGTACCAGACAGGTTGCAAGCAGCGTCAGAAAGGCCAACACCGTCATCAGCTGACGCCGGCCGGCGGCCGGGTCAACAAAACGATCGGCCCACATGCCCACCGGCAACATCATCAGTGCACTGCCCAGGCCGCTGGCCGCCACCAGCAACGCAGCACTGCTGGCATCGAGCCCTAGCGTGAGGCCGTACAGCGGCAGGATCGAGGTGATGCCGCTTTCGAAAAAACCGCCGACGAATCCAGCCAGCATGATGATCGGGTGGCGGACGAGTGCCTGCCAGACCCCGCGCACGCCGACAGGCGACGTGGCGGCATCGGCTGCATCCGGCAACGGGGGTATCAGGAAGCTCCAGAGCAGCCCCGCCACGATGAACGCGATCGCCGCCCACAAGGCGTGTTCGCTGGTTGGGCCGATCCAGACCAGGATGGCCGGGCCAATCACGAAGGTGGTGCCGACCATGGTTTCGAACAGACCGACATACCGACCGCGCCGGCCCGGCGGTGCAAATTCGGCCACCACCGCTTCGGCCAGTACCCAGCGCAGTCCCGATGCGGCGCCAGCCAGCAGTTCCAGCACAAACCATGTCGGAAGGTGGTCTGTCAGCAGAAAGCCGGTGGACGCGATCGCCGGAACACCGGCGGCCAGCCACAGTGCCGGGCGTCGCCCCAGTTTCTGCGCCACCCAGGAACTGAAGGGCGTGAAGAGGAAGATACCGGCCCAGCCGCAAGCGGCGAACAGCCCGGCGACCGTGGTGGAAACGTCGTCACCCTTGAGCCTGAGCAGCAGCCAGGGCAGCAGCATGAAATAGCCGATCAGTTCGAGGAAGGTGGAGCCGAAGATGGCGGTGAGGCCCCGGCGGGCCAGGGAACGCGGATTATTGGGCGCCATGGGATCGGGTACACGTGTCAGGCCATTTCAAGAAAATGGGGTGTAGACGCCACGCTGGCGTATTGCGCGCGAGGCTGTCAATCAGCAGAAATCGCGATGCTTTGAAGGGGTGCTGCCAAGTAGACGCAGATATTGTGGACGCTGATCAAGTGTGCAACAAAACGCGGCGGCTATGCGTTAGTGATGGCGCTGCAAATAGTCGCCCCCGCGCCCCGTCCGCCGCGTCTCAAACGTCCATATGCGGGGACCGTCATTCTCACTGCCGCGATCTCGGGATCGATGCGGCGTTCATTTCACTGGGCGCTGCTTTTCGATGGTGATTCGGTCAATCGTGGTCCCGATCGGAAGATCGATCGCAGGCGTTTGGTGCGCATGGACCATTTCAATGCGGACGCGAGCTTGCTGATCTGCTTAACCCGAGTTGGGTGCAGTGCTTCGGCTGTATTCGGCGCCGATGCGACAACGCGTTCCGCCAGCTTTGCGCTGTGACGCATCCCAAGCTTGCTATAGATCACAGCAAGATTCGTGGCTGCGGGCAACACCGCCCGTACAATCGCCCGGCTCCCGCGCAGGCAGTGCCGGTACTCTGTTATCGCAGTCAGCAGGTCGCCGCGGCTGATTGCCACTTCGGCCAACGATAGTCTTGCCCGGCACTGATGGCCGGGTTCCAGTCCGAGTTCAATCGCCTGGCGTAGAAAGCCTTCGGCGGCGGCGAAGTCTTCACCCTGCATTGCGCGGGAGGCCGCCGACAACATCGCTCCGCCCGGCCCGGGTTGGTCTTCAAGTGTTGTGTACGCGGTTGGCAAGTCTGGCTCGGAAAGCGACGGGACATGCTGATTGGTTTGCGGGTCACCCGTCTCGCCAAATGGCTTGCCAATGGTCTGATCGGACTGAGCCCGGCGCCAAAAGAAAAACGCAACAACGGCAAAAAACAGCGTGGCTGCACCTGCAAGAATCCACCCGTTTGTTGAAGAAACGAATCCGGCGCCATGTAATTGGTCCGCTTGATCTCCATCTTTTATCGTATCGGGTCGATTTTCGGACTTTGGCTCGGGTTTTGCTGGTAAGGCAGCTACGCGTAGCCCCTGCGCGACCGGAAGCTCGAATTTTCCAGCCTGAAGCACCCACTCGCCAGTCATGGCCTTGGGCACTGCGAATGCCAGGCAGATTCGCATCCGGCGAGCAGCAACCTCAAATTGCAGTTTATCTCCGCCGATATTGGTCAAAATGAATTGATTTCCTGAGCCCAGAGTGGCAGCAACCTGACGCTTTTCCGGGACGTCGCGTGTGTCAATGTAGCCGCAGCCGTTGTCCCAGGTGCCGACCGCCAAAAGCGCAAATTCGCGTGATGCGCCTGTTGCGGGCCGGTTCCTGAGAGTCGTTTCAGAAAACTGGATGGGTCCGATCGCACGCTTTGCCGACTCAGCAAGCACGACGACTTGCAAGATGGATTCATCTTGCAACACGTTGCGCCACTGCAACTTGCCTGTCTTTACCGAGAGTTCGAGGATTGTGCTGCTTTCGGCGGACTGAGCATCGGATATCTTCCAGTCAGGGGCGCCGGCTGGTGTCGTTGTTTGTTGTCCCGATGCTGGTTGTGACGAAAAACCAACCGCTATCAGGACTGAAAAGGTGAAAAAACGGACCATCAGATGTTGGCTCAGTGTTGTCGCTGCTGGCAAGAAATATATGGTAGTCCGATTGCTGTCATGCGGACGCGTAATAGGACTAAGAACTTATCCGTAAATAAAATACAATGACCTTCCATGCGCGATGTCCGCGTGTGGAGGTGCGATGGCAAAGTCGAAAGCATGGGAAGTTACTGATGATTTTTGGAGTCGTGTTGAGCCTCTGATTCCGGTACGTCAGA
>JBBQJP010000029.1:0-52756 GCA_038326025.1 Burkholderiales bacterium
AACCGGCGTAGGTTACGCTCCCGAAGGGCGCGCCGAGCATGCCGGCGCCGCATTGGCCGAAGGCCCCATGCTCGGCGAGCTGCAGGCTGTGCTTGAGGGCGGCAGCCTGGCCGGCAATGCCCAACTGCAGCGCAATGAGGATGGCACATGGGCCATCCAGGGCGACCCGACCGAAGCCGCGTTCCTGGTGGCGCAGCGCAAGCTGGGCGACCCGCAGAAAAACGAGGCCGCGCCCAAGACGAAGGATCGCTTCGAGCGCATTGGCGAGATCCCCTTCACCTCGCAGCGCAAGATGATGTCGGTGCTGGTGGTGGACCATGCCGACGGCGACGCGCATGTGCTTTTTACCAAAGGTGCGCCCGATGTGCTGCTGGCGCAGTGCACCCACGCCCGCCGGAGCGAGGCCACGGTGGCACTCGATGCCGCCTTGCACACGCAGGTGCTGGCCGACGTGGCTGCCATGACCGATGACGCACTGCGCACGCTGGCAGTGGCGCGCCGCACGCTGGCACCCGACGCGCAGATACCGACCGATGCTGCAGAGGCGGCCGCGCTTGAACAGGATCTGGAATACATCGGCACCGTGGGCATCATTGACCCGCCGCGCAAGGAGGCGGCGGTGGCCATAACCCAGGCCAGAGAGGCCGGCATCCGCGTGATCATGATCACCGGCGACCACCCGCGCACGGCGGTGCGTATTGCGGCCGACCTCGGCATCGTCGACGCCGGTGCACCCGTGCTCACGGGGATCGCGCTCGACAAACTGGACGACGCCGGCTTGGCCGCAGCGGTGCTGGAGACCTCGGTGTTCGCCCGCGTGGCGCCCAGGCACAAGCTGGGCATCGTGCGCGCGCTGCAGGACGGCGGAAACGTGGTTGCGATGACGGGTGACGGCGTCAACGACGCGCCTGCGCTCAAGGCTGCCGACATCGGCGTGGCGATGGGCGTGGCGGGGACCGAGGTGACCAAGGAGGCTGCCCGCATGATCCTGGCCGACGATCACTTTGCCACTATCGTGCTGGCGGTGCGCGAAGGGCGTGGCGTACTCGACAACATCCGCAAGTTCCTGCGCTACCTGCTGTCGTCGAACCTGGCCGAGGTGCTGACGGTGTTTGCCGGCGTGGTGGGCTCGGGTGTCATTGGCTTGACGGCCACGGCCACCGGCTCGGGGGGCGCCGTGGTGCTGCCGCTGCTGGCCACGCAGATCCTGTGGATCAACCTGATCACCGACACCGGGCCCGCGCTGGCCATGGGCGTGGACCCGATCGCCGACGACGTCATGGCGCGCAAGCCGCGCCCGCGCAACCAGCGCATCATCGATGCCCGCATGGGGCTGGGCGTACTGGAGGGCGGCGTCGTGATGGCGGCGCTGACCCTGCTGACGCTGGACCTGTTCCTGCCCGGTGGGCTGATCGAGCCGGTGGACAGCTGGCTGGGCGCAGGCCCGCACAGCCTGGAACTGGCACGCACCGCCGCCTTCACGGTGCTGGTGCTGACGCAGCTGTTCAACTGCTTCAACGCGCGCTCGGAGTCCGCCTCGGCGTTTCGCGCAGCGTTCTCGAACCGCTGGCTGTGGGCCGCGGTCGCATTGTCGGCAGCGCTGCAAGGGGCTGTCGTACACCTGCCTTTTCTCAACCTTGCCTTCGGCACCGTGCCGCTGTCGGCCGGCCAGTGGTGCGTGTGCGTGGCGATGGCCAGCGGGGTACTATGGTTCAGCGAAGGGCGAAAGCTGTTGCGCCGACTCTGGACACGGCAGGTGCTTGCGCGTGCAGATGATTCTTGAGTTGCGCATCAGGATGACACATGGCGAGCGGTTCGAGATGAAAAACGAAGAAATGAACGGCGGCTACAAGAAGGGCTCGATCACTCTGGGCGGCGCGGTCGCGATGGGAACCGGCGTGATGATCGGCGCCGGCATCTTCGCGCTCACAGGCCAGATCGCACAGTTGGCTGGGCCATTGTTCCCACTGGCGTTTGTCGTTGGCGCCATCATTACCGGGTTCAGCGCCTACAGTTACATCCGGATGTCCAACGCATGGCCGTCTGCGGGCGGGATCGCGATGATCCTGCAGAAATGTTATGGGCCCGGTGCGGTCGCCGCCGGTGCGGCTCTGCTGATGGCGCTCAGTATGGTGATTGCCGAAAGCCTGGTGGCGCGCACATTCGCCGCCTATGTTCTGCGTCCCTTTGATATCGAAGGCGGACCGCTGGTGCCCGCCCTTGCCGTCAGCGTGATCGTCTTCGCCTTTCTCGTCAACATCGCGGGAAACCGCTCGGTCGGTCTGTTCTCGCTGGTCATGGCGACGCTGAAGATCGCAGGCATTGCGTTGTTCGGTATCGCGGCGCTCTGGTCGAGTGGCTTCCAGTTTGCCGCGGCGTCGCAGTCCGATCAGACCACCAGCGCAACCGGATTTGTCGCGTCAGCGGCATTGGCGATCCTCGCGTTCAAGGGATTCACCACAATCACCAACAGCGGGGCCGAGGTCACGGACCCCCATCGCAACGTGGGCCGGGCGATCATGATCTCGATCGCTCTGTGCGTGGTTGTCTACCTGCTCGTGGCGTTCGGCGTGGGTGCGAGTTTGACCATCGACCAGATCGTCGCAGCGCGTGATTATTCGCTGGCGGAAGCGGCAGAACCTGCGCTCGGCAAGATCGGGTTTTACCTGACCGTTGTTCTGGCTGCCGTCGCCACTGCCTCCGGCCTGCTGGCCAGTGTCTTTGCGGTTTCGCGCATGCTGGCGATGCTGACGGACATGAAAATGATCCCGCACAGCCATTTCGGCATGTCTGGAACGATCCAGCGCCACACACTGGTCTACACGGTGGTCATGGCCTCCACGCTGGCGGTCTTCTTCGACATCGGCCGGATTGCCTCACTTGGCGCCTTCTTCTACCTCATCATGGACATGACGGTGCAATGGGGCGTGCTGCGCTACCGGCGCAAGGAAATCGGGGCTGCCGCCGCTGTGCTGTTGATGACCCTCGCGTTCGATGCCGTGGTGCTGGTGGCTTTTACGGTGATGAAACTCGGAAGTGATCCTGCGATTGTTGTCTATGCCCTGGTGGCCATTGCAGCAGTTTTCGGCTTCGAGCGCTGGTACCTGTCTCGCTGGGTGGCACCGGCGGCGGATTGACCGGGCGTTCAAGGCAAGAACAGGCGGAGCCCTTCCGACGGGTGCTCCTGGTCAGATGCCGAGCCTTGAATGTGCTCACATCATGGAGCCTGCATGGCAGCCGTTTCAGTTCGCCTGGCGTCACGGAGGCTGCTTGGGCAGATCAAGACCGTGTGGACTCGTCAGTGCGTTGACGATGGCAGATGTGCGGGCTTGGCCATCACTGGTTGCGGCGGCGAACGAAGAATGGGTGCCGGGCTCGCCAACCGTGCGCTGTCGCACAGACCGCAGCATCATCGTGGCCTAAAGTGGATTCGGCCGGCCCCTCGCAGTGCGGTCCCGGGCTCAAGTGACCGCGGCGAACGGGACGCGGAGCATGGCGGTGCCGCTGCGTGTCTGGCCCTCGGGTGCCGAGACCGGTTGTTGTGGCGTCTTGATTCAAACAGGAGGTTTTATGAAGTCCTTGATTACCATGGCGATCGGCACGGCGACCGGGTTCGCCAGTGGCGTAGCGTCTGCACAGAGCGGCCACATGATGAATGGTGGCATGTGGGGCGGCGGCTGGATGGGTGGCTACGGCGGCTACTGGGTGCCGATTCTGCTGGTCGTCGTTGTCGGCATCGTCGTCTGGGCTGTGCTGCAGAAACGCAAATGATCCAATGCTCTGGCGGCCTTGTTGACATGCTTGTCGGCGGCACCGGACAACAGCCATGCAGCCGAACCTGACCGTTTCCTACTTTTCCGATGTGCTTTGCGTCTGGGCCTACGCGGCCCAAATCAAGCTCGATGAATTGCGGCGGCAATTCGGCGACCAGATCCGTGTCGAGTATCGATTTCTTCACCTGTTTGGCGATGTCGCGGCGCGCATAGAGACCGGCTGGGCCGACAAGGGCGGTGCGGAAGGCTATTCGCGGCATGTGCAAAAAATGGCGGTGCGCTTCGATCACATCGACATTCATCCCGAGATCTGGACCCGCAATACGCCGCCCACGTCGATGAGTTGCCACCTGTTTCTCAAAGCCATCCAGCTGCTGGAGCAGCAGGGAGAGGTCTCGGCTGCGCCCGAGGCGCGGTTCGGCGGCAAGAGCGTCGTCGAAGAGGCGGTGTGGCGTTGTCGTCTCGGTTTTTTCCGGGATCTGAAGGACGTAGCCGATCGGAAGGTTCTGGAAGCGATGGCGGCGGACATGGCCTTGCCCCTTGCCGCAATCTGCGGGCAGATCGACAGTGGCGCTGCCCATGCGGCGCTGTGCGCTGACTTCGATGCCAAGGAGCGGCTGCTTGTCGAAGGCAGCCCCACGTTTGTGCTCAACGAAGGGCGGCAAAAGCTCTACGGCAATGTCGGCTACCGGATCATCGAGGCCAGCATCGTTGAGTTGCTGGCCGACCCCGGCGAGCGGGCCAGCTGGTGTTGATCGACGGCGCATGAACCGCAGGCGCGGGACATTCGTTCGCCGCGCCCGGATTGCGTCGGCGCCATTGCGCTGGCTGCAGGCGCGCTTTACGCCTGGGGCGTGCTGCTGTCGCCGGCACTGGGAGCGGCCCTGATGGCGGCGAGCACAGTAATCGTGGCTGTCAACGCACGGCTGCTGCGACTGAAGAAGTGACAGGGCGGCCATTGGCCGGGCATGACCGAGAATGTCGGTTTTCCGACGCGCGATTTCATGGCCTCAAGCACCAGGTCATGGTTGCACGTCCCGCCCTTTGCGGAATCGGGCGGGCAGGCAGCGATGCCGTGGCGAGCCAGGGCGACTCTCCACCCCGAACATATCCACGAAGCATGACATGAAGGTTCGGACGAAGCTGATCACAGGCGCTCTGTTGGTAGGCTTGCTTGCCTGCGTGTACTGGGTGTTGCATGAGAGCGGTTCGCTGACGACGATCCTGGACACCGATGCACTGCATGCGCGCGTCATACGGATGGGCGCGTGGGGGCCGGCTGCGATCATCGTGCTGATGATGTTGGCGATATTGATCAGTCCGATCCCGAGCGCGCCCATCGCTTTGGCTGCCGGCGCCGCCTATGGACACGGCTGGGGCACCCTTTACGTTCTGTTGGGTGCGGAAGCAGGGGCAGTGGCTGCGTTCGCCGTTGCCCGTTTCGTGGGCTACGAAACCGTCCATCGTTGGTTTGGCAACCGCCTGTCTATTGGCTTGGTCGGGTCCCAGAACGCACTGATGGGAATTGTCGTTGTCAGTCGGGTCCTGCCGTTCATTTCGTTTGACATCGTCAGCTACGCCGCTGGTCTCACGGTATTGTCGTTCTGGCGCTTCGCTGTAGCGACCTTGGCAGGCATCGCGCCGACGAGCTTCTTGCTGGCGCACTTCGGCAGTGAGATGGGAACCGGGCAAACCAGACAGGTTGTGACTGCCGTGTTGGCGCTGGGGGCCCTGACCATGATCCCGATCGGCGTGAAGCTTTACCGAGATTGGCGAATCAGGCGAAGGCTCGACCGCAATGTCCATTGACCTCGCGTGCACTTCGATATCGTGGCAACAGCCGGCCGCTGGCGCCTTTGATGCGAATCAAGCTTATTCAGGCCGAACATGCCTGAAGTGGAAACGATGCGCCGGCCCGGTTGAATGCGCCGATATGTTCGCTGTCGCACAGACTCGCACTGGCCTTGGGCGCATTGTCAGCGCAGTGCCTTCGAACCTACGGCTTCGCCCATTGAGCAAGGGGATGGCCGGAGATGCGCCAGCCATCCTCAGTCGAGGATGGCTGGCAACCAACAGTTTTCTTTTTCACCAGGAGTTCACGATGAATGCATTTCGCATGATTGTTGCCTTGTCGGTCGCTGCCCTCGCGACCGCCTGTGCGAGTCCCGGCACCACGAGCGGCGCCACCGCCTCGCACGGCATGGCCCATATGAAGATGGGTTCAACCGATTCCATGGCTGCAATGGATCCCCGCATGAAGACCATGCAGCAGATGCACCAGAAGATGATGGACGCCAAGACGCCCGCAGATCGCCAGGCCTTGATGGCCGATCACATGAAGGCGATGCAGGGTGGGATGGCCATGATGAAGGGCATGCCTGGCGCCGGCGGAATGGGCGCAATGGGCGCCATGGGTTCGTCGAGCGCTGCGGCACCCATGGCAGGCATGGGCGACGGCAAGGGCATGCCGGCCGATATGGCCAAGCGCCATCAGATGATGGCAGACCACATGGCCATGATGCAGATGATGATGGACATGATGGCCGACAGGATGCCGCCAGCCACCGTCACGAATTGAGAGCAAAGTCATGAAAAACACCCCCGACACGAACCCCGCGCCTGCACCGTCCAGCTACGGATTTCACTGCGCAATGCCCAAGCAGGATTTCAACCAGGCGGTGGGCCGGGTGACCGAAGCACTCAAGACCGAGGGCTTCGGGATACTGACCGAGATCGATGTTCAGGCCACGATGAAGGCCAAGCTCGACATCGATGGCTTGCCCTACCGCATACTGGGTGCCTGCAACCCTCCACTGGCCCATCGGGCGCTGGCCGCCGAGCCCGACATCGGGTTGCTGCTGCCATGCAATGTGGTCGTCCGTGAAGAGGCGGACGGCAGTCTCGTCGTCGGTTTCATGGACCCGGTCGCGGTGATGCAGATGACCAGCAACGCGGAAGTTGCCGCGGTCGCACAGGAGGTAAGAGAGCGGCTCCAGCGCGTTCGCGCGTTGCTGTCCAGCGCAGGCGCTTGATCGGACCGTCGCCATGTTGACCACCCGATGCACGCTTGGGGTGCTTTTCGCGCTGCTGCTGGCCACCGCAATGGGCTGTCAACCTGCCGGTCAACGCAATGCCATGCCCGCATCGACGGAGGGACTCGAGAATCCGGCCAGGAATGGCGCGCGCATCTACTTCACCGGGGCAAGCGAACGCGCCACCGAGATCAGTTCGTCGGGTGGCGAGACATTCGGCGGCGCCATGATGGGCGGATATGGCCAGTGGCTGACCTGCGCGGCGTGCCATGGGCCGGAAGGTCGCGGTGGCACCCACCGGATGCACATGCGGTCCATGACGGCGCCCGACATCCGGTACGTGGCGCTGAGCGTCATGCCGGAACTCAAAGGGCGCAAGACTGCGTACGATATCGACGACTTCCGCCAGACGGTAGAGAACGGCCGCCATCCCGATGGCGATGAGCTCAAGGCGGACATGCCGCGCTGGCAGATGAGTGCAGCGGATCTGGCGGATCTGTTCGCCTTCCTCAAGGTCTTGCCCGAATGACAGTCAAGGCGAATACGAAGGTGAAGGTTCGTCACACGGTTGCGACCTGATTCGTCCGAGCGGGCCAGCTGGTGCTGCAAAACCTGATCGATACCCTCGCGCAGTACCCTGCGCTGACCCTCGGCGTGGTGTTCGCGGCAGCCTTGCTGGAAGCGGTGGCCGTGATCGGCATCGTTGTGCCGGGCAGCACGGTGGTTTTCGCCGCCGGCATGCTCATTGGCCTGCGGGTTCTCGATCCTTGGCTTGCCGGATTGGCCGCTGTCTCGGGAGCCATCCTGGGCGACGGTTTCAGCTACTGGCTCGGCCGTCGTTACCACGCGCACCTGCGCACCATGTGGCCGTTGAAGGCGTATCCGGCGCTTTACGAAAGTGGGCGGGCGTACTTCGCGCAAAACAATGGCAAGAGCGTGTTCCTGGCCCGGTTTCTCGGGCCGCTGCGCGCCATGGTGCCGGTCATCGCGGGCATGTCGGATATGCCCTTGGCGAGGTTCACCATCGTGAACGTCCTGTCCGCCATCGCCTGGGCGGCGGCGCACCTGCTGCCGGGCGTACTCTTTGGCGCTTCGCTGCAGCTTGCCGGCGCAGTCAGTTCGCGTCTGGTGATTCTTGTAGCCGGCCTGGGTGCCACGGCCTGGCTGTGCACCGTGCTGCTGCGCCTGCTGCATGGAAGGCTCTGGCCGATCATCACCTGGCAGCGCGATCGCATGGTGGCCTGGGCGCGCACGCGATCGGGTGTGTTTTCCCGAGCCATCCTGTCGCTGCTGGACCCCGAGCGGCCGGAGTCGTTCGGGCTGTTGCTCGCGGCATTGGTGCTGCTCGGTGGTGGCTGGCTTTTTCTCGGCATCCTGGAGGACGTAGTCACCAACGATCCGCTGGTACGGATCGACCACATGGTATTCATGGCGCTGCAGTCGCTGCGCACGGCCTGGGCCGATCAGGTGGCCATCATGGCCACCGAGCTCGGCAGCGCAACGGTCGCGCTCACCGTCATCGGCGCCGTATCCGTGCTGCTGGTATTCAAGAAATTCTGGCGAACGCTGGCTTATTGGCTGGTGGCCGTCGGCTTTTCACAGGCGCTGGTCTGGATCCTGAAGGCGACACTGGGTCGTGCCCGCCCGATGGCCATGTACGAGGGTGCAGACCGGTTCTCCTTTCCGAGCGGGCACGCCGCATCCAGCATCGTTCTGTATGGGTTCCTGGCGGTACTCCTGTCGCGCGGCAAGTCGCCCGGGTTCAGGTTGGGCATCACACTGGCTGCGGCAGTGCTGATTGCACTGATCTCGTTCTCGCGCCTGTACCTGGGGGCGCACTGGTTATCGGATGTGCTCGCCAGCCTCAGTCTTGGCACAGCCTGGGTCGCGCTGCTGAGCATGGTCTACCTGCAGCATGTGCAGGATGAGCGTTTGCCGGCAAGGGGCTTGACGCTCACCGCGGTGGGGGCGCTGGTGCTGGCGGGAACGGTCGTGATCGTGACCCGCCAGGCTGCGGACGTGGCGCGGTATGCGCCTGTGCCGGCTCCATTGGCCAGCGTCATGCCCGACTGGCAGGCCGAAGGGTGGCGGCGACTGCCGGCCCGACGCACCGACGTAGGCGGTGATGCCGAGGAGCCGATGTCGGTGCAATGGGTCGGCACGGCGGATGGTATCGCGCGGGTGCTACTGGCAGACGGGTGGCATCGGCCGCCACCGTGGACGTCAGGTGCAACGCTGCTGTGGCTGTTGCCTACCACCGATGTCGATCAGCTTCCGGTGTTGGCGAAGTTGCACCTGGGCGAGCCGCCAGCATTGACACTCGACAAGCCATTGGATCCGACGCAGCGCCTGGTGTTGCGCCTGTGGGCCACCTCCTTCAGGGTCGCTACGGAGACCGATCCGGCGCAGCCTCTTTGGATCGGCACCGCGACGCTTGAACGGTTGAGCCGCCCGGCGGGCATCGTCACCATTGCGCTTACCGACCAGGACTTCAGCGCGGCATCGACACAACTCGCGCAGGATCTGCGCCAAAACGATGTGGCCGTGCAGATCAGGCGCCGGGACATGCTCGACGTGTGGCTGGTTCAGTGATCCGGGGCTTGGCAGCACCGCATTTCTGTCACCAAACATCGGGCAAGCCCCGGCTGTTGTGTTGCTGGCACGAGGCCATCCTTCTCCCACCGCGCCCGGCACCGGCCTCTTTGCCCACACATCCATGACGCAGCATGATTTCCGTACGCAAGCATTCATGCGGGATTCAGACTGAGCTATCAAATCTTGGCGATGGTTTGACGGCAGGTCAGCCATGGCCCGGGTGGTTCCAGCACCCGGACCGCTGGCACGGACTCGCGCCTCTATGCAGACCCCGGCGTTCACAGATAAACCGCTGTACTCGAAGGCCCGCAGTGCGCCTCTGATTCGCCCTCCGCGCCTCGCGTGAGCAAGACATGTCGGCACGCGTGCGTTCGGCTGTGGCCGCGGTTCTCTTCGGCGACCCGGATCATCAGGCATTCGCGCGCCTGCTCGCGACGCCCCTGCAGACGCTGCGGACATGCCGCGCTGGAAGAAGGGCGAAGTGAATCAGGCGGACCTTTTCGCCTATCTCAAGGCCTTGCCCGAATGCTTGCCAACTCGAACATGACGGAGAAGGGTCGTCTGAAATGGAAATTGGTCAGAAACGAGTTATCCGTGGGTACGGATTTGACCAAGGCCGCCAGAAGTCAGCGATTACGCCCCAGAGCGATAAAACTCAATGGCCCTGCGGATTTCGGAACGTTCGACCGTGGTCAGTCCACATCGGCAGGGAGGTGTCAAATGGCCGTCGTCGGCCACAATGAATCTCAGGTCACCGCAAGTGCCGCACACGACGCATCGGGAGATGGGGGCTTGCCAAACAGCAGTTCCTGCATTCGGTCGCGTTCCGCAGGGGTGGGCCACGCGGCGTTTTCAGCAGGGGCCACAGGTGGCTGCGCCGCGCTGGGTGCGTGCGCCGGATCCACGCGCCCTTGGGCATCGAAACGCACCAGGCTGTAGGTCTCGTTGACGACAACGTCTGGCACACCGCACCTCAGGCGCACAAACCAGTCGGCCAGGCGCAAGGTCTGTCCGGCCATGGCCTCAAGCGTTGCCTCGCCGCGGGCCAGCGCAACGTACAAGGCGTGGGGGACCGGGTGGACACCGCTGATTTCGTCGAGCAGGAAGACATAGGAGGCGTGAGGATCGGAGCCGTCGGCGCAGCCGCCCGCGCAGGCCTGCGCGCTTGCGTCAGACACGTCAGCAGAGCTGTACACCGGCGCAAAGCCACCGCCGGGTGTACGAAAGTTGGTGGTCTGTCCCTGATACAGGCGCGCGGCCATCCACTGCACAGTGGCTTCGTAGGTGTAGGCGCGAAGGTCGTACTTCATGGCCTTGGTGGCCGCGGCGGTTTCGGCCGGCATGCCGGCCGCCGTCAGGTCCGCGCCGTCAATGACCCGCTCCCCTGGCGCGACGATGGCCTGGGCCACGTAGTCTCCGGCAAGGATGTCCTGCCAAACCCGCTTGGTCAGCTTGTCGCCCCGATACGCCGCGCGGCTGCCGAAACCTGCCACGGGTTTGAAGAACAGGCTGCGGCGCGCGTCCCACAAACGCTGCGCATCGGCGGCGTCGACCACCTCGGTGTGAGGCACATGCGCCAGCAGGATGTCCTGCGTGGCCCGAGGTACATCCAAGGCCTGCAGCCGCGCGGCATCGCTGAACAGCGCGAGGTGCCGCTTGTCGGCATACAGGGCATGGGCCTGCGGGTGCGGTGTCAGCACCACGGCTTGCTGCAAGTACGCTTCACGCAGCGCGGAACTGCCGGGCTGCTCCAGGTAGAAGTCGGTCAGGCGGTTGTAGACCAGATCGATGGCCAGCTCGCCGTGCCACAACACGCCGTCGCGCCATTCGAGCGCAGCCGGATCGGCGATGACCGCGCGCAGTCCGTGCCGATCGAACAAACGCTGGAACAGCAGGAACTCGGGGTACAGGTACTGGTCTTCGGGCGCCAGGTCGACGATGGCGATGGACCTCAAAGGGCGCGTCGTCTCGGCCTTGCCAGCCTTGATGGCCAGTTTGGCAAGCCGCCATTCGTGGCGAAACATGTCGACGATGCGCTGCTCGAAAGCGGCCACGCTGGCCAGTGTGGGCACCATGCCATCGACTGCGGTGCAACAGGCCCGCTGGGCGCGCGCCAGCACTGCGTTGAGCATCGCCCCTCCGGCATTTGTGTTCACCTCGATCAGCGCCAGCTGACCCTGATTCAAGTGAAAGTCGTACCCGAAGAAGACGCCCAGCGGTCCACTCGTCCCCAAGTGGGCGATCGGGGACGCAACGGCCAGCACCTGCTCTCGATAGGCTGGAAGTGCCACCACCGCTTCAACGGCCTGCACCACCTGCGCCATGCGCTGCAACTGCGGTGCCGCCACAAATACGGGCTGCGCTGCGAAGAGGAACGGGCAGCGCTGTCGAACGATTTCGGAAAGCCCCGACTGCCCCAGTTCCGAATCAAGGGCGCGCGCCAGCGCTGTCTCATCGAGACTGAAGCAAAAGCACGCACTATTGAGCCGTTCGATAGTGCTGCGTGGCACGTCAAACTGCGGTGATGTCGGGACAGTGTTCACGGATTTTTTGGCAATGAGGGTGTAGGGCAGGGCGCGCTCGTCAATCGATCCGTCAACCCTGCGCGGCATCGTAGCAGTCGGCATCCCCTGCTGTCTGTTCGGTGGATGCTCGCGCGTTGAAAGTGTTCCGGGAATATTGGAGGATCGTTGGAGTGGTCACGTCCGGCCGCCAGTTTCGGCAAGTTGTCACCGGTACTTCAAAACCGTCTTATCGAGACCTGACGCACGCGAATTCGGCGCAGGCCGACGCAGACAAGGCGGCCAACACTTGACCTCAACTGTTGCCACTGACGACATTTGCTGGATCAAGCTGCTGCCGAATGACCGTAGTATCGTTCGAGCGCGCAGGCAAGGAGTGTGCGACCTGGAATGCTGCGACTGCCCATGGTGAACGAGTGGATTTCGTTGACCGGCGTGGCCCGTGCGCAGTTGCCCTGAAGGTAACCGGCGCGCCAAGCGTCTGCGCAACCCTTCGTTGTGTACGTCAGGATATGTCGGTTGGCTCGTGCCGATTGAGGATTTCCTTCAATCCTGCAACCCCCGTTTCCGGAACCATGACCATGACCTGCATCTTGGCGTCGTCGCTGAATATCTTTTCGCGCGGGATGCCGTCATTGATCAGTTCGTCGACAACGTTGGTGACGGTGGTTTTGCTGGCATAGGTTGCCGTGATGGTCTTGAACATCGTGATCTCCGTAGCGTCGGTTGTTGATTCAAAGTGCAGATCGACTTCCCAGTATAGGCAATGGTCGGTGTCCTGTGGGGCTTCGTCTGTGCGATGGCACACCTAAAGTCTCAATGACCTTCGATTCCGTGCGAGTCAGCCGATCCGCCGCTCGGGTCGTGCCGAAGAAATTTTCTACAGCCGCCGCTCGCGTCACCGAAGCGCTGTATGCCGCCGATTCGCAACGCCTGCTGGCGTGTGAATGGGCCCGCGCATCATTGAACCAAATGACGTCGACCTGGTCGAACAAGCGTTGGACGACAGCCATACCTTGTGAAAGTATGCGGATCGTCGGCCCTCAGTTCCCCGCGTACTGCTCTGGGCCAAACATATCGCACATCAGAGCGATTCTCTGAAGCTCCAGACAATCAAATCAAAAGGCGAACCACGAGCGCCACATGGATAGTCATCCTCGTCGTCATCGCAGTGGCGGCCGCTTGCGTGTTCGCGCCGAAGATGACCCGAGTCAACCATCGCCGCGAGCATGTCAGGTTCGCCGGTGGTCGGCAGCATTGTGTCTATCTCAGCCGGCGTCAGCGCGCCGTGGATCAACAGCGCCTGCAGCCCAGTAGTGACCGGTCCTCGTGCGACGGCGGCAACGCCGGATCGTCGACGTTGAAGACCCAGACCGTGCGCGTGTTGCCAGCGGTCGCGCTTGTGACGCGATCCGACAGTGGCTCCTGGCCGCCGCTGACCTTCAGGCCAGCGCGCAACAAATTCCAAGCGACCCATGGGATGCCGCCGCTGCCCTCAGCAAGCTGGCGAAGGTAGGGGTTAAGCGGCTCACCATCGTCGTCCTTGCAGGCAAGCAAGTCGTCGCCGTTGCCCGCCAACCGGAACGTCGCTTCGACGCCCTCTTTGTCGCGCGCCAAAGTGGCAAACCAGTCGCGCAGACTCCTCGCGTCGAAGGCTTCGAAAATTTGTGGACGCGGCAAGGCGAGGTCAGCGCCCGCGCTCTTGACCATGAAGCGCCAGGCCCAATTGCCGCAGCCGACGAGGCAGTGGCGCTCCGAGCGGGCCAATAGCGCGTGCAACGATTGCACCGTGTGAAGCCCGTCGCGCTGACGCAGGAACCAGCGCTCAAGTCGCGGGATCACCAGCAGGCCGTCGCCGGTCAGGTAGGGGATCGTCCGCGCCAGATATTCGCTTCTTCAGTCGGTTTCAGGCCGCTCGGAGCGCGTGCTCCGTAGGCATGGTTGGCGCGGCGTATTCGTTGAGTGCTATCAGTTCAGGCAAATTCACGGGTTGCCAACTCAGCTTCTGGCTAGCGCGGACACGTGTCCATTGCGCCAGTTGCGCCGACGACACGGGGTCTCATGAATTCCAGTTGCTGGGCTTGTTGTTCTGCCGCACCGCGGAACTGCGTGGTTTGTGGGTCATGAATCGCTTCCAGATATAGCTTGCGATCGCGAGCATGATTGCTTTTTTCATTTTTTGAATCTCCCGAAATATTGGCAGCGAACCCGCGCGCGGGTTTTCCCACGCGGCGGGTAGGCGGGTTTCAGCGTGCTGTGCCGCGGCGAACGAGGTTGACGATGGCCAGCAGGATGATGGCACCCAGGAAGGAAATGCCCATGGCCGGAAGGCTCAAGCTGTCTTGGTTGATCGTTCCGATTCCAAACAAAGGCGAGAGAAGCCAGCCACCGAGGAACGCTCCCACAATCCCGACAATGATGTTCAAAAAGATGCCCTGCTGCGCATCTGTTCGCATGACCAGGCTGGCGAGCCAACCGATCACACCGCCAACTATTAACCAGATAATGAAATTCATGATGATGCTCCTTTGAGATTGGTCGTGCGTCGCCCGAAGTCAGCGAAGGCTGAACTGTTCGAACGGGTGTGAGCTTACGTGGAGACACACACTTTCACCGTCTGTAAACAGCGCGAGTTGACGTCGGCCAAATCCTACGCCGGCGTACCAGCGATCACGACGTGGCACGGCAGAAGCACAGGTGACGACGTGTCCTGTCGCCTGCCACCCTCGATACGAGAGCGGGCGCAGGTCAGTGGCAACAGCCGAACGGAGTCCGGCGCCTTCGCGTTATTCGTAGAAGGCAATACCGGTGCGCTCGCGCTTGGCACGGTACATGGCCATGTCGGCCTTGAGCAGGAGGTCTGCCGGATCGCCCGCGCCTTCGGTATCGAATGCGATGCCGATACTGGCATCGACTTGCACCATATGAGGACCTACCTTGCACGGCGCCCGTAGTGATTCGAGCAATTTGATCGCGAGCCGGCGGGCATGCTCGCCACTTTGGACTTCGTGCAGCAAACACGCGAATTCATCGCCACCCAGTCGGCTGACCATGTCACCGGATCGCACATTGTGGGACAAACGATTGGCGACGATGCACAGCAGTTCGTCGCCAGCGGCATGTCCGTAGGTGTCGTTAATGGGTTTGAAGCCGTCGAGGTCGATATACAGGACGGCCAGACCATGACCGGACAGGGCGTGCAGGGCCAGCGCATGGCAGAGGTTTTCCTGAAAGTGTCCGCGATTTGCCAGGCCGGTCAACGGGTCATGCGCGGCCAGGTGTCGCGCTTGGCGCTCACCGGCCTGTGTGCCGGCGAGTTCTGTGCGCATGTTCTCCAGCGCATCATGGGCATCGCGAATATCGCGCTCGAGTTGTTCGCGGGCGTCGAACGCCTGCGCCAGATTCGACTTCAGACGTTCCAGGGCGAGGGCGCCTTCCATGGCGGCGGATCGGACTCGGCCCTGGTCATCAGTGGGCAGTGCGGCCATGGAGCCGTCCGGTGGTGCGTCGAGCAAGCCCCATAAACTGCTCTTGACGGTATCGATCAACTCCTCATAGTCGCGCCGATCGTCCATTGACGACGCCAGGTCCTCGCCCGTGCTTGCTGCCTCGAAGCCGTCACGCAACTGAGAGTGGCGGTCGGCCAAGCCGGGTGTGTCCACATGAGTGCGGGCGGTTGGGCGTGGTGTTTTATCGGGCATCAACAACATCGTCGCGGTTCGATCAAGGGTGCTTGGTGTGTACATGCAGAAGTTCGGACTCGTGGCCATGCGCGCTCTGGTGCGCTTTATCGTGGGCCGTCGTCCCGTGGAAGGGCCTGAAGCCGATGCTATGGCGAATACGCCCCAAAACCATGTGATTCTTTTCACATACATCGCTTCGTTAACGTCTGCCATGTGTTTGTAACGCTTTCACACAGGCCGGAACAACACTTTGGCGGCAACGGACCGCTTTGTGCGGCAGTGCCATGTCTGCCACCCATGAGTGCCGATATCGGCTCGCTATGATGGACCTGACAGCAATGTCGCCGCATTATCGCGGCGCATGATGGCGCATGATGGCGCATGACTGGTGAACAGGCCGGCGCGGCAGACCGGAAGTGACGGACATCTGTCACTGAGTCGATCGAAATCGGAGGAAAAATGACAGCAAATGAAGACACCCACTCCAAGGTGGTAGGTTACGCCTTGTGGATTCTCGGCTTTACCGGTGCCCACCGCTTCTACTACGGCAAGCCCGTGACCGGGACGATCTGGTTCTTCACGCTGGGCCTTCTTGGCATCGGCTGGTTGATCGACCTGTTCCTGATTCCGTCAATGGACCGCCAGGCCGACTTGCGTTTTCGACCTGGCCGTATCGATTACTCGGTGGCCTGGGTGCTGTTGACCTTTCTCGGTTTGTTCGGCATCCACCGCATGTACATGGGCAAGTGGTTCACCGGCATTCTTTACCTCGTGACGCTGGGCCTGTTCGGCATTGGCTACCTGTATGACTACTGGACGTTGAACGACCAGATTGCGATCGAAAACGGGTCGTGATGAGGTTGGCGGCCGGTATGAGCCGCTATTGCTTCTGGCCAGGCTTGTCGGGCGCGCTCAATGTACCTGCCGCATGGCCTCGACCAAGCGGGACACCAGACCCGACTTGGGCGAGTCGCGCAACCAGGTCAGCCCGACGGGTGGCAGGCGCCAGGCCAATGGTTGTGACAACATGACGGCGGCGCCGGATTCCGCGACGGACTGCGCCACGTCACGCGGCAACACCGTAATGCCGCGTGGCAGGTTAGACAAGGCATGCGCAACGGCGCGCACAGCATAGGCTTCGACCAGGGGTAGCGGGGCCCGTTTGCCGGCGGCGGCGAATGTGGAGTCGATCAACTGACGGATGGGCGTGTTGGTGGGTGGCAGTATCCAGTCCATGTCGGCCAGTTCGGTCATGTCCAGAAGTTTGCGCCGCGCCAGTGAACCTGCGCTGGGTTTGGCGACCACCAGATGTGCCTGCTGGTGATACAGAAATTCCTGCACCAGATCGTCCTCACCCACATCCTGTGTAAAGCGGCAAATCGCACAGTCGAGTGTGCGATTACGGATGGCCGCGATAAGGTTCAATGTGGTGTCTTCATGTGCCAGCAGTGCGACGCGGGGGCGCAGCGCAAAAAGGTGGCGCCAAGCGGCGTCCAGCGCGGGCCCTGACACATACGGGATGACGCCCACACGCAGCCGGCCCTGGCGTCCGGCCTGCACCCCCTCGAGCTCCATGCGCAAAGCCTGGTTGTCGGCTGCGGCGAGTCGCGCCCGTGCGATCACCACGTCGCCGGCAGGCGTCGGCTCGAGACCTCGACCGGTGCGCAGAAACAGCGGTGTCATGAAGATGTCTTCGATGTCCGCCAACGCACGCGTCACGGTAGGCTGGCTCAGCGACATCGACTCGGCCACCCGCGTGACCGAACGCAGTCGGTCAATGGCCAGCAGCAGCGCGTAGTGACGCATTTTGAGTCGGCTTTCGAGCCGTTGTGCCAGTGGGTCCGCCGGATAGTTCATGGCGCGTCATGGTATAGCAATTGATGCATACGTCTATTCGATAACATGCTTTTGTGTCTATTCGTCGTCAGTACACTGGTTGGCAAGAACCGGAGCAACTGACGGCATGACCCCATTCACTACACGCCCAGAGATCATCGGCACCCACGGAGTGGCCGCCTCAACGCACTGGCTGGCATCCCAGACGGCGATGTCCGTGCTCGAGCGCGGTGGCAATGCGTTCGATGCGGCGGTTGCCGGCGGGTTCGTGTTGCAGGTCGTAGAACCGCATCTCAACGGGCCCGGCGGCGAGGTCCCCATCCTGATGTGGAGCGAACGTGAGAGGCGGGTATTGTCGATCTGCGGGCAAGGGCCCGCGCCGCAAGAAGCGTCGGCCAGTACCTTTCGCCGCATGGGTTTCGAGCAGGTGCCGGGCATCGGTTTGTTGCCCGCAACCGTGCCGGGCGCATTTGCCGCATGGCTGACGATGTTGCGCGACCACGGCAGTTGGTCGCTGGCAGATGTGCTGGCGCCTGCGATCGGCTATGCACGTGATGGTTTTCCTCTGGTTGCGCGCGCCGTACAGGCCATCGTGGCGGTGCAGGACCTTTTCCGCCAGCAATGGACGTCGTCGGCTGACGTCTGGTTGCCGGACGGCGCGGTCCCGACACCGGGCGCCTTGTTTCAGCAACCCAGGCTGGCTGCGACCTATGAAAAATTGCTCCATCAGGTGCTGACCGACGCAAAGGAACGTTGTGCGCAGATCGATGCGGCCATCCGGATCTGGCAAGAGGGTTTCATAGCGCGGGAGATCGATACGTTTTATCGAACCGAGCAGGTGCAGGACACCAGCGGGCAGAAAAACACCGGCCTGCTGCGTTATGACGACATGGCGCGATGGCGGCCCACGGTCGAAACGCCGCTGACCCTGGATTTTGGCCGTTACACCGTGGCCAAATGCGGGTTCTGGAGCCAGGGGCCGGCATTTTTGCAACAGCTGGGCATGTTGCGCCATGCGCAACTGGACCAGTACGCGCCTGACTCTGCGGGTTTTGTGCATCGGATTGCCGAGGCCGCCAAGCTGGCGATGGCCGACCGGCTGGCATGGTACGGGGTTGCACCCGGTCGGGATCAGGAAGCGCAGGCCTTGCTGCTTTCCGACGCCTATCTGAAAGCCCGCTGGTCCGAGGTCGGCGCGCAGGCGTCTGTCGATATTCGGCCCGGATCGCCGGGTGGTCGAACCGCGCGTTTGCCTGACCTCGACGTTGCGCGTCGGACCCTGTTGGTGGCCGATACCCGGTTCGGCATCGGCGAGCCGACCTTTGCGCGCCTTCCGCCCGTGCGTGAATGGGCACAGCGGGAAGTGTTTGTCGGCGACACCTGCCATATCGATGTCATCGACCGGGACGGAAACATGGTGTCTGCCACGCCGTCAGGCGGTTGGCTGTCGTCGAGCCCGGTGATTCCGTCGCTGGGATTTGCAATCAATACCCGGCTGCAGATGACATGGACCGACAAAGGCCTGCCGAATACGGTTACCGCCGGCGTACCACCGTGCACCACCTTGTCCCCATCACTGGTTTTGCGCGACGGAGAACCGTACGTGGTGTTCGGTACACCGGGCGGCGACCAGCAAGACCAATGGTCACCGGCATTTTTCCTGCGCCACGCGGTGCACGGCATGAATCTGCAGGAGGCGATTGATGCGCCGGCCTGGCATGTGGACCATTTCCCTTCATCGTTCTGGCCGCGTTCGACGACATGCAACCGGCTGACGCTGGAGTCGCGTTTCCCGCCGGAGCAGATCGAACAACTGCGCGCCGCAGGTCACGATGTCAAAGTCGGCGAGCCATGGTCGGAAGGCAGGCTATCGGCCTGCAGTCGCGAGTTTGACTGCCGTGGCCGCTTGTTGTTGCGTGCTGCAGCCAACGCACGTGGCATGCAGGGTTACGCCGTGGGACGATGACACCTTGTCAGCCCGTCCCCAATTTTTCACCCACTCCTGGAGCCTCACCATGATCTCTCGTTTTCGCCGCGGCCTCACCGCTACTGTCTTGCTCGCCAGTGTCACGACGCTTGCCAGCGCAGCCTATCCCGACGCCACGATTACGCTGGTGGTGCCATGGGCGCCCGGCGGCTCTACCGACATTCTTGCGCGCGCACTGGCCGAACAGCTCACCAAATCGATGGGACAGACCGTGCTGGTCGACAACAAGCCAGGTGCCTCCGGCAACATCGGCTCCAACTTCGTCGCCAAGGCCAAGCCCGATGGTTATACCTTGCTGGTGGGGTCTATGAGCACCCATGCGATGAACCCAGCCTTGATGCCGGCCATGCCGTTCAAGGGCGTCGAAGACTTCACGCCCATTGCCCAGATGGCCAACGTCGTCAACACGCTGGTTGTGAACGCATCGCTTCCGGTCAAGACCGTGGGCGAACTGGTGTCGTATGCCAAAGCCAATCCCGGCAAGCTCAACTATGCATCTGCCGGACCGGGCTCTACCAATCACCTGAGTGCCGTTCTTTTTGAGAAGGCGGCCGGTGTTCAGATGCTGCACGTGCCTTACAAAGGGGGCGCTCCAGCGGTGGTCGATACCGTAGGCAACCAGACGCAGGTACTGTTTTCGGCCGGCACCCAGACCTTGCCGCATGTGAAGTCGGGCAAGTTGCGCCTGCTCGCAGTGACCGAGGCCAAGCGTTCCACCTTGCTGCCTGACGTGCCGACAGTGGGCGAGTTCTTGCCCGGTTACCAGTTGGGTGTCTGGTACGGCTTGTTTGGACCGGCCAACATGCCCAAGGAACTCGTCGAGCGATTGAACGCGGCAACCAATCAGGCCATGAGCAATCCGGCCGTGCTTAGCCGCATGGATAGCATGGGTGTCGAAGTGGTGAACGTGACTGCCGCGCAATTTGCCACCGTGTTGCGCGAGGACGCAGACCGCTACGGCAAGCTTATCCGTGAACTCGGCATCAAGAATGAGTGATTTGCAGGCGTCGGCCGCTGACGCCGATGTCGTGCGCCTGCCGGGTGCTGCGTGTATCGCCCTGTGTGAATCCTTGCCGCGGGCGGCGGACCTCCACTCGGCGATGGGTATCGTCGACGGCGTACGTCAGCAATTGCTTGGCGACGGTTTGTTGACGGTCAACTTGCTGATCGAGCCTGCTGCGTTACGACCCGAGGGCCCGATGGTGCTGCAGCGCGCCTGGTCGTCCAACCCCGTGGCGTATCCGCCGGGGGGACGCAAACACAAAACGATGACGCCCTGGTCATGCGCATTGTTGCAGGACGCGCAGGTGTACATCGGGGAGGGCGACGCCGATCTGGCGCAGGCCTTCGATGACCATGCCTTGATCATCGGCCTGGGGTTGCACTGTGTGGTCAATGTTCCGCTGCTCGATACCGCGAAGAACTGCTTCGCGACTTTCAATGTGCTGAGCCCGCGTTGTGGCTGGCGGGCCGATGAGGTACTGATCGTGCGCTTGCTGGCCACATTGGCAACGCCGGCCATAGCGCGGGCTGCCCGCACCGCCGCGTCGGGCTGACGGGGGCCTTGCCACAGGCTGCGGGCGCGGCTGGCGAACTATCATGGCAAGGCCATGGAATCAACCGCCCTTGTCCCCGTAAGTCGCCGGGCCGCTCCCACGGCGCAAAGAATCGCAGCGTCTTGTCCGGAGGTTGGCTTATGAGCGGACTTGCCACGCCTTTGCTTTTTTCCTTCCGCCGCTGCCCGTACGCGATACGGGCACGTTTGGCCATCGCCAGCGCGCAAGTCGCTGTGCAGGTACGCGAAGTGGCGTTGCGCGACAAGCCGCCCGACATGCTGGCGATATCTCCCAAGGGCACGGTGCCGGTGTTGCAGTTGGCCGATGGTCAGGTGCTGGAAGAGAGCATCGACATCATGTTCTGGGCGCTGCGTCAGAACGATCCGCAGTCGTGGTTGCGCGAGTCAACGGCTGATGCCTCACTCGCGCAAGGGTGGGTGGACCTCTGCGACACGCAGTTCAAACCATTGCTTGATCGCTACAAGTACGCGAACCGGCATCCGCAACTGACGCAGGTCGAACATCGCCAGCAGGCGATCGATGCGTTCCTGTCGCCTCTCGATGCGTGGCTAGGCGAGCGACGCTACTTGACAGGCGATATGTCTTGCTGGGCCGACGCGGCCGTGTTCCCGTTTGTGCGGCAGTTCGCCATGGTGGAGCCAGCATGGTTTGCCCAGGCTGCCTGGCCTGATCTGCATCGCTGGCTCGGCGCGTGGCTGCAAGGGGATTTGTTTCACCGTGTGATGGTGCGACAAGAGGATGGCGCATCGACCTGGTCCTGACTTCTCGCGTGCCCCAGCGAGAAGCTGGCGTTGCGTCAGAGCGTTGCAATCAACCCTGGAGTGGGTCGTTCGGATGTAAAAACCGCGGCCGCAAGTGTCGAGGCTGACGATGCAACTGCTGCCTTATCCGTGGGCGCTACCGCCCGTTGGAGCGCCGCCGCCGTTGGTCTCGAGGTCGGCCGCACGCGAAGTTGTCGCGCGCTTGGCCGCCGCCTTTTCTGCGCGCTCTTGGGCCGCCACCTTTTGCGCATGAAAAGGTTCTGGCAGCGGCCCGACCAGCACGTTGAAGTCCACCGGCTTGGCCAGCACCAGCGAGGGCAGCAGCGTCGTCAGGGCAGCGTAGATCAGCAAGGCGCCGTACCACATGTCGGCGACCTGGAAACGCTCGCGCAAGATGGTGGCCAGCACCAGCGTGAAGATCAGCGTCGGCGCCAGCGCCGTGGCCACGCGCAGACTTCCGCGTGCCGTTTCGCCGCCGGTCATGCGCCTGTGCAGCCAGATCGAGCCGATACGCAGTGGCAAGACCACCGCGGTCAGTCCCACACCCCACATCAGGGCATCCCAGCTCAACGCGCCTGAGGGCACGCGCATGCCCATGTAGAAAAAGTAGAACGGTACAAAAAACGACGCGAACATCTGGATCGCGCGCAGGTTCTCGTCCGATGCCAGCAGGGGCATGCGCTGGCGCAGCAGCCGCGCAATAAAGCCGGCCAGGAACGCGCCCACGAGGTAGTACACGCCCAGGTGGTAGGTGATGTAGGCCGCAATCAGGCCCACCATCACCAGCAGCGAGAACTCCGATCCGGGCGCGTGGGGCAGAACCAGTCGGCCAAGGCCCATGAACAGCAGCGGCATGCCCACAATCATGGCCGCGAGTGCGGCCGAGGAAAGGGCCAGGCGCTCCATCGAGCCTGACTGCAGCACCAGGAACAACACGATCAGCGCCATCAACTCGCCGCCCACGGCCTTGACCGTGACCCAGTAGCGCTCGTCTTCGGTCAGTCCCAGGCGGGACAGGGTGTCCAGAATAAAGCCGGTCGATGGGGTCAGCAAGGCCAGCGCCAGCAACGTCGAAACCTGCCAGGACAGGTCCAGATAGGTCATTCCGAGGTAGGCGGTCGCCGACAACGACATTGCGCGTGCCGCCAGATGGGTCAGCAGCGGCCACATGCCGCGGCGCAGATCCTCGATCTGAACCTCCAGACCGGCAAACAGGAACAGCGAAGAGATACCCAGCGTGGCCAGCAGGGCCAGCGTCGCGTCCTGACTGAATCCGACCAGGAATACCGCCGCCACCATGCCAAACGCGAAGCTGGTCAACGGTGCCGGAATCCGGAAGCGCTGCAAGGCGCGCGGAATCACCAGCAATCCGAAGATCAGCAACAGGTAAACGACTTCACTGGTAATGGCGGGCATGCGTCAATAGAGGGTGGAGGGGAGTGGAGCGCCGGCGGGAACGCTATCCACGAGGCAAGAATTTGGCAGCCAGGCAGGTTCTGCGGGCGGCCACCGGCATTTTAGGTGGTTCGGCCCAAGGGTCCGGAAAACCCTTGGGCCAACCCGAGATTGCGCTGCCGATCAGGCCGCGGCGGCCTCGAGCTGACTTGAAAGCGTGAGCCACCGGTCTTCGAGGGTGCGCAGTTCGTCATTGACCAATTTGAGTCGCTTGCCCAGCTCACCAATCTCTGACGGTTTCACGGCGCTGCTGATGTGCGACTCCAGCGATGCGCCTTCCTGGTTGAGCGTCTGCATCCGTGCCTCTATCTTGTCGACCTCGGTGCGCAGATTGCTCTTGCCGGGCTGCGACTTGTTATTCTTGCGGTTGGATCCCGCCTGGGTGTCGCGGCCAGCCGGCTTGGACGCATCGGCTGCGCCCTTCTTGGCCGCTTCCCGCTGGCGTTTGGCTTCATCGAGCAGGTACCGCTGGTAGTCGTCCAGATCGCCATCGAACGGTTCGACGCCACCGCGCGAAACCATCCAGAATTCGTCACACACCGAGCGCAGCAAGGCCCGGTCATGGCTCACCAGCATCACGGTGCCTTCAAACTCGTTCAACGCCATGCCCAGTGCCTCACGCGTGGCCAGGTCCAGGTGGTTGGTTGGCTCGTCAAGCAGCAGCAGGTTGGGGCGTTGCCAGACGATCATGCACAGCACCAGCCGGGCTTTTTCGCCGCCGCTCATGCTGCCCACGGACTGTTTCACCATATCGCCGCTGAAATTGAAATTACCCAGGAAACTGCGCAGATCCTGTTCGCGCGTGGCCTGGCCGGCAATCTTTCCGGCAGCGGTGAGTTCACGCACCAGCGTGATCATGTGATCCAGCGGGGTGTCGGCCGGGCGCAGCACGTCCAGTTCCTGCTGGGCGAAATACCCGATGTTCAGCCCCTTGCCTTCAGTGATCTCACCATCGATGGCCTGGAGTTCGCGCGCGATCGTCTTGACCAGCGTCGACTTGCCCTGGCCGTTGGCGCCCAGAATGCCGATACGCTGACCGGCCAGTACCGAGCGGCTGATGTTGCGCACGATCACGGTCGGCCCGGTATCGGCAGATGCGTCGTTGGCGGCGGGGTAACCCACACTGACATCCTGCATGGACAACATCGGATTGGGCAGGTTCGCCGGCTCGCGGAATTCGAAGCTGAAATCGGCTTCGGCCAGCAATGGCGCGATTTTCTCCATCCGGTCCAGGGCCTTGACCCGGCTCTGCGCCTGCTTGGCCTTGCTGGCCTTGGCCTTGAAACGCGCGATGAATTTCTGCAGATGGGCGATCTTGTCCTGCTGCTTGCTAAAGGCGTTCTGCTGAAGCTCCATCTGCTCGGCGCGCATATCTTCGAACTTGCTGTAGTTGCCGCCGTAGCGCACCAGTTTGGCGGAGTCGATATGCAAGGTCACATTGGTCACGGCGTCGAGGAACTCGCGGTCGTGGCTGATGACCAGCATCGTGCCTTCGAATTTCTTCAGCCAGGATTCGAGCCAGACCAAGGCGTCCAGGTCCAGGTGGTTGGTGGGCTCATCGAGCAGCAGCAGGTCGGCCGGGCACATCAAAGCCCGTGCCAGTTGCAGCCGCATACGCCAGCCGCCGGAGAAGCTGTTCACCGGGTTTTCAAGTTCAGTGGTCTTGAAACCCAGTCCCAGGATCAGGGCTTGCGCGCGCGCCGGTGCATCATGTGCGCCGGCATCGTGCAATTCCATGTAGGCATGGGCCATGCGGTCACCATCGTCGGTGGCCTCGGCGGCCGTGACCTCTTCCTGCGCCGCCAGCAGACGCACGTCGCCCTGCACCACGTACTCGGTGGCCGACATGTCGGTCTCCGGCATGTTCTGCGCCACCTGGCCCATGCGCCACTGGGCGGGCACGCTGAACTCGCCCGCGTCTTCATGCAGCGAACCGTCGAGCAATGCGAACAGCGAGGATTTGCCGGCTCCGTTACGGCCAACCAGACCCACTTTTTCGCCTGGATTCAATGTTACCGAGGCGGCATCGAGCAGGACTTTGGTGCCACGGCGTAGCGTGACGGTCTTCAGGGTGATCATGATCTTCTAGTCAATGTGTCCGTGGCTATCCACCCGCGGAGAGGGTGAAAAGGGCGTCCCGGGTCACGACACAGACTTGGTCATGACCGGCGCTGGTATCGAGCCAGACCACGCCAAGCGTGGGGAAGGCCGCCTCGAAATAGGGCCGTTCATGGCCGATTTCGAGCACCAGAACCGCCGCCTCGGACATCACTGCGTGGGCATCCTGCAACAGGCGCCGCACGAAGTCCATGCCATCTTTGCCGCCGGCCAGGGCCAGCGACGGTTCGGCGCGGTATTCGGGCGGCAATTGTGCCATGCTGTCGGAATTCACATACGGCGGGTTGCAAACAACCATGTCGTACGGGCCCCGACTCACGGCCAGAGCGTCTCCCTGAAGCAGGCGAATCTGCTGCTCCAGACCATGGCGCTGAACATTGAGTTGCGCCACTGCCAGTGCGTCGGACGAGATATCGGTGGCATCGATCTGCAGGTCTGGCCAGGCCATGGCGGCCAGCACGGCCAGGCTGGCACCACCGGTGCACAAGTCCAGCAATCGGGTCGCGTTTTCGGGCAACCAGTAGTCCAACGCGCCCTGGGCCAGCAGTTCGCCGATCAGGCTGCGCGGCACAATGCAGCGTTCGTCGACATGAAACGGCACCCCTTGCAACCAGGCCTCGCCGGTGAGGTAGGCCGCAGGCACCCGCGATGTGATGCGCTTTTGCACCAGCGCGTGCACTTGCGCCAGCGCGTCTGCCGTCACTTCCTCAGCCGCAATGCCGTCTTCGCCGTCGAGTGGCGTGTCCAGCGGGTGCCCGAGTTGCCAAAGCACCAGCCACGCGGCTTCATCATAGGCGTTGGTGGTGCCGTGCCCGAAAAACACACCTGCGGCTTCCAGCGCGTTGGCACTGGACGCTATCAGTTCACCGATGGTCATGCTACGGGTTCCGCGTCGAGGGTTTCGAGGATGCGGCGATAAATGTTCTTGAGGATTTCAAGGTCGGTTAACACGATGTTTTCGTCAATCTGGTGAATCGAGGCGTTCGGGGGGCCCAGTTCGACCACCTGCGGGCAGATCCTGGCCATGAAGCGGGCGTCGCTGGTACCGCCAGTGGTCGATAGTTCGGGAGCAAGCCCCGTCTCGCCTTCGATCGCCTTGCAAATCGCCTGCACCAGTGTGCCGCTGGCCGTGACAAACGGCTCGGCGGACAGCGTCCACTCCAGGGTATAGGCCAGATCATGCCGTTCCAGCACGGCTTGAAGGCGCTGTTGCAGTTGTTCGGGCGTCGAAGCGGTCGAAAAGCGGAAATTGAAGTCGACCACGGCCTGGCCGGGAATGACGTTGCCCACGCCGGTACCAGCATGCAGATTGCTGACCTGCCAGGTCGTGGGCGGAAAAAACCTATTGCCTTTGTCCCACACGATCGCCGTAAGTTCGGCCAGAGCCGGCGCCAGCAGATGAACCGCGTTGCGCGCCAGTTGCGGATAGGCCACATGGCCCTGCTGGCCTTGCACGGTGAGTTTGCCGCTCAGGCTGCCGCGGCGCCCATTCTTGATCATGTCGCCCGTCGTCTTGACCGCGGTCGGCTCCCCGACGATGCAGTAGTCGATGCGCTCGCCGCGCGCCTGCAACTGCTCGCAGACCCGGACCGTACCATCACGCGCCGGCCCTTCCTCGTCGCTGGTAAGCACAAAACCCAGCGTCAATCGGGTGTCCGGCCGTGTCGCCAGAAACTCTTCGCTGGCGACGACAAACGCTGCGAGCGAGGCCTTCATGTCGCTGGCGCCGCGTCCGTACAGACGGCCGTCGCGGTGTGTCGGAACAAAGGGTGCACTGTGCCACTGCGCGAGTGGCCCGGTGGGTACCACGTCGGTATGGCCCGCAAACACCAGCATCGGACCTGCCGCATCCAATGCCGGGTTCCTTGTTGCCCGTTTGGCCCACAGATTGGACACACGCCAGTCAGCCGGGCCGAACGGCAGGTGCTCGCAGGCGAATCCCATGGACACGAGACGCTGCGCAATGATCGACTGGCAATCGGCGTCGCTCGGCGTTACGGACGCCTGTGCGATCAATTGCTCGGTCAGCCGCAGCGTGTCCGACATCAATGCTTGACGTCCAGTGTGATCTCGGTGAACGACGGTTCGTCGTCCGGTTCCTCTTCCGCTTTACTGGCGTTGCGCGCGCTGGAGAAATCGTTCTCCATGCGCCACATCAGATTGGTCGGCGAATCGGAATTGGCCAGGCCTTCCTTGCGATCGACGATGCCATCGATGATGAGCCGGGCGATATCGGCTTCGAAGCTTTGCGATCCTTCGGCCATGGATTTTTCCATCGCCTCCTTGATGCCCGAAAAGTCGCCTTTTTCTATCAGTTCGGCAATCAGCTTGGTGTTGAGCAGGACCTCGACCGATGGCGTGCGGGAACCCGAGACAGTACGCAACAAGCGCTGCGACACGACTGCACGCAAGGCGGCCGAAAGGTCGCCCAGCATGGTCTCGCGCACTTCAACCGGGTAAAAGCTCAGGATACGGTTCAACGCCTGGTAGCTGTTGTTGGCGTGCATGGTTGCCAGACACAGGTGGCCGGACTGTGCATAGGCGAGGGCGGCGGACATGGTTTCGCGGTCGCGGATCTCGCCCACCAGGATCACGTCCGGTGCCTGGCGCAAGGCATTTTTCAGCGCGATTTCCAGCGACACGGTATCGGTTCCGATCTCGCGCTGGTTGATGATCGAGCGCTTGTTCTTGAAAAGGAATTCGACCGGGTCTTCGATGGTCAGGATATGGCCTGCCAGGTTTTCATTGCGGTAGTCGATCATCGAGGCCAGCGTCGTGCTCTTGCCGGCACCCGTTGCTCCCACCATCAGCAACAGACCGCGCTTGGCCATGATCAGTTCCGACAGGATGTCTGGCAAGCCCAGACTCGACAGCGGCGGAACGTCCGGTGTGATAAAACGAATGACAGCTGCGATCGAGCCACGCTGGCGCATCGCGCTGATCCGGAACCGTCCCACACCGACCAACGGGAAGCCCATATTGAGCTCACTCGATGTTTCGAGTTCGGCCATGCGCTCGGGCTCTATGACCTCGGCGAGCAGGTTGCGCGGCGCATCGGGCGGCAATATCTGGTTGTTGATCGGAATGCAAAGCCCGTTGATCTTGATCAGCGCCGGGGCATGGGCCGACAGATAGACGTCGGACGCCTTCTTGTCCGCCATCAGGCGCAGGATGCGCTCCATCGTTCCCGGTGTACCGCTGGTTGCCATGGTGTTGCCCCCGTACGCTTATTTGTGAATGCCGTTTACGCCAGCTGCGCGATCAGTCGCGTAGCAAGTCGTTCAGACTGGTCTTGGCCCGGGTCTGGGCATCGACCTTCTTGACAATCACGGCGCAATACAGGCTGTACTTGCCGTCGGCGCTGGGCAGATTTCCCGATACCACCACCGAACCGGCCGGAATGCGCCCGTAGGTCACGGTGCCGGTAGCGCGGTCATAGATCTTGGTGCTCTGGCCGATGTAAACCCCCATCGAAATGACGGAGTTTTCCTCGACGATGACCCCTTCGACCACCTCGGAGCGCGCACCGACAAAGCAGTTGTCCTCAATGATGGTCGGACCGGCCTGCATGGGTTCGAGCACGCCGCCAATACCCACGCCGCCGCTCAGATGCACGTTCTTGCCGATCTGTGCGCAGGAGCCGACCGTGGCCCATGTGTCGACCATCGTGCCTTCATCGACATAGGCGCCGATGTTGACATAAGAGGGCATCAGCACCACACCACGCGCGCAGAAACTGCCACGCCGGGCCACTGCCGGAGGCACCACACGTACGCCGGTGGCGCGAATCGCCGCGTCGTCCATGCCCGCGAACTTGGTGGGCACCTTGTCGAAGAAGCCCAGGTCGCCCGCGTTGATAACAGCGTTGTCCTTGAGTCGAAAGCTCAGCAGCACGGCCTTCTTGATCCACTGGTGGGTGGTCCACTGGCCGACACCGTCACGTGTGGCGACACGCAGTTTGCCGCTGTCGAGTTCGGCAATCACGTGCTCGACGGCTTCGCTGACTTCCTTGGGGGCGGACTTGGGCGAGAACTCGGAACGGTTTTCCCAGGCGGCGTCGATGGTTTTTTGGAGCTGATCGGTCATGTGCAGAGGTATTTCGTGGAAACAGTTGGTAGACAGGTTGGAATTACATGCCGCGGCGCATGAACTGGACGATGCGCCGCGCGGCTTCTTCGCATTCGGCGGTCTCGGCCACCAGCGCCATCCGGATGCGGCCGGCGCCCGGATTGACCCCCCGGACGTCGCGCGCCAGGTAACTCCCGGGCAAGACCGTGACATTGTAGAGAGCGAGCAATTCGCGCGCGAACTCCGTGTCGCTTCCCGGCACCTTGCCCCACAGATAAAACCCGGCGTCCGGCAAGGCGACGTCAAGCACATCGGCGAGCAGTGGCGTGACACGGGCAAACTTGTCGCGGTACAACTTGCGGTTCTCGATAACATGCGCTTCATCCGCCCAGGCGACGGCGCTGGCGGTCTGCACAACCGGGCTCATCGCACTGCCATGGTAGGTGCGATAAAGCAGGAACTGGCGTACCAGTTCGGCGTCGCCGGCGACAAAACCGCTGCGCATGCCTGGAACATTGCTGCGTTTGGACAGGCTGGTGAACGACAGCAGCCGGCGAAAGTCATGCCGGCCGAGTTGGGCTGCCGCCTGCATGCCGCCTAGCGGCGGCTCGTCACGGAAATAGATCTCGCTGTAACACTCGTCCGAGGCGATCACGAAACCGTGGCGGTCGCTCAATTCAAACAGTTTTTTCCATTCGGATAGAGGCATTACCGCGCCGGTCGGGTTGCCGGGCGAGCAGACGAAGAGCAATTGGGTACGGGCCCATACCGCGTCGGGAACCGAATCCCAGTCCTGCGCGAAGTTGCGTGCCGGATCCGCGGCGACAAAATAAGGCTCGGCGCCGGCGAGCAGAGCCGCGCCCTCGTAGATCTGATAAAACGGGTTCGGACACACCACAACAGCCTGGGGCATATCGGGCGCCTGGCGCTGCACCACAGTCTGGGCAAACGCAAAAAGCGCCTCGCGCGAACCGATCACTGGCAGGACCTGCCTGGTCGCGTCGACGGTCAAACCATAACGTCTCTGGATCCAGGCCGCGAAACTTGCGCGTAGTGCCGGGTCGCCCGCAGTCGATGGATAACTGGCCAGTCCGCTGGGCTCGCGCGTGATGGCATGGGCATAGGCCTCGGCGATGAACGCGGGTGTCGCATGGCGAGGCTCACCAATGCCCAGGCTGATGGGCCGATATGCAGAATCTGGCTGCACACCGGCGAACAAAGCGCGCAGGCGCTCGAAGGGATAGGGCTGCAACAGGCCCAGCAATTGGTTCATGGTGCAGGATTATCCTGCCTTGAGAAACCGGCTCCATCGCCTGGCGCGCACGATGCAGCGACTCTTGCGGTCGACCAGAAAGCCGCTTCTTCAGTTCTTCTTGCGGCCTTTGGCCTTGGCAGCCGCGGAAGCGGGTGGTTTGGTCCCGCTGGCCGCCGGCATGTCGCCGATGACCGATTTGAGCGGGCAGATCTTGAATGCGGGGCACTTCTGGCAACCGACGACGACGGCAATGGGACACAAAGTCATGACAAGTTTCCTGGGGCAATAAGGGCTGACAGCCACAAGTATGCGCCTGTTGTATGCAAACACGCGCACAACAAGGATTTGGCGCAGCCGGATTCGCTTTCGACGAGGGTAGATAAGAGTGACCCACTTCGCACGCTGCGTCTCACCGGATCTGAACCGGTGCGGGTTCAGCGATTCGGTGCAGTGTTATCGATTCGCTCGGCGGCGGGTGACTGTTCGCCGGGGGCGGGCAATTGCAGTTGGGCACTGAGCGCCACCTGAACGCAATCCTTCAGATGCTGCTCACCCAGGTAACGCAGCGCCGAGTAGCCCACCAGGGCGGCGACAGCCTGGCCCGCCAGCGGAACGTACTTGGCAGCCTGTTTGGTCGTGAGCCGCATGCCGACGGTTTTGGCCGCGCGCAGCACAAGTTCCTTGCTGATGAATTTGCCGATCAGAATAGAGCCGACACCCTGGACGGCCTTTTGCACTTGCTCGCGCTGGCGCGGCCCCAGGCGGGCCATTTGCTCGGGCGTGAGGCCGAAACGGGCATTGATTTGCGGAATCAGCCGGGACAACAAGGCTGCGTCAACTGCCCAGTCCAACCCGGGTATCGGCACCATGCTCGCCCCGGCAGCTACGAGGGAGCGCCGATGCAGGATCTTGCGGCAGTCACGCACAGCGGCTTCCAGTGCAGGGTGGCCTTGGGCTATTTCCAGGGAGGAGGGCATGTTCAAGGTGATGCGTATGGGTCGAGTTGCGGACGGCGGACCGGGTTGCGGATGTCTACAGCTTACTGCAGTGGCAGTCAGCGCGCCAAAGGCCGTCCGTCCAGAGAGGCTGTCCAAGCATGACAAGGTATCATTGCCGCTGCCGGTCCGCCGTCCGCGGTACCTGCCAAACCCCCTGGATCGCCAATGCCAACCATCACTTGATTACGTAGTCCGTGCGCCTCAATTCAATCAAGTTGTCGGGTTTCAAGTCATTCGCTGAGCCCACCCATTTCCAGTTGCCCGGGCAACTGGTGGGTGTGGTCGGGCCGAACGGCTGTGGCAAGTCCAACATCATGGATGCGGTGCGCTGGGTTCTGGGCGAGAGTCGCGCCAGCGAATTGCGTGGCGAATCCATGCAGGATGTGATCTTCAACGGAACCACCAGCCGCAAGCCGGCCAGCCGTGCGAGCGTGGAACTGATTTTCGAGAACGCCGATCACCGCGCCGGTGGTCAGTGGGGGCAATTCGCCGAAATTGCCGTCAAGCGGGTGCTGACGCGTGACGGAACGAGCAGCTACTACATCAACAACCAGCCGGTGCGCCGTCGTGACGTGCAGGACGTATTTCTGGGAACCGGCCTGGGCCCGCGTGCCTACGCCATCATCGGGCAGGGCACGATCAGCCGCATCATCGAATCAAAGCCCGAAGAGTTGCGACTTTTCCTCGAGGAAGCGGCCGGGGTCTCCAAATACAAGGAGCGCCGGCGCGAGACCGAAAACCGGCTCAGTGATACCCGGGAAAACCTGACCCGCGTCGAGGACATCCTGCGCGAACTGGGCAACAACCTGGACAAGCTGGAAAAGCAGGCGGAGGTCGCGCAGCGCTACAAGACCATGCAGGGCGATGTGACGTTGCGCCAACACCAGTTGTGGTACCTCAAGCTGGCTGAGGCGCAGTCCGATCAGTCGCGCGTGAAGCAGGACGTGAACAGTGCGATCAATGCCATGGAGAGCCAGACTGCGGACCTGCGCCAGATCGAGTCGGCGCTGGAGACGGTGCGCCAGGCGCACTATGCGGCAGGTGACCAGGTCAACCAGTCCCAGGGCGCTTTGTACGAGGCCAGTACCGAGGTCGGCCGGCTCGAAGCCGAGATCCGGTTTGTCGTCGAAGGGCGCCAGCGCGCCGAACAGCGGCTGGCCAGTCTGAAAGAGCAGGCCACGCAGTGGGTCACGCGCAAGCAGGACGCCGAGCGTGAACTGGGCGAACTGGCCCTGACAGCGGAGCATGGGCAGGAGCAAAGTGCCATCCTGTCGGCGCAGGTCGAAGACCATGCCCAGCAATTGCCCCAGTTGCAGGAAGCGGTGCGCGCTGCGCAGATGCAGGCGAACGAGCAGCGCGCCGTAGTCGGTCAGGTGCAGCAGCAGATCCAGGTGCTGGCGGCCGAACAGCGCAGCGTGCAGGAACAATCGCGTCAGCTGGAAACCCGGCGCGAGCGGCTGCTGGCCGACCAGAAGGCACTGCAGGTCCCCGACGAAACCCAGTTGCAGGGTCTGGAGTCGCAATGGGAAGAGGCCAGGGAAGCCGCGTCGGTGGCCGATGCGCGGCTGCATGAGTTGCAGGACGGTATGCCCGTGCTGGAGCAGACACGGCGCGACCACCAGCATGCCGTAAATACCGAATCCAGCCAGCAAGCGTCGTTGTCCGCGCGAATGGAGGCCCTCAAAGCCTTGCAGGAAAAGGTTCGCACAGACGGCAAACTACAACCCTGGCTGCAAAAACATGGCCTGGAAAGCTTGGCCGGCTTGTGGACGCGCATTCATGTACGCCAGGGCTGGGAAAACGCACTCGAGGCGGCGCTGCGTGATCGGCTGGGTGCGCTTGAGGTGTCCCGACTCGACATGGTGCGCGCCTTCGTCGGTGAAGCACCGCCGTCCAAGCTGGTGTTCTTCAGCCCACCGGATGCAGCCGCGCCCCAGGCGGCCAGTGAACTGCCGCGCCTGTCGGATCTGCTGGAGCTGGCCGATGCCGGGCTGGCTGCCGTGTTGCGTGGCTGGCTACAACATTGTTATACGGCGCCCGACATGGAAGCCGCGCTGGCCGCGCGCGCACGGCTGCAGCCGGGTGAGCTGATTTTTGTGCCCACCGGACACGCGGTCAGTGCGCACAGCGTCGATTTCTACGCCCCCGATTCCGAACGCGCCGGCTTGCTGGCCAGGGCCCAGGAGATCGAGAATCTGGAGAAGCAACTGCGTGCGCAGGTGCTGATCTGCGAGCAAAGTCGCCAGCATCTGGCACGTTCCGAGTCAGCTCTGGCCGAGGCCACCCAAAGCCTGGTGCAGCTGCGCCGTGATGCCGCGCAGTTGCAAAGCCAGGCCCATGCCTTGCAGGTGGAAACCTTGCGTGCGCGCCAGCTGGCCGAACAAGCGCGCGCCCGTGACACCCAGCTCAGCGGAGAACTGGCCGAAATCGATGTCCAGATTGAAGACCTGCAGCAGCGCAGGGTCACGGCGGACGCGCGTTTTGAAGAACTCGACATGCAACTGGCGGACTCCCAGGAGCGTCACGCCCAGCTTGATGACCGGGTGATCCAGACCGAACGCGCGCTGGCAGAAAGCCGCGAACAGCAGCGCAGCGTGGAGCGACAGGCCCAGGAGGCGGAGTTTGCATTGCGCAGCTTGAGCGCGCGGCGATCTGAACTGACGCGCGCGATACAAACCGCAGACCAGCAGTCGGCGTCAATCGCGCACGAGGAAGTGGGTGCGGCGCAGGAGTTTGCCCGCCTCAGCGATGTGGCTGCGAAGGCGGGGCTGCAAAGTGCGCTGGCGGTCAAGCTCGAGCGCGAACAGGCCCTGGGCGCGCGGCGCAGCGAATACGATGACCTGACGGCCAAACTGCGCGCCAGCGACGAACGGCGCCTGACGCTGGAGCGCGCGCTCGATCCCATGCGCCAGAAGATCACCGACCTGCAACTCAAGGAGCAGGCGGCCCGCCTCGGGTGCGAGCAGTACCAGCAACTGCTTGACGACGCGCATGCCGAGGTCGAACCGATCCGCTTGTCAATCGAGCAAGGCAATGTGCGTCTGACTGGCTTGCAGCTGTCCATCGATCGGCTGAACACCGAAATTGCCGCGCTGGGCGCCGTCAATCTGGCGGCGCTGGACGAACTGACCACCGCGCGTGAGCGCAAGGACTTTCTGGACGCACAGTCTGCCGACCTCAACGAAGCGATGCGCACGCTGGAAGACGCCATCAAGAAGATCGATGGCGAGACGCGCGAACTGCTCTCGGGTACCTTCAACACGGTGAATGCGCATTTCGGCAAGATGTTCCCCGAGCTTTTTGGTGGCGGCAATGCCAAGCTGGTCATCACTGGTGAGGAAATCCTCGACTCCGGGGTGCAGGTGATCGCCCAACCTCCGGGCAAGAAGAATCAGACCATCCACCTGCTTTCGGGCGGCGAGAAGGCCCTTACCGCTATCGCCCTGGTATTTGCCATATTCCAGCTCAACCCGGCACCGTTCTGCCTGCTTGACGAAGTCGACGCGCCGCTGGACGATGCCAATACCGAGCGTTATGCCAAACTGGTCACGAGCATGAGCCGGGAAACCCAGTTCCTGTTCATCAGTCACAACAAGATTGCCATGGAAATGGCGCAGCAGCTGATAGGGGTCACGATGCAGGAACAAGGTGTCTCACGCATCGTGGCAGTCGATATGGACGCCGCAGTCACCCTGGCCGAACTGACCTGAATTCATGAGTAGCTTGCAAATTGGTCTTGCAATCGCCGGCGGCCTGCTTCTGGCTGCGGTGGTGGCCCACGGAGCCTGGTCGGCGCGAAGGGTCGCGCCACGTCAGGCCCAGCCCGGCACCGATGAATATCGAGCCACCGAGCCAGGCGAGGCGATCGAGCCCCGGCTCGAGGCGGAGGAATTCGACATACCCGCTGCGCCGGTGGGCCCGCCAGCGGAGAAAAAACCAGGCCTTGACGCGTTGATCGACGTGATCGCGCCGATCGCGCTCGAAACCGAAGTGCATGCAGAAGCCGTGATTGCGTCCATGCCATCGACGCGGCGCGTCGGCAGCAAGCCGTTTGCCGTCGAGGGGCTTAACAGTGAGTCGCGGCACTGGGAGTCTCCGGCAGCCGGTCAGCGTTACGAGGCGCTGCAGGGCGGCGTGCAGTTGGCCAACCGCTCCGGCGCACTCAACGAAATAGAGTTCTCCGAGTTTGTCGCCAAGACCCAGGCCTTGTGTGATGCCATCGGTGGCACGGCCGATTTCCCGGACATGCTCGAAGAAGTCGCGCGGGCGCGGGAGCTCGATCAGTTCGCCAGCGGCCATGACGCCCAGCTGGGTTTCACGCTGCGCGCCCAGAGTGCCGCCTGGAGCCCGGGTTATGTGCAGCAGCAGGCTGCGCGGTTGGGTTTCGTTCCCGGGTCCTTGCCCGGTCGCATGGTGTTGCCAGCTGCCGGTGCAGGCATGCCGCCGGTGCTTAGCTTGTTGTTTGACACCCAGGCCGCACTGGCCGACGATCCGGCCCAGGCCGCAGTGCGTCAGGTGGCACTGGGGCTCGATGTGGCCCAGGTCGAGCGATCCGAGCAGCCCTTCGTGCGTTTACGTGACGTGGCCCAGGCCATGGCGCAGGCCATGGACGGCATCATCACCGACGACAACGGCCAGGTGTTGCCGCGCGACGCCATGGACGCCATCGGTGGCGAGTTGGAGGGCCTGTACGACACGCTGGAGCAGCGCGACCTGGCCGCCGGATCGGCATTGGCCCGACGCCTGTTCTCGTGACCGGGAGTGTGGTGGGGCCCGTGGGGGAGTTTTCTTGACCGAGGAAACACACAAAAGCCCAGACGCGGCGGATGCCGACACCGCGCGCGCCCGGGCCTTGCGCGCTGAACTGCACCAGCACGCGCACGCGTATTACGTGCTCGATGCGCCTACCATTGCCGACGCCACCTACGACGCGCTGTTTCAGGAGTTGCAGGCCATCGAAGCGCGGCGACCCGAGCTGCTGCTGGCCGATTCACCGACCCAGCGCGTGGGTGGCAAGGTGCTCGACGGCTTCGCGCCAGTGCGCCATGCCGTGCCCATGCTCAGCATCCGTACCGAGACCGATACGCTGGCCAGCGGGGCCGCGGCTTTTGATGCGCGGGTGCGGCGCGAGCTCGGCTTGACGGAGCCCGATGCGCCGGTCGCATACGTTGCCGAGCCCAAGTTTGACGGTCTGGCCATGAGCCTGCGTTACCAGGACGGTGTGTTGGTGCAGGCCGCAACCCGTGGCGACGGCGAGACCGGCGAGGACGTGACCCAGAACGTTCGCACCATTGGCCAGGTGCCACTGCGTCTGCCCTCCGATGCACCACCCGTGCTCGAAGTTCGCGGCGAGGTCTATATGCGGCGCGACGACTTCGAACGCCTCAATGACGCCCAGCGCGCACGCATCGCCGCCGGCGAGCGCGGCGAGAAAACCTTTGTCAATCCGCGCAATGCGGCGGCCGGTGCGGTGCGCCAGCTCGATCCGGCGATTGCGGCGAGGCGGCCGCTGAGTTTTTTTGCCTATGGTCTGGGCCAGGTGACGCCGCCGGCGCAGGGCGGACCGGACTTCGGCGATCACTACGGCATGTTGCAGCAACTGCGCCGCTGGGGCTTTCCGGTGAGCCCGCTGGTGGCACTGGCCGAAGGCGCACAGGCGCTGGTTGACTACCACGCACGAATCGGAGCCCGACGCGATTCGCTGGGATTCGACATCGATGGTGTCGTGTACAAGGTCAATTCGCTGGCACTACAGCAGCGCCTGGGGTTTGTCACGCGCGAGCCGCGCTGGGCGGTTGCGCACAAATACCCGGCGCAGGAACAGATGACGACCGTTCTCGGCATCGAGATCCAGGTCGGGCGCACCGGCAAACTGACGCCGGTGGCGAAACTCGCGCCGGTGTTTGTCGGCGGCGTGACCGTCACCAATGCCACCTTGCACAACGAAGACGAGGCGCGGCGAAAGGACGTACGGGTCGGCGACACCGTGGTGGTGCGCCGGGCTGGCGATGTGATTCCCGAAGTCGTGTCAGTGCTGGCCGACAAGCGCAGCGGCGATGCGCCCATGTTCACCATGCCCAGGATCTGCCCGGTGTGTGGCTCTGCGGCCGTGCGCGAGCCGGATGAGGTCGACTATCGCTGCACCGGTGGTTTGTTCTGCGCCGCACAACGCAAACAGGCCATTTTGCATTTTGCACAGCGCCGGGCGGTCGAGGTCGAGGGTCTGGGCGAGAAACTGGTCGACCAACTGGTCGAGGCGCAGGTGGTGCGCACCTTGCCCGACCTGTACCGGCTCGGGCTGACAGCATTGACCGCTCTGGAGCGCATGGCCGACAAGTCGGCGCGCAACATCCTGGATGCGCTGGAAAAATCCAAACACACGACGCTGCAGCGCTTCATCTATGGCCTGGGCATTCGCCACGTGGGCGAAGCCACGGCCAAGGAACTGGCGCGGCATTTCGGCAGTCTGGATGCGGTGATGGATGCAAGCGAAGCGCAGTTGCTCGAGGTTGCCGACGTAGGGCCCATCGTGGCGCAAAGCATCCAGACCTTTTTCGCCCAGGCCCACAACCGCGAAGTGGTCGAGCAGTTGCGCGCCTGTGGTCTGTCCTGGCAGGAGGGTGCGCCGGCGCCGCTGGCAGCGCGGCCCTTGAGTGGCAAGACCTTTGTCATCACCGGAACCTTGCCGTCCATGGGCCGCGACGAAGCCAAGGAGAAGGTCGAGGCGGCTGGCGGCAAGGTGGCCGGTTCGGTGAGCAAGAAGACAGACTATCTGGTGGCGGGTGCAGAGGCCGGCAGCAAGCTGGACAAGGCGCTGGCACTCGGTGTGACAGTGATCGACGAGACCCAACTGCAGGAGTTGCTAGATGACGGTACGTGAAATTTTGAAGATGGGTGACCCGCGGCTGCTGCGCGTGGCGCCGCCCGTGACGGAGTTCGACAGCGACGCGCTGCATCTGTTGATCAGTGACATGCTTGACACCATGCTGGCGGCCAACGGTGCCGGCCTGGCGGCGCCGCAGATCGGTGTCGACCTGCAACTGGTGATCTTTGGTACCGGCGAAGTCACGCCCCGTTATCCCGACGCGCCGCCGATCCCACGCACCGTGCTGATCAATCCGGTGATCACGCCGCTTGAGGCAGCGCCGGGAGCGCCAGCGCTGGTGGATGATTGGGAAGGTTGCTTGTCAGTGCCGGGGCTGCGCGCCATCGTGCCGCGTTATGAGCGCTTGCATTACGCCGGCTTCGATCAATATGGGGATCCGATTGAGCGCACGGTCGATGGTTTCCATGCGCGGGTGGTGCAACATGAATGCGACCACTTGATCGGTGTTCTTTACCCGATGCGGGTACGCGATTTCAGCCGCTTTGGCTTCACCGAAGTGCTTTTCCCCGGACTGGACGACGCGCAGGACGACTGAGATCCATCCGGTTCGCGCGGCCAGCTGTCGGTGCGATCAGGACAAGGCCTGCAGCAGCTCGGTTTCGATCTCGATCTGGTCGCGATTTTGTTGCAACTGCGGCCCATCGATCAGGAAGGTGTCGTCCACCATCTCCCCCAGCGTGGCGATTTTGGCCAGGTGCAGATTGACCTGGTGCCGCGCCAGCACGCGCGCGACCGCATACAGAAGCCCGACCCGGTCGCTGGCCGTGATGTTGAGCAACCAGCGCTGGCCTTTTTCATCCGGTCGCAAGGTGACGCGCGGCGTGATCGGAAAACTGCGCACCCGGCGCGAAACACGCCCACGCCCGGGCTCGCGCAGCGGCCCGGTATTGGCGATAGCCGCGGCCAGGCCCGATTCGACCATGTTGATCAGTTCCTGGTAATGCTCCGGCATGGCCGAGGTCACAACCTGGAAGGTGTCCAGCGCATAACCGTTGCGCGCGGTATGGATACGCGACTCCAGGATGCTGAAATGACCGTGATCGAAATAGCTGCAGATGCGTGCGAACAAGTCACTCTGGTCGCGTGTGTAGACCAGGATCTGCAGGCCTTCGCCCACCAGCGAGCGGCGCGCTCGCACGATCGGTCTGTCGGTATCGACATGGCGGGACAGGTGCCGCGTGTGCCAGGCGATGTCGGCGGAGTCGTGGCGCATGAAATAGCCCACGTCCAGCGTGTCCCACAGCCGCTTGTGCGCCTCGTGTGGCAGGGCATACAGCGCGATCTTGATCAGCGCGTCGCGCTTGCGCGCCTGCACTTCGGCCTGCGGATCGGGTACCTCGCCACCAAGCGCGCGCGCGGTATAGCGGTACAGGTCTTCCAGCAACTTGCCTTTCCAGGCGTTCCAGACCTTGGGCGAGGTGCCGCGGATATCGGCCACGGTGAGCAGATACAGCGCAGTCAGGTGGCGTTGGTCACCCACACGCTCGGCAAACCGCATGATGACGTCCGGGTCGCTCAGGTCGGCCTTTTGCGCGGTGTGGCTCATCGTCAGATGCTCGCGCACCAGGAATTCCATCATGCGCGCGTCATCGCGCGCGATGCCATGCTGGCGGCAGAACTGTCGCACGCTGGTGGCGCCGAGTTTGGAATGGTCGCCGCCGCGGCCTTTGGCAATGTCGTGGAACAGCGCCGCGACGTACAGGATCCAGGGTTTGTCCCAGCCGGCGGCCAGCTGCGAGCAGAACGGGTACTCGTGGGCATGTTCGACGATGAAGAAGCGCCGCACATTGCGCAGCACCATCAGAATATGCTGGTCGACCGTGTAGACGTGAAACAGGTCATGCTGCATCTGGCCGACGATGCGCCGGAACACCCACAGGTAACGTCCCAGCACCGAGGTCTGGTTCATCAGGCGCATCGCATGGGTCACGCCGTCATGCTGCATGATGATTTCGAGGAATGTGGCGCGATTCACCGGGTCGTTGCGGAACTTCGCGTCCATGACCCCGCGCGCGTTGTACAGGGCACGCAGTGTGCGGCTCGACAATCCCTTGGTGCCGCTGCTGGTCTGGTACAGCAAAAAGGTCTGCAAAATCGCATGCGGTTCACGTATGTAGATGTCGTCGCTGACCACATCGATCATGCCCGCCTTCACGTTGAACCAGGCATTCAGCGGGCGGGGCTGCCCGGAGGCGCCGTAAAGACGCTCCTCCATGTTGAGCAGCACGATCTGGTTGAGCTGCGTGATCGCCTTGGCCGCCCAGTAGTAGCGGCGCATCAAGGCTTCGCTGGAGCGCACCACCGTGACACGTCGCGTCGACTTGGCCGAGGTTTCGGTTACGCCGACCGAAAAAGGCACGGTACCGTTTTCAGGCGTGCGGTATCCGAACGACTCGGCCACGGCGGTCTGCAAGTCGAACACGAGGCGGTCCTCGCGCCTGCCGGCAATCAGGTGCAGGCGCATGCGGATCAGCCGCATCAGCGCTTCATTGCGCTTGATCTGGCGCACTTCGAACGGTGTCGCCAGGCCGCTGCGGGCCAGTTCATCCCAGTTACGGCCCATGCCGGCGGCCTTGGACACCCACAACAGCATCTGCAGATCGCGCAGTCCGCCCGGGGACTCCTTGCAATTGGGCTCGAGCGCGTAGGGCGTGTCTTCGTACTTGTTGTGGCGCTGGCGCATCTCCAGCGTCTTGGCCACAAAAAACGCCCGCGGATCCATCTCTTTGCGCAGGCGCTCGCACAAGTCGCCATACAGGTCGCGGTTGCCGACCACCAAACGCGATTCGAGCACCGATGTCTGTACCGTCACATCCTTGGCGGCCTCCAACAGGCATTGCGTCACGGTTCGTACAGAAGAGCCGATCTCCAGCCCGGTGTCCCAGCAACTGCCGATGAAGGTCTCGATACGCGAGAGCAGCAGCTTGTCGTTTTCCGGCTTCTGATCGTCGGCCAACAGCAGCAGCACATCGACGTCGGAGTGCGGGAACAACTTGGCACGGCCGTATCCGCCCACCGCCACCAGTGCACACGGGCCGCTCAGACCGGCTTGTTCCCACAATGCGCGCAGCGTCTTGTCGGCCAGGGTGGAGAGTTGGGTCAGGGTCTTGCCGACAGCGCGCGTCGACGCCACACTGGCGCGAATGTCCTCGAGCAGCACGCGTTTCTGGGTGCGGAAATCATCGCGCAATACCTGCACCGCACGCATCGGCGACACGTCGGGCAGGGAAGTTTCAGCCATGAAGGAAATCTGGCGGCGGTGGGCTGCCGGCCGACAAGGTCAAGACCTCGTAACCGGTCGGCGTCACCAGCACGGTGTGTTCCCACTGGGCCGACAAGGAATGGTCCTTGGTAACGATGGTCCAGCCATCCTTTTCGGGGCCATCCTTGATTTCCTTGCGCCCGGCATTGATCATCGGCTCGATGGTGAAGGTCATGCCCGTCTTGAGCTCCTCGAGCGTGCCGGGCCTGCCATAGTGCAGCACCTGGGGCTCTTCATGGAAGACCTGGCCTATACCGTGGCCGCAGAACTCGCGCACCACGCTGAAACCCTGCGCTTCGGTGAATTTCTGGATGGCCCAGCCGATGTCGCCGAGCCGCACGCCGGGGCGAACCATGACAATGCCGCGCCACATGGCTTCATAGGTCACGTTGCTCAGCCGCCTGGCGGCGATGGATGTCTCGCCGACGATGAACATGCGGCTGGTATCGCCATGCCAGCTGTCCTTGATGACGGTGACGTCGATGTTCAGCACGTCGCCCTTCTTGAGCAACTTGTCGCTCGGAATGCCGTGGCACACCTGGTGGTTGACCGAGGTACAGATCGACTTGGGATACGGGATGTTGCCACCACCGCGGTAGTTCAGCGGCGCGGGAATTCCCTGCTGCACCTGGGTGATGTAGTCATGCGCCAGCTTGTCGAGGTGGTTGGTGGACACACCGGCCACCACATGGGGCGTGAGATAGTCCAGCACCTCGGATGCAAGCCGTCCGGCCACCCGCATACCAGCGATGCCGGCTTCGTCCTTGTAGGTAATTGTCATCTGTCAATTATCCCACTGCAGGCCCGTTAAAATCCCGGCACCGGCCTGGCCCAGCCTTCGCCGAGCCCTGCGTCCTATCTCCGACGCTACCAATTGCACTCCAAACCGGCACTCCAATGCGGCACTCCCATCCGTGACCCAGACCATTACCTCCTACGAAGGCGCGAACGCGCTCGGCCCATTCCGCGCCCAACAGCTGTTGCACCGTTTGCAGGGTGTCGACGACCGTGTGGTACGTCTCGATGCCCGCTTTGTCCACCTGGTCTGGTCGGATCAGGCGCCGTCGGACCATTTGCGACAGCAACTCGCTGCCTTGCTCGATTACGGTGAACCTTATGCCGGTGCCACCGAGGGGCCACTGGTCGTGGTCACGCCGCGCCTGGGAACGGTATCGCCGTGGGCTTCCAAGGCCACCGATATTGCGCATAACTGCGCGCTGGATGTGCACCGCATCGAGCGCATCGTGGAATACCGGATCGGATTGAAGTCGCCCTTGCTGGGCAAGGCATCGCTCGCAACTTCCCAGTTGCAAGCGCTGGCGGCTTTGCTGCACGACCGCATGACCGAAAGCGCGCTGTACAGCCGCACCGATGCGTCTGGCCTGTTTACCGAGCTGGCGGCCCCTGCGCTCGAGCAGATTGATTTGCTGCAGGGTGGCAAGGCGGCGCTGGAACTGGCCAACAAGACCCATGGGCTGGCGCTTGCCGATGACGAGATGGATTACCTGGTTCAGGCGTTCACGCAGCTCGCGCGCAATCCGACCGACGTCGAGCTGATGATGTTCGCCCAGGCTAACAGTGAACACTGCCGGCACAAGATTTTCAATGCGCAGTTCAAGATCGACGGCGTGGCCCAGCCCGACACGTTGTTCGGCATGATCCGCCATACCCACAAAAAAAATCCGCAGCGCATGGTGGTGGCGTATTCGGACAATGCCTCGGTGATGGAAGGCGCGCAAGCAGAGCGCTTTGTCGCCGGCGGCGAAGCGTCCGCCAGTGGCGCGACTCCACAGCCGTATGTGGCGTCGCAGGTGCTGCAACATGTGCTGATGAAGGTGGAGACACACAACCACCCGACTGCGATTTCGCCATATCCCGGCGCCGCGACCGGCGCGGGTGGCGAGATCCGCGACGAGGGCGCCACCGGGCGCGGATCGCGTCCCAAGGCCGGCCTGACCGGGTTCAGCGTATCGAAGATGGCGCTTGGTATCGATGCCGGCACGTATGGCAAGCCGGCGCATATCGCCAGCGCCTTGCAGATCATGATTGAGGGCCCTTTGGGTGGCGCTGCATTCAACAACGAATTCGGGCGTCCGAACCTGCTGGGCTACTTCCGCGAGTATGAACAGACCGCCACGTCCGATGTGGATGTGGTGCGTCGGGGTTACCACAAGCCCATCATGGTGGCCGGTGGTCTGGGCAGCATCGATGCGGGCCTGACCCACAAGATCGAGTTTCCGGCCGGCAGCCTGCTGATTCAGCTCGGTGGTCCCGGCATGCGCATCGGACTGGGTGGCAGCGCCGCCAGTTCGATGGCCACCGGCACGAATGCGACGGCACTCGATTTCGACTCGGTGCAGCGCGAAAACCCCGAAATGCAGCGCCGCGCCCAGGAGGTCATCAACCATTGCCAGGCGCTGGGCCAGGCCAATCCGATTCTGGCCATTCACGACGTGGGTGCAGGCGGATTGAGCAACGCCTTTCCCGAACTGACCAACGACGCTGGCCGCGGTGCGCGTTTCGACCTGCGCGCGGTGCCGCTGGACGAGAGCGGAATGAGCCCGCGCGAGATCTGGTGCAACGAAAGCCAGGAACGTTATGTGATGGCCATCGCGCCAGAGTCGCACGATCAGTTTGCCGCGTTCTGCGCGCGCGAACGTTGCCCGTTTTCCGTCGTGGGCGTGGCGACCGAGGCGCGCGAGTTGTCAGTGGTCGATGCGTTGGGCCCGACGCCGGTGGCGATGCCTATGGATGTTTTGCTGGGCAAACCGCCCAAGATGTTGCGCGACGTGGCAACCGTGGCGCGCCGGTTCCCGGCGCTGGATCTTTCCGGTACCGACCTTCAGCGCGCCGCGATTGCCGTGCTGGCCCATCCGACCGTGGCGTCCAAACGTTTTCTGATCACGATTGGCGACCGCACCGTGGGAGGACTGACCCATCGCGACCAGATGGTCGGACCCTGGCAGGTCCCCGTGGCCGATTGCGCGGTGACACTGGCCGACTACCAGGGCTTCGGCGGCGAAGCCATGGCCATGGGCGAACGCACACCGCTGGCGGTGGTGGATGCACCGGCGTCCGGGCGCATGGCGGTGGCCGAGGCCATCATCAATCTGCTGGCAGCGCCCATCGATCTGTCGCGCGTCAAGCTGTCGGCGAACTGGATGGCGGCTTGTGGTGAGCCCGGTGAAGATGCCGATCTGTATGCCACAGTGCGCGCCGTGGGCCTGGAGTTGTGTCCGGCCCTGGGCATTTCGATTCCGGTTGGAAAGGACTCGTTGTCGATGCGCACCCAGTGGGCGGACGACGCGGACCAGTCGGCGCGCAAGGTCACCTCGCCGGTGTCGCTGATCGTCAGCGCGTTTGCGACGCTGGACGATGTACGCGACACGTTGACGCCGCAACTCGATCGCCAACTGATGGACACCACGCTGGTGCTGGTGGATCTCGGCCGGGGTCGCAACCGCATGGCAGGCAGCATCCTGGCGCAGACGCTGGAGCAGGTCGGTGATGCCGTACCCGATCTGGACGATGCGCAGGACCTGGTGCGGCTGGTGCAAGCCATCAACACCTTGCGCGCCGATGGCAAATTGCTGGCCTATCACGACCGCAGCGACGGCGGGTTATTTGCCACCGTGTGCGAGATGGCGTTCGCCGGCCAGGTTGGCGTGTCGCTCAATGTCGACATGCTGGTGACCGAAGGTGACGGCATCTCCGATAGCCGGGCCGAGATGGGCGACAGCAAGAACTGGGCGTCTCAGGTGCAGGCACGGCGCGACGAACTCACGCTCAAGGCCTTGTTCAACGAGGAACTGGGTGTGGTGCTGCAGATCCGCACCGAAGACCGCAGCGCCGTGATGAAGGTGTTGCGCGAACACCAATTGAGCCGGTACAGCCACTGTGTCGGCAAGACCCGGCCCGTGGGCTCGGCCGTCGACTCGGGTATCGGCGAGATCCAGGTCTGGCGCGATGCCAAGCGGGTGTTTGGCGCAAACCTGCGTGATCTGCATCAGGTCTGGGATTCGGTCAGCTGGAAGATCTGCCAACTGCGCGACAACCCGGCCTGTGCGGACTTTGAGCACGCCGCTGCGGGTGATCCGGCCGATCCCGGGTTGCACGTGGTTTTGGCGTTCACGCCGGGGGCGCCCGCCCTGCTGCAAACGCGACCACGTGTCGCGGTATTGCGTGAGCAGGGCGTCAATTCCCATGTGGAGATGGCCTATGCCTTCGACAAGGCGGGTTTCGATGCAGTCGACGTGCACATGAGTGATCTGCTGGCCGGGCGCACGGCACTGGCCGACTACCAGGGGGTGGTGGCTTGTGGTGGTTTCAGCTACGGCGACACGCTGGGCGCGGGTGTCGGCTGGGCCCGCTCAATCACGTTCAATCCGGCACTGGCCGACCAGTTCCGCGGCTTTTTTGGTCGTACCGACACCTTCGGCCTCGGTGTGTGCAATGGCTGCCAGATGTTTGCCGAGTTGGCCGACATCATTCCGGGCGCCGAGCACTGGCCGAGGTTCACGACCAACCAGAGCGCGCGTTATGAAGCCCGCCTGGCGATGGTCGAGGTGCTGGCGTCGCCGTCTTTGTTTTTGACCGGAATGGCCGGCAGTCGCCTTCCGATTGCGGTGGCGCATGGTGAAGGGTATGCGAACTTCTCGCGCCGCGGCGACGCGAAGCAGGCCATCAGCGCCATGCGTTTCACCGACAACCATGGGGCAGCCACGGAGGTCTATCCGTTCAACCCCAATGGCAGCCCTGGTGGGCTGACCGCGGTCACAACGGCGGACGGGCGGTTCACCGCCATGATGCCGCATCCGGAGCGGGTGTTTCGCAACATCCAGTTGAGCTGGACCGACCAGGACCGCGACCAGGCCAGCGCCTGGATGCAACTTTGGCACAACGCCCGGCGCTGGGTCGGCTAAGAGGATAGAACCGTGGCGTCTGACCGGCTTTGCGCCAGCATCTGCGAGGACTATCGACGCGATGGCGCCGTGGTGCTACGTGGTGTGTTGTCGCCCCGCGAAGTGCAAAGGCTGTCCGAGGGCATTGAGCAAAACCTCGCGCATACCAGCGCGTTGGCCATGGTGGCCAGTTCGCCCGATGATCCGGGCCGTTTTGTCGAGGATTTCTGCACTTGGCAGGACAATCCGGCGTATCGCGAAATTCTTTGCGATTCCGCGTTGCCGGCGATTTGCGCTCAACTGACCGACAGCCGCGAAGTGCGGCTGTACCACGACCACCTGCTGGTCAAGGAGGCGGGCACACGCCAACCCACACCCTGGCATCAGGACCAGCCGTATTACAACGTCAGTGGCCGGCAGAACGTCAGCTTCTGGATCCCGGTTGACCCGGTGCCGCTGGCCAGCAGTTTGCGCTTTGTCGCCGGGTCCCACGCCGGCGCCTGGTACATGCCGCGAACCTTTCGCGACCAGCAGGCGCGCTGGTTCCCTGACGGGAGCCTGGCCGAGCTGCCGGATATTGAAGGCGAGCCGGCGCGTTTTCGCCAACTGTCCTGGGCCATGGAGCCCGGCGACGCGCTGGCATTCCACATGTTGACCCTGCACGCCAGTGCCGGGGTGGGGCCAGGGCAGCGTCGACGGGTGTTTTCGGCGCGTTACCTGGGCGATGACATGCGCCACGCGCCACGCCCCTGGCGCACCTCGCCCCCATTTCCCGGCTTGACCGAGCGGCTGGCCGAGGGCGCGGCGATGGATGATGTCTTGTTCCCGCGGGTCTGGCCGCACGCCTGACGGGCATTACGGGATGACGGGGCCATTGACCATCGCGTTTCATGGCCTGCGTATGGAACATGGGCTCGGGGCCCGATGACGGCGGGCAAAAGCACGGCGCTGACGGGAATCGGCTGTGTCGTGGTGGCCGGCCTGTGTTTCGCGATTCTGGACTCGATCACCAAGATCGTGGTGCTGGCCATTCCCATTTTGATGGCCTTGTGGGTCCGTTATCTGGTCCAGGCCCTGGTTACCACCGTGGTGCTGGCACCGCGTCACGGCACAACGCTCTGGCGCACCCGCGCGCCAGGACTGCAACTGCTGCGCGGCGCCTTGCTGGTGGTGACCACCTTGCTGGCTTACCTCAGTTTGCGTCATGTGCCTGTGGGCGAGTTCGCGGCCATTGTGATGGTTACACCGTTGACGGTGACAGTGCTGTCGGTCCTGCTGTTCAAGGAGCGGGTGGCGCCGCTGCAATGGCTGTTTGTCGTGGGGGGATTTGCGGGCACCCTGGTGATCGTGCGACCCACCGGGGCGCATTTCGGCTGGGCCATGCTGCTGCCGGTGGCTGTGATGTTCTGCAACTCGGCATTTCAGCTGCTGACAGGGCGGCTGGCGCGGGTCGACAACGCGGCCACCACCCATTTCTTCAGTGGCTGGATTGGCGCCATGGTTGTGTCCCTGGCGCTACCGTTTGCCTGGACGCAGGTTGATTCGCCACTGCTGTGGGGGCTCATGCTGGTCATGGGCTTTCTGGCAGCGACCGGCCATTTCCTGCTGGCCCAGGCCTACCAGCATGCGCCGTCCGCCACGTTGATGCCCTACCTGTATAGCCAGGTCGGGTTCGCAGTCATTGCCGGTTGGTTGATTTTTTCCCACTTGCCCGACGGTTTGACCCTGGCGGGCATCGGCCTGATTGCAGCGTGTGGTGTCGGCAGCGCCTGGTACACGGCACAAAAACTGCGCGAGCCGGTTGGCTAACAGGCGCTGGAGGCGGCCGCGTCAACCCGGTTGGGACGAACAGGTTCCTGGAGTTGGCGCCTTACACTGCCCCGCATGCCGACGTCTGCGCCCCATAACCAGCGACTGGACGCCATCGATACCTTGCGTGGTGTGGCCCTGGTCTGGATGACCGCCTACCACTTCTGTTTTGACCTGAACAACTTCGGTTTTGCCCGGCTCGACTTTTATCGCGACCCGTTCTGGACGCTGCAGCGCACCGCGATCCTCAGCCTTTTCCTGTTTTGCGCTGGCTTGGGCCAGGCGGTAGCCTTGCATCAAGGCCAGCCGTGGTCACGATTCTGGCAACGCTGGATCCAGATTGCGGCATGCGCCGTGTTGGTCAGTGCCGGATCCTGGTGGATGTTCCCCAACAGCTTCATCTATTTCGGTGTGCTCCATGGAATGGCCGTCATGCTGATTGTTGCGCGCCTGAGCGCCGGTTGGGGTGCGTGGTTGCTGGCACCCATCATGCTGGCGCTGTTTCTGCCCTATGGCGCCGCCGCCTTACTGGCGCCGTCACCCTGGGCTGAAGCGTTCAACGCGCCAATGCTCAATTGGCTGGGTCTGATCACGCGCAAACCGGTAACCACGGACTATGTGCCGCTGCTGCCGTGGATCGGTGTGTTGTGGTGTGGGCTGCTGGCGGGCATGCGCTGGATACGCGAGGCCGGTTCAGCCCCTGCCTGGCAAGCCCTTGGCCCGTGGTCCGTGCTGGCCTGGATGGGCCGACGCAGCCTTTGGTATTACATGTTGCACCAGCCGGCGCTGATTGGCGCCTTGTGGCTATTCAAGTCCGCGACTGCATGACCAACGCAGCCGCAGCATAGGCATCAAGAAAACGCGGCCGAGGCCGCGTTGTGCAGAGCAAAAGGCCGAACCGATTCACTCGATCTTGGCCTTGGCGCGCAGGTCCTGCTGGAATGCGGCAATTTTCTGTTGTTGCAACTGCTGCAGGATCTGCGGTTTGACTTCGTCGAACTTGGGCAACTGTGCCTCACGCACGTCGTCAAGCCGGATCACGTGGAAACCGAATTGGGACTTGACCGGCGTCTCGGTCATCTTGCCTTTTTCCAGCGCAGCCATGGCCTTGGAGAACTCCGGCACGTAACTTTCGGCTGCGGCCCAGTCCAGATCGCCGCCGTTGGCGCCGGAGCCTGGATCCTTGGACGATTTCTTGGCAATTTCTTCAAACTTGCCGCCTTTTTTCAGGCTCGCGATGATGGCCTTGGCTTCGGCTTCGGTCTCGACCAGGATATGGCGGGCCTTGAACTCCTTGCCGCCGTTGGTGGCAACGAACTTGTCGTATTCGACTTTGGCATCGGCGTCGGTGATCGGGTTCTTGGACTGGTAGTCGTTGAACAGTTCGCGGATCAGGATCGACTGTCGGGCCAGGTCCATCTGCAGCTTGAAGTCTTCGGTAGCGTCCAGGCCGCGCTTTTGCGCTTCCTGGATGAACACTTCGCGGGTGATGATTTCTTCGCGCAACTGGCCTTGCATTTCGGCAGTGACCGGGCGGCCGGATTTCTCCAGCTGCTGGGTCAGCGCCGCCACCCGCGATACCGGTACGGCCTTGCCGTTGACGATGGCAATGTTCTGCGCCAGGGCGGCGACGGGCACCAGTGTGGTGAACGCTGCGGCCAGCAATGCTGCAATCAGGGATCTCTTCATGGTTACTCTCAACGGGTTCGGGGAAGGTGTCACCCCATCCGGACCCGGATGGGGGAGTTTGTGGCCCTCAGCGGACCACTTCTATCGCCAGGGCATGCAGGCCCTGGTCAATAAAATCTTGCAGCGCATCATACACAAGCCGATGGCACTGCACGCGGGCCATTTGCGCAAATTGCGGCGCTTTAATGCGCACCCGGAAATGGGTGCCCACGCCGCTGTCATTCGCGCCAGCGTGGCCGGCATGCTGGTAGCTTTCGTCAACCACTTCGAGCGTAGTGGGCGAGAGTCGCTCGCGCAGGCGCTGCTTGATGGCCGACGCGGTCGGAGGGGGCATTTCAGCGGCCGGCACCGGATTCGCCGGTTTCGCCACTGTTGAGGTGTGGCGTGATGTAAAAGCCCTGGCCGACGATGAAGGCCAGCGGGAACACGTAGCCCCAGAGCTTGAAGTCGACCCAGGCCGCGGTGCTGAAATACAGTGCGACATAGCCGTTGATCACGGCCATGAACACGCAGTAGACGATCCAGGCCACGTTCAGGTGCATCCAGATCCGGTCGGGCAATTCGAGTTGCGCGCTGAGCATGAGCTTGAGGAAGCTCTTCTTGAAGACCCAAACGGTCACCGTCAGCGCCAACGCGATGGCACCATACAGCACGGTCGGCTTCCACTTGATGAAGCGCTCGTCGTGCAGGTAAAGCGTCAGTGCACCAAACAGCAGAATCATGCCCAGCGTGATCTTCTGCATCGTCGTGATTTTGCGATCGATCGCATACATCAGTGCCGTCTGTACCACCGTGGCGGCCATCAGCACGGCCGTGGCGACGTAGATGTCCTGGAACTTGTAGGCGCCGAAAAACAGCAGGATGGGAAAAAAGTCGATCAGTATCTTCATGCGGATTTGAATTCCAGCGAGGCCGAGTTCATGCAGTAGCGCAGTCCGGTGGGCGGCGGGCCATCGGGGAATACGTGGCCCAGATGGGCGCCGCAGTCACTGCAGTGCACCTCGGTCCGTTTCATCCACAACAGGCCGTCGACCTTGGTGCCGACGGCGTCCGCATCGACCGGCTGGTAGAAGCTCGGCCATCCGGTGCCCGAATCATATTTGGTTTCGGACGCGAAAAGAGGCTTGCCGCAACAGATGCAGCCATAGGAGCCCAATTGCTTGTGCTCGGCGAGGCGCCCGGTGAACGCCGGTTCGGTTGCCTCATGGCGCGTCACGTCGAACGCCATCGGCTCCGCGCCTTTGCCATCGAGCAATGCCTTCCACAACGCATCGGCTTTCGCAATCTTGTATGTCATGCGGTATTTTCGGTCCAGTCTCAGGAAGAACAGCTGATTTCGATGCCGCCGGCCCAGTCGGGCGGGAAACCGGCATAGGCATCGAAGCCCGGATGCGTATCGAAAGGACTCTCCAGCAGTTGCAACAGCCGTGTGACTTCGGAAAAGTCCTTTAGTTTCGCGCTGCGGATTGCCTGTTCGCCCAGATGGTTGCGCAACACGAAACGCGGATTGGTGTGCAACATCGTGTCAGCGGCCGCTGCCCGGTCCTGTTGCTGCAGGCGCTTCTCATGGCGCGCCTGCCACTGGTCAAAGCCGGCACGATCCAGAAACAGGTCACGCACCGGCTCGGCGGCAGTCTCGGCAACGCCCTCGCTGAGTCGGCGCCAGAAAATCGTGAAGTCGACCTGATCGGACGCCAGCAGTTTCAGGATCTCCTCGATCAGCGGCAGATCCTCCGGCGCGGAGCCCGTCAGCCCCAGCTTGGCGCGAAAGCGCAGCTGCAACTCCTGTGGAAACACGGTCTTGTAGGATTCCAGCGCCTGCACGGCCAGAGCCTGTTCGCCAATCAGCGGCAACAGGGCCTGCCCGAGACAAAACAGGTTCCAGTAGGCGATGTTGGGTTGCCGGTTATAAGCATAACGACCCTGTGTGTCGGAATGGTTGCAGACATGGCCGGGATTGAAGGCGTCGAGGAACTGAAACGGCCCGTAGTCGATCGTCAGCCCGAGCATGCTCATGTTGTCGGTGTTCATGACGCCGTGGCAAAAGCCGACGCCCTGCCATGACGCGATCAATGCGGCGGTGCGTTCGCTGACGGCCTGCAACAACGCCGCATAGACCTGCCCCTCGGACGGCGCCCCCTCCCGGCACTGCGGATAGAAACGGTCAATGGTGTAGTCGGCCAGCTCACGCAAGCGATCATGATCACCGCTGTAACTGAAATGTTCGAAGTGGCCGAAACGCAGGAAACTGGGTGCCACACGGGTGACGACCGACGCGGTCTCGACGGTTTCGCGTCGCACCGGGGCATCCGAACCGGTGACACACAACGCGAGAGTGGTCGCAATGCCCAGGCCATGCATGGCCTGCGAACACAGGAACTCGCGAATCGAACTGCGCAATACCGCACGCCCGTCGCCCATGCGCGAATAGGGCGTCAGTCCGGCGCCCTTGAGCTGCAACTCGCGGGTCTCAGCGCCAGGAACGTCGATTTCGCCGAGCAGCAGGGCGCGCCCGTCACCCAGTTGCCCCGCCCATTGGCCGAACTGGT
>JBBQJP010000030.1:0-52712 GCA_038326025.1 Burkholderiales bacterium
GCGGCCCGCCTGGCCGAAGAAGCGTTTTTTGAACTCGACGCGCCAATCCGTCGCGTGTGCGGCCGCGAAGTGCCGGTGCCCTTCGCCATGCACATGGAAGAAGCGTCACTCCCGCAGGTCGCCGACATCGTGGCCAGCGCAAGCGCGCTGGTGCAGAAAGCCTGACCTACCATGGCCGACTTTCTCATGCCCGCTCTGGGCGCCGACATGGAATCCGCCAAAGTGGCGCAATGGCTGGTGCAGCCGGGCGACCGTGTGAAGCCGGGCGACGTGGTCGTGGTGGTGGAAACGCACAAGGGTGCGATCGACGTGGAGATCTTTCTCGACGGTGTGCTGAACGACCTCGCCCCTGAGGGCACCGACCTGCCGGTGGGCGGGGTGCTCGCGCGCGTAGGCAAGGCGGACGAGGTGGGTACGGCGGGTGCTGCAGCCGCAACACCGACGCCGCCGCCTGCTCCTGCAGCAAAGCCGACTCGTGTGAAGACCCCGGCACCTGCGACTGCGCCCGCGCCTGTGCCCACATCTGCACCAGTTCCCGCACCGGCACCGGCCCGGCCAGCGGAGCCGGCTACACCAAACTGGCCAACAGCCCCAGGCACCAGAGTCAAGGCCAGCCCCGCAGCGCGCCGGCTCGCACACGAATTGGACGTAGTCATCGAAACCCTCACCGGCACTGGCGTGCAAGGCTCGGTGGTTCGCGCCGATGTCGAGCAAGCCGCCGCGCTAGGCCGCGCCACACCCACGGCCGCCAAAGCCTCGGGGCCTTCGCCCACACGCGCGCCTAGAGGCGGTTTTGACGCAGCGATGATGCGCCAGGCCATCGCCACCGCAATGACGCGATCCAAGCGCGAGATTCCACACTATTACCTGAGTAGCACCATCGATTTCGAAGCTGCCAACAGCTGGCTCGAATCGTACAACCGCGACAAGCCGCCGCCCGATCGCCTGCTGCCCGCCACGCTGCTCATCAAGGCCAGCGCCCGCGCCTTGGCTGAAGTGCCGCAATTCAATGGGTTCTATGAACGCGACGCTTTCCGCCCCGGCGCCGGCATCCACCTCGGCTGGGCCATCGCCTTGCGCGGTGGCGGTCTGGTGGCTCCCGCCATTCACAATGCCGACAAGAAGACCTTGGCCGCGCTCATGCAAGCCCTTCGCGACCTTGTGCAGCGCGCCCGCAGCGGTGGCTTGCGCAGCTCCGAGCTGACCGACCCCTCCGTGACCGTCACCAGCCTGGGCGATCGCGGGGCCGATGGCGTGCTGGGTGTCATCTACCCGCCGCAGGTCGCCATCATCGGTTTCGGCCGCTTGCTCAAGCGGCCATGGGTGGTGAACGATCAGGTACTTCCGCGCACCCTGGTCTCAGTCAGCCTGGCCGCCGACCACCGCGCCAGCGACGGCCACCTGGGTGGCCAGTTGCTGGCCGCCATCGATCAGGCCCTGCAGCATCCAGAACAACTGTAAAACCGGAGCCCACATGAACGAAACCGACATCCGCCAGCTCGCCGCCAATGTACTGGCCGGCATCGCACCCGAGGCCGATCTCTCGACCGTAGACGACACCGAAGATCTGCGCGAAGCGCTCGATCTCGACTCGATGGACTTCCTCAACTTCGTGATCGGCTTGCATCAGGGCAGCGGCCACGCCATACCCGAAAGCGACTACCCCAAAATGTTCACGATGAGGGGGTGTCTGGCCTACCTGGGCGACTGATGCAGCGCCGCTTGGCAACGAAGTGCCTGGGCCACTTGACGCGGCCCCTGTCAGAATTTCGGCTTGCTGTTCTCCGGGTCGTACAAGGATTTGTAACCCACCGCCTCGACCTTGACCGGATAGACATCGGCGAAGTACTGGATCTGCAGTTCGCGCCCCACCTGGCAATAGTCATGCGGCAGGTAGGCCAGCGCAATGTTCTTGCCGATGGTCGGGCCGAATGCGATGCTGGTGGTGTACGAGCGGCGGCACTGCGCGTCGATCGCCGACGGCTCAATCGATGGCCTGCCGCCTGCCGCGCAGTCCACGCTTCTCGAACACGCGGCTCAGGTGCTTCTTCACCGTATTGACGCTGACCTGAAGCCGACCGGCGATCTGGGTGTTTGTCAGGCCGCGGCGCATCAACACATACACGTCGGTTTCGCGCCGGGTCAGTGACACGGACACGTCGCTTGCGCGCCGGGTCAGCGACACGCCCTTCTTGTTGGCGTCCGCTGTCCGCGACTGCCCGCGCCCAGTGTCCAGTGCATGGCGATACAAGGCCTGCATCACGGAGCGCGGGAACCACAGTTCACCCGCCAGCACCGCGTCCAGCACACGCCCCAGGCGCCCGAACTGGGACCAGACCAGGCTGCCGTCAAACTGCGCCAACAAGGCGGCATCCTGCCTGGCGTCTGCCTGGGGCCAGCCCAGCAGCAAGTGGGTGTCCGGCAGCCGACAGCGCACCTCCTGAAGAATGTCCAGCGCGCCGGGCTGGCCGAGCGCCGCGATGTCCAGCAGGATTGCTCGCGGCGGCGAGGTTCCGGCAATGGAAAGGAGCCGTGTTAGCTTGGCTGGAGTCACGACCTCGGGCGTTACGTGATACTGAACATGCGCGTGGCGCTCCGATGCGACGTCCGAGTCCGGAAGTGCGATTTTTCCGCTTAGCGCGCTTTCCGCGCTTATCACCACCTGCACGTGATACGTCTTGGGCGTGGCCACAGCTCTTGTTGCGACGCCTGCATTTGCGCCCGGAACCGCTGTCGGCGCCAGCTGAAAAGGCCAAGCCCACCCGTTGACTCCCGACGCCTGCCGATCGGGCGTGTTGGCCCGATCGCCGGGAATCATCACGAGAACGCCTTTTTTTGCCACGAGTCCTCCCCGCTGTTAAGGCGCCACTTCAGCACCTGTTCACTATCAGGGACAACTCCGGGAAGCGGTCAAAGGCCTGAAGCCAGAGAATGCTTACGTACTTCATACATTTTTTACATATTCATTGTGCTTCAATTCCAAATTGCATGTCCAGAAATTTTGCCGCAGTCAACTCTGGGCGGCGCGCCGCATCCGGACGCCTCGTCAAGCCAGCGGGACGGTTGGTACGGAATGCCGGAGCGCCTCACCCATTTAGTGCCTATCAAATTTCACGTGCGCGATGCACGGAAATGCATCAGTGCTGCCGGAACGACCGTGCCACGGAGTGCGATAGCTGCGCCACACGTACTGCAGCGATCCTGCGATCGCCGGTGGTCACCTGTCATCAGCCAGGCTGCGTGGCAATCGTGGCCGATCCCCACGGTTCTTGCTGGCGCATTGCTTGCGTTCATCACTGCGCACCCATTGTTCAGCCCGCCAGCCCGCCGCCGGCGCTGGCCACGCCCGCAGGACGTACGTGATTCGTCTTGGTCGAGGCCACTGTGCTTGTTGCGGCACCTGGCCTTGCGGCCGGGACTGCTGTCGGCTCCAGCCGAAAAGGCCAGGTCCACCCGTCGTCCGCTGACGCCTCCGGATCACGCGCGTTGGCCCGATTGACGGGAACCATCACGAGAACGCTCTTTTTCGCCACGAATCCTCCCCGCTGCCAAGGTTCACCTTCAGCAGCTGTGCGCTATCAGGTACAACTCCGGGAAGCGATCAAAGGCCTGATTCCTGTGAACATTTACATTTTTTATACAAAAATTACATATTGATTGTGCGGCAATTCCAATAGCAAGTGTTGCGATTTCGCCTTGGTCAACCCGGGCGGCGCGCCAAGACTGCTGCGGGCGGTCGGGTCGCCCGATCGCCGTCGGGTGGCATGGGTCGCGACAGTGCCCAAAGGCTCGGCTTGATCGGCTCGTCGCGCGGGCGCCGCAAGTCACCAGCACTTCGACAGACATGCCCGGCAATGGCACCAGTTGGGCACTGGTCAGCGCTTGCAGGCCCTCGGGCGGAATCTCGACGCGCGCCAGTCAAGACGGCGCCTTGAGGCCGTCGCTCTCGTCGATCAGTCGGTCGGCAGACACCGAGACCAACCGGCCGTCGACTCGCGGAAGATCGCACTGATTGAACGACAGGAACCGCACGTCGGCCACCTGGCCAATGCCCACCTGGTCGATGTCCTGCGGTGAAGGCTGGGCCGCGATCAACGCCCTGGGGAAGGCCACACGGGGCCGGTCGCCGCGCTGCCGAATGGCCCCACTGCAGCCCGCGTGCGCAAGCCGCCAAAGACAAACAGCACGCCAGCCACGCCGATCAGGCTGGCGCGCCTTTCGCTGCCCTGAGCAGCCGTCGCGCCCGTCGCCGCGGTGTTCGCCGGAGCATTGCTTGCGTTCATCACTGCCAACCCGTCGTTCAGCCCGCCAGCCCGCCGCCGGCGCTGGCCACGCCCGCAGGGCGCAGCGGCACCGCCAGCGCAACGCGTGGCACGGCAGGCGCGGCCTGCTGCTCGACCGTCTGGGCCAGCGTCGCCAGCACCTTGTCGCGCGCGCCGTACAACGCGGCCTGTCCATCGCCCAGCAGCAGGATGTGGTCGACCTGGCTGAGGATGTTCTTGCGGTGCGTGACCACGACCACCGTGCGCCCGGCGCGCTTGAGGTCCGCCATCGTATGGGCCAGCGCGGCCTCGCCCTCCTGGTCGAGGTTGGAGTTCGGTTCGTCGAGCACGATCAACTGCGGGTCGCCGTACAACGCGCGGGCCAGGCCGATGCGCTGGCGCTGGCCCGCCGACAGCACGTTGCCGACCAAGGGCGTGTCGTAACCCTCGGGCAGGCGCAGGATCATCGGGTGGACCCCGGCCGCCTCGGCCGCGGCGACGACCCGGGCGGGATCGACCGGGCCGAAGCGCGCAATGTTCTCGCTGATCGTGCCGTCAAGCAGTTCCACGTCCTGCGGCAGGTAGCCGATGTGCTGGCCGAGCGCTGCGCGGTCCCACTGGTCGATCTCGGCGCCGTCCAGCCGCACTGTGCCGGAGGTCGGCCGGTACAGGCCGAGCAGCGCGCGCGCCAGCGTCGATTTGCCCGCCGCGCTCGGGCCGACGATGGCGAGCAGGCTGCCCGCCTCCACCACCAGGCTCAGGCCGCGGAGCACCGGCGCCGCAGCGCCGGGCGGGGTCACCACGAGTTTGTCGACATCGAGCGCGCCCTTGGGCGCAGGCAGCGGCATCGGCGGCGCACGTTCGGGCAGCGCCGTCAGCAGCTGGTCGAGGCGCCGATACGACTCGCGCGCCGACAGGAAGCCGCGCCAGTTGGCGACCATCATGTCCAGCGGCGCCAGCGCCCGCCCGAGCAGGATCGACCCGGCGATCACGCCCCCGGGGGAAATCTCGCCGCGGATCGCGAGATACGCGCCCAGGCCCAGGATCAGCGTCTGGATCGACACGCGAAACGTCTTCGACGCCGCGCCGATCAGCCCGCTGCGGCGGCTGGCGCGCGACTGCAAGACCAGCATGGCCTGCTGGCGCTCGAGCCAGCGCTCGCGCAGCCGCGGCAGCATCCCCATCGCCTCGATCGCATCCGCGTTGCGCAGGCTGCGCTGGGTGTGGTTGCTCGACGCGTTGGAGCGCTCGTTGGCTTCGCGCAGATCGCCGCGCGTCGACACTTCGTTCCAGACCGCCAGTGCCACCAGCACCAGCGCCGACAGGATGGCCACGACGCCGAACACAGGGTGGAACATGAACATCACCGCGATGTAGATCGGCAGCCAGGGCGCGTCGAAGAAGGCGAACAGCCCCGACCCGGTGAGGAACTGGCGCAGCTGCAGCAGGTCGCCCAGCGGTTGCGCGCTGGCCACCTTGCCGCCGGTGGCCTGCGTCTGCAGAAAAACCGAGTCGAACACCCGCCCGCCGAGCAGGTTGTCGAGCTTGTTGCTGGTGGCGATCAGGATCTGCGAACGCACCCATTCGAGCCCGCCCATCAGGATGAACAGGAAGGCCGCGATCACCGTCAGCATCACCAGCGTCGACTCGCTGTTGCTGGTGAGCACGCGGTCGTAGATCTGCAGCATGTACAGCGCCGGCAAAAGTAGCAGCAGGTTGACGAACAGGCTGAAGAAGCCCGCATACATGAACGACGCGCGGCACGCCGCCAGCGCACCCTTCAGGCCCTGCGACATTGCGGCGGGCCGAGGGGCCGCCATCAGCAGACGGCCGAAGCTGAAGCGCCGGCGCGAGTCGGCCGCATCGGCCAGTGGTAGTGCATCTCGCGCATTCGAAGGCTCCCCGGGCTTGGTTGTCCAGTTTGCATGTTAGAGCCAAAGGCGCAGGCGCGTGTGGCATTTCAAGCCACACGCGCCTGCCCTGGCCGTCAGGATGGCTCAGGTGACTGACTGGAACGCGATGTCGGTAGGCAACAGATCTACGCCGACCACGGTCACGGTGGTTACCTGGCCTCCAGTTGTTTCGTTGACCGTCACGATGCTGTCGGTGCCGCTATTGTCGATAGAGCCGACAGTCCCGGACCCGAGAAACACCAGCTTGTCGCGCACCTGCCCGAGCGACACGTCGCCGGTGTCGAAGCCCGTGACCTGATACTTGTTCTGCGTTGCCGGCAGGTTGATGTCGAACGCGTCGCGGACGCCTGCGGTGCCTGCGAGCACATAGTCGAAGGCCGAGGGGGCGAGCTTGTTGGCGTTCAGGCTGGCCGTGAACGCACTCGTCGCAACGTCGCCGTCCTTGTCGAACAGCGAGGCGAGAAAATCGAGCTTGACGTCGCTGGCGATGTTGGCCGCCCCGACCGTGAACTCGATCACCGGGATCTTGATTGCACCGCGGGCCATCGTCAGCTGGACGGCATCGATCAGCTTGGCAGCGCCGACACCGGCATTGAGGACGAACGACACCTGCCCACCCGCCTCGGCGGTCAGATCGCCGGCCTCGACCTTGGTCTGCGCGCTGGTGCTGCCGTCCGCGTAGTAGATCGTGTACAGCAGCGATTCGTTGTTAGGCGTATAGCCGCCCACCGAGTTGTCGATGAAGACCTTCATGCTGGTCAGCAGCGACTTGGGATTGATCACAAAGCTCTCGTCGGCCGCGGAGACGAGTTCACTGTTGTCACCATTCAGGACATTGTTGCCGACGCCGATACCTGACGTGCTGACGTTCATCAGGTAGGTGTCGTTGATGAACGGGAATGTTCCGTTGCCGGGCTGGTTGCCGTTGGCGGAAATTCCGTCGCTGTCGACCATCGACGAGTTCGTCTGGAGAAATGCCTCGTTGTAGTCGGCCTCGCCCAGCTGGACCGCCGACGCGATGCTGGTCGTGCCGATCTTCGCGGCAGTCGCATTGACGGCAAAGAAAACGACATCCTGCCCCGGGATCATCAGCGTCTGTACCGGGTCCGGACCCCCAGCGGGCAACTGGCCATTGACACTGCTGAATGTGACACTGGATCCAAAACCCTGTACCAGGTCCAGCGCATAAGTACCGTTGGCGAACGCCGTCAGCGTGAAGTCGACCGTCGTATTCGGCGTGCTGGCGTTGTTGTCGAAGTCGCCGGTCAGCGAGCCCGCAAAAAGATAGGCCCCGGAGCCGTTCGGCGAGCCCGCGAGCTCGCTGAAGTTCAAACTGGCACCTGGTATGGGCATGCCGCCGCCAGGCGGGATGATCGTGAAGCTGGAGAGGACCATGTCCAGGCCGTTGGCTCCCAGTCCGTCGGCCCCTGTGGCGCTGTTCCAGTACCCGTACTGCGGATTGATGGTGCCGGTGCCGACGAGGTTGCCGAATGCCAGGCTCGGGCCGTCGTCCTTGAAGCTCAGCGCGGCGGCGATGTCGATGCCCGCCGAGCCGGTGTTGGTGTCACCGTCCTTGTCGGTGATGGTGTCGGTGCGGGTCAGCCGGATCAGGTCGGCCGCGCTCGGCGAGATCGCATCGTCGGGGTTGGCGGCATTGGGGTGCTTCATTGCCAGCACCTGGTCCAGCGTGACCGTGCCGGTGGCATTGACGCTGACCGTGAAGGAGATCGCGCCAGCCGCGTTGGCCACCGTCGTGCTCGTGCCCACGCGGCCCACGACCTGCCCGCTCTCCAGGTACAGGAAGATGCTGTTGCCGCTGGCCACATCGTCCAGCCCGGAATCGACACCGGTGCTCTTGACGCTCAGCGCATAGGCACTCGTGACCGTGCCCGCGCCGTCCGCGCCGTAGGTCGGGGCGTTGCTGAAGTTATCCGAGAAGTCGGCAGACGCGTTCAGCGCCAAATTGCTCTCGTCGACCACCAGCGCGTCGGGCGGCGCGATCGCGCTGACCGTGATGCTCGGGCCGTCGTCCTTGAAGAGCAGGTTCTGCCCGATGTTCAGCGTGGCCTGCGCACTGTCGCCGTCCTTGTCAGTGTCGGTGGCCGTCAGCGTCACCAGGTTGGCCGCCGACAGGGTCGTCGAGTCGTTGTGGTTGCCCGTGTTGGTGTGCACCACCGCGCGCTGCTGGTCGAGCGTGACGTCGCCGTTGGCGGCCACGCTGACTTCAAAGACCACCAGGCCGCCGATGGCCGTCTTGCCTTGCACCACGCCGCCGACCGTCACCGACAGGTTCACCGCCTCGCCGGTGGCCGTGTCGGTCAATCCCGAGGCCCCAGCCACCACGCCCAGCGCATAGGTCACCGTGCCGGAGCCGTCGGTGCCGAATGAGGGCGTGAAGCTGGCCGCGAAGCTGGCCGTGGCGTCGGTCGCCAGCACTGTCTCGTCGACCGTCAGCGTGGGCGCGGCGCCGGTGGTGATGATGTTCGGGCCGTCGTCCTCGAAGATCATCTTGGAGCCGACCTCGAGGCTGGCAACAGTGACCTGCGTCAACGTGAAGCCGCCGACGTCGAAGGCGGCGCTGGCCTGGCCCTTGCCCGACCCCGCGTTCTCGATGAGCACGCGGTTGTGGTCAACGGTGGTTGTGTATTCGATCTTGTCGCCGGCCTTGATGCCGGAGATCGTCCAGACGCCGCCGGAAACCGTCGCCGTCCCCGCCGCCGGCGCGGCGCCGTTGACTTTCAGCGCCGTAATCGCAATCGTCGCGTCACCCGCGTAGCCGTCGATGAAGGCGACACCGGGTTCTGCGGCGGTGCTGAAGGCGGTTATCTTGACGACCGCGCTCTTGCCGCTTTGCAGCTGCACGATGTCGAAGCTGGCCGACCGGGCGCCGAAGACGGCGGTGAAGTCAATGTTGGCCTCGACCTTGGCTTCGTTCTGGTCGAGGAAGGGGATGGTGACGTCCTGGCGCGCGCCGGTGACGAACGAGAAGCGCAGGCCCTCGTTAACGACGACCATCTGGTTGTTGGTGCCGAAGGTGGTCGGCCCGCCCGCCTGGCTGGTGTTGATCGTGTCGCCGGTCGAGATATTGACGCCGGTGGACTGGTTGGCCGGGTCCATGCCGGTGGCGATGATCGTGGGGTCGGTGATCCGCGTGACCCCCATCCCGTCGACAAAGGTTCCCGGGTTGCTCTGCGTGAACATCAGGAAAAGGTTCTGCCCCGACGGAGCCATGTCCAGGTTGAACTGCAGGTTCTGCGTGGTGCCGACGAATATCTTGCCGGTCAGGTCGACCGGATCGTCGAGGTTGCCGGCAATCGGATTGAGCAGCGCCGAATACTGCACCGTCCAGATCTTGCCGCCGCTGACCGGCGAGCCAGTTTCCTCTATATAGGCGGCGAAGACGATCGCGCCGTCCGCTTTGGGCGTGTCGTTGCCCGGATCGGCCGTACCGTTGTCATTGCCCAAGCGCGCCAGCACGATGTTGTCGATAACCGAATCCGAGTAGAGATAGATCTTCGTGCCGGCAGGGGTCAGCAGCCCGCTGTCCACTCCGACAAGTGCGCCGCCGGTGCTGTCGACAAACCGCACGTTGGTGATGCTCGCGCCCATCGCAGGCGAGATCGTGAATGCGTTGCTGCCGGTGTTGCCGGCCGCGCCGGTGTAGCCGCTCAGCGCGGCGCCGAGCGGGACCGCATTGGTCGTGAGGGCGTTCAGCCGCCCGGAGAACTCCGCCGGCAGCGCTGATACCAGGATGTCGTTGTCGGTGTCGTCCCCCGCAACGCCCGGCGTTGCCGTCGCGTTTTGCAGCCCCGGCGATTCGTCGAGGGTGACCGTGACCCCGGTGGCGGTGATGCCGGAATCGGTGAACCGCGTCGAGGCCGTCACGTCGTCGGCGGTACCGAAAACCCCGTCGGCGCCCGCCGACTTGGCCGTCAGCAGGAAGGTCGCGCCCAGCGAATCGTCCGGATTGACGTACCACGTGGTCCGGATCACGCCGTTGGCCACGCCGTCGAGATCACCGGCGCCGCCATCGATCACATACCAGGGCGTGTGCCCTGCACCACTGTCCTCGCCACTGGTGTGGTCGACCTCGAACATCACCGTCGTGCCGGGGGCGAAGCCGCTGGCCGTGATGATGGCGGTGCTGCCCGGTGCGTAGTCCAGCAGGTCGGTGGAAACAGTGGGGGTGGTCATGAAGTTCTCCTGTAAAAGGTGACACATGGGCCAGTCTGCGGTGCTGTCTGCTCTTGGCAGGTCACCGTCTGGCAAGTTCGGGGATTGCAGCGCTGGACGTCGCCCGCCCAACTTTGCAACTACCGATTGAGGCCATTCTGGAATGCATTTCATGCGCCGTACATGGCCCAAATGGGTAATACACGGACGGAAAATCGAGACCCTTTTGACCCGTCGAACACGAGGGCCGGGACCGGTATCGGCCGCGTCGACAAGTCAATGCCACGCCCGTCGCGGCGCGCGCGGCATGCCGCTGGCAGACGCCTTGGCAGACGCGTTGCCGGTCTTCGGTGTCGGGTTCGAGAAACTGGTGGCCATCGGTCCGAGCCACCACGGCTGGGCGGTGGCCGGGCAGATCGCGGGTTACGCCAGGGCGCCGTGCGCATTGGCCGGGCCGGGCACCCAGATGGGCGTAGGCGACCGGCCCGTTGTGCTGCATACTCGGCGCAGCGGCGGGGCAGTTGTCGGCCCGCCGGGGTGATCAGCAACGAAGCCGATGATCGGCAACATGGAAAGGACAAGACCATGAAGACAGGCACCCCGAGCGAGGCCACGAAACCCGCCGCCGACGCTGGCGCTGCGGCCACGTCGCAATAGACCAATACCTCGCTGCCATGCGCGCCCCCAGCTTCCTGTTCGCCGTGCCGACGCCGCAGCGCCTGAAGCAGGCGCGGCAGGCCTGCCGAGCGGCCTTCGTGTCGGCGCGCCTGACCAGCATGGGAGGTGCTGCCAATGCGTGAGGCCAAGCGCGTCGACCCGGCGGCGGCAGCCGCGCCCGCCGACAGTGGGGCCGGGGAGCGGCGCCTGCGCCTGGGCGGCGTGGCCGTGGTGCTGGCGGTGTTCGGCGGTATCGGGCTGTGGGCTGCGACGGCGCCGCTGAGCAGCGCGGCCATCGGCATCGGCGTGGTCTCGGTGGAAAACTACCGCAAGACGGTGCAGCACCTGGAAGGCGGCATCGTGCGCGAGCTCAAGGTGCGCGACGGCGAGCTGGTGGCCAAGGACCAGGTGTTGCTGACGCTTGACGACACGCAGTCGATGGCCCAGCTCGAGGCGGTGCGCGGGCAGTTGTTCGCGGCGCTGGCGCGCGAGGCACGGCTGGTGGCGCAGCGCGACGGCCGCGCCCGCGTAGCCTTCGCGCCAGAGCTGCTGGGGGCGCGCAGTGATCCGCGTGCGGCCGACGCGATGCGGGTGCAGGAGCAGACGTTCACGGTGCGCAAGCAGGCGCGCGACGGCGAAGCCACGTTGTACCAGCGCCAGATCCAGCAGCTGCGCGCCAAGGCCTCGGGGCTGGCGGCGCAGAAGATGAGCCGCGAGCAGTTGGTGGCGTCGTACGAGAGCGAACGCGTCGACTTCGAGGCCCTCGCCAAGCTGGGTTATGCCGAGCGCCAGCGGGTGCGCGAGATGGAGCGCAACGTGGCGCAAAGCGAAGGCCAGCGCGGCGCGCTGATCTCGGACCTGGCCGCCACCGAGCTGCAGATCAGCGAAACACAGGTCAAGATCCTGCAGTTGGGCACGGAGCTGCAGCGCGAGGTCGCCAAGGAACTGGCCGACGTGCAGGGCGAGTTGTCGGCGCTGCGCGAAAAGATGCGCTCGCTGCAGAACACGGTCGAACGCACGGTGGTGCGCGCGCCCGACGCCGGCATGGTGCTGAGCCTGGCGGTGCACACCCTTGGAGCGGTGGTGCGCCCGGGCGAGCGCCTGCTGGACATCGTGCCGCAGAACGAGAAGCTGGTGATCGAAGCCCAGCTCTCGCCGCAGGACATCGACCACGTGCGGATCGGCCAGATGGCCGAGGTCCGATTTCCGTCGTTCAAGAAACGTGACCTGCCGCGCGTCGATGGGCGCTTGATCACAGTGTCGGCCGACCGGCTGCTGGACGAGAACGGCGGGCGCAAGGTGCCGTATTACCTGGCCAGGGTAGAGATCACGTCCGAGGGCCTCCAGGCGCTGACCAATGCCAGGCTCACCTTGCTGCCGGGCATGCCGGCCGAGGTGCTGGTCAACACCGGTGAACGCACGATGCTGCAGTATCTGGTCGCGCCGCTGTCAGACACCGTGGCGCGTTCCTTTAGGCAGCACTGATGACGCGGCACAGGAGAACCCGATGGACCTGGCGCTGGTGCTGGCCCGGCGTGCGGCCGGTCGTGCTGGCCGCCGGCCTGATTCTGGCCCCGTGGCCGTCGCCCGTGCTTGCCCAAGGGCTCGCCGATCTTTATGCGGCTGCGCTGCGCAGCAACCCGAACTTGAATGCGCGCACCTTCGACGTCGAGCGCGCACGCGCTGAATCGGACGGCGTGCGCAGCCGGCTGCTGCCGCAGGTCACGGCCCAGGTCACGCTGTCGCGCAATGCGTACCGCGACACCATCAACGGCGACCAGCGCTACGGTGGGCGGCGGGCGAGTCTGAATCTGCGCCAGAGCCTGTACGAGCCGGCCTTGGACCGACGCGTCGAGGCAGCGCAGGCGACCATCGCGCAGCGGGAATACGAACTGGCGCAGACCCGCCTGGCGCTCTTCGAGGAGTTGCTCAACCGCTACCTGCAGGCGCTGGCGGCACAGGACGAGCTGGCGTGGCTGGCAGCCGAGACCGAGGCGGCGGCGGGCCAGGTTGAACGGATGCGGGTGATGCGCGAGCGGCAGATGGTCAAGGTGACCGAACTGACAGAGGCGCAGGCCTATGCGCAGGGCCTGGTCACCCGCACCATCGATGCGCGCAACGCGCATTCCCTGGCTCTGGCGCATCTGGCCGAATTGTGCGGCATGCCGGTCGCGCGCCTGCCCGCCCTGACCCGCAGGGCGTTCGAGCCAGTAGCCAGCGCGCAGCAGGCCGCGGTCGACCAGGCGCGTGACGGGCATCCGCGGCTGCAGGCGCTCAGGCAGGCCGTGCTGGCCGCGTCGCGCAACGTGGCAGCCAGCCGCGCCGAGCACCTGCCCCAACTGGCGGCGACCCTGTCGCGCAGCTACTCCGACCAGGGTTACGACAACCGCCAGCAGCCGCCCTACCACGCGACGAGCCTGGGGCTGGAGTTGCGGGTGCCCTTGTACGAGGGCGGGCGCGTCGATGCGGCGCTGCGCGAAGCCCTGGCGCGCCAGGGCTCGGCCGAGGAACTGATGGAGGCGGCGCGGCGCGAAGTTGAGCGCGAGACACTCACACGCTGGTGGAATGCGCAGGCCAATCACGCGCGCATCGGTTCGACGGCTGGCGAGGTACAAGCGCTCGAACAGACCGTGCTGGCGCAGGAGACCGGGCTGAAACTCGGCGTCAGCCGCATCACCGACGTGCTCGACGCGCGTCGCCGCCTGCTCAAGGCGCGCGCCGATGAATCCAAGGCGCGGTACGACTTTGTGCGCGACGTGGTGGCGCTGCGCGTCGCAGGCGGCGATCTGCAGGATGCCGACATCGCCCAGTGGAACGCCTGGTTCGAGCCCGGCGGCCGTTGAGGGCTGCGGCAATCGGGCACCCCACATCGAAGATTGAACTCTGCAGCGCCAATAACGGAGAGGCCCGCTGTATCGCCGAAGCCGGGCAATGTTATCTGGCCAAACGCTGAAGCCCACGGGATCTGCTGCCCCTGATCCGCAAACTCGCACCTGAGTCATGAAGCGTCGCACCGTGGCTCCGCAAGGTAGCTCCACGTTGGCAGGTGTCAACCATCTGTAGGTGAACTGTCACGCATTGCGGGGTTGACCGGGTGATGAACAAGGCCATGGCACCGAAAGCCATGATGTGCCTGCGCTTGGCGCGCCAGCGGCCACGATGGCTGCCGTCAGTCAGGACTTCGGCTTGTTGTTCTCCGGGTCGTACAAGGCCTGGTACCCCACCGCCTCAACCTTGACCGGATAGACATCCGCAAAGTACTGGATCTGCAGCTCACGCCCCACTTCGGCATATTCATGTGGCAAATAGGCCAGCGCAATGTTCTTGCCGATGGTCGGGCCGAAGGCGATGCTGGTGGTGTAGGAGCGCCGACCCAACGCGTCGATCAACGTGTCCCCGGTTGCAGGGTCCATCACCGCGCAGGCTCCCATCGGGTAACGTGCCACGCCGGTGCTGTCGATGTTGCTGGTCATCGTCAGGGTGCACAGGGTGGCGGGTTGATGTTCGCGCTCGCGGAACTTCATGTGCGCCTCTTTGCCGTGGAAATCGGCGGCTTTCACCTTGGGGCGGGCCAGGTCGCATTCGTACAGGTTGTATTCGGTCAGCAGATCGGCGTTCTGAAGGCGCAGGCTTTTTTCCACGCGACGGCTGTTGGCGTAGGTTTCCACGCCCACGGGGGTGACGCCCAGCGCATGCAGCGCATCCCATAGGGCCAGGCCGTCGTCATATTTAAAGTGCAGCTCCCAGCCCTGCTCGCCCACATACGAGATGCGGAAGGCCAGCACCGGCACACCCTTGATCTTCAGGTTGCGCAGCGCCGCAAACGGGAAGTTCTCCTGCGTCCAGGCCTCGGGCTCGTCGGCGATTTTCTGGATGGTGGCGCGGGCGTTGGGGCCCCACACACCGAGGCAGCCGTACAACGTGGTGGTGTCCGTCACCTTGACGTTGGCTCCCCGGTCCTGCGCCATGCGGCGTATCCAGGTCAGGTCGCGGTGGCCGGCATCGGCACCATCGACCACGCGGTAGTGGTCCTGGCCCAGACGCAGCACCGTCAGGTCGGCGCGCACACCGCCCGTGGCTTCCAGGAAGTGGGTGTAAACACCTTTGCCCACCGGCGTATCGCCTCCCACCTTGGCCACGCAGATGTATTCCAGCAGGTCCGCTGCATCCGGGCCTTGCACATCGATCTCGGCGAAGTGCGAGACGTTGATCATGCCCACGTCTTCCGACATCTTCAAATGCTCGGCATTGGACACGCGCCAGAAGTGGCGGTTGTCCCACTCGTTCGCACGCACCGGCACCTTGTCGCCGTAGACCTCCAGCAGATGTTCGTTGCTGGCATAACCGTGCGCACGCTCCCAGCCGGAGAGCTCCATGAAATAGGCACCGAGTGCCTTTTCGCGCTCGTAGAAAGGGCTCTTGAAAATGCCGCGCCCGGCGCTGTAGGGCTCGCGGTTGTGCACCGGCGGGTTGTAGATCTTGAAGGCACCTTCGTAACAGCGGTCGTGGATGTATTTCTCGTCCTGCTGGTACGGATAGGTGCGGGCCACGTCGATGCGGGAATGGTCCAGATGGGTATATCCATCGATCATCCAGTCCGCGACCAGCTTGCCCACGCCGGGTGCGTCCTTCACCCACACGGCTTCGGCGTACCACAAGCCGCGCACCTTGGACGACTCACCAATCGACGGGTTGCCATCGACGGTGACCTGCAACAAGCCGTTGAAGGAATGCTTCTCGTCGTAACCCAGCTCGGCCAGGATAGGCGTCAGTTCGATGGCCCGCTCCAGCGGCTCCATGATCTGTTCCAGTTCCAGGTCGCGCTGCGAAGGCGACAACCTAGCCTGTTCCTTTTCTAACAGGTCGCGCGGGTGGCACATGCGTGGGTTCTTTTCTTCGTAGTAGCCCCATTCGATCTGGCCGCCTTCGGGCGTCTTGGGGTCCCCGGTGTCGCGCAGGTAGGCCGAATTGCCCTGGTCGCGTAAGAGCGGGTAACCAATGTCCTTGCCGGTACCGGCAAATTCCAGATACGGTTTGAAGAACGTGAGCGGGTGGTCTACCGGCATGATGGGCAGGTCTTCACCGGCCATCGCCGCAATCAGGCGCCCCCACAATCCGGCGCACACCACCACATGGTCGGCGGCGATATAACCCTTCGTGGTCTCCACCCCCTGGATACGGCCGTTCTCGATGCGCAGCCCGGTGCACGCCGTGTTGGCAATCGAGCGCAACTTGCCAGAGGCCTCGGCGGCGTCCACCAGTTCGCCCGCCACCATCTGCGAACGCGGCTTGACCAGACCGGCATCCGGATCCCACAGGGCGCCCTGGATCAAACTTTCCTCGAGCAGCGGGAATCGGGCCTTGGCCTGCGCCGGGGTGATCATCTCCACCCGGTTGCCAAATGCCTTGCCCGAGGCCACGCGGCGCCGGAGTTCCTGCATGCGCTCGTCATCACCGACGCGCGCCACCTCCAGGCCCCCGATGCGCTCGTAGCGGCCCATCTTGTCGTAGAAGTCGATGCTGTACTTGGTGGTGAAGATCGTCATCTGATCGTGCATCGTGTTGAAGCAGAAGTCAGACGCGTGTGCGGTGGAGCCCACATCCGTGGGGATGGCCGATTTATCGATGCCGACGATGTTGTCCCAGCCGCGTTCGATCAGGTGGTGCGCCACCGAGGCACCCACGATGCCGCCTTGGCCAATGATGACAACCTTGGCTCGTTCCGGGAATGAGGCCATTTGCGCTAGCTCCTGAGAAAATTGGATGGCTGTTGCGCACCTTGGCAACCGCACAAAGTGTATTCAGGCCCCGTCCCCTCACGGCTCCAATTGCGACTGTGGCTGGCGTGGGCGCGTCACAAAACCGGGGCCACAGCAACGGACTCAAGCGTGTCGGCGACCCAGCAGGTATCGGACTCCTTGCGGGCCACAACACTCGGTGTGTTCGCATCCCGGTGCCATCGTGAACACGTCTCCCGCGCCATAGGTCGTACGCTGGCCCGCAACGCCAAGCGTGATCTCACCCTCAAGCACCATGGCCTTGACCGCAAACGGATGTGAATGGGCGGCCACTTCCGGTGCGGAGGGCAGGCTCTTGGTCAGGACATCATCGAAACCTTCCGCAGCCAGCTGGCGAGCAAATTCCTGTTCTTGCATGGTGACTCCGTATCTGGAAATACCCGCATTTTCCAACAGACAACGTAAAAAGCCGCGGCAGGGCTCATTTCCCCCGCCGCGGCTGATCTGCCGCCATCGCGCTGGCGATTAAGTCTCGGCCTGGTTACGCCCGCTCGGCCAGGTATATCTCGACGCGCCGGTTCATGGCACGACCCTCTGGCGACGCGTTGGTCGCAACCGGCTCACGCTCGCCACGGCCTTCGGTCATGATGCGGCTGGCGCTGACGCCACGCGAGGTCAGGTAGTCACGCGCCGCCTGGGCGCGCTGGCGTGACAACGGCTCGTTGACCGCGTCGGAACCGACGTTGTCGGTATGGCCAATGATGCGCACTTCGGTGTTGGGCTGGTTCGTCAGACCCGAGGCAAACTGGTCCAGGATCGGGCGCAGTTCGGGTTTGATGTCGGAGCGGCCGGTGTCAAACGAGATGTCGCTGGGGATCTCAAGCTTGAGCTGGTTGTCGGCCGTTTGCGTTACGGCCACGCCAGTTCCCTGGGTGGCGCGCTCCATGGCAACCTTCTTGTCGGCCATGTGCTTGGACCACACGTAACCGCCGGCGCCGCCGAGCGCGCCGCCGATGACGGCGCCCTTGGCTCCGCCGCCGATGACCGCGCCAGCCACTGCACCAACACCCGCGCCGATGGCGGAATCACGTTGAGTCTTGCTCATGTTCATGTCGGCGCAACCGCCTAGCACGAGCGCAGCAGCACTGACAGACAACACCAGCAGCTTGCGGGTCGGGTAAAAAATAGGACGTGTCATGGTGTTCTCCTTGAATATGAATCGCTTGCCTATTCTGAACGGCTATGTGGACCCAGCGTGCCGGAAGATTCCCCGACAAAATGTAAGAAATCAGGCCGAACCGCAAGCACCAACTTCAATTTGATGCCGTTTGTGTGAAGCGTTCGAGCGCGGCGTTGGCACAAGAGCAGATTGTCTGACCGCGATCAAACATTTCGCGCGCGGCGCGAACCGACGCACCAAAACCAGTCGCACCAAACCGGCAACTCCCCGTTTAAGGGCGCACATCCGCGCAAGTTTGCCTCAGTTTCGTGCGCGGCCATGCCGAAATAGCCGCACTCGACCGTCGATACACCACGGGCACGCTACTTGCGATGTCGGATCGTCCGGGCAAGCGCCCACTACTTGCACCATGGCATTCAACTAAGGAAAAAAGCATGAAAAAATCTTTGTTTGCGCTGGCCGTTCTGGGCACGATGATGGGTGGCGCGCAAGCGCAATCCTCCGTCACGCTGTACGGCAAGATCGATGTATCGCTGATGAGCAACAAGGTTTTCGCAGGCGTCAGGCAATTGACGATCGACTCCGGCACCATCTCCGGCAGCCGCTGGGGCATGGTGGGTTCTGAGGACCTCGGCGGTGGCCTCAAGGCAATCTTCACTCTTGAGCAGGGTTTTTCAGTTGATACAGGCGCCCAGCAGACCACCGGCAACGCATTCAGCCGCCAGTCCTGGGTCGGCTTGTCTGGCGGTTTCGGCGAAATCCGTGTCGGCAAGCCCTGGACCGCATATGACGACGTCAGCGGCGCGATCAACGCCATGTTCGACTCCGGCTTCTCGGTCGAAAACAACTTCTTCAGCAGCACGGGTTACAGCGCCAACCCGGCCAACACCGTGCGATATTCGACGCCGACTTTTGGCGGTTTCTCCGCCGCCGCCAGCTATTCACTGGACGAAGTACGCAACACCGACACCAGCATCAGCTCGGTCAGCGGGCAGTATGCCGGCGGCCCGATCATGGCCGGCGTCGGTTACCAGGTTGAGGAACTCGGCGGCACGAACCGCAAATACACCCGCGTGAGCGGCTCGTACGATCTGGGCGCGGCTGTCGTCAAGGCCTTGTATGGCAACGTCAAGTTCCCGGGCACGGCCAAGACCAATGAATACTCGCTGGGTGTGGACGTTCCGGTCGGCGGTGCCCTGACCGTCTCGGCTGCTTACGGCTACTCCAAAGACAACACCGCACAGGGCGGCGAAAAACGCAAGGGCTACACGCTGGGCGCGATGTACCTTTTGTCAAAACGTACCGACGTCTATGCCGGTCTGACCGACTGGGACGGCAAGACCGCCGGTATCAAGACCAGCGGTAACATCAAGTACGGTTTCGGCATGCGCCACAACTTCTGATCACCGGCGGCGCCAACACGCCGCTGCATGTGCCAAAAACCAGAACGCCCGGCTAACCCGGGCGTTTCTCCTGGCGCTGCCGGCCGCCGATCAATCCGGCTCGGGTGTCGCATCATTCGGCTGGTGACGGTCGGAAAACGCATGCATGTGGAACGTCGCATGTGCCGGCACATAACGCATTGCGCTCCCCACCGGGCAGGCGCGCCGCGCCAGGCAACCCGACGCCATGCAGTCCGCGCCAGCCAGCGCATGCACATGCCCCGCACACCGGTCGACGTCGTAGGCGTTCGACGTGAAGGCGTCCACCGGGCAGGCGGACAAGCAGGGTTGCCCATCGCACGAAAGACACAGGTCGACTGCAGCTTGCAAGCCCGCCTGAAGCAGCTCCGCACGATCCTGCGTATCGAGCACGGCGAGCGCCAGTGCAAACCGGTACGCATGCCACAAACCGTATTGCGGATGGATCTGCAGCAACAAGGGGCTGGTGCCCAGCGGCTCGGCGCGTTTCGCCCATTGCTGAAAGGGTGCGTAAGGGGGGCCATCGGATGGGTAGATCGCTCGGCCGCCACATTCGCGCGCCAGCGTTTCGCCGATTTCCTGACTCCAGCGGTCCAGCGGATCGGGGCGTCCATCGGCAAGGAACGCGGAGTTCGAGAACGCCGGCCAACATTCTGAGCCGACCTGCCCGACCATCCAGACCACCGCAACCGGCCCCGCAGCCAGACCGGCCATGCCGTCCTCCAGCTGTGGAATCCAGCCACCACGCAGGCGCAGACCGTGGCGCGCCAGCGCCGCCTCAAGCCACTTGCGCGAGCCCATTGTCATAAGCAGCAGTTGCCCGCTGGTGCAGGTCGGACAGCGTCAATGCCGGGCCGGACGCGGTTGCAGTGACCCGGGCCTCGAAGAACATATTGCCGTCGATGTCGTTTTCCACCTGGTTGTTCCAGCGGCTGAGCACTACGGTCGCGCTGGAGGCTCCGGCGTCAAGCGCACGCTCCAGGGCCAGGGCACTGGCAAGTTCCTGGGCCAGAGCGATGGCCGGCGCCAGCGTATCGAAGTCGCGCGGGCCTTCGACGGTGAAAACGCGAAATACGCCACGCACCGGCTGCGAGACCGTCAGATGCACCCTTTGCGACACCTGGCCCAGCACGGCTCCCACGGCATTGGCCACCTCGGCATATGGCGGCAACACCAGCGCCATGCCCAGGCCGTCTGCCACCTGCGGGTAATAGATGCCGGCCGGCGCCCCCACCGCGACCAGCGGCAACTGTGGCGCAAAACGCAGGCTGAACACCGACGACGCACCAGTTCCAGCACCCGCACCACCCACCTGGCCGTCTTTTCCGCCCTGAACGGCCATGGCCGTGAGCAGACTGGCGACCTTGCCGGCGTTGGCCTCGTTCATCTGGCCGGCGTCGTTCAGCCCCGCTTCGATCAGTTTCTGGCTGATGGTTGCCATCACCTTGTCGACCACATCGCGCGACGGCGCGATCGCGTCGCCCAAGGCCCAGGTGCCCAAACCATATAGATGGCGCATCTGGCGCGCCCAGATACGCGCGCCAAAAACCGCCGCATCGACACTCCAGTGGCCCGATAACCCCAACACATGCGCCGCGTCACTGGGCGTGAACCCGCTGTAGATGGCCAGCCCCTTGCGCTCCAGCCTGGCAATCGCCTTGGACAGAGCGCGCTCCTCGATATTGGCGCGCTCCACATCCACCGGGCCCGATGCCAGGCGCTGCCAGGCGGCCAATTCATCATCGGTCAGCCGCGCCACCATGGCCGGGTCGGATTGCAAGCGCTGGGCAAACCGGATCTGGCTGGCGTGCGGCGATTCGTTCTGCTGACGTTCGAGCACCTGCAACACCCAGGGGTGGGCATGGGCGAGCAGGCTCAGCGGTACCACCCTGCGCGGACCGATCACCAGGCCTTCGCCACCACCGAAACGCACTTCGCTGTCGCCGCCCAATCCGATCGCGTACACCTTGACCGCCTCGACCATCGGCCGCCACTGCCCGACCATGGCGCCGTCACTGCTCAGCTCGGGCTGACCGCCGCGCACCACGGCGATGTCGGTGGTGGTGCCGCCCATGTCGGCGACGATCGCGTCCGAACGTCCGCTGAGCGCGCAAGCCCCGAGCACACTGGCAGCCGGGCCGGACAACACGGTGCCCACGGGTCGCTTGAGTGCGCGAGCGACATTGACCAGCGTTCCATCGCCCTGCACCATCATCAGCGGCGCTTCAATGTGATGCTGCGTCAATGTCTGGCGCACAGCCGCAATCAACGCGGCCACATACGACACCATGCGCGCATTCATTGCCACCGTCAGCGCGCGCCGCGGTGCACCCAGACTCGATGCCAGTTCATGACCACACGTGACGGGTTTGTCGCACAAGGACTCGACCAGCGCACGCAACTGCAGTTCGTGCGCCGGGTTGCGCACACCGAAGCTGGCGGAGATGGCAAATGCCGAAACCCGGGGGGCCTGGCGCACGATGGCCTCGCGCGACAAGTCCTCGTCGATCGGCATCAACGCGAAGCCGCCCGCGTCATGCCCGCCGGGCAACGACACGATGGCATCTGTGCCGAGCAGTTCGATCAGACCGCTGGACTTGATTTGCGCCGCGTCATAACCCGCCAGCAGTACGCAGACCGGGGCACCCTTGCCTTCGACCACCGAGTTGGTCGTGAGTGTGGTCGACAGGGAGACCAGGTCGACACTGGCGAGTTTCTCCGGCGGCAAGCGCCCCAGTGCGTCGCCAATACCCTGCGACAGATCGAATGCCGTGGTCAGGCTCTTGGCAGATGCCACCACCTGCCGCGCCGGATCGAGCAGTACGGCATCTGTGAATGTGCCACCGGTGTCGATGCCCAGCAAATACCGCATGGTGCGCGCGAAAGAAAACCCGGACGCTGCAGCGCAGCGCTCAGGCGCCGGCCTCGCACAACCAGCGCGCCAGGTAGTCGGCAAAACTGCGCCGTACCGTGATCTCGTACTGGATACCGGCGTACAGGCACAACACCGTGACACTGGCCTTGGATAAATGGCTTTGCGCCAGCGCACCAGTACCAAAAACCCGCGGATGCAGATCGAGTGGGCAACCCCGTTGCAGCAGGTCGACACTGGCCGGTCCCTGCAGCAACAAGGTGGTGTTGCCATGACCGACATCCACCACCGCACTGTGCTGCCCCTGCAAGGCCGCCTGCAACGCGGCCATGACCGCAGGGCCCTGGCGATCGCGCAGCTTGAGCAGCCACTCGTCGGGACCGAGCCACAACAACTGGCGCTGCGGGTCGATGCTGGCGGTGTTGGGTTTTTGCGGCAGATGCAAGCCCGTGGTATCGAGCACGGCGCGCACAAAATGCGTGTCGTTGGCGTCGCCGCGCAGGTTGAGCATGTCGACGAACGGAATCTCCACCAGCGAACAGGGGTGGCCGTCGACCTGCAGATCACGCGTTTGCCGGCCAAGAAAATGGGCCAGCGGACTTTTCAAGATGGCGTCATGCATGGAGGCGTTTTCCTTCCGGGTCATGGAATACCGGGCTGCAGACCGTGGCCGCCACATAACGGCCATCGGCCAGTGCCGCGTAGACCTTCTGACCCATTCGCTGCGTGCCCGCGCGCACCACGGCCATTGCGATCGAACGCTCCAGCGTTGGGCTGTAATAACTCGAGGTCACATGGCCGATCATCGGCACCGGTGGTGGCGATGCCTTGGATTGTTCGGTCAGCTGCGTGCCTTCGGGCAATACCAGCGATGCCTCGTCGGTCAGCAGACCCACCAGCTGCTTGCGGTCTTCCCGAGCGGTGTCGCTGCGGGTGAGCGAACGCCGGCCCAGGAAGTCCTTGGTCTTGGACACCATGCCGCCCATGCCCAGGTCGTACGGCGAGACAGAACCATCGGTTTCCTGGCCGACGATGATGTAACCCTTCTCGGCCCGCAACACGTGCATGGTCTCGGTGCCATACGGCGTGATGTCGAATTCCTTGCCGGCTTCCATCAGCGCCTGCCACACATTGGCGCCGGCATGTGCCGGCACGTTGACCTCGAACGACATCTCGCCCGAGAAGCTGATGCGCATGATGCGCGCGGCCACACCGGCGACCGTTCCGGCGCGCCAACTCATGAATGGAAAAGCCTCGTTCGACAGGTCCACGTCGCTGCAGACCTTTTGCAGCACCGCGCGGCTGTTCGGTCCGGCCACCGCGAAAGTCGACCACTGGTCGGTGACCGATGTCAGGTAGACCTTCATGTCCGGCCATTCGGTCTGCACCCAACGCTCCAGCCAGCCCAGCACGCGGGCTGCGCCGCCGGACGTGGTGCTCATCAGGTAATGGTTTTCGCCCAGGCGTGCTGTCACGCCGTCGTCGAACACCATGCCGTTTTCATCGAGCATCAGGCCGTAGCGGCACTTGCCGATTTCGAGCTTGAGCCAGGGGTTGGTATAGACCCAGTTCAGCAGCTTGGACGCGTCCGGGCCCTGGATGTCGATCTTGCCCAGCGTCGAGCCATCGAGCATGCCCACGCTGTTGCGCACCGCCAGCACCTCGCGCTTCACGGCGGCGTGCAGGTCTTCGCTGCCGCGTGGGAAGTACCAGGGGCGTTTCCACTGGCCGACATCCTCGAACGCTGCACCCGCGGCCACATGGGCCTCATGCGGACTGGTCTTGCGTGCCACGTCGAACAACTCGCCGCGCTCGATGCCGGCCAGCGTGCCGAACGAAATCGGCAAGTAGTTGGGGCGAAAGGTCGTGGTGCCGACATCCTGGATAGCCTTGCCCATGGCGCGCGCTGCCAGCGCCATGCCATTGATGTTGCCCAGCTTGCCCTGGTCGGTGCCAAAACCCATGGCGGTATAGCGCTTGATGTGCTCGATCGACTCGAAACCCTCGCGGATCGCCAGTTCAATGTCGCTGGCCGACACGTCGTTTTGATAGTCGACGAAGGCCTTGGCACGGCGCGACAGGGGCTCGCCCGTCTCGGCAATCCAGAAGCTGCCCACGGCTTCGATACCCATCTCGTCGACCGCATAAGCCTCGGCCTTGGCGTCGAAGCCGACCTGTGTGGCGGCAACCGCCCCCGCCAGACTGCCTTCGTCCAGACTGATGCCGATGCCGAAACTGGCATTGCAGGCGCCGACACTGAATTGCTCGGGCATCGGATTGCCCGGCTTGAAACACACGGTGGCGGCGTCCCAGCGCGCCTTGCCACCGGAATGCGAATACAGGTGGATCGCCGGATTCCAGCCCCCGGCCATGCCCAGCGCATCGCAGCGCAGTTCGCGCGTCTCCCCGCTGGCCTTGTCCTCCACCATCTGGCGCACCAGCACGGATGACACCGCGCCACCACCCTTGGCCTGCACCGGCACAAAGCCGCGCAACACGGTAATGCCGTCCTTCTGTGCCAGTTGCGCCCGACTGCCACCGGCGGCCTCGCCGGCTCGCGTGTCAACCACGGTCACCGTGGCGCCGGCCGCCTGGAGCAAGCGCGCATCGGCATAGGCGCTGTCGTTGGTGGTGAGCAGCACAATCTGCTTGCCGACACGTACACCATAGAGCTCGGCATAGTCGGCCATGGCCGACGACAACATCACGCCGGGCAGGTCGTTGTTGCCGAACACCAGCGGGCGCTCATGTGCGCCGGTGGCCAGCACCACGCGGGCCGCGCGCACGCGCCACATGCGCTCGCGAAACCCCTTGCGCTCGGCCGGTGGCAGATGATCGGTCAGCGACTCGCGGATGGTCAGGAAGTTGTAGTCATGGCAACCAAACACCACTGAGCGGCGCAGGATGCGCACCTCAGGCATCTGCGCCAGTTCGCGCTCGGCATCGCGCACCCATTCGCGCGCAGGCTTGCCATTGATCGTGCCCTGCAAGCGGTGTGCGCTGCCGCCCAGGTGGGCGCCGAGTTCGGCCAGGATGACCCGCGCACCGCTGCGGCCGGCGGCCAGGGCGGCGGCCAGGCCGGATATGCCCGCGCCGGCAATCAGCACATCACAATGGATGTTCTGCTGCACATAACGATCCTGATCTTCTTCGGTCGGCGCCGCACCCAGGCCACCGGCCTTGCGGATGAAACGCTCGTACCACATCCAGGCCTTGGCCGGCCACATGAAAGTCTTGTAATAGAAACCGGCCGGAAACAACGCCGAGAACCAACGGTTGACGCTGAGCAGATGTTTGCCCGGGCTGGGCCAGGGCAAGGCGCTGTCCGCCTGCAGGCCCGCGTACAACTCGACCTCGGGCATCTTGGCATTGGGAATCGTCAGCGCGCCGCTCTCCAGTTGCACCAGCGCGGCAGGTTCCTCCACACCACAGGTCAGGATGGCTCGCGGGCGATGGTATTTCCAGGAACGCGACAACACGGTGTCACCCGCGGCCAGCACGGCAGATGCCAGCGTGTCGCCGGCAAAGCCCTGGTAATCGCGCCCATTGAAACGAAAATCGAGCCTGCGCTTGCGATCGAGCCGGATGCCGGCCTTGTCGATACGGGAACCGCTCATGCCGCGTCTCCTGCGGGCGCGGGGGTCGCGTCCGCCTCTGACGGCGCGGTCACCGCGCCCGGCATGATGGGCTGCTCACCGGGTTTGTAGAACTGCAGGAACCGATAGGTCACGGTGTCGCGCTCGGCATTGAACCAGCGCCGGCAACCCTGGCTGTGGTGCCATTGCTCGAAGTGCTGACCCTTGGGATTCTTGCGCATGAACAGGTAGTCGCCCCACTGCTTGTCGTCGAGTGCGTCGGTGTCCAGCGGACGCACGATATGCGCCTCGCCGCCACAACTGAACTCGCTTTCGGCGCGGGGTCCGCACCAGGGGCAGGTAATTTTCAACATAGCTTCGTTGTCCAATCGCTGTCTGTCATCGGGCCAACCATGGGTCGCCCTCGCGCTGTGTTCTGTGCCGGTGTTTGGCCTCAGTGGGCCACGCCGGCAGCACCGTGTTCGTCGATCAGGTGGCCGGTATAGAACCGGTCCAGCGCGAACGCTGCATTCAATTCGTGGGGTCGGTCCTGCGCCATCGTATGCGCCATCACCCAGCCCGAACCCGGTGTCGCCTTGAAGCCGCCGGTACCCCATCCGCAGTTGAAATACAGGCCCTTGATGTCGGTCTTGGAGATGATCGGGCAGGCGTCAGGCGCCACGTCGACGATTCCGCCCCACTGGCGGTTCATGCGCACCCGGCGGAAGATCGGGAACATCTCGCAGATCGCCTGCAAGGTGTGCTCGATCACCGGGAAACTGCCGCGCTGGCCATAACCGACATAACCGTCGATGCCGGCGCCAATTACCAGGTCGCCCTTGTCCGACTGGCTCACATACGCGTGGATGGCGTTGGACATCACCACCGTGTGCAATATCGGCTTGAGCGGTTCGCTCACCAGCGCCTGCAGCGGATGGCTCTCCAGCGGCAGGCGAATGCCGGCCATGTCGGCCAGCACCGTGCTGTGGCCGGCCGAGACGATGCCGATCTTTTTTGAGGCGATCAACCCGCGCGTGGTCTCGATGCCGGTCACCTGATCGCCGTCGCGCCGGATGCCGATGACCTCGCAATTCTGCAAAATGTCCACGCCCAGCGCATCGGCAGCGCGCGCAAAGCCCCAGGCAATCGCGTCATGGCGCGCCACGCCTGCGCGCGGCTGGAACGATGCGCCCATGACCGGATACCGCAGCGAGGACGAGGTATTCATGATCGGCACCATGGCCTTGATCTCGTCGGGACTGAGCACCACGCCGTCGACACCGTTAAGCCGGTTCGCATTCACACGGCGATGGATGTCGCGCATGTCCTGCAGCGAATGGCCGACGTTCATGACACCACGCTGGCTGAACATGGTGTTGTAGTTCAGTTCCTGCGACAGGCCTTCCCACAATTGCAGTGCTTTCTCGTACAGATGGGTGGCGTCGTCCCACAGATAGTTGGAGCGCACGATGGTGGTGTTGCGCGCGGTGTTGCCGCCGCCCAGCCAGCCACGTTCGACCACGGCGATGTTGCGCATGCCGTGTTCCTTGGCCAGGTAATACGCCGTGGCCAGCCCATGGCCGCCGCCGCCGACGATGATGGCGTCGTACTCGCGTTTGGGCTCGGGGCTGCGCCATTGTTTCTGCCAGTTCTCGTGATAGGACATGGCGTTGCGCGCAAGCGCAAAAATGGAAAAGTGACTCACATCATTCCTCAACTAGCATTCGATGACATTGACCGCCAGTCCGCCGCGACTGGTCTCCTTGTACTTTGTCATCATGTCGCGACCGGTGTCACGCATGGTCTTGATGACCTTGTCCAACGAAACGTAATGGGTACCGTCGCCGCGCAGCGCCATGCGCGCGGCGTTCAGCGCCTTGACCGAGCCCATTGCATTGCGCTCGATGCACGGAATCTGCACCCGCCCGCCGACCGGGTCGCAGGTCAGGCCCAGGTTGTGCTCCATGCCGATCTCGGCCGCGTTCTCGACCTGCTCGGGCGTACCGCCCATCACCGCGGCCAAAGCGCCGGCGGCCATCGAGCAGGCCACACCGACCTCGCCCTGGCAACCCACTTCGGCGCCACTGATCGACGCGTTTTCCTTGTAAAGCAAACCGATCGCCCCGGCGGTCAGCAGGAAGTCGCGGATGCCGGCCTGATTCGCGCCCGGCACAAAACGGTCGTAATAAAGCATCACGGCCGGCACGATGCCCGCCGCCCCGTTGGTCGGCGCCGTGACAACGCGGCCCCCGGCGGCGTTTTCTTCGTTCACCGCCATCGCGTACAGATTGACGAAATCGAGAATCGACAACTGATCCTGGAGCGCCCGCTCCGGGCGTTCACTCAGGCGTCGATGCAATTCGGCCGCGCGGCGCTTGACCTTCATCATGCCCGGCAGGTGGCCCTCGGTGCGGCAGCCACGCGCCACGCAGGACTTCATCACATCCCAGATATGGTCCAGCCCGGCGTCAAGCTCGGCATTGGTGCGCCAGGCATGTTCGTTCACGCGCATCACCTGCGCGATCGACAGGCCGGTTTCCCTGGTGATGGCCAGCAATGCATCACCGCTGGAAAACGGATGGGTCAACACCGTGGTATCCGCGACCAGGTGTGGATCGTCAGCGGCCTTGTCCGCCTCTTCCTGCGAGACGACAAATCCGCCACCCACGGAAAAATAGCGCCGCTCCTCGAGCACGCTGCCGTCCTGGGCAAACGCGCTGAAGCGCACGCCGTTGGAGTGAAACGGCAGTGATTCGCGACGCAGGAACAAGAGATCCTTGCGCTCGTTGAATACGATGTCGCGCACGCCATCGACGCGCAAGCGGGCCTCGGTGCGCATCTTCTTGATGCGTTCCTCGATGCTGTCCGGGTCGATGGAGTCGGGCATCTCGCCTTCCAGCCCCAGCATTACCGCGGTGTCGGTGCCGTGGCCCTTGCCGGTGGCACCCAGCGAGCCATACAGCTTGGCCTCGATGCGCACCACTTGCGGCAACAACTCCGCCTTGTGCAGGCGCCGCGCGAACATCGCCGCCGCCTTCATCGGCCCCACCGTATGCGACGACGACGGGCCGATACCAATCTTGAACAGGTCGAACACACTCAGGGCCATGCAGGGCTTTCAGTCAGGGGTCGACGGGCAGATCGGACGGCGAGGCAGGTGACGTTGGGTCAGGCCGGCACCGGGAAGCGGCGGCACAGGGCCACGACCTTCTCGGCAACCGCCTTTTCGACCGATGCGTCACCGAGTTTGTCGAGCACGTCGCACATCAGGGTGGCCACTTCGCGGCACTCGGCCACACCAAAACCACGGGTCGTGATCGCCGGCGTGCCGACACGGATGCCGCTGGTGACAAATGGCGACTGCGGGTCGTTGGGCACCGAGTTCTTGTTCACGGTGATGTGCGCGCGGCCCAGCGCGGCATCGGCCTCCTTGCCGGTCAGGCCTTTGGGGATCAGGCTCACGAGCATCAGGTGGTTGTCGGTGCCGCCGGAGACGATGTCGAAACCGCGCTGCACGAACACCTCGGCCATGGCCTTGGCGTTGTCAATCACCTGCTGCTGGTAGACCTTGAACTCTGGCTGCAGCGCCTCCTTGAATGCGACCGCCTTGCCGGCGATCACATGCATCAGCGGGCCACCCTGGGTGCCCGGAAACACCATGGAGTTGAGCTTTTTCTCGATCTCCGGGTTGGCGCGGCACAGGATCAGGCCGCCGCGCGGGCCGCGCAGTGTCTTGTGCGTGGTGGTGGTCACCACATCAGCGAACGGAATCGGGTTCGGGTACAGACCGGCGGCTACCAGACCGGCGACGTGGGCCATGTCGACAAACAACAATGCACCGACCTTGTCGCAGATGGCGCGAAAACGTGGGAAGTCCAGATGCCGGCTGTACGCCGAGAAACCCGCAATGATCATCTTGGGCTTGACCGCGACCGCCTGGGCTTCGAGCACGTCATAGTCGATCAGGCCGGTGGCGGTGTCGATGCCGTATTGCTCGGCGTTGTAGAACTTGCCCGAAAAACTCACCTTGGCGCCGTGGGTCAAGTGGCCGCCATGGGCCAGGCTCATGCCCAGAATAGTATCGCCCGGCTGCAACAGCGCCATGTAGACCGCGGCATTGGCGCTGGAACCCGAATGTGGCTGCACATTGGCCCAGGCGGCGCCGAACAGCTCCTTGGCGCGGTCTATGGCCAGGGTTTCCGCCACGTCGACAAACTCGCAACCACCGTAATACCGCTTGCCCGGATACCCTTCGGCGTATTTGTTGGTCAACACGCTGCCTTGCGCCTCCAGCACGCGCGGGCTGGTGTAGTTCTCGGACGCAATCAGTTCCAGGTGATCCTGTTGCCGTTGGGCTTCGGCGGCCATGCAGGCGCCCAATTCGGGGTCGAATTCCTGGATCGAAGACATCTTTGCCATTGCGGTAGTCCTAAAGTGAGATGAAGTGCGCTGACCCAGCGCCATGGGAGAGAGCGACAGACGTGTCGGCCGTTTGGTCACCATTATCCAGCCCCCGAATTGTCGAGACCACATCCCGCCCCGGTGTCCGCATTACGACATTACGCGACCCGGGCGCGACAGGCCCGCCTCCCCAATGAAGACACCAGGCTCCGCGCGAATGGCACAAACGTCGCAAACCCGTCCGGTTGCCGTGTTCGCCGAACCTAGGGTTAGACCCGATGGCAGCGAATATTAATTAATGAAATATTAACTCCTACAGCTGGCAGGGTGCCAGTCTGGCGAAAACAGGCCGCCGGCACCAGGGTCCGCGGCATCCATTTTTGGGAGACATGATGCTGAAATTGTCAAAACTCGCGACCGCTGTCGCCTTGGTTGCAGCTGCCGGTACAAACTACGCCGGAGAAGTAGAAGTGCTGCACTGGTGGACGTCAGGCGGCGAAGCCAAGTCGGTGGCCGAACTCAAGAAGATCATGGAAGGCAAGGGCCACACCTGGAAAGACTTTGCCGTGGCCGGAGGTGGTGGTGACGCCGCCATGACGGTGCTCAAGAGCCGTGTCGTGGCCGGCAACCCGCCTGCCGCTGCCCAGATCAAGGGGCCGGGCATCCAGGAATGGGCGCGCGAAGGCGTGCTGGCCAATCTGGACGCGACCGCCAAGGCCGAGAAATGGGACAGCCTGCTACCCAAGGGCGTGGCCGACGTCATGAAATACAAGGGCAACTACGTCGCCGCTCCGGTCAACGTGCACCGCGTCAACTGGATGTGGGCCAACGCCGAGGTATTGAAGAAAGCCGGAGTCGAGGCTGTGCCCAAGACCTGGGACGAGTTTTTTGTGGCCGCCGACAAGGTCAAAAAAGCCGGCCTGATCGCCGTGGCGCATGGTGGCCAGAACTGGCAGGACTTCACCACCTTCGAGGATGTGGTGCTCGGCGTCGGTGGTGCCAAGTTCTACCAGGAAGCCATGGTCAAACTCGACCAGAAGGCACTGACCAGTGCCACCATGACGAAATCTCTGGAGACCTTCCGCAAGATCAAGAGTTACACCGACCCGGCCGCACCGGGTCGCGACTGGAACCTGGCGACCGCCATGGTGATCGACGGCCGCGCCGCATTCCAGTTCATGGGTGACTGGGCCAAGGGCGAATTCACCGCCGCCAAGAAGATGCCGGGCAAGGACTACATCTGCGCCGCCGCACCGGGAACCGGTAACGCCTACACCTTCAACGTCGACTCCTTCGCGATGTTCAAGCTCAAGGATGCCGGCGCCCAGAAGGCGCAGGCCGACCTTGCAGCATCCATCATGGGCACACAGTTCCAGGAAGTCTTCAACCTGAACAAGGGCTCGATTCCGGTGCGCCTGAACATGGACATGGCCAAGTTCGACGACTGCGCCAAGATGTCCTCCAAGGACTTCGTCGCCACCTCCAAGGGTGACGGCCTGGTGCCCTCGATCGCGCACGGTATGGCGGTCAGCCCGGCGGTCGAAGGTGCGATCAAGGACGCGGTCAGCCAGTTCTGGAATGACGACAAGATCTCGGTCGCCGACGGCGTGAAGAATATCGCCAAGGCAGCCGCCACCAAGTAAGCGCCGCGCGCGATTGCGTCCATACCCCCTCCAGCCTGCGCCCGAGGGGGTCGCCAAGCCACACCCATGAAAACCACCGAAAACATTCTTCCCAAACTGGTGATCGCGCCGGGCTTCGTGCTCGGCTTCGCCTTCATCTATGGCTTCATGATCTGGAACGGCGTGTTGTCGGTGACCGGATCGCGCATGTTGCCCAACTACGACGAGTTCGTGGGACTGGAGCAATACGTCGAGCTCTGGGGCATGGATCGCTGGTATGTGGCACTGACCAACCTGGGCATTTTCAGCGTGTTGTATGTGGGCGGCTCGATGGCGCTGGGCATGGTGCTGGCCATCTTTCTGGACCAGAAGGTACGTGCCGAAGGGTTTCTGCGCACCATCTACCTTTATCCCATGGCCTTGTCCTTCATCGTGACCGGCACCGCCTGGAAATGGATTCTCAACCCCAGCCTGGGGCTGCAAAAACTGATGCATGACCTGGGCTGGAGCAGTTTCAGTTTCGACTGGCTGGTGCAATCCGACATGGCCATCTACTGCGTGGTGCTGGCCGGCATCTGGCAGTCTGCGGGTTTTGCGATGGCGCTGTTTCTGGCGGGTCTGCGCGGCATCGACGACAGCATCATCAAGGCGGCACAGATTGACGGTGCCTCGCTGCCGCTGGTCTACTGGCGCATCATCCTGCCGATCCTGCGTCCGGTGGTGTTCTCCACCATCCTGGTGTTATCGCACCTGTCGATCAAGAGTTTCGACCTGGTGATGGCCCTGACTTCCGGCGGGCCGGGTTATGCCACCGACGTGCCGGCCACCTTCATGTATGTGATGAGCTTTACCCGCGGGCAGATCGGCCTGGGCGCCGCCAGCGCCACCATGATGCTGGCCACGGTGGCCGCCATCGTCGTGCCTTATCTGTACAGCGAACTGCGTGCCAAGCCCCATGATCGCTAAAGCCCTGCCCCGCATCGCGGTCTACAGCCTGCTGCTGCTGGCCGCGTTCTTCTTCCTCGCGCCGCTCTACGTGATGCTGGTCACCTCGCTCAAGGACGCCGATGAGATCCGCTCCGGCAACCTGCTGAGCCTGCCTGGCGCGCTGAACCTCGAGGCCTGGAAGCTGGCCTGGTCGTCGGCCTGCACCGGCGTGGACTGCCGGGGCCTGCAGCCCTACTTCATGAACTCCGTGATCATGGCCGTGCCCGCGGTGCTGATCTCCACCGCCTGGGGCGCGATCAACGGTTACGTGCTGAGCATGTGGCGCTTTCGCGGCAGCGAGGTGTTGTTCGGTTTCCTGCTGTTCGGCGTGTTCATGCCATTCCAGGTGGTGTTGCTGCCCATGAGTCAGGTGCTGGGGTATCTTGGCCTGTCGAGTTCCATCGTCGGGCTGATCCTGGTGCACTGCCTGGCGGGCATGGCGGGCACAACGCTGTTCTTCCGCAACTACTACACCGCCATTCCGCGCGAGCTGGTCAACGCCGCGCGCATCGACGGTGCCGGCTTTTGGCGCATTTTTCTGCGCATCGTATTGCCGATGTCCACACCTATCCTGATGGTCACGCTGATCTGGCAGTTCACCAACATCTGGAATGACTTCCTGTTCGGCGTGGCGTTCAGTGGCGCCGACAGCAAGCCGGTGACGGTGGGCCTGAACAACATGGCCAACACCACCAGCAGCGTCAAGAACTACAACGTCGACATGGCTGCGGCCATCATCGCCGGCCTGCCGACCATGCTGGTCTATGTGCTGGCCGGCCAATATTTCGTCAAAGGTCTCACGGCTGGCGCCGTGAAAGGGTGAATCACATGGCTTCTTCTCTTCAGATCGCGGGCATCCGCAAGGCTTTCGGCAAGGGCAACAACACGACTGAAGTGCTCAAGCGCATCGACATCGACGTGGAACCGGGCGAGTTCCTGATCCTGGTCGGGCCTTCGGGTTGCGGAAAATCCACGCTGCTCAACATCATCGCCGGCCTGGAAGAGCCGACCGAAGGCGAAGTGCGCATCGCCGGCAAAAACGTCGTCGGCGTGGCGCCGGCGCAGCGCGACATCGCCATGGTGTTCCAGAGTTACGCCCTGTACCCGACCATGACGGTGGCCGACAACATCGGCTTTGCGCTGGAAATGCGCAAGGTGCCCAAAGAGGCCCGAAAGAAGCGCATCCAGGAGGTCGCCGTCATGTTGCAGATCGAGCACCTGCTCGACCGCCGACCGGCCCAGCTCTCGGGTGGCCAGCGCCAGCGCGTGGCCATGGGTCGGGCCCTGGCACGGGATCCGCAGCTGTTCCTGTTCGACGAGCCGCTGTCCAATCTGGATGCCAAGCTGCGCGTCGAGATGCGCGCCGAGATCAAGCGCCTGCACCTGCTCGCCGGCATCACCACCGTCTACGTAACCCACGACCAGATCGAGGCGATGACGCTGGGCAGCCGCATCGCGGTGATGAAAGACGGCGTACTGCAGCAGATCGGCACGCCGGACGAGATCTACCGCAGCCCGGTCAATACCTATGTAGCCGGCTTCATCGGTTCACCGACGATGAATTTCATCGACGGCCGTGTCGAGCGCCAGGGTGAACAGTCCCGTTTTGTATTCAAGGACGGCGCGCTCGACTTGCCGTGCCCTGACAAAACCGAGGCCACGCTGGGCCAACGCCCCGAACACATCCACCTGAGCGACGACGCACCCTGGCGCGGTGAGGTAGTGCTGGTCGAACCCACGGGAGCCGACACCTATGTGGTGCTCAAAACCGGCGTCGGCCTGATCACGGTGCGGGCACCAGCCAATACCAAGGTCCGCCTGGGTGAATCGGTTGGCATGACCGTCAGCGGCAAGCACAACAACTGGTTCGACAAGGCCAGCGGGTTGCGCATGGGCTGACCCGGCGCGCAGCTGCCGCACATACTGCCCCTGCTCAGAGCGCACTGCGCCGCTCGCCGCCGGCAACGGGCAACAGGAGTTCGACGCGCAATCCTTGCGGGGCGATGGCCTGCACCCTCGCCTCACCTCCATGCCGGTGCGCGATTTCCCGCACGATCGCCAGCCCCAGTCCGCAGCCATCGGGCTGACTGCTGGCGCGCCAGAATCGCTGAAACACATGGGTCAGTTCGTCAATGCTCAGGCCGGGCCCGTTGTCCTCGACCACCAGCTGCGCGCCGTCGGCCATTGGCTGAACCCGGATGGTCAGCGTGCAACCGCGCCCTGCATAACGTATGGCGTTATCGATCAGATTGGCCAGGGCTTCGCGCAACTGCAGTTCGTCACCGTCGATCGCCAGATGCTGCGCACCATCGAAGCCCAGGTCGAGTCCGGCCGCGATCGCGCGCGGTGTCCATTCCCGCGCCACATCGCGCGCCAGCACGGCCAGGTCCATTGACTGCAGGCGCACCGGGGTCTCGCTGCGCGCCAGCGTCAGCAACTGGTGCACCAGGTGGGCACTGCGCTCGGCGCCGGTCAGAACCTTGCCAAGGCGTTGTCGCATCGACGGGTCCCTGGCTTCGTTCTGGGCCAGTTCCACCTGGCTGATCAGCCCGGCCAGCGGCGTGCGCAACTGGTGCGCCGCGTCGTTGATGAAACGTTTTTCCTGATGCACGCTGCGCGCGACCTCGTCGAGCAAGCCATTGATCGCCTGTACCAGGGCGTGCACTTCGCTTGGAGCCTGGGTCATGCCGATCGGTGACAGCGCGTTCACCGAACGGTACTCCACTTGAGCGGTCAGTCGCGTAAGTGGCGCCATGCCGCGCCGGATACCGCCGTAGACCAGCAAACTGAGCAGCACGCCCAGCGCCAGCAACGGCGCCAGCATGTCGGCCACCAGCTCACGGGCGATCTGCTGTTGCACGGCCAGGCTCTTGCTCACCTGCACGCGCAAGGTCTGCGGCGCGTTGGCCTCGCCATAACGCAGATCCAGCGCCACGAGGCGTTGGGGTTTTCCGTCTACCTGCGCGCGGTACAGAACCGGCTCGCCGACCGGCAGCGAATCCTTGCCTGGTTGCGGCAACTGCTGACTGCCAAGCAGGAAGCTACCCGGTGGAGACGACACCATGTAGCTCAGCTTGTCCTTGGGGTCCTGCTCCAGTACATCCTGCGCCGCCCGTGGAAAGTCCACCAGCAGCCCGGAGCCGATCGGCTTGACCTGGCGCGCCAGGGCGCGCACCGACAGCGTCAGCGACTGATCGATCGCTTTTTCGGCATAACTCAATGCAATGCGGTAGGCCAGCAGGCCACCACCGGCCCAAAGCACCAGTTGGGGCAGCAGCAGCCACAGCAATAGCTGGCGTCGCAGGGACAGACTGGGCGCGTACTGCATGGTCCAGTGCGGGCAGGCTTAACGAACGCCGAGTTCCAGCATGTAACCCAGACCGCGGACATTGCGGATATTCAGCGCAGGGTGGACCAGCTTGCGTCGCAGCCGATGCACGTACACCTCCAGCGCGTTCGAGGCCAAGCCGGCGGTGTCACCGGCGTCGGACTGCCAGGCGGCCCACACGTCTTCACGGCTGACCACCTGACCCTGGCGCGCGAGCAACAAGTCCAGCAGTTCCCATTCGCGCTGCGTGAGGTCGACCGGATCATCCAATAACCAGGCACGGGGCAGTTGGGCATCGACACGCAGCAATAGCGCCGGATCGGAGCTGGCAACAGCGGCTGCGTGGCCCCGGCCGAACGCCGGCAGTTTGGACCGGCGCAACATCGATTGCAGTCGTGCCTTCAATTCGTCGCTGCTAAATGGCTTGGTGAGGTAGTCGTCGGCACCGGCATTGAGCCCTGCCACCCGGTCTTCGACGCCATCGCGGGCGGTGAGGATCAACACCGGCAGCGTGGGAAGCTGCACACGCAGTTGCTGCAACACGCTCAGGCCATCGATGCGCGGCAGGCCCAGGTCCAGCACCACACCGTCGAACGCACCGTCGGCCAGTTGCGCCAAGGCCGACTCGCCATCCGGCGCCATGCTCACCTGGTGCCCGGCGTGCTCCAGCAGGCTGCCCAACGCGTCGCGCAGCAGTTCATCGTCTTCCACAATCAACAGATGCGCCATGACGCAAATTATCCGGGCATTTGCGGCGCTGACTGCGTGTCGTCACGGCGGCGGGTACTCAACCCGCTGCACGCACCGCCGACTGCACCGTGTTGAGCACCAGCATGGTCACCGTCATCGGGCCCACGCCGCCGGGCACCGGCGAGATATACGAGGCCTTCTGGCGCACGCCTTCAAAATCCACATCGCCGACCAGTTTGCCGTCGGGCAACCGGTTGATGCCCACATCGATGACCACTGCGCCGGTGCGTACCATCTGCGGCAGGATCAGGTTAGGCCGCCCGGCGGCGACCACCAAAATGTCGGCCAGGATGGTGAACTGCGCCAGGTCGCGCGTCTTGGCATGGCAGATGACGACGGTGGCGTCCTTTTGCATCAGCATCAGCGCCATCGGTTTGCCGACGATATTGCTGGCCCCCACCACCACCACGTTCTGCCCTTCGATCGGAATATTCTCGTATTCGAGCATTTTCTGTACTCCGAATGGCGTGCAAGGCGGGAACAGGGTTTCGCCCTGCACCAGGCTGCCGACGTTGTACAGATGAAACCCGTCGACATCCTTGTCGCTGGAGATCGCCGCCAGCACCCGTTTGCCGTCGAAATGTTTCGGCAGCGGCAACTGCACCAGGATGCCATGCACGGTGGGGTCGGCATTGAGCGCCAGAATCTTGGCCTCGACCTCGGCATCCGGCGTGTCTGCCGCATAGGCATAAACAGTCGATTTCAGGCCGACCTCGTTGCAGGCCTTGATCTTGTTGGCCACATAGACCTTGGAGGCGGGGTCGTCGCCCACGATGACGACGGCCAGCCCCGGCGTGACGCCCTGCGCGATCAGCGCCTGTGTCTGTTGGCGACACTCTTCACGTACCTGTCGGGCGACGGCGTGTCCGTCAATCACTTTTGCAACCATGCTGAAATCCCCACGATATTGAACAAAGCCTTTCGGGCCACGGAATACTAGTGGCGCGGCAACAAACCGCTTGGACGCCAAACGACAGACATTGGCTTTGCAGCGACAGACGCGCTTGGAAGGTGTCGTGGCGCCAAGCTTGTCGAACCGGGCAAAGGCCTGCACACGACAATTGGCGTGGGCACGCCAGAGGGCGTCGCTTGCGGATCACTTTACCGGCGGCGCTTGACCATACTCTGGCTACTTTCGGGCGCATCCGCCCCCGACTTTTCTTTTCGGAGACGCAGCATGGATGAGGCATCGGTACAGGGCTCGGGCACGGAACCCGCAGCGCGCGGGCGCAGGGCCAGCGGTGGACGTGAAGCCAAGCGGGCCGCCCGCAGCGCGCGCAGCAGTCAGTCGGTGCCTTACATCACCCGTCGCGTGCCGTTCTACGAGGTGCTGGACGAAGAGGGCCTGCAGACCATCGAGAACAACGCCAATACGATCCTCGAGGAAATCGGCATTGATTTTCGCGACGAACCGGAAGCGCTGGAACTGTTTCGCGCAGCCGGCGCCGACGTCAAGGGCGAGCGGGTACGTTTTCCGTCGGGCCTGGCACGCAAGCTGGTGCAAGCGACCGCGCCGCGCGAATTCACGCAATATGCGCGTAATCCGGCGCGAAATGTCGTCATCGGCGGCAAAAACACCGTCTTCGCACCCGCCTACGGCTCGCCGTTCGTGCGCGACCTTGACAAGGGCCGACGCTACGCCACGATCGATGACTTCCAGAACTTCGTGAAACTGGCTTACATGGCCAACTCGCTGCATCATTCCGGCGGCACGATCTGCGAACCGGTCGACCTGCCAGTGAACAAGCGTCACTTTGACATGGTTTACAGCCATATGAAGTACAGCGACAAGCCGTTCATGGGCTCGGTCACACACCCTGAACGCGCCCAGGACACGGTCGAGATGGCCAAGATCCTGTTCGGCGACAACTACATCGATCCGCTCACCGGCAAGCCGCGCACCGTGGTCATCAACCTGATCAACGCGAACTCTCCGATGACCTTCGACGACACCATGCTCGGCGCAGCCAAGGTTTATGCGCGCAACAACCAGGCGACGATCATTACGCCCTTCATCCTGGCCGGCGCGATGTCGCCGGTCACGGTAGCGGGTACCTGCGCCCAGACGCTGGCCGAGGCGCTCGCCGGCATGGCCTTTGTACAGCTGTGCAACCCCGGCGCACCGGTGGTGCTGGGCAGTTTTGCCTCCAGCATCTCGATGCAGTCCGGCGCACCGACCTTCGGCACGCCCGAGCCGGCGCTGGTGCTGTATGTGATGGCGGCGCTGGCGCGGCGCCTGGGTGTGCCGTTTCGCTCAGGTGGTGGCCTGTGCGGCTCCAAGATCGCCGATGCCCAGGCAGCATCGGAATCGGCCAACACCCTGCTGCCAACCTGCCTGGGCGGCGTCAACTTCGTGTTGCACACCGCAGGCTGGCTGGAGGGCGGCTTGTCCATGGGTTACGAGAAGTTCGTCATGGACGTTGACCAGGCCGGCATGATGCACACGCTGCTCGCTGGCGTGGACATGTCCGAGAACGGTCAGGCAATGGACGCCATCCGCGAAGTCGGCCCCGGCAAGCACTTCCTGGGTTGTGCCCATACCCAGGCCAATTTCGAGAACGCGTTCTACCGTTCGCCGATCACTGACAACAACAGCTTCGAGCAGTGGGAAGCCGAGGGTTCACGCGACCTGGCGCAACGCGCCAATGCCAGCTTCAAGAAGCAGTTGGCCGAATACGAAGCGCCGGCGATGGACGTGGCGGTGGACGAGGCGATCCTGGACTATGTGAACCGGCGCAAGGGGTCGTTCGCGGACGCGAACTACTGAGACTCGGGGCGCCGGGACAGGATCGTGGGCTCACACCTGCGCCCCGGCTTACCACCCCTGCACATGGGCGGCCTCGCGCGTGGCCGTCTTGCCGAAATGCGCTGCCAGCAGGTCGACAAATGCAACTACCCGGGATGACACCTGGTGGCGCTGCGGATAGACCGCGTGGATGTCGGCCGGTGGCGTCGCCCAAGCCTCCAGCAGTTGGACCAGGCGGCCGCTGCGCAGGTAACGCGCAACGTCCCATTCGGCACGCATCACGATGCCCAAGCCGGCCAGCGCCCAACTGACGGCGATTTCGCCGTCATTGCTGCTCAGATCGCCCCGGACCTTGACGACGCTGGCGCGCGCGCCCGACGTCAGGCGCCAGATGTTGTAGGCCTCATCACCCTGGCGGATGCCGATGCAGTTGTGACGCGCCAGCTCATCCGGCGAACGGGGCACACCAAAACGGGTCAGGTAAGCCGGTGACGCACACAGCAGCCGGCGGTTGGGCGCAAGCCGGCGCGCGATGACGCGCGCATCGGGTGGCGCACCAAAACGCACGCACACATCGAAGGCATCGTCGGTCAACGGCGGCGGATTGACCGTCAACTGCAATTGCACCTGAACCTGTGGGTGCTGGCGCGCGAAACCGGCGATCAGCGGCGCAATGTGGCTGCGACCGAAACCCAGCGTCGCATTCACCCGCAGCAGGCCTCGCGGCGTAGCCTGCGCCCCTCCCACCAGCCGCTCCATGTCATCAATGTCGGCCAGGATGCGCCGCGCGTGTTCCAGGTAGATCTCGCCTTCGTGCGTCAGGCTGAAGCGCCGGGTGGTGCGATGCAACAGTTGCACCCCCAGGCGGGCCTCCATCTGGGCCAGGCGCCGGCTTACCGCTGGTGTCGTGATCGCCAGTTCGCGGGCCGTGGCCGACAGGCTGCCGCAATGCGCCAGCTGACTGAAGAAGGCCATCTCGGCCGGCGCACTCGTAGGTGTGGACATTGTTGATTCAAACTGAAAAGTAGCTTTACTTTAGCGCCGTTCGTTGAATTTCAGCAAGGTTACAGTGCCCCATCTTCACCCATCAGAAAACACACCATGAAGACTTATCGCATCGCTTGCATCCCGGGAGACGGCATAGGCAAGGAAGTGGTGCCGGCCGGTCAGGTCGTGCTGCAGGCGCTGGCCGATGCGCGGCCAGGCCTGCAGTTCACTTTCACCGGTTTTGACTGGGGCGGCGACTACTACCGCCAGCACGGCGTCATGATGCCGGCCGACGGGCTGGACCAGCTGCGCGGGCAGGACGCGATCCTGTTCGGTTCGGCGGGCGACCCGCATATCCCCGACCATGTCACGCTGTGGGGCCTGCGCCTGAAGATCTGCCAAGGCTTCGATCAGTACGCCAATGTGCGACCCACGCGCATCCTGCCCGGCATCGACGGGCCACTCAAGCGCTGCGAACGCAAGGACCTGGACTGGGTCATCGTGCGCGAGAACTCTGAAGGTGAATATGCCGGCGTCGGCGGCCGCGCGCACCAGGGTCACCCGATCGAGGTCGCGACCGACCTGTCGATGATGACGCGCGCCGGTGTCGAGCGCATCATGCGATTTGCCTTTCGCCTGGCGCAGTCGCGGCCGCGCAAGCTGCTGACGGTGGTCACCAAGTCCAACGCCCAGCGCCACGCCATGGTGATGTGGGACGAAATCGCCGCCGAGATCGCGCGCGAATTCCCCGACGTGGGCTGGGACAAGGAACTGGTCGACGCCTGCACTGCGCGCATGGTCAATCGGCCTGCCTCGCTCGACACACTGGTGGCCACCAATCTGCACGCCGACATCCTGAGCGACCTGGCTGCGGCGCTGGCCGGCAGCCTGGGCATCGCGCCCACCGGCAACATCGATCCGGAGCGCCGTTACCCGTCGATGTTCGAACCCATCCATGGCTCGGCCTTCGACATCATGGGCCAGGGACTGGCCAATCCGATCGGCACTTTCTGGTCCTGCGTGATGCTGCTCGAACACCTGGGCGAAACACAGGCCGCAGCGAGCCTGATGCAGGCCATCGAGTCGGTCACCGCCGACGCCGGCCTGCATACCCGCGACCTGGGCGGCAACGCGACCACCGCTCTGGTGACAGACGCGATCTGCGCGCGCATCGCCGCAAAACCCGAACTGCGCCGGGCAGCCTGAACCTTGTCAACGTATCGATTCAACACTGGAGACACACCATGAAGAAACTGTTTTCTGCCCTGTGCATCGTTTTGCTCGCGCCTGTGGTTTCGGCCCAGACGACCGTCTGCCCGGACAAGAGCGTTCAGTACTGGCAGGCATTTCCGCCCGGCGGCGAATCCGACCTGTCGGCGCGCCATCAGCAGATGGTGCTGAAGAAAAAATGTCCGGCAATCGAAACTGTCGTGCAGTACAAGCCCGGTGCCGGTGGCGGCTTGATGTGGGGCCAGATGAACAGCCTGCCGGCCGACGGCGTGAACATCGTGGGGGTCAACCTGCCGCACATCGTGTTCCAGCCGATCGAAGGCCAGGTGCAATACAAGACCGCAGATGTCACGCCGGTGTTCTGGTTCCACTTCACGCCCGACAGCCTGGTGGTGCCAGAGCAAAGTCCGATCAAAAACTTCGCCGATTTCATCAAGGCCGCCAAGGCCGCGCCTGGCAAACTCAACATCGGCGGCTCGGGCCTGAATTCTGCCAACCACGCGGCCCATGAAAGGATGAACGCCGCATTCGGCGTCAAGTCCGGCTACGTGCCGTTCAAGGGCACCGGCGACATGGCCATTGCCGTGGTCGGCGGCCAGATCGACGGCGCCATGTCGTACACCGCGTTTGCCATCAACAACAAGACCAAGGTACGCGCGCTGGCGGTGGCGATGGAAAAGCGCCACCCGCTGCTGCCCGACGTGCCGACCTTCCGTGAACTCGGCGTCGACTGGGTGGATGGTGCCTACCGCGGTATTGGTGTGCCCAAGTCCACTTCAGCCGAGACGCGCAAGCGACTGTCCGACCTGTGGGCCCAGATGAACAACGACCCGGAAATGAAGGAACTGGCCGCCAAAAGCGGTTTCGAGCTGGTCAATGTCGGAACCGACCAGATGGACGCCTTCATGAAGGAAAAAACCCGGCTCTACACCGAGGCCGCGCAGCAACTGGGTCTGGGCAAGAAGTAAGCCGCCGTCTGCATGGGCCGACGCCCCACGTCGCCCCACGTCGCCCCACGCAGCGCAGCGAACGCGCGGGGCTAGTCGAAGGCCCAGGCCGACACGGCCGTCGCGCCCACCGCTCCGCTCCATAACTTTCGCCCTGACACATCGCCTCCGGCGCCGGAGGCCACCATCAGCGGCAACAGGTGCTCCTCGCGTGGATGCGCGGTGAGCCCGGCCGGGGCCTGCGTCCACTGGGTCAGCCAAGAGCGTCGGTAGTCGGCATCGCCAGCCATGGCACCATCGAGCCAGCGGTCAAAATCCAGCGCGGCGGCGCTGTTGCCCATCTGGCGCAGGTTGTGATAACTCATGCCGCTGCCCATGATCAACACGCCTTCGTCGCGCAAAGGTCGCAGGGCTTCGCCCATGGCCAGGTGCTGCGCTGGCGACAGGCCCACCTTGAGCGACATTGCCAGCACCGGTATGTCGGCCTGCGGATACATGACCTTGAGCGGAATGAAAACGCCGTGATCCCAGCCGTGCTGCGGGTCGACCCGACTCTCGATACCCGCATCACTGAGCAACTTGGCGGCCTTCGCCGCCAAACCCGGCGCTCCGGGGGCAGGGTAGGTGATGGCGTAGGTCTCTTTCGGAAATCCGTGGTAGTCGTAGATCAGCGCGGGATTTTCGCCACCACAGAAGCTGGCCTGCGCTGCCTCCCAATGGGCAGTGACAACCAGAATGGCGCGGGGTTTCTGCGGCAAAAGCGTGTGAAACGAGGCCAAAAACTGGCCCATAGGGCGGAACATCTCCCCCATGGGGCCGTCCATGAAAAACGCCGGTCCGCCGCCATGTGGCAGGTAGACGGACGGCATGTTTGTGCGGGTGTTCATGCCCGCCATGTTACGGTGGTTTGCCTGCGGGCTCCACGCTGGCAGGCCGACTGGCCCCCAGCGCGAACGGACTTGCGTCAGGCGCTCATGCGCAAGAAGTCTTGCGGGCGCATTCCGGCGCCTTGTGGATACGCAGCCACCTGCGACAGCGTTGGCGCAAAACCGCCTGCGCGCCCTGCCACAGAGCCCATCGTCGAATCGAGATCCACATACGAACTTTCGTCGTCCAGCGGCAATTCGATGTCGACTTTGCCAGGCGATGGTATGTTGTACGAATGCATGGTGTTGCTTCTTCCGGTTGGCGTTTCTCAGTTGCTCCATGATCGTGAAACGCAAGTCCCTTCGGCATCAGCCGTTGCCGGCATCGATCGTCAGCCGGGTCCTACAGGCCCAGAAGGCTGTCGGAAACGCCTGGATAAGTGCCAGCGCGGGCAACGTGAAGGAAAAGGACGGCCGCCGGCCCTCCTTTTGTCCGATCAGGACGGCGTTGTCGCCTTTCAGCGCCATTGGCGGAGCCGCGGATTGACCAGGATGATCGCCACATCCGCCAACGTGTTGAGCACGACGAACACCGTCGCGAACACGAGGCCGCAGGCCTGAATCACAGGCACATCGCGCTTGGTCACCCCATCGACCATCAACTGGCCAATTCCGGGATACACGAACACGTTCTCCAGCACAACCACACCCACGACCAGATATGCCAGATTCAACGCCACCACCGTCACGATCGGCGCGGCCGCATTGGGCAAGGCATGGCGCGAGATCACGCGCATGCGCTTGGCACCCTTGAGAAACGCCGTCTCGATGTACGGGCTCGACATCACCGACAACACCGAGTTGCGCGTCATGCGCAGCATGTGCGCTGCCACCAGCATCATCAAGGCAACCGCTGGCAGGGTCGTGATGTAGACCCGCTCGCCAAACGTCATGCCCGGATACACCGTCGCAAGCGATGGAAACCACTGCAGCTTGACGACGAACAGGATGATCATCAGGTAACCGATAAAGAATTCGGGTATCGAAATGGTGATCAGCGTCAGGACATTGGAGGCCTTGTCGACCAGTTTGCCTTCGTTGACCGCGGCCAGCACACCCAAACCCACCGACAGCGGAATCGCGAGCACGGCCGCGTAACCGGCCAGGAACAAGGTGTTCTTCAAACGTGGCAGCAATTCGTCGATGATGACGCGTTGGTTTGTCATCGAAACGCCCAGATCGCCGCGCGTCGCGCCCGACAACCAGTTGAAATACCTTTCGTGGGCTGGCGCGTTCAGCCCGAGTTCCTTGCGAAACGCCGCCAGGGCATCAGGTGTCGCATAGTGACCGAGCACAGCCGACGCGACATCGCCGGACAGCATCTGGGTGAGAATAAATATCAGGACCGAGATGGCGAATACGGTCGCCACCCCCTGAGCCAGTCGACCTACGATGGGTTTCCACATCTGTTGGTCTTTCCTGGAAATCGGTCATGCGGCCAATGCGTTTACCTCGCAGACGACCAGGGCAGCGCTGCGCAAATGCGGCCGCGGACGCTGCACAAGGGATTCCGAGAATCAGGCGGCGGCCGCTTTTTCTTTCGCGGCGCGTTTGGCCAGCACTCCGTCGAGCCAGTCGCTGCGCATGACTGGTACAGCGGTGACCAGTTCCTCGGTATAGGGGTGGTATGGCCCCTCGAAGATCTTGTCGGTGGTGTCGAACGCCACAAAAGAACCCTTGAGCATCACCGCGGTGCGGTGGGCGATGCGGTGCACCACATCCAGATCGTGCGTAATGAGCACATAGGACAGTCCGAGTTCCGCCTGCAGGCGACGCAGCAACTTGAGAATTTCCTCGGCCACCAGCGGGTCCAGCGCCGACGTGGGTTCATCCAGGATGATCAGGTCCGGCCTTGCAGCCAGTGCGCGTGCCACGCATACCCGCTGCTTCTGCCCGCCCGAGAGTTCGGTCGGGCGCCGCATCAGGAAGTCGCGTGGCAACTCCACCATATCCAGCAGTTCGAGTGTGCGTTTTTCCACCTCACTGGACTTCATGCCGAAGTAGCTGCTCGACGAATGGTCAAGCGTCTCCTTCACGGGCATATCACCACCCTCGGTCACCATCCTCTGATCGCCGCCGAGACCGGCATAGAAACTGACGGGGCGACCAATGGTTTCGAGCAGGCGCTGGCGGGGATTGAGCGCCACATCCGGTATCTGGTACACCAGTTGAATCTGCCGCCGGAGGTTCTTGTCGCGCTCGGCCAGGCTTTTAGGCAAGGGCTGGCCCTTAAAAAGGATCTTCCCCGCACTGGGCGGCAACAAGCCGGTAATGATGCGCGCCAGCGTCGATTTGCCGGAACCCGATTCACCCACGACGGCGACGGTCTCTCCCCGCTTCACATCCAGGCTGACGTCGTTGACCACCTTGAAACTGCCGTAGGCCGCATAGATGCTCTCGACCTTGAGGATGACCTCGTCCTGAACCGATGACTGAACCGCGCGTTCGCTGGCAGCAGCGCCGCGCACGGCGACCAGTTGCTTGGTGTACTCCTGTTTCGGAGCCTGCAGCACCTCGTCGACCGTGCCTTCCTCGACTTCCTTGCCGTGGCGCAGCACCTTGATGCGATCCGCCACCTGGGCCACCACGGCCAGGTCATGGGTGATGTACAACGCAGCCGAGCCGTACTCGCGGATCAGCGACTTGAGCAGGATCAGCACCTCGATCTGCGTGGTCACGTCCAGTGCCGTGGTGGGTTCGTCCAGCACCAGAATGTCAGGCCGGCAGGACATGGCCATGGCCGCCATCGCCCGCTGCAACTGGCCACCCGAGGCCTGGTGCGGATAACGGTCGCCAAAGGTCTCATGGTCGGGCAGGTCGAGTGACTTGAACAGATCGCGCGCCCATGCCTCGGCCTCCTGGCGCGACATGATGCCGTGGATCATCGGCGCCTCGCAGACCTGGTCCATGATGGTGTGGGCCGGGTTGAACGCCGCCGATGCCGACTGCGCCACATAGGCGATGCGCACGCCGCGCACATCGCGCCGCCCGGCGGCATTGAGTTCGCGGATGTTGACGCCGTCAATCTCGACCGCGCCTTTGGCGATGTGCACACCCGCACGCGCATACGCCATCGCGGACAGTCCGATGGTGGACTTGCCGGCACCACTCTCGCCAATCAGGCCCAGCACTTCGCCGGCATGCAACGTGACGTCGACGTTATCGACGATGACCGTGCCCCCACGTACGGCTTCCAGGCGCAGTCCCTTGATCTGCAGGATGATTTTCTTGTCGATTTTGTCAATCATGTCGTCCTCACATTTCTGCCTGTGCGCCAGAAGGGCGCGCCTCGACCGACAACAACCAGTCGACGACCATGTTGACCCCGACCGTCAGGATCGTGATCGCCAGTGCGGGCCAGATCGGCGCCAGCATGCCGAAGTTGATCGCAGCCGAGTTCTCGCGCACCATGCCGCCCCAGTCGGCGAACGGAGGCTGAATGCCCAGGCCCAGGAAGGACAGGGCTGCGATGAACAGGAAGTTGAAGCAAAAGCGCAGGCCAAACTCGGACAGCAACGGCGCCGACGCATTCGGAAGGATTTCGCGGCGGATGATCCACCACGTGCCCTCGCCACGCAAGCGCGCTGCCTCGACGTATTCAAGCACCGTCAGGTTCATGCCCAGCGCGCGCGCCAGTCGGAACACCCTGGTGGAGTCAAGCACCGCAATGGTGATGATCAGCACCGGAATCGACGAGCCGAACACGCCCAGGATGATCAAGGCCAGAATCAGCAGCGGAATCGACAGGATCACGTCAACCAGGCGCGAGATGACAGTGTCGACCCAGCCGCCCAGCACCGCAGCGGCAAAGCCAAGCGTGATGCCGATGAAAAACGACAGCGCCGTGGTGGCCAGCGCCACGCCGATCGTCATGCGTGCGCCGTAGATCAGGCGCGTCAGCATGTCGCGGCCGATCTGGTCGGCGCCCAGCAGCATCTGCACACTGGGTTCATCCCAGGTCGAGCCGACCGTCTGCGATTCCGAATACGGCGCGAACGCCGGGCCGAAGATCGCAACCGCCAGGTTCACCACGATGATGGCCATACCGATCCAGGCGGTGACCGTGGGTTTGTGTCCAAGTATTCTCATTGTTGTTCTCCTTGTTCGTCAGCGCTTGTGCCGCAGCCGTGGATTGACCAGAATGATGGCAACGTCCGCCAGTGTGTTGAGCACCACGAACACCATTGCAAAAACCAGGCCACAAGCCTGGATCACCGGTACGTCGCGTTTGGACACCGCGTCGACCATCAGTTGCCCGATGCCAGGGTAGACGAACACCGCCTCGAGCACCACCACACCCACCACCAGATAGGCCAGGTTCAGTGCGATGACGGTAATGATGGGCGCCGCCGCATTAGGCAGCGCATGGCGCGAGATCACGCGCGTGCGCTTGGCGCCCTTCAGAAAAGCCATCTCGATATACGGGCTGGACATCACCGACAGCACCGAGCTGCGCGTCATGCGCAACATATGCGCGGCCACCAGCATGGTCAGCGCCACAGCTGGCAAGGTCGTGATGTAGACCCGTTCACTGAATTCAATGCCAGGATAAACCGTGGCCAGCGACGGGAACCATCCGAGGTTGACGACAAAGAAGATGATCATCAGATAGGCAATGAAAAACTCCGGTATCGAGATCGTGATGAGGGTCAGGATGTTCGACGCCTTGTCGATCAGCTTGCCTTCGTTGATCGCGGCCATGATTCCAAGGCCAACCGACAATGGAATCGCGATCAATGCCGCGTAACCGGCCAGGAACAGCGTGTTGTACAGGCGGGGCAGCAGTTCGTCGATGATCACGCGCTGGTTGGTCATCGACACACCGAGGTCACCCTGTACAGCGCCCCATAACCAGTTGAAATAACGCTGGTAGGCGGGTATGTTCAGTCCGAGTTCCTTGCGAAACGCCGCCAGCGCCTCCGGTGTCGCGCCCTGCCCCAGCACCGCCGACGCGACGTCGCCAGGCAGGATTTGCGTACAGACGAAGATCAGGACGGACACCGCAAACAGCGTGACCACCCCCTGGCCTAATCGATTGACGATGAGTTTTAGCATGATGCTGTCTTTCTAGGTTGCCGACCGGGCCAATCTTGCCAGACCGGGCATATCAAAACGGAATCCCCCACAAAAAAGCGCGCTGGGCCAGACCTGCGGGCAGGCCCAGCGCAAGCGCGCTTTTTTGTGTGTGACCGGACCCCTTTGACCCATTCATGATTAATGGGGTATGGGTCCGGTGACGCTCTATCAGGCGAACCAGCCTTTTTCGGCCAGACGCTGATCGTTCAAGTCGTAACGTGCATGGGGCTCGAGGCCACGCAGGCGGGTGTTGCCAGCGTCCAGTGCGTCGCCGATGGCGAAACAGATCATGCCGGCTTCTTCGGACAGCAGGCGCTGGCACTCGGAGTACATTTCCAGGCGCTTTGCCTCGTCGAGCTCAACCCGTGCGTCCACTATCAGTTTGTCGAACTTCGGGTTCGAGTAGTGGGTGTCGTTCCAGGTCTGCCCGGTCACGAAGGTCTGCGACAACTGCAGGTCGGCTGTGGGACGGTTGCCCCAGTACACCGCGCAGAACGGCACCTTGAGCCAGACGTTGTCCCAGTAGCCGTCACCGGAAACCCGCTTGACGTCCAGGTTGGCCTTGGCCTTCTTGAGAGACTCCTGGAAGATCACGGCCGAGTCGGTCGCGCCGGTGTAGGCACCTTCGGACACCTGCAGTTCGAACGGTCCGCTCATGCCGGCCTTCTTGAAGTGGAAGGCCGCCTTGTCTGGATCGTAGGGTCGCGATTTCTGCGTCTTGTCGTAGTACTTGTTCAATGGCCCGATCGTGTGGTCGTTGCCCAGGGTTGCGTAACCCGAGAACACGTTCTTGATGATGGTCTTGCGGTCGATACCGTATTTCAGGCCCAGCATCACATCACGTTTCTTGTACGGATCCACGTCGGTCAGCGCCACGAAGGCAAACCGGTTGCCGGCACCTTGCGAGCGCGTGATCTTGACCGACTTGCTCTTGGACAACAGATCCACCGTTTTCGCGTTGACGCGGTTGATGGCATCGACCTGATTGGTGATCAGGGCCTGGGTGCGCACGGCGGCGTCACCGATGTAGCGCAGTTCGACCGAATCGAAATTGCCGCGTCCCGGCTTCCAGTAGTCACCCGACTTGCGCTTGGCGACGATTCGCACACCAGGCTGCCACTCCGCCAACGTGAAGGCGCCGGTACCGTCGGCTTTGCTGAAGTCGGTCGTACCGTTGGGCACGATGATCATGTGGTAGTCCGACAGAATGAACGGCAGGTCGGCGTTGCCGGCCGACAGCGTGATCTGGATCTGGTTGGCCGTCACTTTGGTGATGTCCTTGACCGCGGCCAGCAGACCCTTGGCCGGCGACTTGGTTTCGCCGCGATGCAGGTTGATCGAGTAAATGACGTCGTCGGCGTCCAGCGTCTTGCCCGAACCGAAGGTGATGCCCTTGCGAATGTTGAAAGTCCACTCCAAGGCGCCCGGCTTGGACTCCCAGCTCTCGGCCAGTTCCGGTGTGGCATTACCCTTGGTATCGATCTCCACCAGGCAATTCCAGATCATCAGGCTGTAGGCGATTGGGATCGAGTCAGCATAGGTACGCGGGTCCAGGCTGTCCGATGCGGAGCCGCCCTCCATGCCCAGACGCAAGACGCCGCCCTTCTTGGGTGTTCCCTGTGCCATTGCCGGCGCGCTCGCGAACGCAGCGCCCAGACCCACCGCCGAAGCGCCAGCGATCAGCTGACGACGATCGATGATGATGCCGGATTCGGTTGTAGTTTCATGTGTTGTCATTTTTAAGAATCTCCTTGAAAGTCGATGAATTTCGTTCAGGGTACCTACGCACGAGGGGTCGGCCACGGAAATCCGCGGCAAGGCCGGACCAGGCTGCCAAGGCATCCTAACCACTGAACACCCTTTAAAGGATACAGACAATCCCTTAGTGAAAAGGTGTCGCGCCTATCAAGGTATCAATTTGTTGAATTGACTCGCATGCAACCGTCGCAATGCGAACAGCAAGCGTCGTATACAACTATGCAACAACCTGACAGCAGGCGCCACAGGTCGGGGCCATCCATATGTGACCCGCGCGTGCGCGCCTGATCACGCATCAGATTCAGGCCAGCACCGGATACGCCCGCTCGACGGCAAAACGAATCTGCTCGGTAATCGGCCGGTAGTCGCCAAGCGTCATCGGTCGCAACGCACGCAGCGACAGTTGCGCCAGCAACTGCGGCGCCGTGGTCGACAGCCCGTACAACACCTCGCGCAGGTCATTCAACTGCGGCTCGGACAAAGTACGTGATGTGATCAACGGCAGGCCGGGTGTTGCTACCGTACGCTGCAATACCCGCAGGCCCGCTACACGTTGTGGCGCATGGCGCTCGGCCAGGGCATAGGTGACGCAATCGATCGCCGCCACGTCCGCCTCGCCGGATTGCACCATGGCCATGCTGGCCAGGTGACTGCCCGTTACCAGCACCCGACCGAAGAACCGACCGGCGCGCGCCATAGGTGCAAACGTGTGACGCAGTGCATTCATGCCGCTTTGTGAATGCTCCTGGTTGATCGCCACCACCGACCCGCGCAGGGACTCGCGCTCGCGCGCTCCGTTTTCGGGCACCACGATGACACTGCAATAGTGGATACCGTCACAACCGGGCAGGTCGAATACCGGCGCGGCCAACACCTGAACCGCATCGCCGAGCAGTGTCACCAGCGGGTAGCCGCAGGCCTGCGACAAGAGCAAATCGTCAGCACGCCAGAACGCCACCAGATCCTCGGGCACCGGCACGATATCGATCGGGTCTGACCAGCCGCGTTGCCGCAACCCCTGCACGACGGCTGCAAGCAATTCCTCCCAGCTGCGGGCGAGTTCGGGTGTGACGTTGTACATCGGCAGCGCCAGCCGCCAGGCCCGCGTTGTCACGCTCAAACCTGACGATCCTGGTGCAGGGGATTCACCGGTGCATCCACCGGCGTCAGGCCGAAGCGCCGCGCCAGTTCGAGGTAACCACCGAGCATGAACCCGCCGCATCGGGCGATATAGGCATCGCGGTCGGCCCGGTAAACCTGGGCCAGCAAATACCACGGCAGACTCGGCATGTCGTGGTGCACCAGGTGGTAGTTGTTGTTGAGGTAGAGCAGGCGCATCGGCAACGAGGCTTCATTGATGGCAATCCGGTGCTTGCAATCCTGCGCCGCGCGGTGCTCGTAATAGGATCGCACCATGGCCAGCGACAGGGCCGGGTAGGCGACCAGCAGCAGGTAGTACCAGGCGGCCATGTTCGTCCATGCCTGGATCGCCGTCAACATGCCGAGCAACATTGCGATATGCAGCGACCACATCGGCACGTACCTGTAATTGCCCTCGCGCACCTGTGCGACCGCTTCGTTCACGACCGAGCCGATCGCCATGGCGGGCCCGAAGACAAAGCGCCCCCAGAACCGCTTGCGGTGCACGAACAAGGCGCGCATGAACCAGCCGCTGCGTTGCCACACCTCATCCGACACATAGTGGGTTTCCGGGTCGACGCCCGGTTGGGTCAGGTGGGCGTCGTTGTGATGGCGCAGATGGCTCTCCAGGTACAAGGTGTACGGAAACCAGACTGCCAGCGGTGCAAAACCCAGCAACTTGTTCAAGCCACGATGGCGTGTCGGGTGTCCGTGCACCAGTTCATGCTGCAGCGACATGTACCAGGTGCAGCTCAGGATCAGCAACAAGGTCGTCGCCATCAGGCCCAATGTGTGCGACCAGTAAAGAATGGCGAACCAGCTACCGTACACCGCGGGAATCAGTAGCCAGGTCGGCCACTCGGTACGGGCCATGGGCGTTTCGAGCAAGCGAGCGACCACTTGCTCCTGCTGCGGATTCAGATATTCGGACACGGCGGTTTCCCCAAGACAGGCATATTCATCTGGCGGTTAGCACCCGACTGCGTCTGTCGGGTGTCGCCCCGATGAATCTTTGGGGCTGGC
>JBBQJP010000031.1:0-50176 GCA_038326025.1 Burkholderiales bacterium
GAATTCATCGCGCCGCGTGGGCTTGCGAAACTGTTCAAATCCAGAGGTCTGGTCGGCGGCCATGGCAAGGGTCTGTTGTTTCATCTTGACTCAACGCATCAGGCCTCAATTCCGTGGACCTTTTTCAGCAAATCCCTAGGCATCAGTTCGGCATGCGATAGCGAAAAGGTCTGCTATGGACACGGTGATGTCCGGCGGCACGTGACCAGGAACAGACCTTGTCGGGCGACCTACAAGCGGGCAAAATCATAAGTTGAAATTGCCTGCTGCTGCGCAGAATTTCCGCGTGAAACGCGGTTAACACCAGGTCCACATGCTCCAACTACGTCCGAACTGCGAGTGCTGCATCTGCGACTTGCCGCCTGAGTCCAAGAAGGCGCGCATCTGCTCCTTCGAATGCACTTTCTGTGAAGGGTGTGCGAGCGAAGTGCTCGGCGGTCTTTGTGCAAACTGTGGCGGTGAACTTGTCGCTCGTCCTCGGCGTTCTGCTGACAAACTGGCAAAGTTCCCGGCATCCACCGAGCGTGTCTTCAAGCCCGCAGGCTGCGTCACTACGAAGTAGCTATGTGTGCAAACCTCCCCGCCTACGCGGTGGTTAGTGTGTTGCATCGACCGGTTGAATCCGCCAGCAGGAGCGGCCATTCGGCGACTGCTTATGCACCATTCGGATGTTGGATGCCTGCCCACGCCTGGGCGAATGCTTCGCGAGGGTTTGACGCTCTTGTTATGGAGCGACCGATAACGACGTGGGTTGCACCGTTCTCTCGCGCACTGGACGGAGTGGCAACGCGCACCTGGTCATTGCCTGCAGCGCCGCGAAGCTGGATTCCCGGTGTCACGATAAGCATGCCTGCAGGAAGGCGCCCGGAGAGACGCGCAGCTTCCTGGGCGGACGCGACGACACCGTGGCATCCACAGTTCGCTGCGAGTTGAGAAAGAAGGTCAACCTGTCGCTCGACGGACGGAGGAAGCCCAACTTCCGGTAAGTCGTTGTCCGAGAGGCTGGTGATGACTGTGAGCGCAAGAACCTTGAGGCTCGGATAGGCCGCGGCTGCGGCGACCGCCGCTTTGAGAACGGCGCTGCCGCCCGAAGCGTGCACCGTAACCATGCTCGCGCCGAGCTTGCCTGCGGCGCTGACGCCTCCGATGATGGAGTTCGGTATTTCATGGAGCTTCAAGTCAAGCAAGACCCCTTTGCCCAAGGCAACCAGTTCTCGAACAACGGACGGACCCTCCTCGGCGAGAAGTTGCAGGCCCACCTTGTAGAAGCGCGACTCAGCGCCAAGTTGCCGCACCAGGTCCATGGCGTCCAGCTTGGTCTCAAAGTCGAGGGCGACGATTACAGATGATTGCACGATGGGCTCCGCATCTGTGGCCGCTGGTTTCTCGTCTACCGAGCAAACCGACGCGGTCTTTGGTCATCAAGAGTATCTACCGGCCGGCGCCTTAGCGGAACAGGGCTTCCTGACCTGCCGCATGCAATCACGACACCACCTGGTAATACAGATTCTGCGGATGTTTAGCCTGGGCAAAAAACACCCAACGCTCTGCGATCAACCCCGGTGCCTGCACCAGCACCGCCAGCACCCAGGGCCAGGCGACTTGACTGGTGATTCCCCAGAACATCAGCAGGGCCGGAATGGCAAAGGCCAGCAACTGAAAGCCGAGTCGGGCGTTTTGCACTGCTGCCTGTGAGGCGCCATGAAAAAACTCCCGCGTATTGAACGCACCCGCCGACATGCCCATCGACTTCTGCACCAGCTTGGGTGACTGGATACCGGTAGCTGACTGCAGCGTGGACTTGTGGCGAATGCCGGCATTACGCCGCAGCGACATGACGCGAACGATCCAGGCGGCCAGTGTCACGGCCAGCGCCGATGGGCCCGTGGCCGTGACCATGCTGGCGTCACCAGTCAGCGCCGCCAGCGCGCAAGTCAGCAGCAGGCCCGAGGCCAGGCCGATCAGCGTGAAGTTGGCGATGGTCAGCGGATGCGCCCATTCCTCGATGAAGCGCAGGCAAGCGTAAATCATCGCGGTGCAGTACCACAGCACAATGGCGCCAATGATGGCGAGTACCGGAAACAGTACGCCATATTGCACGGCCACACCGGCGATTTCTGCCAGCCACCACAGTCCGACCAGGCCGATGAAGGCCGGCAGGAAGATGACTTCGCGCGACATCCACGAGGTGCGCCACATCAGTACGGCTCGCCAGGCGCGCGCCTTGCGGCCCAGGTGCAAAAAGGATGCGGCCAGCCCGCCCAACAGCATGAGTATGGCCAGCAGCAGCGCGGTGGACAGATAAGCTGGAGCCATAGCCACGCCGAACAGGCTGGCCAGCGCCAGCGCGACAACCAGGCCTTGCGCCGAACCGGCGAGCGTGGTGAAAAACAGGATCGAGAAAGCGGGATGCATGGTATGGTCTCCCAGCTCAATGCTTCACCACCGGCGGCGTCTTGTGACGCTGCAGGTACTGGTTGGCGGGCTGGGTTTCCCACTCGGGCATCAGCGCATAACCGCCGCGTTCGCGAATGGCTTTGGAAACATCCGACTGCGGGTCCTTCACGTCGCCGAACAGTCGCGCGCCCGTCGGGCAGGCAGCCACGCAGGCCGGCTTGCGATCTTCCTTGGGCAGCTTCTCGTCGTAGATGCGGTCCACACACAAGGTGCACTTGGTCATGACCTGGCGTTCTTCGTCGAGTTCGCGCGCGCCATAGGGGCAGGCCCAGGCGCAGTATTTGCAGCCTATGCATTTGTCGTAGTCGACCAGCACGATGCCGTCTTCCTTGCGTTTGTAGCTGGCTCCAGTGGGGCAAACCGGCACACAAGGTGGATCTTCGCAATGCAGGCAGCTCTTGGGGAAGTGGATGGTTTCGGTACCCGGAAACTCGCCAGCCTCATAGGTCTGCACCCGGTTGAAGAAGGTGCCGGTCGGATCGGCGCCGTAGGGCGCCGCATCGGCCAGCGGGCCGGCCGAGCCCGAGGTGTTCCACTGCTTGCAAGAGGTCACGCAGGCATGGCAACCCACACACACGTTGAGGTCGATGACCAGTGCCAGCTGTTTGGCCAGCGTCTCGCCGGGTAAGGCGCGCACGCGGGTCGCATCCGTCATCGGTTGCACGGGTGCCGCATGGTGGGCTGGCGCCTGCGCGACAGCGTTGGTCCGCAGGATGTCCTTTAGCCAGCTGATCATGATTTTTTACGTCCTGCGAAATAGGTCATAACCTGCACGGCCTTGCCCAGCACGCCGGGCGCGGCGGGCATCGAGGCGAACTGCGGGAAGGATTCCTCGGGCTCTTGCGGTTGCGCGGGTCGGATGCGCACCCGCACGTCGTACCAGCCGGCCTGGCCGGTGATAGGGTCGGAGTTGCTGATGGTCGTGGCACCCTTGGCGCCCTTGAACGGCAACTCTTCCGAGATCAGGTGGTTGAGCAGGAAACCCTTGCGCGCCTCGTCGGCACCGGGCGCCAGTTGCCAGGCGCCGTCGGCCTTGCCGATCGCGTTCCAGGTCCAGACCGTGCCGGGCTCGACTGCTTCGCTGTAGCGGATCATGCAGCGCACCTTGCCCCACTGGCTTTCGACCCAGCACCAGCCACCATCTGCAATGCCGGCGGCCTGGGCCGTGACCGGATTCACATGCAGGTAGTTGTGGCTGTGGATCTGGCGCAGCCAGGCGTTCTGCGAATCCCAGCTGTGGTACATCGCCATCGGGCGCTGCGTGATCGCGTTGAGCGGATACGCCTTCAGGTCGGTCGCGGCTTCTTCCAAAGGCGCATACCAGAAGGGCAGCGGGTCGAAATAGGTGGCGATACGTTCGCGCAACTCGTCCGGCGGCTGGCGGCCGCTGGTTTTGCCCTGGGCGGCAAGCCGGAAGAACTGCAAGGTGTCGGAATACAGCGCCAGCTGAATCGGATCGTTGCGCTGGCGCCAGCTTTTGTCCTTGGCGAAGTCCAGGTACTCCCGATTCCAGTTGCGCATGTAGTGCATGGTCTCGGGCATGTGCAGCTGGAACACGCAGTTGTTCCTTTCGTACATCTCCCATTGTTTGGGATTGGGCTCGCCCTTGAGGTGCGATTGGCCGTCCTTGCCGCGCCAGCCCATCAGGAAGCCAACACCCGGCGCGGCCTGGAAGTTGACGACGAAGTCGGGGTAGCCGGTGAACTTGCGCCCGCCCTCGGGCGTGGTGAAGGCCGGGAACTTCAATCGACCCGCCAGCTCGATCAGCACCTCCTGGAACGGCCTGCATTCGCCCAGTGGCTTGACCACCGGGATCCGCACCGAGTCCACCGGCCCGTCGAACTCCGAGATCGGCCGGTCCAGCATGCCCATCACGTCATGGCGTTCGAGGTAGGTGGTGTCGGGTAGCACCAGGTCGGCGAAGGCCACGGTCTCGCTCTGAAACGCGTCGCAGACCACGATGAACGGGATCATGTACTCGCCGGTGTCGTCCTTGCGGTTGAGCATCTCGCGCACCGCGGAGGTGTTCATGGTGCTGTTCCAGGCCATGTTGGCCATGAACATCATCAGGGTGTCGATGCGGTATGGATCACCCTTTACGGCGTTGGTGATGACGTTGTGCATCATGCCGTGCGCCGACAGCGGATGCTCCCACGAAAACGCATGGTCGATGCGGATCGGCGAGCCGTCGGGATGGATGGCCAGTTCGTCCGGATGCGCCGGGAACCCCAGCGGTGCAGCATTGAGCGGCGTGTTCGGCTGGATCATGCCGGGGTCGTTGAAGGCCCGGTAGTTCGGCACAATGTGGCGCGGGTAGGGCGCCTTGTGGCGAAAACCTCCGGGCGCGTCGATGGTGCCCAGCACGCTCATCAGAATCGCCAGCGCACGCACCGTCTGAAAGCCGTTGGAATGCGCCGCCAGGCCACGCATGGCATGAAAAGCCACCGGCCGCGCCTGCGTGTGCGGATGTTGTTTGCCCCAGGCGTCCGTCCACGGAATCGGTAGTGTAAAAGCTTGCTCGAACGCGGCATGGCCCATCTCGCCGGCCAGTTGGCGGATACGCTCGGCTTTGACGCCCGTGATCGCCTCGGCCCATTCGGGTGTACAGGTTGCCACACGATCGCGCAACAGCTGGAACGACGGCGCCACGCGGGTGCCGTCGGCCAATGTATAGAAGCCTTCGATCGCCGGGTCGCAGCCGTCGGCAATGCCTTCGGGGTAGGCATTGAGCACCGTGTTCGATGTCTTGTCCCACACCAGCTTGTTGTGCGGGTGGCGGCCGTCACCCGGCGGGCCTTTCTCGGGATTGGGGTCGAACGCAAACAGGCCTTCGCGTACGCCTTCACCCTGCACCACCAGTTGCGGCGCATTCGTGAAGCGCTTGAGAAAGGCATGGTCGATCTGGTCGGTGCGGATCAGTTCGTGCAGCAGCGCCATGAACAGTGCACCGTCGGTGCCCGGCTTGATGGGAATCCATTCGTCGGCGATCGCCGAATAGCCGGTGCGCACCGGATTGATCGAGATGAAACGCCCGCCATCACGTTTGAACTTGCTGATGGCCACCTTCATCGGGTTGCTGTGGTGGTCTTCGGCGGTGCCGATCATCACGAAAAGTTTGGATCGGTCCAGGTCGGGCCCGCCAAATTCCCAGAAGCTGCCGCCCACCGTGTAGATCATGCCGGCGGCCATGTTGACCGAGCAAAAGCCGCCGTGCGCCGCATAGTTGGGCGTGCCGAACTGGCGTGCGAACAGGCCGGTCAGCGCCTGCATCTGGTCGCGCCCGGTGAACATGGCGAACTTCTTCGGGTCGGTGGCGCGGATTTTCGCCAGGCGTTCGGTCAGGATCTCGTAGGTGCGCTCCCAGCTGATGGGCTCGAACTCGCCGGCCCCGCGTTCGCTGCCACTCTTGCGCAGCAACGGCTGTGTCAGCCGGGCAGGCGAGATCTGCTTCATGATGCCTGACGATCCCTTGGCGCAAATCACGCCCTTGTTCAGCGGGTGTTCGGGGTTGCCGTCGATGTAGCGCACCTCGGGGCCGTTCTCGCCTTCGCGCAGGTGCACGCGGATGCCGCAGCGGCAGGCGCACATGTAGCAGGTGGTGCACTTGACGGTGGTATCTGCCACCTGCCCGGTGGCCAGCGGGTCATGCAGGGGTTCGGAAGACAGGAACTTGAACATGGCGAAGCGGTCTCCGGAGGCGTGGTGATCAGGCGAGTCGCCGGCCAGGCCACGGGGCCTTGCGCCACAGCGGTGAGAGTTCGATGGTAACCACGATTCCTCAAAAGAAAAAACGGATAATGCGACTCACAATGATCGATAAAACAGATCAGCGATTGCGCCTGAACCTGCGCCAGCTCGAGGTCTTCGTGGCCACGGCGCAGGCCGGCTCCACCCGCGCCGCGGCGGGGCGCATTGCGCGCTCACAGTCCGCTGCCAGCGCCGCGCTGGCCGAACTCGAAGGCGCCATGGGCGGGTTATTGTTCGACCGGGTGGGCCGGCGCCTGCTGCTCAACGAAAACGGTCGCGCCCTGTTGCCACGTGCCCGGCTGCTGCTGGAGCAGGCGGCGCGGTTGGAGACTCTGTTCACCGGTGAACATGCGGCGCCATTGCATGTGGCCGCCAGCTTCACGATTGGTGAATACCTGCTGCCCGATCTGGTGGCGCGCTGGACGCGCGAGCGGCCACAAAGCCGGATCCGGTTGCAGATCGCGAACACCAGCGAGGTGATCGCAGCGGTCGCCGGTTTCGACGTCGACCTCGGTTTCATTGAAGGCCTGCAAACCCACACGGACCTGGTGGTGCGGCCCTGGTTGCACGATGAGCTGGTCATCGTCGCATCGCCCGAACACGCGCTTGCCGGCCGCGTCGCCACGGCGCGCCAGCTGGCAGCCGCGACCTGGATCCTGCGCGAACACGGTTCGGGCACACGGCAGGCAACCGACCACTGGCTGCTCGAGCACCTGGACCAGCAGAAGGTGGGCTTCGAGCTGGGCAGCACCGAAGCCATCAAGCGGCTGGTGGCGGCGGGTGCCGGTCTGGGATGCCTGTCACGCCACGCGGTGGCGCAGGCGCTGCAGGCAGGTTGGCTGGTGGAGTTGCGCACCCGGTTGCCCCATGCCGTGCGCCGCCTGGCCATGGTGATGCACCGCGACAAGACACTGGGTTCGTCCACCGATGCGTTCATCGGCTACTGCCTGGCGGCATACCCGCAAGGCCCGGCCGGCGTGCGCGCACGCAGCTGAACGGCGCGCACGTTTCAGTCGCCGTACACCATGACGCAGTTCCGTCCCCGGTGCTTGGCGGCGTAACAGGCGTTGTCGGCGGCCGCCAGCACGGCCTCAAAGCTGTCGAACGTTGCGTCGACCAGAACCATGCCGATGCTGGCGCCCACGTTGAAAGTCTGGCCTTCCCAATCGAGCTGGTAGGCCAGCACGGCGGCTCGAATCTTCTCGGCGATGATGCGGCCATGCTGCAATGGGCAGTCGCTGAGCACCACGGCGAATTCGTCCCCACCCAGCCGAGCGACCGTATCGGCCTTGCGTACCTGTTTGTGGATCGCATCGGCGACCGCACGCAGCACGGCGTCGCCCGCGGCGTGGCCGGCCGTGTCGTTGACATGCTTGAAACGGTCGAGATCGATGAATAAGGCGCAGAACGGCGCCTCTGCGGCATTGGCGGTGGCGTCGGTCAGCGTGGCCTCGAAGGCCGATCGGTTGCATAACCCGGTCAAGGCATCGTGGCTCGAGCTCCAGGTCAGCTTCTCACGTTGGGCGCGCAAGTCGGTGACGTCTTCGAAGGTCCAGATGGTTCCCTTGGACATGTCGCCGGCCACCACGGCGCGCCCGCGCATTTGCGCCCAGAAGGTCTCGCCCGACTTGCGCATCAGTTCGACCTCGCCGGTAAAGAAACCGTGCTCCATGAACTGGGGCCGGGCACGTAGCGCCAAGGCCTGGTAGGACTCATCGGATTCGTAGATGATGCGAGTGGGTTTTCCTTCCATTTCGCTCTTTTCCATGCCGAAGGTCTCGCAGAAGCGGCGGCTGACCATTTCGAACTTGCCGTCGCGCGACAAGGCAATGCCGACTTCGGCGTGGTTGAGCACCGCCTCCACTTGCATCAGCAACGCGCGGGTTTCGCGCTGGCGCCGTTCGCGTTCTTCCTCGACGTGCTGGAACACGCTGGCCAGTTCACCGACTTCGCCGCCCCATTTTTTCGGCCATGGGGCCAGGTTGCCCGGCGCGTCGGTCAACGATGCCATGGCCCGGTCGCGCAGCTTGTCGATAGGCCGCGTCACGCGCAGGCCGAACCAGATCGCCAACAGGGCCGCTGCCAAGCCGACACCGGCTGCCGAGGCCCAGGCCGCGCGTTGGGCCGTGCGCAACGGCTTTAGTGCGATGGCCTGCGGCGTCATGCGCACCAGCATCCAGTCCGACACCGCGATGCCCGCCATGGAAATCAGATAGCCGGACGACAAGACTGACTGGCCTTCGGTGTCGATCGGACTTCCCGAATCGCGCCAGCGCTGGAAGACCTCGGCGAGGCCCGGTTCGTCAGTTGCCTTGCCCATGAGCCGCGTGGGGTCCGGATGCGCCAAAATCACGCCATTGCGGCTCATCACCAGAGTGCGCGAACCGTCACGCAGGTCACCGAGGCCGATGTTGTAGAACAAACCGGCCGAGTCCAGCGGCAACGAGCCGCCAATGATGCCAGTCGACTTACCGTCCAACGCAGGCGTGGCGGTCGCCAGGATCACCTGCGGCACACGGCTGGCCCGCCCAACGATGGGTTCGGAAATCACCACCTGGTCGGAGCGGATCGCCTGCTGGAAATACGACCGGTCGGCGATGTTGGGCAGCTCGTTGCTGGGCTTGCCGTCCACCAGCCGGACCTGGATTTGTCCGTCGGCGTTGCTGGCCAGCATCACGTCGAATAAGGCGTTCGCGGCGGACTCCTGGCGCAGATGGCGCGCCAGCGCGCGCGGATCGGTCCACAAGTCCGGGCTGACCGAATATGCCACGGCGCCGAGCGTGGTCTGCAGGATTCTGAGCTTGCTGGCCAGCAATGCTGCCGTCGCCTGGCGATTGTTGGCACCGCTCTCGAGCAGCAGCGTCTCGATATCTTGTTGCGTGGTGTGCAGCAGCAGTTGGGCGGTGCCGACAGCCGACAACACGCCGGTGGCAAACGCCAGTGTGACAATCTTGAACTTGAGCGTATGGATCCAGGCCATGTCAGGTCAGATTCCCACGCAGCCTGTCCAGGGTTGGGCGCATCCGGTCGATCAGGCGGTGCACCGCGTTGGTGCGTGTGGCTGAGGTTGCAGGGGTGGCTGCATAGGCGACGGTGTGGGCATTGCGAAGTCTGTCGGCTCGCAGCGATTCGTTAGGTGTGATGGATACGAGTATTCATCGGGTCGACCCAAGGGTCAATCGGCAATATACCGCAGATGCCGACTGAGAAAAGGTCGGCTATTTGCAAGTTCGATGGAATAAAGCACTCGCCGGCGGTGTTTACCAGGGTGCAGGCACTTCCTGTACAACCCTCAAATTCGGAGAACTCCATGAAACATATCCTGATCGCCGCCGCTACTGTCTCCTTGCTAGCGGCCTGTGCCGCGATGCCCGATACCAGTCCGGCAAAAATTGCCGACGGCATGCTGGTGGGACCCAATGGCATGACCTTGTACACCTTCGACCGGGACCCGACGGGGGCGGGCAAGTCGGTTTGTAACGGCCCTTGTGCAGTGAACTGGCCACCCCTGATGGCGTCGGATGCTGACAAGGCCAATGGTCACTACTCGGTGCTTACCCGTGATGATGGCAAGAAGCAATGGGCCATCAAGGGCAAACCGCTGTACTACTGGGTCAAGGACACCAAGGCCGGCGACAAGACCGGTGATGGCGTGCAGAGTGTCTGGCATATCGTCAAACCGTAATTCCCACACGACCAGCTTATGCCACGCGGGGCCATCGTCGACCATATTCCAGGGCTGCGCCGATATGCGCGGGCCCTGACGGCGGACGCCTGGGCGGCGGATGATCTGGTGCAGGATACGCTGGAGCGCGCTTGCAACAAGTGGCGGCTCTGGCTGGTGGGTTCCGACCTGCGGGCCTGGCTGTTCACGCTGATGCACAACATTTATGCAAATCAGGTGCGTCATGCGGTGCGCAGCGCCAGCCACATGACGCTGGTTGACATTGAGCAACATGGCGCCGAACTGTGCGCCCCTTCGGAGTCGGCCGATCTCGGGCTGGATCTGCAGCGTTGCCTGATGCGCCTGCCCGACGACCAGCGTGCCGTATTGCTGTTGGTCACACTCGAAGATCTGGCATACGCAGACGTTGCCCGTATTCTGGACGTGCCGATTGGAACGGTGATGTCTCGCCTCTCCCGTGCGCGCAGCCGACTGCGCGAGTTGATGGACGGCACCGCAGCAGCAGTTGACCGGGGTGCAGCATCCCACGTGTCCGATCAACCCCCAGTGGCGGTACCGGCACTGCATCTGATGAAATAGGCAAAAAAGCGCCATGAAACCCGACCCGAACCCATCCCGCGACACCGTGAGTGAATCAGAACTTCATGCACTCGTCGATGGCAGGCTCGACCCCGGGTCACGTGCGGCTTTGCTGGCGCGTGTCGCGGGCGACGCCACTGCGCAAGTGACTTTGCGCGCCTGGCAGCAACAGCGCGATGCGCTGGCCGGATTGCATCGGGATCTTTTGGTGGCCGAGGTGCCGCCTGAGTTGTTGTCTGCCGCACGCCTGGCCACCAACAACCATCAGCAGGCCGATCGTTGGTGGCGATGGGGCGGCATGGCTGCCAGCGTGCTTTGTGCGTTCGGCCTGGGTTGGTTGTCACATGGTCAGCTCATGCCGCCCGACGGCACGCAGTCGTCGCTTGCCGCCGATGCACCGCAACGCGCCAATGTGCGTGAATTCGTACACCAGGCGTCGGTGGCACATATGGTGTACGCGCCGGAGCAGCGGCATCCGGTCGAGGTCACGGCTGCGCAACAGGACCATCTGGTGCAGTGGTTGTCCAAACGCCTGGACCGCCCGCTGAAGATACCGGATCTGCGCGCCCAGGGTTACGAGCTGGTGGGCGGGCGCCTGTTGCCCGGTGTCAATGGCGCTCGGGCCCAATTCATGTACCAGGACCAGAAGGGTGAGCGGGTGACCTTGTACCTGGGGGCGATGAACGCCCAGTCGAAAGCTCCGGCAAACCCTGCCCCAGGCAACCCGGTCAAGCCCGGGCCATTACCCGCAACGGCAGACCGTGCGGAAACAGCGTTCAGTTTTTCGAATGAGGGCCCTGTGCCAGGGTTTTACTGGGTCGACAAAGGTTTCGGATACGCCTTGGCCGGGCAACTGTCGCGCGAACAGTTGATGCAGCTGGCGCAGGCGGTTTACGGACAGTTGTGAGCGCGGGGCCTGTTGGGCCGGCGCGTTTTGGTGACGCGTCATGGGGGCTTGGCCCCGGTGCGTTCGACAATCATCTGGTAGTGCTCGACGCGTCGATGCCTTGCGAAGTTGAACGTGGTCTCACGGTAGGAGCGGCCCAGATCCAGGTCGCAGCGCGCGACGATCACCTCATCGCCATCGCTGCTGCTGCGTGCGACGATTTCGCCATTGGGCGCGATGATGCAGCTGCCGGCGATCATGGCCACATCTTCTTCAACGCCCGCCTTGGCAATACCTACCACCCAGGTGCTGTTCTGGTAGGCCCCGGACTGCATACACAACTCGTTATGGAACTGGCCGAGCCTGTCGTGGTCCGGTGCTCCCGGATGGTGCACCGGTGTGTTGTAACCGCAAAAGATCATGTCGACTGCCTGCAGACCCAGCACCCGGTAGGCCTCGGGCCAGCGTCGGTCGTTGCAGATCAGCATGCCCGCCACGCCGCCCCAGGCGTGCCAGGCACCGAAACCGAGGTCACCGACCTCGAAGCATCGTTTCTCCAGGTTCTGGAATGGTGCGTCCGGCCGGTGGTCGGCATGGCCCGGCAAGTGAATCTTGCGGTACTTGCCGATGATGCCGCCGTCGCTGCCGACCAGGATGGACGTATTGAAACGGCGCTTGCGCTCGCCGCTGTCGTCCAGCTCGCAGTAACCGAGGTGAAACCCGACGCCCAGGCGCCGGGCTTCGTCGAACAGCGGCATGGTGACCGGGCTTGGCATCTCGCGCTCGAACCAGGCATCGAGCTCGTTTTCGTCCTCGATCCACCAATGCGGGAAAAACGCCGTCAGGCAGGCCTCGGGGAACGCCACCACCTGCGCACCCATGCTGGCCGCTTGGCGCATCATCTCGAGCATGCGTTGCACCACGGCGGCGCGGGATTCGGAGCGGGCCACTGGGCCCATCTGGGCTGCTGCGAGTGTGATGAATCGGGACATGGTGGAGACCTCTTTATTGGCTGCGGCACCCAAGCCGCGTCAGCCGATAACTATGGTTTTGCCGATGTGCAGGGTCAATTGGCATTTTCCCGCGGGCAGCGGTTTGTGCGCATGGGGCCGAGTCTTTGAAGCCAGGTCTCAATGTATTTGGGCCAGGCGCTGGGCCAGTGCATCGCCGACAAACTGCATGAACGCCCGGATGCGGGCGGTCTTGCGCAGGTCGGGATGGGTCAGCATCCAGACCGGTGCGGCGAGTTCGGGGATAGTGTCGGACACCGCCACCAATTCAGGGTGGTTCTCCTGCATGAAGGTCGGCAATATGCCCACCCCTATGCCCGTGCGCAGCATTGCGGCCTTGGCGTTGAATATGTCGACACGCAGCCGGACATCGGAGCGGGCCAGGTGTTCACGCATCCAGCGGTCATAGACCCTGCCTGACGCGTCGCGCTCAAAAGCCACCCAGGGTGCGTCACGCGTGAGTTGGTCGATGGGCGTCACGCTCTGGGGCAGACCCGGCGCGCCGCGTAACGCATAGACACGGCACTGGGTCATGCCGAGATCACGTCCCACCAGATGTTCGGCCACATGGGCAGAAAGACGCAGTGCGACGTCCGCTTCGCGGCGCCACCGGTCCTGTGTGGGCGCCGCCGATTGGCTGGACAGGTCGACCAGCACAGCGTTTTCCACCATCTCGACCTCGATGCCGGGATACGCCAGCGCGAAGTCAGCCAGCGCTCGCGGCAACAGGTGGTCCATCAACACGAAGGCAGTGGTCACGCGCAATGGCCCGGTCAGTTCTCGGTCGCGCCCCAGCACCTGCCGCTCGACCTCTTCGGCGCGTGTCGCCATGTGGCGCGCCTGCTCCAGCAAAACCAGGCCGGTCTCTGTAGGTTGGTAACCACTTCGCTGACGGTCAAACAGACGCGTGCCGAGTTGGGCCTCAAGCGCCTCGAGCCGGCGCAACACCGTGGTGTGGTTGACACCCAGCGCCCGTGCCGCGCCGGAAATCGAGCCGGCGGTGCCGACTGCCAGCGCGTGGCGCAGGTTGTCCCATTCGAGTGTCGACATGATGATTGTGCAAATACGCAGATATTGACTGCAGATTAACAGGTTGTGTGCGTCATCGGAATTAAATAAAGTACTTCACATCCGTACTAACCCTAGTTTTGTAGGTGCGGATTCACCAACGGGAGCCGATATGACCACTTTGACCCAACCCCAAGGACTTCGTATATCCGCTGCGCAAGTTTTGCCGCGTTCTGCGTCTCAAGTGCGCGTCCATTGCGCGAGTACCACCCGCCCGGAAAGCTGGGTTGATCGACTCGCTGCCTGGGCCGATCGGCAACCGGTGCACCATCGCATGGGACACTGGGCCAGTTTGCGCTGAGCCATCGCTGCGCCGTCCGTGCTTCACATTGCGGACGGCTAACGCGTATAGCAACCACTTGCGGGCGGGTCTTGGTCGCTGTGCTCAACGGCGGCCTGCCGCGTCCCGTGCCGTGGGCTCGATGTTCAGCCGTGCTTCGCGCAGCGCAACAAATAGCCCAGAGCCCAGGATCAACACGATGCCGACCACCGACCAGGTGCCGGGCAGCTCACCCCAAAGCGTGAAACCCCAGAAAGCAGCCAGCAGCAAGCCGCTGTATTCGAACGGTGCAACCAGCCCAGCAGCGCTGCTGCGGTAGGCTTCGGAGATCAGGTAGCCACCGATGGCGGAACAGGCGCCAGCCACGAACAACAAGCCGAAATGCGCCATAGTCGGCCAGGACCAGGCACGAAACAGAAACTCCAGCGACGGGTGGCCGCTGCCCGCCAGCTGCCCGCCGCCAAATGCCAGTCCCATCGCCGAGCAGGTCACGATGAAAGTGAACTGGATATAGACCGACATGGTCGCCGCCGACTCGGCCAGCCCCATGTTGCGCGTCATGGTATGCAGGCCCGCATATGCCAGTGCAGACAAGGCTGGCAGCAGCACCGCCAGCTGGAAGGCCGCTGTGCCGGGTTTGACGATCAGCAGCACGCCGGTCATGCCTACGCACAGTGCACTCCAGCGCCGTATGCCCACCTGTTCTTTCAGCAACCAGGCCGAAAAGGCGGTGATCAGCAAGGGCGCGATGTAGAACACGGCCGAGGCTTCCGCCAGTGGCAGCGCCGCCAGCGCCATGAAAAAAGTCAGGTTCGTGATCACCACGCACAGACCGCGGAACAAGTGTGCGCCCAGCCTGCGCGTGCGGAACATGCCCAACCGGTCGCCACGCGTTCCAAGAAAGAGCAGCGTCAGCAGCAGGGCCACGATGGCGCGCACCAGCACCACCTCATGCAGCGGATAGGTCGTACTGAATGACTTGATAGTGATGTCGTTGATCGAAAACGCCAGCGCGGCGCCAAGCGCGCAAAGAATGCTGCGGGTGTTTCTGTCCGCCGTTGGCAATAACCCGGATGTCAGCGTGGCGCCCCGGTCACGGCGATACATTCGAGCTCGAACCGCAGCGCCGGAGACAAACATCCGGTGATCGTGGTGCGTGCCGGGTAGGGCGCCGAAAAATACTCGGTGTACAGGCGGTTGAACTGCGGCAGATCTTCGGCGTCCCGCACGTAGTTGCGGGTCTGCACCACGTCGGCCAGATCGGCCCCGGCCGACTGCAGGACCTTGCGCAGGTTCTCGACCGAGCGGCGGAACTCTCCCTCGAATGTGTCGGAGACGATCTTGCCTGTGGCATCGACCGACGCCTGGCCGGAGACCAGGACCATGTCGCCTACCCGCACGGCGGGACTGAAGGGCAGGTGGGATACCGGAGTGTCAGGCAGACGCGGATAGGAAACGGACGGGTGCATGGGCGAAGGGGCTGAAGTTGACGCAAGTGTGGGGATCCCGGGTACGGCAAGTGGGTCGCTCTCAGACGTCGGTGGCCAGGTGCGCCACGCAGTCGCCGCGTTCGACCCGGCCGAAGTGGCGTTGGCACACCACCATGCCGGCGCGGCGGAAGAAACAGGTGACGGGTTCGCGCCCGGGGTTGTCGATGAAGTGGATGCGGCCAGCCTGATCGCCGCGCTGCACCTCGGAGCCCAGATCGACCAGCGGCTCGAGCAATCCGGCCTCATTGGCATAGACATAGTGTTCGCGGCTGGAGACCTCTACTGTTCGCATGTCCGTGCGCGGTTCGGGCGGGGGGGTGTTGGCCAGCACGCCAGCAAAGGCCAGGAAGCGGCGCACGCCGCCCTCGAGCATGGCCAGGCTGGATCGGTTGACGTCGCCGCCGCCACCAAACTCGCCACCGAGAGAGACCAGGCCGCGCCGTGCGGCGGCTGCGCCGGCCAGGCGGCCTTCGGGGTTGTAGGCCCACACCATGCTCAGTGGCGCACCGAAGGCCTGCAGCGCCGCCAGCGACTGCGCGTCGAGCGACGGATCGCCACTCTTGCGCATCGAACAGAAAGGCACGTACTTGAGTGAGGAACCGCCCGAGTGCAGGTCGTGGTGGAAATCGGCCATCGGGTACAACACGCTGTCGATGTAGTGGGCGATGGCCCAGGTCGGCGTGCCGTGCGGGTCGCCGGGGAACGCACGGTTCAGGTTTCCCTGATCGATCGGCGATACCCGCGCGCCAGCCATCGCCGCCGGCATGTTGGCCGCCGGAAGAATGATGATGCGCCCGCGCACATGTTCGGGTTCGAGCTCGCGAATCAGCTTGGCCAGCGTGATCTGGCCTTCGTATTCGTCGCCATGGTTGCCCGACATCAGGAACACGGTGGGGCCCTCGCCATTGCGAATCACCGTGATCGGGATCGCCAATGCGCCGTATGCCGAGCGCGTGACCGAATGTGGCAGATAGAGCCAGTCGACCTGCTTGCCCTGGGCGTTGTAGTCGACGTCGGTGAAGATCATGGAGGGGTTGTTGGACACGGTGTTCTCCGAGGGTTTTGTCTTGTTGCGGGGGGCGTGTCTGGATCAGGTCCACCATTGGCCGTCGAGCACCAGGCCGTGCGCCTTGAATGCAATGTTGCTGTGGATGACCTCGCCGATCACGTCGCGGTATTCGGTGGGTTGATCCAGCACCTCGAATATGCTGGCCTCGCCCAGTGCGCCGGGTTTGAGCGTGCCCAGTTCGGGTCGTCGGATGGCGCGTGCGGCGTTCACGGTCGCGCTGGCGACGATCTCGGGCAGGCTCATGCCCAGCACGTGGAACTTGGCCAGTGTCTGCAGCAGGTCGAACGCCGGGCCGTCGATGGACAAGACATGCACGTCCGACGAGATCACGTCGGGTTTGAAGCCGGCGTCCAACATCGCGCGGCTGGTCTTGAAGCCGCAGGAACCGCCACCGTGGCCGATGTCGAAGATCACGCCGCGTTCGCGTGCCGCGGCCACTTCGGGGCGCACACCACCGCCGGGCATCGACGGCGCGTTCGGGAACGGACGGAAACAATGGGTCAGGATGTCGCCTTTGCGCAGGCGGGACATCACGTCCAGTCGCGAGGGCGGCGGATGGTCCAGGTGCGCCATCAGCGGCAGGCCGAGTTCTTCGGCAACTTCCAGCGCCATGTCCATCGGCGCGATGCCCGAGTTGCCGCTGGCACCTCGCCCGACCCGCACCTTGACGCCGACGATCAGATCCAGGTTATCGCGTGCCACGCGCAGGCATTCGCGCATGTCGAGCAGGCGCAGGTCTTCGCATTCACCCACCATCACGGTGCCCGAGAACGCGAAGATGCCGGCGAATGACAGGTTGATCAGCGGCAGGATACGCACCGGCATTGCCGGCTCGATGACGTGTTTGCGAAAGCCGGCAAAATTGGCCGGCCCCGCGGTGCCGGCGTCGACAAAGGTGGCGGTGGCGCTGGTGCGCGCCAGCTGCACTGCATCGACGCCGATCGAGGTGCCGCCCCAGTAGACATGGGTGTGCAGGTCGATCAGCCCGGGCGTCACGAACTTGCCCTTGAGTTCGCGTACGTCGGTCTTCGCGCCGGCGGGCAGCTTGTCGCCTATGGCGGCGACCTTGCCGCCGGCGAAGGCGATGTCGGTTACCTTGTCCATGTCTTGTGACGGGTCGATCACGCGTGCGCCGCGCAGGATCAGGTCGTGGGATTGGGTTTTGGTCATGTGGTGGTGATGGATTGGCAGGCTGTGCGCAGGCAGGCCACCAAGGTGGCATCGTCGTCTTCGCGCACGGTTTGCGGGTTGAGGGTCAGGATTCCGTCGGCCATGCGGCCTTCGCCAAGATGAACTGGCGGCTCGCCGTGTTGCAGTGCGCGGCTCAGCGCCTGGGCACGGCCGCCCGCCACCTGCAACTCCAGCGTCGGGATCGGCGCGTCGGCCGCCATCTGAGTTTGCAGCATCGGCGCAGCATCGCTCAACGCATCAGCCATGGCCGTCAGCCGTTCGCGCAAGCGTGCCGCGAACGCGCTCTCGTCTCGCTGTACGAAACGCTCCAGTGCCACCAGCAGGCCGGCGATTTCTTCCTTGCCAACCTTGAATCCGCGACCGATGCCGTGATGCGGAATGCCGCGCAGTGCGTCACGGTCGATCAGCGGCGAGGCGGACCAGGTCTGCGGATGCACGTCCATGTCCATCATCTGCACCAGCGCAGAGCCGATCAGCTCGCGCCGGCCCGCCAGGATGCCGCTGGCCTGTGGCCCGCCGATCGCCTTGCCGCCACTAAATAACACCAGGTCGGCGCCGGCGTCGATGAAGCGGCGCAGGTTGTCGCGTGGCGGCAATTGCGCGGCGGCGTCGACGATCACCGGCAATTGGTGTGCATGCACGGTCGCGACGACCATCGGCAAAAGGTCCATCGATGCGGCGTTGGCGACGAACACGAAGGCCACGGTCTGCGGGTTGATGGCCGCCTCGATTTCCCAGGCCTCCAGGCCGCGGATGCCGGCGCCAGTGCCGCGGTCGTTGTGACCGATGTCGACGATATGGCCGCCGGCGACGCGGATCGCATGGTCGTAACTGTTGCGTTGCGTGCGCGCCATCAGCACCTGGTTGGGCATGGCGCTGGTGTCGGGCAGCACCGCCATGCGCGCCACGTCCCAGCGTGCCAGGCAGGCGGCGGTGGCCAGCGTCAAAGCGGCCGATGCGCCGGAGGTGACGATGCCGGCCTGGGCGCCGGTGGCTTGCGCGATACGCGCACTGGCCGCGGTCTGAAGCTCGGCGATGTCGACACTGTGGCTGGCAGCTTCGCGCATGGCGTCGAGTACCTCGCTGGCCATCAGGCTACCGCCCAGGCGCGTCAAGGTGCCCGCAGCGTTGATGCGCCGCTTCACGCCGAGTCGCCGATGAATGTTCATCAAGCGGTCCGGGCGGTGGCCGCCAGCGTCTCGGGCGTGCGCAGGTGGCAGGCCACGACATGGCCTGGGGCGATCTCCTGCAAAGGCGGATCGTCGACCTTGCAACGCGCCACGGCATACGGACAACGGGTATGAAAATGGCAGCCGGACGGCGGATTCATCGGGCTGGGCACGTCGCCTTCGATGACCAGTTTCTGGCGCTTGGCCTTCGGATCGGCAATAGGCGCGGCCGCCATCAGGGCTTCGGTATAGGGATGTTGGGGCTGGCCAAAGATGCGGTCGCGGGTGGACAACTCGACGATGCGTCCCAGGTACATCACAGCGATCCGGTGGCCAATGTGTTCGACCACCGCGAGATCGTGCGAGACGAACAGGTAAGCCAGGCCAAATTCTTCCTGCAGATCCATCAGCAGATTCAGCACCTGGGCTTGCACCGACACGTCGAGCGCAGATACCGGCTCGTCGGCGACGATCAGGCGCGGGTTCAGCGCCAGGGCCCGGGCAATGCCCAGGCGCTGGCGCTGGCCACCCGAGAACTCGAACGGATACAGCTGCATCGCGTCGGAGCTCAAACCGACTTTTTCCAGCAGCTCGGCGACCTTGCTCTTGCGGCCCTGGGTGTTGCCGGCCAGGCCGTAGTTCTCCAGCGGCTCAGCGACGATTTGCCCGACCCGCATGCGCGGATTGAGCGACGAATACGGGTCCTGGAACACCATCTGAACCTGGCGCCGGTGTTCGCGCATCTGCTCTTCGTCCAACGCGGTGACCTCGGTCTCGCCGAGCCAGATGCGCCCGGCCGTCGGTTCCTGCAGGCGCAGCACGGTCTTGCCCACGGTCGACTTGCCGCAGCCCGATTCGCCGACCAGGCACAGTGTTTCACCGGGCTGGATAGCGAACGAGATTCCGTCGACGGCCTTGACGTTGCCGGCAACGCTTTGCAGCACGCCGCGGTGGACCGGAAAATACTTCTTGAGCCCTTCGACCCTGAGCACAGGGGTGGTCGATGCGGGCTTGGCCTGGGCAGGCTGCGCAGCCAGGTGTTGCTGTTCCGTCATGAAGCCAGCACCTTGTCGATCTCCCAGCACGCGGCCAGATGGGCTCCCATGGGGGCAGGCCCCTCGATCACTCGGGCCTTGGCGCCGGAGCTGTATTGCAGCAGCGGCGGGGTCTGTTCATGGCAACGTGGTTGGGCGAAGGTGCACCGCGGCGCGAATGCGCAGCCCTTGAACGCCGGTTGTCCGGGCGTGGATTCGCGCACCGAGGGCACGATGCCCGGGATCTCGCTCAGACGACGCGTGCGGGCACCCTGACGGCCGCGCGGAATCGACGCCATCAAGCCACGTGTGTAGGGGTGCACCGGGCGTTCGAACAAGGCCTCGACGGTGGCTTCCTCGACCTTGCGACCGGCGTACATCACGACAACCCGGTGCGCGGTCTCGGCGATTACACCGAGGTCGTGGGTGATCAGCATGATGGAGGCGCCGACCCGACCGTTGAGTTCGACCATCAGCTTGAGGATTTGCGCCTGGATCGTGACGTCCAGCGCGGTGGTCGGCTCGTCGGCGATCAGCAGCTTGGGGTTGCACGACAAGGCCATTGCGATCATGACGCGCTGGCGCATGCCACCGGAGAACTGGTGCGGATAGTCGTTGATGCGCCGCTCGGGGTCTGGGATGCGCACCAGCCTGAGCATCTCTATCGCACGCGCCATGGCAGCCTCTTTCGACAGCCGCTGGTGGATCTGTACCGCCTCTGCGATCTGGTCGCCGATGCTGTGTACCGGATTGAGCGAGGTCATTGGCTCCTGGAACACCATCGCGATCTGGTTGCCCCGGATCTTGCGCATCTCCTGCTCGCTCAGGTGCGCCAGGTCCTTGCCTTCGAACTTGACCGAGCCTTGGACAATACGACCCGCCTTTGGCGGTATCAGCCGCATCACCGACAAGGCGGTGACCGACTTGCCGCAGCCGCTCTCGCCGACAATGCCCAGAACCTCGCCTTCCTGCACGCTCAGCGACAAGCCTTCGATCGCGCGCACCACACCGTCGCGGGTGAAAAATCGCGTGTGCATGTCGTCGATCGTCAGTACGGATGCGCCAGCCATCAGATACCCCGCGAGATCCGTGGGTCGAGCCGGTCGCGCAAGCCATCACCGAGCAGGTTGACTGCCAGCACCACCAGCGCCAGGCAGATACCGGGCGCGAAGATGGTCCATGGAGCAATCTGCAGGTACAGACGATTGCCCGCGATCATGTTGCCCCAGGTCGGGATTTCGGGCGGTGTGCCAGCGCCCAGAAAACTTAGCCCGGCTTCGGTCAGGATCGCCGATGCGCAGATGTAGGTGGCCTGCACGATCAGCGGAGCGACGGTGCTGGGCAGGATGTGGCGGCGCAGCAGTTTGCCGACGCGGGTTCCGTTCGAGCGCGCTGCTTCGACAAACGGCAGATCGCGCACCGACAACACCACGGCGCGCACCAGGCGGGTCACACGGGGCACCTCGGGAATTGAGATCGCGATGATTACGACCATCACGCTCGAGCCTAGCAGGGCGACGAGTGCGATCGCCAGCAGGATGGAGGGGATCGCCATGATGCCGTCCATCAGGCGCATGACCACCGCATCGACGTGCTTGAAGTATCCGGCAAGCAGGCCGATGACCCCGCCGCTGACGATGGCGATGACGGCCACCGACAGCCCGACGATCAGCGAAATGCGAGCGCCATAGACCATGCGCGCGAAGATGTCGCGGCCCAGGCTGTCTGTGCCCAGCCAGAACTCGCTGCCCGGTGGCTTGAGCCGGTTGATCGGCTCGAATGCGATCGGGTCGCGCGCGATCCAGGGTGCCAGCAGCGCGGCCAGCGTGATCACGAACAGCAGCAAGCCGCCGACGATGATCGTGGGGTGGCGCCGGATGAATTCGGCCGTGTTCGAACGTGGTGCGGAAATGGCAGCGTCCATCAGCTGTACCGGATCCGGGGGTCGAAGAAGCAGTAGGAAATGTCGATTACCAGGTTGATCAGTACATAGACCCCGGCAAATACGATCATCGAGCCCTGGATGATCGGATAGTCGCTGCGTGCGATCGCGTCCACGACCAGCCGCCCGATACCCGGGATGTTGAATACACTTTCGGTGATCACCACGCCCGAGATTAGCAGAGCCACGCCGATGCCGATCACGGTGATGATCGGCACAGCTGCGTTCTTCAGTGCATGGCTCAACAGCATCGGCATGGTGGCCACGCCCTTGGCACTGGCGGTGCGGATGTAGTCTTCGGCCAGTACTTCGAGCATGCTGGCGCGTGTGATACGTGCGATCAGCGCGACATAGGCCAGGCCGAGCGCGAATGAGGGCAGGATCAGATGCCGCAGCCAGGGCCAGAAACCCTCGGACAGTTCCTTGTAGCCCTGTACCGGAAGCCAGCGCCACTGCAGCGACACGTAATAAACCATGATGTAACCGACCACGAACACCGGCACCGAGAAGCCGGTGACCGCCAGTCCCATGACCGCACGGTCCAGCAGCGAGCCAGCCTTCCAGGCAGCGAGTACGCCGAGCGTGACGGCAATGGTGACGGCCACGATCAGTGTCGTGATCGCCAACGACACGGTCGGCCCCATGCGTTGCTGGATCAGCGTCGTCACCGGAATGTTGGAGAACATCGACACGCCAAGGTCTCCGCGCAACGTCGCCATACCCCAGGTCGTGAACTGCTCGAGCAGCGGGCGATCAAGCCCCAGGCTGGCGCGGATCTTGGCGATGTTTTCCGGTGTGGCGTTGTCGCCGGCAATGATGGCCGCCGGGTCGCCCGGCGCTAGGTGCAGCAGCGAAAAAACGAAGATGCCCACCACGAGCATGACGGGTATGACGCCGAGCAGACGGCGAATGATGTAGGAGAGCATCAGCGGGCCGGATGGGATTGTGAAGATGGCGTCATCGGAGCAGGTCCGTCAGCCGCGGGTGCCACGCACTGCAAGGCGGTACGCGGCCGGCGCGCTGGCATCAGCCCCGGCAGTCAGGTTCACAGGCCCTCAGGCGTAACGCTCCACGTTCCACCATGGAATGATCTCTGGCACGGCGATCAGTCCGCGCAGGCGGTCGGAACGGTAGGCCACCGGGCCCACCCATTGTCCGGTCTTGACGTCGTGGACGTATTCCATCATGTTCTTGTTGAGCTTGCGGGCCACGGCCTTGCGTGCTTCCAGCGTCGGCGCGGCCGACCACTCGGTACGCAATTCCTCATTGAGTGCATTCTCCGGCCAGCCGAACCAGGCCTTGGTGCCGTTGGACGCATGGGCAGACAGTGCGATCGGATTGGAGGTGGCGTTACCGCCGCCCCAGGTGAAGAACACGTTCCAGCCGCCTTCTTCCGGCGTCTTCTGGATTGAGCGGCGGGTGACGACCGCACCCCAGTCGCTCGATGCCAGTTGCACATTGAAGCCGACCTGCCGCAGGTTCTGCGCGATCACCAGCATGGTCTGATTCATCACGTGGATGTTGGTGGCATGCAGGCAAATGATGGGCTTGCCGTCGTAGCCGGACTGCTTGAGCAGTTCGCGCGCCTTGGCCTGCCGCTCGGCCATCGGCGCATTGAGCATCAGGGCTTCCGAGCCGTCCTCGACGCCCATGGGCGAGCCGCAGGTGAAGTGCGAGCCGCAGGTGCGGTAGTAGTCCTTGTTGCCAACCGCTGCGCGCTGGACGTCTTCCTGGTTGATGGCCAGTTGCGCGGCGCGACGGGCGCTGAGGTTGTTGAAGGGCGGATGCAGGTGGTTGAGCCGGCAATACCCGACGTTGCCGAACTTGTTGAAAACCTCGACCTTGACGCCCTGTGCACCTTGAAGCACCGGCAAGATGTCGATCGGAGGCACCTCGAAGAAATCCACCTCGCCCGTCATCAGCGCCGAGGCTGCAGTCTGTGCATCGGGCATGATGTCCCAGATCACACGATCGAGTTTGACGACTTTTCCGCCCGCGATACCCGAGGCTGGTTCACTGCGTGGTACGTAGTCGGCGTTGCGCTCATAGACGACCCGGCTGCCAGGACGGTATTCGGCTTCGATGAAACGGAACGGACCCGAGCCGATGTGCTTGGTGATCTGGGTGTTGGGGTCGGTGGCGGCAATTTCGGCCTTCATCATGAAACACACCGGCGTGCTGGTCTTGGCCAAGGCCTCGATCAGCAGGCCGTAGGGTTCCTTGAGCACGATGCGAAATGTCTTGTCGTCCACCACCGGCGTGTCGGCGACTCGGGCCCACAGGTGGGTGCCGGCACCATCCTTGACCTGCCAGCGACGCAGCGACGCGACGCAGTCCCTGGATGTGACCGGCGTGCCATCGTGCCACTTCAAGCCAGGACGCAACTCGAAGGTGTAGGTCTTCCTGTCGGCCGAAATGTCGAATTTGCCGACCATCTGTGGCTGGGGGTTGAAATTCGCGTCGATTCCAAACAGCGTGTCGTACATCATGGCCCCGTGGTAGGCCGCCATGTTCTGCGTGGTCCAGATCGGGTCGAGAACGTTCAGATCGCCGTGGGGAACCATGCGTGCCTGCCGGGGGGGTCTGGCCTGGGCACGCGTCAGCAGTGGGGTGCCGACACCGGCCACCGCCACGGCGGCCACACCTGCAGACAAAACAGAACGCCGTGAATGGGTCATCGAAGCATCTCCTGTTGGTTGGCTGTCGTTTTCGCCGGCTTGTTCCGACCGTTCAGCCACGGTTATCAAGGTCCGAAAATATTTAAGCACATTCATCTGGGGTGGGCAAGCGCGCGCGGGAAACTACCAATACGCCAGACGAAACGCTTTCGTGCTTGACAGCCGGCGCCGGCTGTTGCATTGCAGGGGCGGTATCGCCCGCAAGGCCAGGCGACTGCCCAGGCGCATCCGTCGTTCGGTTACGGCCCGGTGGTCAGCCGCTGCACCAGACACCGGGCAACGACCTGCGCGTCGCCCGGGTGCAGATTGCAGGGATCAAGGTCGAAGTAGCCCAGGTCGGTCTGGTAGTCACGTACCGCGACGGATGGGTCGCCTTGCGTCAGCGCATTGGCCAAGGAGCGCGCGGTCCATGCGCCCTCGGGCAGCACCTGCACGCGCAGGCGCTGCAATGGGTTGCCGGTCGGGTCGTCGATGCGGATGCAGCGCACGCTTGGGAAAGCTTGCAATGCAGCCGCCCACGTGGCGAGCGCCGCGTCTTCCTGCGCCCGGACGCCGGCGTGGTCGCGCTGCTGCCAGGCTTGCAGCGCCGCCATGACACCTGCGATGCTTTCCTTGCCGACCTTCATGCCGCGACCGATGCCGCGGTTCTGCAATCGGGCCGCACGCACACGGTTTGCGCTTCCGGCCACGATGCCCGACGTGGGCCCACCCAGGAACTTATGGCCGCTGTAGACGACGACGTCGGCGCCGCGCGCCAGGAAGCCGCGCAAGTCATATTCGGATGCCGCGTCGACGACCACCGGAACGTCTTTGGCGTGACAGATAGTGCAGACTTCTTCGAGCGCCAGCATCGCATATTGCACCGTCATGTGCGAGACCACGAACACCGCGCAGGCGGTGTGTTCGGTGATCGCGTCTGCGAGCTGGTAGGCAAACGCGCCGCTGACGGATCCCACCGGGATCACCCGCGCGCCCGTCATCGCGATGGTCTGCTGCAAAGAGGCGCCATACCCGACCATGTGGCCCAGTTGCACCAGCACTTCATTGCGAAGGCCGGTGGTGTCGGGCAGGCGCTCGATGGCCAGCAGCCGCTCACCGGTCATCGCCGCGGCCACGCTCAGCGTGATGGCGCTGGCGCAACTGGCAGTGACAAAACCCGCCTGGCCGCCAGTGAGTTCGGCGATCAAGTCGCTGGCTGCGTCATGCAGCGCTGCCATGTCGACGAATTCGGTAGCTATGGCGGCCATTGCCGCCACTGCCTGCGGCACCATGATGGAGGCGCCCAGCACGGTCATCGTGCCCGACACATTGATGATGGGCCGCAGGCCGAGCATGCGCCGGATGTCGGTGTCGCGCGCGCCGTCAATGGCGGCAACCGTGCTCTCGCGCATGGCGGTCAGGCCTGGCGCTCAGTCAGCCGTCGACCTGCATGATGGCTTCGATCTCGACCGAGATATTGCCCGGCAACGAACCCATGCCGACAGCCGATCGTGCGTGGCGACCGGCGTCGCCGAGCACGTTGACGAAAAGGTCGGAGCAGCCGTTGATGACCTTGGGATGGTCACCAAAAGTCGGGATCGCATTGACCATGCCCAGCACCTTGACCACATGTTTGATGCGCGCCAGGTCACCCAGCGCCAGGTGGGCCACGGCCAGCAGGTTCAGCCCGGTGAGCTGGGCGTGGGTGTAGGCGTCCTCGATGCTGACATCGCTGCCGACCTTGCCGGTGCACAGGCTGCCATCGGCGCGGCGCGGCCCCTGACCCGACAGGTACAGGAATCCGTTGACCAGCACAAACGGTACGTAATTGGCCAAGGGTGTGGCCGGCGTCGGCAGTTCGAGGCCGAGTTCCTTGAGACGGTCATAAGGGGTCATGTTGTTTCTCCAGATGAAATGAAAAAGGGTGTTGCGGTTGGGTCAATCGAGCAACACGGGTTGCACCTGTTCGTCCAGCGGCCAGATCGGACGCTGAACCCGGGTATAGGGTACCTTGCGGTGGTCGCGCGGAATAGGCCCGTTCGCGTCGCAATAAATTACCCGGCTGGCAAATGGCGCGAAAGCCGCGTGGAAGTGATTGGTCGACTTGACCACGACCAACTTCTTGCCCTCGATCGCCACGCCCATGCCGGTGAGCAGGTCGCTGCCCAGAGCCTGGGTGCGTTTGCTGATCAGCACCACATCGATGCCGTCAATGTTGATCGCAGCGCAGTCGCCAAGCGGCACTTTGGCGCCGACAAAGGTCTGCTGCGCATCGCGCGTGAGCTGTGTCACCGTTACCAGCGCATCGATCGGCTGACCGGAGGTCGGCGCGGTCTTGCCGCCGAACCGCAACTGTAGCCTGCCACCGACGCCGGCCATGAAACACATTCGCACCGCTATCGGGTCCCAGATCGGTGCCAGCGCCGCGTTGGCGACGCCACGCGCAATCATGCGGCGCAGGATCATCGTCGAATCGCCTGGTGCGCCGCCACCCGGATTGTCGGAAGGGTCGGCCATCACCACGGTGCCCGGCTCCTTGAGTGCGACGTCGATGGCGCCATCCGGGTCGAAGTACTCGGGTTGTGTCTTGCCACGCATGCCGAAGAACTCGTCGGCCAGTTGGCGCGCGAGTGCATCGCCGGCGCTGCGCTGATCGTCGGTGACCACCAGCACGCGCGCGCCCATTTCCGGCACGTCGGCATACGGAAAGCAATGGGCCAGCGAGATCGACAACACGCCATTCTTGCCTTCGAGCGCGCTGATCTTGTCGACAAAACCCCGCATCGGCTGGATCGTGGTCGGGAAGCTGCCGATCATGCGGCAGTCGACCAGCGACATCACCGGCGTGATCTCGCCGCGCGCAGCACGAAGCGTGAGTTCCACGACCTCTTCGCCGCGCGCGACGAAGTCGGTATGCGGAAACTCCTTGAAGCAGATGATCAGCGTGGCGTTGGCAACCCGCTTGCGCGTCATGTGGCAATGTGGATCGAGCTCGACACCGATTGGCACCTTGGGTCCGACGATGCCGCGCACCTGCGCGATGAGATCGCCTTCGCAGTCGTCATAACCATCGGCCACCATGGCGCCATGCAGGCCCAGCACCACGCCGTCGACCGGCATCGCGGCGCGCAATTGCCCCAGCACCTCGTCGCGCAAAGTCTCATAGGCCTCGCGCGACACCAGGCCGGCCGGCTCCGCAAACGAACAGGATCCTTCGATCAATGTCCAGCCCTCGGCCTTGGCGCGCCGACGCGCCACCCAAAGCGGCGCGGTGCACAACTTGGCGTCGTCGGGATGTTTTCCGGGCGGGGCGTAGAAGGACTCGTGAAAGCTCTCGAGCGCCGTTGGAATTGGCGCGAAGGTATTGGTTTCGGTTCCGATGGATGCGGCAAACATGCGCATGTTGAGGTTCTCCTGGATGATTGGCGACGGGTAACGTTGATTCTGGCGCAATCCGGCCATGCGTGGTCACCTTTGACGCGAAGTGCGCCAGCGATGCCGGCGCCCGAAAGTGCGCACAATCGGTGGCAACAGCATCGTATGCAGGAGTGTGGCCACATGCCAGGGACCATTGATTATTACTACTCCACGCGTTCGATCTACGCGTATTTCGGCGCCGAGCGCATCGTGACGCTGGCGCGGGATGCTGGGCGCGTGCTGGTGCACAAGCCGATTGACCTGTCGCGCGTGATACCGGCCAGTGGCAGTCTGGCGTTTGACCAGCGCCCTGCCAGTCACAAGAACTATTTCTTCGGGCGCGAGATCGAGCGATGGAAGGAGTATCTCGGCATACCGGTCCTGGTGGACCCTGTTCACCATGTCGGCAATCGCGAATGGCCGTCGGGGTTTGTCATTGCCGCGCAGATGCAGGGCGCCGACGTCGATGCCTTGCATGTCGCCATCCTTCGCGCCTTGTGGCAGGACGACCGCGATGTCGGCGACCCGGATGTGCTGGCGCAGATCGCGCGCGAGGCCGGGCTCGACCCGCATCCGCTGCTTAGCGCAGCCCTTGACGCCGCCGTGCAACAGGTATTTGCACGCAATTCCGAAGAAGCCGTGGCATGCGGCGTTTTTGGTTCGCCGACCTACATCGTCGATGGCGAGATGTTCTATGGGCAGGATCGGCTGATGATGGTCGAACGGGCGTTGAAGCAGCCGTTCAAGCCGGCCGGCCCGGCGCCGGTATGGTGAGGACGCGCCGCTGAGGCTGCCCCGTTTGACGGCCTGACTCGCAGGCCGTCATTACAGCGCCCGTCATTGGGCCAGCAGGTTCTTGGGCAGGTTGGCAATAACGTCGGTCAAGCCCTTGGCATCGGCGGCCGGACGCATATGCAGCAACATTGCGGACACGGCCGCATCGCTGTCGCCTTTGCGGAATGCATCCACCAACACCTGGTGCTGTTCGAAAGAACTGCGGATCCGACCCAGTGCGCCAAACGCATGGCGGCGGTAGTAGCCTGTGCGGGTGCGGATACGCATCAATTCCATGCGCAGATAGGGGTTTCGGGTCGCACGGTAAATCAGGTCGTGGAACTCCAGATTGCTTTGCTGCCAGCCGGCCACATCGTCGGTTTCTGCGTGTTGGCGGCTTGCCTCATGCAGCGCGAGCAGTGTCTGAAGTTCATCGGACGTCATGCGTTGGCAGGCCAACCGCACCGCAACACCTTCGAGTTCCGCCAGCAATTCCCACAAGGCCAGCAACTGATGCAAGTCCATCTTGGCAACAATCATGCCGCCCCGGGGCAGGCTGGTCACCATGCCCTGCGCCTGCAACTGGATCAGGGCTTCACGTATTGGCGTACGTGATACCTGGTACTGGACGGACAGTTCGGCGTCATCAATTGAATCGCCAGGCAGCAGGCTGCCGTCCTTGATCGCGTTCTCGATCTCCGCGCGAATCCGGTCACTGGCTTTGACGAATGTCTGTTTGCCTCTTTGCATGCAAGGGTTTGCCCTGACTCTTAGTATTTAAAACGGCGCTATATTTATATTTATGATATCTCCGGATATATCTTACCGTGACGCCAACAGTTAATCCAGTCCCCCAGCAGAGGCTCTCCGTCCTGGACCCCGATTGGTCGAACATGGTGGACCGAGCGCTGGATTCGGCCCAGGTGGCGGTCGATGGTAGGGAGCGTCAGCGGCTGGGGAGCACTTTGCGGCGACTCGCGCCTACAACGACCACGACAGTTGACGGAGGGGTTTCGCAAGCAGATGCCGATACCGTCTTTGAGCAATGCCTCCTGGAGTTGGCGCGTGGCTGAACTACCCGACACCTTGACCGGTTTGCAACACGCACTGGCGTGCGGAGAATGGTCGGTGCCTGGCGCTTTGAAGGTGCAACGTCAGCAGCTGCGGCAACACGATGTCGATCTGCATTGCGTTGTACGACACCTGAACGAACCACTGGCCGATGCGCAGCCGACTCAAGGTGTGTTGGCGGGAATCGGGCTCGCGCACAAGGACATTTTTGATCTGGCGGGCTGGCGCCCGGGTCTGGGGCGAAACCGGGGTGCCGCATCTCCTGGCCTGGCGCCGGCGAGCGCAGTCGATCGACTCGGCCGCCACGGCGCTACGCAGCTGGCGACGCTGACGATGGCGCCATACGCCTGCGGCGCCACTGCTGCAAATTCGTACTTCCCGCGCTGTGTCAACCCGTTGCGCACGGAAGCTGCGGTGGGCGGCTCTTCCAGTGGCAGTGCGGTAGCCGTGGCCGCTGGCCTGGTATATGGATCGTTGGGAACTGATACCGGAGGTTCTGTGCGTATCCCGGCGGCCACTTGTGGCGTGCTGGGTCTCAAGACCACTTATGGGCGGGTGCCACGTGACGGGGTGTTTCCGCTGGCCCCGGGTTTGGACTCAGTCGGCATATTGACGCGCAGTGCCAATGACGCAGCTCAGTTGCTCGATGCACTGGCGCCCATGCCTGCGTTCGACAGGGTGCCGGACCGCCCGCTGCGGGTGCGTGCCTGGATTCCGGCCACCGGCCTGGACGCTCAGGTGCTGGCGGAGCTCGAGTCGTTGCTATTGAAGCGGGAGGGGGTGCAACGGGTCGACGATTGGCCGGAGTTTCGTGACTTGTCACGGCTTGGCGAGACTGTATTGCACGCCGAGGCGAGCCAAACCCACGCCGCGGCGCTGCGCGATGGTTTTGCCGCGTCGGCGGTCCGCGACATCGCGCTACCCGGTGTCGTGATCCCGGATGCGTGGCTGGCAGTGGCGCGCTCTGAGCGGGCCCGTTGGCTGCGGTCCTTTGTGTCTGCTCAACTGGCCGACTGCGATGTGTTCATGCTGCCGGCACTGGCGAATCCGGTTCCTGACATGGACTCGGTCACGCCGGGCCACACGCGATTTGACGCAAAGCAGTTGCTCGGCCTTTACCGGTATATGGGTTTCGCCAACTACCTGGGACTGCCGGCCATCGTGTTTCCGATCGCAGCAGATGCCCGCGGCATGCCGATCAGCGTTCAGCTGGTGGCACGGCCATTCCATGAACACACGTTGCTGGCATTTGCCGGTGCGGTTCAGTCGCAGCGATTTGATGGCGCGAGTTTCACGCGCCGTTTCCAAAAAGGAAATTGACAACCATGCCAAAAATCCAGGCTTCCAGCGCCTTGTCCCGCTTTCGCGTGCTTGACCTTTCGCGCGTGCGGGCCGGCCCTAATTGTGTCCGGATGTTGACCGACTTCGGCGCTGACGTGGTGCGAATCGAACCACCACGTGGTGTCGACCCGAACGAGGCAATGTTTGCTGCCAATCGCCACGGCGGTGACTTCCAGAACATCAACCGCAACAAGCGGTCGATGACACTCAATCTCAAGCAGCCCGGGTCACTCGCGATTCTGATGCGGATGGTCAAGGATGCTGACGTCGTGGTGGAGAACTGGCGCCCGGACGTCAAGACCAAGCTGGGAATTGACTATGCGTCGCTTTGTGCGGTGAACCCTCGCATCATCCTGGCCAGCATCTCCGGTTTCGGACAAGACGGTCCCCATGCATGGCGCCCGGGTTTCGATCAGATCGCGCAGGGACTGGGCGGCCTGATGTCGGTCACCGGGCATCCAGGCTCGGGCCCGGTGCGTGCCGGTCTGGCAGTTGCCGACATGAGTGCAGGCCTGTACGCCGCATTGGGTATATTGACGGCCTTGCTCGAGCGCGAGGTCTCGGGCAAGGGGCAGTGGGTTCACACGTCGCTGCTGCATGCGCAGATCGCGATGATGGATTTCCAGGCCGCACGCTATCTCAATGACGGCGACATTCCAACACAACAGGGCAATGACCATCCGACCAGCAGTCCGATGGGGCTCTTTGAAGGCAGCGACGGCGTATTCAATCTGGGGGCCTCGGGCGAGGGCAACTGGGTTCGCATGTGCCGACTTCTCGGCCGCGAGCAATGGTTGTCCGATCCGCAGTTCGAGAACGAGACCCTGCGCGTCAAGCATCGCGAAAGGCTCAATAGTTCATTGGCAGAGATCTTCAAGTCCCGCACTGTCGCCGAATGGGTGACCGAGCTCAACGATGCCGGTGTGCCAGCCGGCGCGATCTACACCGTACCGCAGATGTTCGAAGACGAACAGGTGCGCCATCTGGGGGTTACCGCGTCGTTGATGACCGATTTCGGCAAGGAAATGCATTACATCACCCAGCCGGTAACACTCGAGCGCACGCCGTCCAAGGTTGTGGCGCAAGCGCCCGGATGGGGTACCCATACCGACGAGGTGCTGGCCGAGGTTGGCTACACCGACGATGAAATCCAGCAGTTTCATGCGCAAGGCGTCGTATGAGCGCGATGTCTGAAGTCCTGCTGTCCATCGAAGGGCATGTGGCCACCGTGACCTTGCATAACGAGGCGCGCTACAACGCGATGACTCTGGGCATGTGGAATGCCCTGGGTGATGCGCTTGACAAACTTCACGCTGATGCGAATGTGCGCGCCGTAGTATTGCGCGGCGCAGGTGACAAAGCCTTCGTTTCCGGGGCCGACATCTCGGAGTTTGCGGCGCTTCGCAGTGCGCCGGACGGCGTCCAGGCGTATGACCTGGCGGTCAAACGCGCCCAGACCGGCATTACCCGATTGCGCTGCCCTGTCGTTGCCGCGATCAGTGGAATTTGCTACGGTGGCGGTGTGGGCTTGGCGTTGGCCTGCGACCTTCGGTATGGCGCGCCCAATGCCCGTTTTCGCATGCCGGCCGGGCGGCTCGGTCTGGGTTATGCCCTGGACGGTGTCAAACGCATGGTCGACGTGCTCGGCCAGGCACGTGTCGCAGAATTTTTTTACACGGCGCGGGTTTGTGATGCACAGCAGGCCCTGGCGATGGGCCTGCTCAACCAAGTCGATACCGACGTATTCGCATATGCAAAGCAGATCGCAAGCGAGATCGCCGACAACGCGCCACTCACGCTGGTCGCCGGCAAGCTTGCAATCAACACGGTGCTGGACGGCTGCCTCCAGTCCGACGCGCAGGACGTCGATGCTGCCGTCAAGGCCTGCTTCACGAGTCTCGATTACGCCGAAGGGCGCGCCGCCTTTTCAGAGAAGCGGGCACCCCGGTTCACGGGGCGCTAACGTGCACCGTATTTTCCTTTCCTTTCCTTTCCCTTTCCCCAACCAACCAGGAGTGATGACGATGAAGTTCGCTAAAGCCCTCACGGCGGTCTGTTTGACCGCTGTCACCACCGCGGCCCTTGCGATAGGTCCGGCACCCGCGCCTTTGGCGCAACGCGAAACCTTGACCATCGGCTTCGTCAAGGTCGGACACCTGTCGCCCATCCTCAACATGGAAGAGGAACTCAAGAAGTTCAACATTGATGTCAAACGCGCCGAGTTCGTGCGTTATGCCGATGCACGCACGGCGCTGATGTCCAACTCGGTCGACATCTCAGCGGTCGGCGCCGGTGACCTGGCAATCGCCGCCGGGCAGGGCAGCAAGAACCTGATCGGTTTGACTGGTGTCGCGGGTTCGGTCAAGAACCTGGTGGTGCGCAAGGGTGTGACCATCAATGACTGGAAGGACATCGCGGGCAAGAAGATCGGTATTGCCCCGGGCTCTGCAGTCTGGTTCCAGTGGGCCATGACCATGGTCGAAAAAGGCATTCCGTACAACAGCTTTACCCCGGTCAACATTCAGGGTGGTGGAACGGCGTTCATTCAGGCAATCAAGCGTGGTGACATCGACGCGATGGTGTTGTGGGAGCCGTTTGAATCGCAGGCAGTTGCCGATGGCGACGCGTATTTCGCCAAGAATCTCGAGTACAGCCAGTCCAAGTCGGTGGGTGCAGAGCTGGGCCTGCTGGCCGCTTCGCGCGAGGCGATGACCAACAAGCGTGAAGCGGTCAAACGTTTCCTGTGGGTTTATCACAACGCAGAGGAGCAGATGATCAAGAATCCCGAGATGTTCGCAGAGGCTTACTCCAGGTACACCGGATTGCCACTCAACGTGACCAAGGAATCGGCCAAGATCATCAAGCTCGGCGGCGTTCTGACACAGGAGCAGGTGCGTTTGCAAGCTGACGCTGCGTTCAAGCAGGGCATCATCCAGAAGGATGTGTCGGCCGAGGCTGCAGCCTTGTATGACGATTCAATGACGCGCGAAATCAAGCGCTAACTACCATGAAGCGCCTGAAGCAATTCATCATCGGCATCCTGGTGCCGATCGCCGTTCTGGTGGTCTGGCAACTTGTCGGCAGCCGGCAGGACATGGCGGGCATCGTTCCTACGCCTGTGGCTGTCCTGCAGGGGTGGCAGGGTTGGATCTTCGGCGCTTCCGGCATGGGCCTGAATCCCTATTCGGGCACGTGGCTGTCCAACGTGCAGTACTCCAGCATGCGGGTCCTGCAAGGGTTCACGCTCGCTGCCCTGATCGGCATTCCGCTGGGGCTGATGATCGGCTGGAGCCGACTGGTCGCGCAGTTGTTTGACCCGCTGGTGCAAAGCTTGCGACCGATCCCGATCACCGCCTGGCTGCCTTTTTCGATAGCTTTGTTCGGTATCCGCGATATGGGCTCGGTGTTCCTGATCTTCCTGGGTGGCTTTTACGCCATCGTCGTGAACACCACGCAAGGAGCGCGCGATGTCGAACGCAACCTGGTGCGTGCCGCGACGATGATGGGCGCCACCCGCATGCAGCTTCTGCGCCGTGTGGTGCTGCCGTCGGCGATGCCGTCAGTATTCACTGGCATGCGTATCGGCCTGGGCATCTCCTGGACAGCCGTCATCGTGTCCGAGATGGTCGCCGTGAAATCGGGCTTGGGCTATGTATTGTGGGACGCGTATTACGTGGGCCGCATGGACATCGTGCTGGCCGACATGGTGTCGATCGGCATCATGGGTTACCTCAGTGACCGCCTGATCGTCGCGATCGAACAGCGTGTACTGCGCTGGCGCATTCTCCAGAACCACTGAACGCCATGTCCGCCATCAAAATCCATCTACTCGACAAAATTTATCCGACCGAGCCGCCGGTACAGGCGCTGGACAAGGTTGAACTCGAAGTCCAGCCCGGAGAACTGGTCGCATTGCTCGGTCCTTCGGGATGTGGCAAGTCGACACTGCTCAATCTGATCGCCGGTTTCGAGAAGGCGACCTCCGGCACGCTGACTGTGGCCGGCGCCGCGGTCGACAAACCGGGTCCGGATCGGGGGGTGGTGTTTCAGGAGGCCGCGCTGTTTCCGTGGCTGACGGTCTGGGAAAACGTGATCTTCGGACCCAAAACCCAGGGCTTGCCCGCCAGCAGCTATGAAGCGCGTGCCAATGAGATGTTGCAAATCGTCGGCCTGTCAGACTTCAAGAACCACCTGCCGGTGCAGTTGTCCGGTGGCATGCGCCAGCGCGTCGGCATCGCGCGCATCCTGACACTGGGTTCCAAAGTGTTGTTGATGGACGAGCCGTTTGGTGCACTTGATGCGCAGACACGGCTCAGCATGCAGGAACTGCTGCTGACCGTCTGGCAGCAACTCAAGCCAACCATCGTGTTCGTCACGCATGACATCGATGAGGCCTTGTTCCTCGCGGACACGGTGTATGTCATGTCGGCGCGCCCGGGCCGCATCCAGGCGCGAATCACCGTGCCGCTGAGCCGCCCGCGCACGATCGAGGACACGACGTCTGAGCAATTCAACGCGATGAAACGCGAAATTCTCAAGCAGATCCGCCACTGAAAGCACAACCGACCATGGCCAATCCCCGCATTCCTTATCGCTTCTCGGACGAAGGTCCGGTGTTGTCGGCGCATCCCGACGGCAATATCCTGGTGCACCTGGTTGTCAATGTTGAACATTGGGAATTCGACTCGCCAATGCCGCGCACCATCATCACGCCGCCACATGGTCGCGAGACCGTGCCCGACGTGCCTAACTTCAGCTGGGCCGACTACGGCATGCGTTGCGGCTTGCCGCGCATCCTGGAGGCGATCACTTCGCGTGGCCTGAAGGCGTCGACCAGTTGCAATGCCGGTGTGATCAACGCATACCCCCGGGCGGCTGAAGCCATGCTTGCGGCCGGTTGGGAGTTCATCGGACATGGTGTGCATCAGAAGGCGCTCAACCACGCCGGTGCCGAGGACGAGATTGTGCGTACCAGCCTGGACATGATCGAGGCCTTCACGGGTACCCGGCCACGTGGCTGGCTCGGGCCCGGGCTGCGTGAAAGCCATCAAACACCCGAGGTACTGCGAAAGGCCGGCATCGACCATGTGTTTGACTGGGTTGTGGACGACTTGCCGAACTGGATGACAACCACAGAGGGGCCGTTGCTGAGCGTGCCATACAACCTGGAAGTTAATGACTCGATCATTTACGCCGTGGAAAAACACAGCTCGGATGAAATGTTCGAACGCCTCCAGCGCACGCTGGCCCTGTTCACACGCGAGGCCAAGAAGCGGCCACGGGTTCTGGCGCTGGGCCTGCACCCGCACTTGATCGGCGTGCCACATCGATTCGGATCGTTCGAACGCATGCTCGACCTGCTGCAGCAGACACCCGGCGTGTGTTTCCTGCAAGGCAGCGAGATTGCCGACTGGTTCACGGCGCAAGTGCCGGCACCTGCGGCCTGAGACTCTAGCAGGAAAAGGTAACCCCATGGACCTCCTACTCAAAGGGCGCCGTGTGCTGATCACCGGTGGCTCCAAAGGCATCGGCCTCGCGGTTGCCGTCTCCTTCGCGCGTGAAGGGGCGTTGCCACTGCTGGTCTCGCGCTCGGGCACGACACTTGCACAGGCCTGCGACACCGTGCTGCGCGAAACCGGCGTCACGGCGCAGACACTGGCGTGTGATCTGTCGACTGCGGACGGGCTCGCCGCGCTGGTGGCGCAAGCAGGTGACATCGACATCCTGGTCAACAATGCAGGCGCCATACCCGGTGGGGGCCTGGCCGATGTCGACGACACCCGCTGGCGCCAGGCCTGGGAGCTCAAACTGTTTGGCTACATCAACCTGGTGCGTGCGGTTTTGCCGCAGATGCAGGCGCGGGGCAGCGGCGTGATCGCCAACATCATTGGCATGGCCGGCGTGGCGCCGCGTGCGGAATACATCTGCGGATCGACGGCCAATGCCGCCTTGATCGCCTTCACGCAGGCGGTCGGCGCCGCCAGCCCGCAACATGGTGTGCGCGTGTTCGGCATCAATCCTTCGCCCACCCGCAGCGACCGGATCGAGGGGGTATTGCGCGCCCAGGCTGCCAGCAAGTTCGGCGACGCTGAGCGCTGGCTGGAGCTGACCCGCAAGTTGCCCTTCGGCCGCATGACCGAGCCGCAGGAGATTGCCGACCTCACCGTTTTTGGATGTTCCCCGCGCTGTGGTTATTTGAGCGGCAGCGTGCTCAATATCGACGGCGGGCAGATGTTTGCCAGTGCTTCTTGATTTGCAGAGGACTTTTGCCGATGAATTCACACCAGAATACACCGTACGCCTATGCCGAATTGCGCGATGGCGTACGCGCCGTCGTCACGCAGTTCGATTCCCGCTACTGGCAGGAAGTCGACGAGGCGCGCGCTTTCCCGGATGCCTTTGTCAAAGCCTTGACCGAGGCCGGCTGGTTGTCGGCACTGATCCCCGAGGAATATGGGGGGTCCAACCTGTCACTGACGGAAGCCAGCGTGGTGATGGAGGAAATCAATCGTGCCGGTGGCAATTCGGGCGCCTGCCACGGACAGATGTATGTCATGGCTTGTGTCGTGCGCCATGGCTCGGAAAAACAGAAGCAGGATCTGCTGCCGCGCATCGCCCGCGGTGAATTGCGTTTGCAGTCGATGGCCGTGACTGAGCCGACAACCGGTAGCGACACCACCAAGCTCAAGACCGTGGCGGTGCGCAAGGGTGACCACTATGTAGTGACCGGCCAGAAGGTCTGGACTTCGCGCCTGCAGCATTCGGATTACATGCTGCTGCTGGCGCGCACCACGCCCTTGGCCGAGGTAAAGAAAAAAAGCGAAGGGCTGTCGGTATTCCTGGTTGATCTGCGCGGCGAGATCGGCAAGACCATCACGGTGCGGCCGATCCGCAATATGGTGAACCACGAGACCAACGAAATCTTCATCGACAAGCTTGAGATTCCGGTGGAGAACCGCATTGGCGAGGAAGGCCGGGGGCTGCACTACATCCTGGATGGGCTCAATGCCGAGCGTATCCTGATTGCCGCCGAATGTGTCGGTGACGGCTACTGGTTCATCGACAAGGCCACGGCGTACGCCAAGGACCGGGTGGTGTTCGACCGGCCGATCGGCAAGAATCAGGGCGTGCAGTTTCCGATTGCCCGTGCCTATGTGAATGTGGAGGCCGCCAGCCTGATGCGTTACCACGCTGCCAGTTTGTTCGATGCCGGCCAGAATTGTGGTGCGCAGGCAAACATGTCCAAGTTGCTGGCAGCTGACGCGTCCTGGGAGGCGGCCAATGTCTGCCTGCAGACCCATGGCGGATTCGGCTTTGCCGCCGAATACGATGTCGAGCGCAAATTCCGCGAAACCCGGCTCTACCAGGTGGCGCCGATCTCGACCAACCTGATCCTGTCTTACGTTGGTGAGCATGTTCTGGGTTTGCCGCGTTCGTATTGAATTGAAAGAGACAAAGATGGAAACGGTGGACCCCGATATCGAACAATGGGTGGGACGTCGCCAGTCGCTGACCGAGGTCATTCATGGCGTGCAGGTACGCCAGCTCGCCGCCACCTTGAACGATGCGGGCCGACTGGCGACGCCGGATGCCGCGACTTTGCCGGCGGGTTGGCACTGGGCCTATTTCAATCCGATCGAAATCCAGTCCAGGCTGGGTAGCGATGGACATCCGCAGCGTGGCGACTTTCTGCCGCCGGTCAGCTTGCCACGCCGGATGTGGGCAGGCAGCCGGCTGCACTGGAGCCGCGCGTTCCGCGTCGGGTCCAGCGTGACGCGCCAGACCCGCATCGACAAGGTCGAACGCAAGTCGGGGCGCAGCGGCGACATGGTGTTCGTGACACTGGCCCACCAGTACCTCGATGCCGATGGTCTGCTGCTGGAAGAAGAGCACGACATCGTGTACCGAGACTGGCCGACACCTGTTGAGAAAGCGGCATTGGCCGAGCTGGGCAAACGCGCCCGTGCCGGTGCGCATGTATTCGAGCGGGTCGGCTCACGCCAGGTGTCGGTGATTGCCGATTCAGTGATGTTGTTTCGATATTCGGCTGCGACCTTCAATGGTCATCGCATCCATTACGACAGCGACTATTGCCGAAGTGTCGAGGGCTACCCGGGTCTGGTCGTGCATGGCCCGCTGATCGCCACCTTGTTGCTGGGTTTTGTCGAGAACACCTTGGCCAAGGGGCGCTTCGTCCGGTCTTTTGAGTTTCGCGCCAAGCGTCCCACTTTCGACCTGGCGCCGCTGCACCTGCATGGGACGCCCGGTGCCGACGGCAGGGCGATGGATGTCTGGTCGACCAACAATGTGGGCGAGGTCGGGCTCGACGCGCGGGTTGTGCTGGACTGATGCAAGTACAACCGGTCACTTATCTGTTTGTGCCGGCTACGCGGCCGGAGCGTATTGGCAAGGCGTTTGCAGCCGGCGCCCAGGCCGTGATCGCCGATCTGGAGGACGCGGTGGATCCGCGCGACAAGCAGGGGGCCCGCGCACAGATCGATGAGGTGCTTGCGGGCAGACAGCATCGTCTCTGGCTGCGGATCAATGCGGTCGGGACGCCGTGGTTTGCGCAGGATCTGGCGTTGGTGCACAAACACGGTGAATCACTGGCCGGCGTCATGCTGGCCAAGACCGAGTCGGCAGCGAACCTGCAGGCGTTGGACTGTGAAGTGCCGGTGCTAGCGCTGATCGAGTCGGCTCGGGGCCTGCTGGCGCTGGCCGATATCTGTCGGCACCCGCGTACCGCTGGTCTGGTCTTTGGTTCCGCCGACTTATCAGCCGAACTCGGCTGCGAAGACAACTGGGAGTTGCTGCTGCCAGCGCGCATGCAGCTGATCACGCATGGCGCCGCAGCCCGTTTGCCGGCGCCGGTGGACGGGGTAACCATGGCTTTGGAGGATCCCGACTTGGTCGAACATGACGCACGCCGTGCAGCGCGGGCGGGTTTTGGTGCCAAGTTGTGTATTCACCCGTCGCAACTGGCACCGGCGCTGCGAGGTTTCGCCCCGTCGTCCGAGCAAGTGCAGTGGGCCACCCGCATCATGACGCTCGCACACCAGGCGGGCTCGGGCGCGCAACGTGTTGATGGCCAGATGGTGGACAAGCCGGTCATCGATCGCGCGCGCAGCGTGCTGGAGCGCCAGGCGCGTTTGCCGTCTGCTTGACAGGCGCCAACGCCCTGAGGGCACGCGCTTGCGTGCCCGGCTCCTCCGCGTGCCGGAGTCCTTGACCATGCGCAAGATGATCCTTCTGGCCATCGTGAGTTACGTCGCCAAGCGTCTGTTTTCGCCGACAACACGTTCGACCGCCCGTGCCGCGCCACCTTCCATGCCCGCTCGTTGCATTGAATGCACGATTTTCGTGCCCGACATAGGCAATGGGGCGGCACGTCACTGTCAAGTTTTTCTCACCTCGAAAGTTTGATCGTCTGCGCGGGTTGCGCCACGCCGCCTCCAGTTGCGCCACCACCCGGGGGTTCGGCTCCAAGGATCCGCTGAATGCCACGCCTCCCAACGTCAACGAGCCCCGTAACCGACGCGTCGAAGTCGTGATTCTCTGACCGGGAATCCATTCCAGTGCTGATCCAGTCCACTGCCGAGCGCCAGGACGATTCGCATGTGGTGATGCGTGATCGGTGACGTCCCCTGTGGGGACAGGTAAGTCGGACGACATTTTTTAGAGCCCGTCGCGATGGGCCTGCCGCAACACCCCACGGGCACGCGGGAAAGTCCAAGCCCGCCATACTCGTGGCATGGCACAACCGATCCGCCCCGAACCCCTGGTCGATATCCAGGGCTTGTCCATGTCCTACGCGCTGGGAGCGAACCGTGTCGAGGTCCTGCGCGACGTGGACCTGCAAATCCAGGCCGGCCAGAGCGTGGCCATTGCCGGCCCATCGGGCTCCGGCAAAACTTCGCTGTTGCTGTTGCTCTGCGGTCTGGACAAGCCGGTGTCAGGCAGCGTCCGCGTGGCCGGCAGCGACCTGTCAAGACTCGACGCCAATGGCCTGGCCGACCTGAGGCGCTCGGCCATCGGCATCGTGTTCCAGTCGTTTCATCTGCTGCCGAGCCTGAGCGCGCTGGACAACGTGGCACTGCCGCTGCAACTGGCAGACCAGCCCGATGCCCATGGCCGTGCCGAGGAACAACTGTGCCGGGTGGGCCTGGGCCCGAGATTGGCGCACTATCCGAGCCAGCTTTCGGGCGGCGAGCAGCAGCGCGTGGCGATTGCGCGCGCTCTTGTGCACCGGCCCCGACTGCTGCTGGCCGATGAACCCACCGGCAACCTGGATGACCACACGGCCGCGTCGATACGGGACTTGCTATTCGAATTGAATCGCGCTGCGGGGACCACCCTGGTGCTGGTCACGCACGACATGGGGTTCGCATCCCGCTGCGACCGCGTGCTGCGCCTGCACGACGGCAACCTGCACGAAACACCGGCAACAACTGTTGCAGCCGATGCGCTTCCTGTTTAGCCTGGCCTGGCGCGACCTGCGCGCCAGCGGCCGCCATCTGTGGATTTTCTGCGCCTGTCTGGTGCTGGGCGTTGCGCTGGTGGCCGCCGGTGGCGGGCTGTACCGCCAGGTCTCGGATGCTTTGCGCGCCGATGCCCGGGTGTTGTTCGGCGGTGATGTCGAAGTCGAACACGACCGGCCACTGATGTCGGAAGTTTTGCAGTGGATGGGCCAACGTGGCGAGTTGTCGCGCCTGGTCGAGTTGCGCACCATGATGGTCGCGCCCGGTGGTCGCTCCCAGCTGATCGAATTGCAAAGTGCGGATGCCGCTTATCCACTGGTAGGAATTGTGGAACTGGCGCCGGCTGGCGAATTGGGCGACGCGTTGGCTGAACAGGCCGGTATCTGGGGAGCGGCTGTCGACGACGCACTGGCGACACGATTGGGTTTGCAGGTGGGGGATCGCTTGCAGATCGGCAACCTTGGCCTGGAGATGCGCGCGCGCGTGTTGCGTCAGCCCGACCGCAGCCTGCGTGCCAACTGGAGCGGGGCGCCGGTATTGATTGCCGATGGGGCCTTGCAGGCGACCGGCCTCGTGCAACCCCTGAGCCGGGTCGAATACCTGTACCGGGTGCGCACCGACACGCCAGCCACCGAATGGCGCGACGCCTTTGTCGCGGCGTTTCCGCTGCTGCCGGCCGAGGTACGCACCTTCGAGGAGCGCAGCGCGCGGTTGGCCGAGGTGTTGGGCCAGATCGGCTCGGGCCTGTTGTTGATCGGCTTTTCTGCGTTGTTCATCGGCGGTCTGGGTGTCTATAACAGCGTGCAGGCCTACCTGCAGGGCAAGCTGGGGACGCTGGCCACCTTGCGCGCGCTGGGCCTGCGCGACGGGCGCCTGGCGGCCCTGGTGTTGCTGCAGATTCTGATGCTGGCGCTGTTGTCGAGCCTGGCCGGTGTGGTGCTGGGCAACCTGCTCGCGGTCGCCGGTTCATTCGCCGCCGCGAAGGACCTGCCGATGGCACCCTTGCTTGCTTCGTTGTGGCTGCCTTCGATCGTGGCCCTGGTGTTTGGCGCGCTGACCGCGCTGGTGTTTGCACTGCCTGCGTTGGGCCGCGCCTTGTCGGTGTCGCCGGCCGCGTTGTTTCGTGGCATCGATGGTGCTGCGTTGCGCACGCCCCGCTCGGCTTGGTTGCTTAGTGGTGCGGTGGCCACGTTGGTGTTGTTGCTGCTCGTGGTCAGTTTGCCGGATGCGATGTTTGGCCTGGCTTTCGTGGCTGCCACAGCGCTGCTGCTGATTCTGCTCGAGGGCCTGGCGCGCGGCCTGCGCCACCTGGCGCGGCGTCTGCTTGCGCGCCGCGATATGCGACTGGCGCCGGCGATGCGCCTGGCGCTGGCCGGTCTGCAACGGGCCGAGTCCCCGCTGCGCGCGGCGCTGCTGTCGCTGGGGACGGCGCTGGCATTGCTGGTCGCCTGTACGCTGGTGGTTGTGGCTTTGCTGCGCGCCGTCAACGAAACCGTGCCCGCGAATGCGCCGGCACTGGTGCTGTACGACGTGCAATCTGACCAGCTGGGCCTGCTACAGGCCACCATGAATGCGTCGCCCGGTTTGCAGCGCCTGCAGACGGCGCCCCTGGTGCTGGGCCGGATCGTCGCCGTCAATGGCCAGATGTTGCGCGACAGCGACGATGGTGAACGGGTACGCGAGGCGCGCGACGAGCAGAAGTTCAGCAACCGCGCCGGCAACATCGACGACGTGGTGCTGGCAGAAGGCACCTGGTGGCCCGCCGACTATCAGGGCCCGCCGCTGGTGGCGATGGAAGACCGTGAGGCAGGGCAACTGGGACTGCGCGTGGGTGACCGCCTGCAGTTCGACATCATGGGCACACCGGTGGATGCGCAACTGGCCGCCATCTACGGCCAGCGCCGCATGCAGGCGAGGCTATGGCTGGAGGCTATCTTCAGCGAGGGCGTGCTCGACCCCTTCATCACGCGCCATGTCGGCGCTGCCTACCTGAACCCGGACGAGGCCTTGCAGGCGCAGGACCGACTCGCCGCTGTGGCGCCCAACATCGCCAGTGTGCGCACCGAGTCGCTGCTGCGCGAAACCCGCGCATTGATGGCACGCGCAAGTGGTGGTCTGGCGCTGGTGGCGCTGGTATGTCTGGCCGCCAGTTTGCTGGTGCTGGCCGGCGTCGTGGCTGCCAGCCGCGCACGCCAGGTCTACGAGGCGACGGTGATGCACGCGCTGGGCGCGCGGCCTTCGGTGCTGCGCCAGGTGCTGTTGTGGGAATACACGCTGCTGGCATTGGTCACCGCTGGTTTTGCGACCGTGGCCGGCAGTGCCCTGGCCACGGGTTTGTTAATGTGGCGGCTCGACCTGAATCTGGCGGGCCTTTACTGGACCGGCGCGCTGACCGCTATCGGCGTGAGCACGGTCAGCCTGGGCCTGGGGGCGCGTTACCTGTTGGGACAAATGCGGCTGGAGCCGGCGGTGTTGTTGCGCGGAGGTGCGTGATATGTTGACGGCGGACGGCACCGTGCGCATACTGCCCGCATCTTCTACCCTCTCAGGAGTCCATTGATGGCACCCGAATTCACTTGGCTGTTGTGGTCGGTTTTACTTGCCTTTGTGCAGGTCGTCCTGGCCGCGACCGGCGCGATGCTGCAGGTCGGATTGCCGACGCTGGCGGGCAATCGCCAGGGCATGCCCGAACTGACCGGCTGGGCCGGACGAATGCAGCGCGCACATCGCAACATGGTCGAGAACCTGGTGCTGTTCACCGCGCTGGTGCTGATCGTCGTCGTCGCAGGCAAGGGCAACAACATCACCTTGATGGGAGCCCAGGTGTTTTTCTGGGCCCGGCTGGTGTATGTGGTGGTCTATGGAATGGGAATCGCCTGGCTGCGCACCGGCGTCTGGTTTGTGTCGGTGATTGGCATGGCGATGATTTTTAGTCAGCTGGTGTAAACCAGTTTCTGCGACGCAATGCTTGTAATGCCGTGACTGCCGTGACTGCCGTGTTTGCGCCTGCCTGAGACCGAAGCCCCGCTTTAGCGCCTTACGGCGAAGCCGGACTACAGGCCCCGCCATGGGCGCAACGAGTCCGGCGGGAGCGCCGGGACTTTCTGTCGGATTCCTTTACCTTTGATCGTCAGGTCCGAGGTGGTTGTCCCTTCGGACACCTGATTCATATGGATTGTTTGGACACGGCACGGTTCGTGCACGCACTCGTTTTACCAGTGCAAAAGCATCGGCCGTTTTTGGCTCAGTGATGTAATTTGCTCAGACGCTGGCATGACGGTTTCGGCAAGGGAAGCCCAAAACAAGAAAGAAATAAGTGAAACCCTTGAAGCTGAAATACGCCCTGCCGTTGCTGGTGGCCCTTGCATGTGGTCCCGAATTGGCGTTGGCCGCGCCGATTCTGGGTATAAATTTGGCGAGCTTTACGGTGCTGGGCGCTTCGACCGCAACCAATGTCCCCACGAGTACGATCGTCGGAAATGTAGGTGTCTGGTCAAGTGATGGAGCAAATGCCATCACTGGATTTAACTCGTCGCCAGGCGTCGGAGTGTCGGACCCGCAGGTAACGGGGGGATTGGTGTATGCAGGCGGCGCGTTGGCGCAGTCGGCTCAGTTTCAGCTGAACTCGGTGATCACAAGTCTTGGATCACTGGGCCCAGGTACCACCCTGATCAATCCGGACTTGACAGGACTCACCCTCGCTCCGGGTGTCTACACGGTTTCTGCAGGAACGACCAATTTGTCCGGGACGCTTACGCTCGACGGTGGTGGCAATACCAATGCATTGTGGGTGTTTCAGATGGCCAGTACGCTGATCACTTCACCAAATTCGGTCGTGAACATGATCAATGCCGGTTCAGGGGCCGGCCTTTTTTGGAACGTGCGCACTTCGGCGACCATTGATACCAACACTACCTTCCTGGGAAACATTCTCGCCCTCACCAGCATCGCCATGAACGCCGACGCGACAGATTTTTGTGGCCGGGCACTGGCGAGTACCGGTGCCGTGACCTTGAATCACAACGGCCTTCCTGGCAGTTGCGCGTATGACGTTATTGGCGACGGCGTGAACTTCGAGACAGTTGACTTCAGCGGCAGCGGCCTGGAGTTTGACAATGGCGGCAACGTCGTTGATTTGACCACCGGCCAGGTCGTGGCCGCCTTTGTTCCAGAACCGGCAACACTGGCCCTGACCGTCGTCGGCTTGCTCGGACTAGCCCTTACGCGAGCGCGTCGCACCGCCTTGCCTGCGCTCTAAAAACAGACACGATCGCGCGAAATTGCGCGACTGTCCCGGGCGCGATCTGCGGGTCATGGGTGGCTACCCGAGCGAAGCGCACAGGGTTCCCGCGCGGCAGGACGACGCGTTCAAGTACTGAACAATGCCGCCTCCAGCGCAGCCAGATCCTCGTCGCTGGTGTAGGGCTGCACCGACACGCGCACGAAGGTACGTGCACCACCTGCGCCGACATGCTGCGTCACCGGCACTTCGATCCCAAATTCATCGAAAAGCCGCCGGCGCAGCGTCGGGGCGTCCTGGTGGGGCACGGGCAAAGGCGCCATCTGCAGGAAAAACGTATCGTCGGCGATCGGTGCAATGCCGGTGCGTACGCTAACCCGGTGCATCAGCGCCATCGCGCGGTGGTGGCAATCTGCGCTACGCACTGGCCAATCGTGTGTGGCCAGAAAATCGATCGCCGCCGGCACCGCCAGGAAACCGGTCAGATCGCGTGAGCCCTGCCATTGCATGCGGCGTTCGAACAATCCCTGTCCGATGAATCCGTCCCAGACGCTCGGTCCGTCGGCGGCCACTTCACCCCAACTCGTAACCATTGCGTACAGGCCCGCATGGTGTTCGCAACGCGCATGCAGGAAGGCCGTGCCTTTGGGCGCACACATCCATTTGTGGCAATTGCCGGTGTAGTAGTCGGCGCCCAACGCCGTCAGATCGAGCGCGATCTGGCCGGGCGCGTGTGCACCATCGACCAGCGTCGCAATGCCAAGCGCGCGTGCCTGGGCCAGCACCGGTGCTATAGGCAGCTGCAGCGCCGTGGGACTGGTGATGTGGCTCATCATGACCAACCGAGTGCGCGGGGTCATTGCCCCAAGAATCGCCGCCACAAAACCCTCGGTGGTCAAAGGAAGTGGCACTTGCACCTCGACCAGCCGCGCACCCGCCTGGACACAGACACTGGCCAGCGTTGCGCGGCAGGCGCCGTATTCGAGGTCGGTGGTCAGCACCTCGTCGCCTGGCCGCAGTTGCAGCGACTTGGCGACGATATTGACGCCGGTAGTGGCGTTGGACACAAACACCAGGTCATCGGCTGCGGCGCCAAGGTAAGTCGCCAGGCGCTCGCGCGCATGCCGCAGCAGACCTGCGGAACGGCGGCTCAGGAACAGAACCGGGTTGCGCTCCATCTCGCGCTGCCACTCCTGCCAGGCGTCGAACACCGGTCTGGGGCAGGCGCCGTAGGAGCCGTGGTTGAGGAAAACGATGCCGGGGTCGAGCAGGAAGTGTTCTTTCACGAAGGTTCGCTTTCAAGATGGCGGGCTTACCGGACGTGGTGCGCGATGCGTGCAAAGTGGCCGGGTCTGGATCAGGTCCGGAAGTCGTCGGCCTACAGCAGTTGATGGCCGATGAACAGGATTCTGGCCCTTCACTCGACATGCTGATTCGTCGCGCCGACGATTAACCTGCGCGCCGCGATTGTCGTGCCACGTGGCGCCGGGCTCAGGCGGCTAAAATCGGCTGTCCGCGGGGCGTGCGCAAATGGGCAATGCCTTTTTGCTCGACGAAGCGGCATGTGACATCCCACAGGTGGTCACCGAAATAGAACGGCGTAAACGGCTGGACGCCGGCCAACGAAAGCGGCGTGATAACGGCGTCCGGCCGTGCCTCATAAAAGAATGGGACCGAGTACCGCTCCCGGCCAGTGCCCAGCACGCGGTGCCGGGTTGCCCGAATCAGACCACCGGTCCACAATTCGAGCACCTTGCCGAAGTTGACGGCCAATGCATTTTCCTGCGGCGGCACGTCGAGCCAGGTTCCGTCCAGATGCTGGGCCTGCAGACCCTCCACGCCGTCCTGTGCCAGCAGGGTCATGAAACCGGTATCGACATGGGCGCGCGCCAGTGAGTGACGACGCACGCCGTGCTCTTCGACCCACATCTCCTGTGCGTCGGCACCGGGCAGTGATGATGCGGGCCGCACCGGGTAGTGCAGCAGGCGCAGCGTCGAGATGCCACCCGCGAATGCGTGATCGAAGGTATCCGTTGCCAGGCCCAGGCCACGCGCGATGGACTGCATCAACATGTTCGACAGGCGGTCCATCGCCAGGTAGTAGTCCTTGACGGCCTGCCGCCAGCCCGGCAAGACATCTTCATCCGGCAGCGGCGTCGCCTCGCGCAGCGGATCCGACGGATCGACCACCGACGGCCCGAACGCGACGTCCGGCCCCATGTCGATGCCCTCCTTGTAGGTAGCCACACCGTCCTGCAGCGGAAACCAGCCCCGGTAGACATTGGGACGGGACGGGTCGAAGTTCCAGCGCCAAAGGCGCCGGATTTCCGACTTGGGCAGCGTGAACAAGGCCAGCAGGCGGCGCCGCTGCTGCGCGCCCTGCAGCGCCCAGGCAGGCAGGCCAGTGACGACCATCATGCCTTCGTTGCGCGCCGCTGTTTGTATGCGAGCGTCAACACGCGCGCGTGCCTGCGCGTCCGCACCAAACAAGTCGGCAATATTGATCGAGGGAATCGTGTGTGTTGTCATGGGTCGGAATTCTTGCAAGCCTGTGGGGGAGGAGGAGAGGGCGCGCGATAGACGTTTCAGCAGCCCCAGCGCAGCGCCGCTGTGTGCACCGGCGCATCCCACAAGGCCAGAAATTCCGGCTCGGCCACGGTCACGGTGATCGAGCAACCGGCCATTTCCAGCGAGGTGACGTAGGACCCGGTCAGGTAACGCACGGCCTGTAGGCCGGCGTCGGTCAACACCTTGCGCGCGGCGTGGACCATCAGGTAGAGCTCGAGCATCGGCGTGCCGCCAAATCCGTTGACCAGCAGGATCACCTCCTGCCCGGCCTTGAGCGCCAGCTCCTTGATCACCGCGCCCGTCAGTTCCTGTGCAATGGCGTCGGCGCTGGTCAACGGAACACGCCTGCGCCCGGGTTCGCCATGGATGCCGACACCGATTTCCATCTCGTCGTCGCCGAGCTGGAACGTGGGGGTTCCTGCGGCCGGCACGGTGCACGAGGTCAACGCCACGCCCATCGACGCGGTGGCCTTGTTCACCGCATCACCCAGGACCTTGAGTTTTGCCAGGTTGTCGCCGCGTTCGGCTGCCGCGCCGAGGATTTTCTCGATGATGACGGTGCCCGCCACTCCTCGCCGGCCCGTGGTGAAGGTCGAGTTTTCCACCGCCACGTCATCGTTGACGATGACCGTCGCGTTGTCCTGGTCCAGCATGTCGGCTGCCATCTGGAAATTCATCATGTCGCCGGAGTAGTTCTTGACGATGAACAACACGCCGGCGCCGCCATCCACCGCCTGAGCAGCGTTGAGCATCTGGTTAGGTGTAGGTGACGTGAAGATATGCCCCGGGCACGCTGCGTCGAGCATGCCCACGCCGACAAAACCGGTGTGCAAGGGTTCATGACCGGTGCCGCCACCCGAAATCAGCGCCACCTTGCCAGGACGCACGAGCTTGCGCCGCAAAAATTCACGCTCGTCGCCCAGCACGACGATGTCGGCATGAGCGGCGGCGAAGCCGTCCAGCGATTCGGCCAGCACCGTGTCGACCTGGTTGATGAGTTTCTTCATGAAGCACCTCGTTGCAGGAAAATTCGGGAAAACGCAGTCTTCGCGAGCCTCAGGCCTGTGAAAGACTGTCGCACACGGCGCAAATGATCAGCGCTGTTGAGCGTGATCCGGGGTCGACGTGTCCGAGCGCGCGATCGCCGAGAAACGACGCGCGGCCCCGGGTGGCCTCCATGTGGGCGGTCGCGTCTGCGCTGTCCAGCGCGTTTTGGCGTACCCGGGCGGGCAAGTTTGCGCCGCCTTCGGCCAGCACTTTCTGCACCGGATCGAGCACATCGAGCAGGGTTTTCTGCCCGACCTCGGCCTTGCCCAGCCGCGTTAGCGCCTCGATGCCCCGACGCAGCGCCAGCGCCAGATCGGCTGCAGCCGGATTTGCCGGCAACTCTTTGGCCAGCGTCAGCAACAGCGTGCCGAACACCGGCCCGGATGAGCCGCCAATCTTGGCCACGCAGGTCTGGCCCATGGTTTTGAGCGCCTGGTTCAGGTCGGTTTCGGACATGGCCGGCAATTTGTCCTGTATCGCCTGCGCGCCGCGTTTCATGTTCAGGCCATGGTCGCCGTCGCCGATGGCCTGGTCCAGCCGCGTCAATTCGTCGACATGGTCGAGCAAGGTCTGCGTCGCGTTGTGGATGGTCTTGTGCAAGTTCATGGGAGGTTCCGTCCGAGAATAAGTTGGTCCGCCCGTGCCGACCGGCGGCGTCGAACATCAGCTTGTGGGCCAGTTACAAACCAGGCTCCCGTGCGGGCTCGGCGAACTTTTCATGCAGCGCCGAGGCCACCATATCAAAAACGCTGCGCAACCGCACAGGGTTTTAACCGACCCCCAAAAGTTGGAAAGTTGCGATCCTAGGTCGACTTCCTCTGATACTCGGTCAGGAACTTACTCAGTAGTCCGAAATATAGGCGACTGACGGTGTCTTGAAGAATGATCGAACGAGTCGACGATTTTTTTGCATGTCGCGCAGTTGCTGGTCGACGCGAATTGCGAGTTGCTCGCCTGCTCGCAATGGGTTGCGGGC
>JBBQJP010000032.1:0-48368 GCA_038326025.1 Burkholderiales bacterium
CTCGGCCGGCGTCAACTCGATGTGAAACGGGCTTTTTCGTGGCATTGGTGGCACCTCCAGAAACGAAGGTATCACGATGCCATAAATGAACAGGCTTATCAACAAGATACGTAGCCATATTTGTGAAAATGCCTACTTAGCGAGCAAACCGGGCACATTATCTGGAACTGGTCAACGGCGGCAATGTTGGGCGCTGTCGGTATCGTCACCGGCGTTATCACGGGCCTGCTCGGTGTGGGTGGAGGTTTCGAGATCGTTCCGCTGTTGCGCCGATTCACCGACCTGGGCATGAAATGCATCGTTGCCACGTCGTTGCTGACAATTGCGCTGGTCGGTATCGCAGGGGTTGCCGCTGCTGTGCTTCAAGGCGCCGATGTGCCACTGACGACGAGCCTGGAGTTTTCCGCTGCGATGGTTGTCGGCATGTTGGCAGGACGCGCTGCTTCACGTCGGGTTTCATCCCGGCTGGTCCAACTCGGATTCTCCGGCGTGCTTTTTTTCGTGGCCATCGGGCTGGTGGCCAAGGCGTTGATTCAGGGCTGAGCCCCGTTGCGGCTTCAAGCGCCGTCGGCGCGCCCGCTCTGGCTCTGTCGCGTGCGCTCCACCAGGCTCTGCAGTGCCGCGAACTCGACTGGTTTGGTGAAATGGATGTCAAAGCCGGCGCTTGCGGTGCGTTGCCGATCGCCATCGTTGCCGAAACCGGTAACGGCCGCAATCAGCATTTGCGGGCCATGCGGCAGGGCCCGCAATCCGTGCACGACTTCGAACCCGCTCATGCCCGGCATTCCGAGATCGACCAGCGCGGCGGCGTATAGCAATTGCTGCGCAGCCGCGAGCGCGGTGGGGCCGTCGTAGGCGACTTTCACAGTGCAGCCCATGAGGCGCAGAATTTCTGCCAGGCTGTCAGCCGCGTCGCGGTTGTCGTCGACGATCAGCAGGCGCGGGCTGTTCGCCGCCGACAAGTCGGCTTCCCCTCCGATCGACGCGTCGGGAATGAAGAAGGTGAATTCGCTGCCTTGCCCGGGCCCGGCGCTTTCGGCCGCAAGCACGCCGCCGTGCATCTCGACCAGCGATTTTGCAAGTGTCAGTCCGATCCCGAGCCCACTTTCCTTGGCGGCGGACTGCGCATCACCCTGGGCGAAAAGTTCAAATATCTCGTCAATCGCCGTCGCGCTGAGTCCCAGCCCGTTGTCCTTCACGGTCGTCCACACTTGTGAGGCTTCAATCCGGACCGTCATTTCCACGATGCCACCGGCTGGGGTGAACTTCGCCGCATTGGTGAGCAGGTTCTGAACCACCTGCGCCAACCGCGTGGCATCGGCGTTCATGTGAATCTCTGTTGCCGGGACATTGAACACGAACCGATGGTGGCGTGCGTCCATCAGGGGCCGCACCGCCTCTGCAGCTCGTGCCAGCACCTGGTTGTAAAGTACGCGCTCCTTTCTGAGTCGGATCTTGCCGGTGTTCATTCGTCCCACATCGAGCAGGTCGTCCACCAGCCGTGTCATATGTGAGAGCTGACGGTCGATCATGTCACGGCTGCTGCGCACTATCGGGCTGGGCGACGGTTCGAGTTGCAGGATGGTTACCGCATTGCGGATCGGCGCGAGCGGGTTGCGCAGTTCATGCGCCAGCATGGCGAGGAACTCGTTCATGCGCTGGCTCGAGTTCTGCATCTCCTGGAGCTTGCGCCGATCCGTGATATCGCGTGTCACGTTCGCGTAGCCCTGCAGGACGCCATTCGCGTCGCGGATGGCGGACAGCACGACGTTGGCCCAAAAAATGGAGCCATCCTTGCGCACCCTGCGCCCCTCCGCTTCGCCCCGCTCGCAGTCGCGCGCTATTGAAAGTTCGCGTTCCGGCAAACCGGTATCGCGGTCCTGCGCGCGATAGAACATGCCAAAGTGGCTCCCGATCACTTCAGAAGCTGCATGGCCCGTGAGCAATTGCGCCCCAGAGTTCCAGCTTTGAATATGCCCGAGCGGACTGAGCATGAAGATCGCGTAGTCACGTACGCCTTCGATCATCAGACGCAGCTTCTGTTCGCTTTCACGCAGCGCCTCCTCCTGCGCGCGCCGCTCCGTCAAGTCGCGAGTGACCTTGACGAAGCCGACGAGCCGGCCGTCAGACTCGCGCAACGCAGAAATGACCACATTGGCCCAAAAGCGCGATCCGTCCTTGCGGACCCGCCAACCTTCATCTTCGAGGCGACCCGCTTTGGCGGCCTGCGCAAGCTCGCGCTGGGGCCACTGCACGTCGCGCGCCTCCTTCGTGTAGAACATCGAGAAGTGGCGTCCAATGGCTTCTTCGGCGGAGTAGCCCTTGATGCTTTGCGCGCCCGCATTCCATGTCACCACCGTGCCCTGAGGATCAAGCATGAAGATGCCGTAGTCCACGACCGCATCCACAAGTACGCGGAACCGTTCGCTTGACTTGAAATCGTCGATAGTGGAAGAAATCGCCATCCACCCGATCGTAGCGTTAAACCGGGTGGCGCTGGAACTTCAGGTGATGGTTTCTCGCCAGCACGCATGGACGGCAATTTCCGCTGCGAGATCGAATTCCGGACCCGTCAGGACCTGAAAGCCTCAGTGCCCGAGCTTTCGCTCGCGCAGTACTGCCGGATGGTCTGGCGCGGGGCGCAAACAACCTCGATGCCGTTGACGCTAAACCGCAACGACGCTATCGCGCAGCCTCCCCGTCAGCGGTCGGGTCTTGCGAAAGTGTGCTCGCAAAGCGTCGACCGCATGTACGGCAAGTACCTGTCGCGGGCCGCCATATTTCAGAGGTACACCCTGTTCGCCCAGAAATGCGGCCCGATAGAGGCGTTCGCCGCGTACCGGACGCCCCTCGACAAACAAATCCTGAATGCGTTGCCCGGGCGGGTTCTCATTCTTTATGTACGCCCAGTAGTGTCCCAACGTTTTTCAGAGGAGAACGAGCTGTTGCGGCTCGGAACTCGCGTCTGAATCGGGCAGGGGTTGCGTAAGTAGTTGATTTATGGGGGTTGTCTCGAACATGGTCAGGCTCAGGATTTGTAGGATTTCGTAGAGGCTATGCGGCAAATGCAGACGTTTCTTGATGATGGCAATGAGCACGTAGGTGCACACGGCAATCCATATCTGCGTCTTCACGGCGTTCTCGCTGGTGCCCAGAAACGCCTTGATCCGCAGGTGCTGTTTGATCCATTTGAAAAACAACTCGACCTGCCATCGCTGCCGATACAGGTCGGCAATGAGTTCGGGCTTCAAGGCGAAGTTGTTGGTCAGAAACGTGATGCGCTTTCCAGCGTCGTCCTTGACCACCACCCTGCGCAATGTGGCTGGGTAGCCCTTGCTCGAATAGAACACGGTCAGCACGCCGGTCTGATCGCAAATGACTGGTGTGGCACTGCGATCCACCGGCTGCGAGTAGCGCCGCTTGAACTTGGTGTTGCTCTTGGCACGGGTGACAAAGAAGGCTTGGGCCTGGTGGATGACAAACAGCTGGGAGAAATCCAGATAGCCTCGATCCATCAGGTAGAACGCGCCGGGCTCGATCAGCAGATCGTCCAGAACATTGACCTCGTGCGTCTTGCCGTCGGTGATGTGGATAAAGCTCGGAATAGATCCACGCAGATCGAGCAGCGTGTGCAACTTGATGGCTGCCTTGGCACGGCGAAACGGCGCCCACGGATAAACCGACAGGCACAGGTCGATGGTGGTGGCGTCGAACGCGTAGACGGTCGCGTCCAGGTCGATGCCCAATGGCTCGTTGGCGTACAGCGGGCGCGCCATGCCAATCAAGTGCTGCGCGAAGTCCGCGTAGATCTGCCAAGGACGGGTGGCATTCGCATTGGCCAGCGTGTTGCGAGAAATCGTCTGGCAGCGAAAACCCATGTGGTACAGCCGCTTGGTCTGCGCACGCAGATTGACCTCGATGTCGCGCAACGACTCGCGATACGTCAACTGGGCGAAGGCCATCGAGAAGAACTGATCCAGACAACTGAAATCCTTGACTTTGTGTTCGCCCCGATGGGCGGCCACGCAACGGCGAAATGTGCTCAAAGGCAGTACGCCATGAGCTGAGAAAACATGAGCGTGCCCTGGTGCATGGCGGTCCTTCGCGTAGCAACGCAAAAGATTGCAAGTCTGACGTTCGACGTTCAAATCGAGACCAGACACAAGCACCGAATTCGGCAAGTAAATCATTAACTTACGACGCCCTGATGTGAAAACGTTGGGACACTACTGATGTACGCCAACTCAACATCCGCGACTTGTGCGATGGCATCGAGCAAGACGTTATCCATGCTCGCCTCCAGCACGGCTGCACGGTCGAGCGGTGCTTCCAACTGGCCTACCGGCTCATCAAGCAGTTGCCGATGGGAACTCAGCGTCTCGGCGACCCCCGCCGCCATCTCCGCATCCTCCAGCACCTTATCGTCGGTAGCGATCAGCGCGTGCTCCCAGGAGACGACGCGTCCGTTCTCGACCGCGAGATCCAGCCGACCCACAAAGGAGCCTTGGCAACCGGACTGGATCAACAAGGTGTTGCCCACACTTGCCGGCCGGTAGAGTCGGTTGTGAGTGTGCCCGCTGACGATCACGTCGATGCCGGACACTTCGGTCGCGAGCTTCATGTCCTGCCGGAAACCCATGTGTAATAACACAACGACCAGGTCGACCCGCTCCTCGCGCCGCAGTTTCTCGACATGCGCCGGCAGCTCCGCGTTGCCGAGCGTGAACCTGACACCGGTTGAATAGGACGGCGGCATTGCCTTGTCAACGATGTGACAGGCGATGCCGACAATACCGATGCGCAGTCCGGCGCGCTCGACCACGCAGGTGGGAGGAAACACCAGCGCATCACTGTCGCGCTGGAGTACCTTCGCTCTTCGGGCTGCTGTGCGAGCTTGCTTGGGAGCGGCCCGGCGCGGCGCTCATAACGGTTTAATAGCCAGCAACGGGTACTGCAACTCCTTGGCAAAGGCGCGCAAATGCGCCGGACCATATGCGAACTCCCAGTGTGCGGTCATGCGTCGAATTGCAGCGCATTGAGCAGCGGCACGAGCGCGCGACCCTGGCTGTTCACCGCGACATATGTCCCGTGCAACGTATCGCCGTTGTCCAACGCCAGAACCGCTCCCGGACGTTCGGCCCGCACTGTGCGAAACAGGTGGGCGATGCGGGCCTGGCCACCGCACTGAGCGTAGTGATCACTGCCGGCACCATGAAATACCTCTGGATGGCGGGCCAGGTAGCCGTGCAGGTCGTTGAGCTGGAGAATTGTGAGCTGGCGAAACGTCATGGTGAGGCCTTTTCTTCAAAAGCGGCCGTGCTCACGCAGCAGCTCGATGGTCGGCAATCGAGCGAAAAACCAACGGTGCCATGCGGGTCATTTGGGCGCTGCCGAATATCGTCGCGAAAGGCAAGTCCGCAGCATCTGCACCTGTGCCGATGCGGATCACGTCGCCGGGAGGTGCCATTTCGGTGGGATCAAACAACACCCATTCGCCACCGAGATAGGCTTCGAAAATCGCATGGAAGTCTGGCGGAGGGGTATCCCATTGGACATGGCCGACCACAAGCCTGGCTGGAATGTTCAGCGCGCGACAAAGGCCTATCGCCACATGGGCGAGGTCGCAACAGACTCCGGTGCGCCGACTCAGCACATCCCGCGCCGTACCGTGGGGCAAGGACGTCCCGATCTCATAACGGACATTGCGTCGAACCCATTCACAGATCCGCTCGACACGGGCATGACCACGGTCATGTGTACCGATCCATTGAACGGCGTCGGGGAACATCAACTCAGACTCCACGTACCGGCTGCCGGTCAGGAAGAGCATCACATCGAGCGGCAGGTCGCTGACATCCGACTCGGTGGCAACCCGCTGCACGGGGCGGTCGATCACCTCCACGCTTGCTTGATAGCGAATGCTGAAACTTCCCACCGGAACGACGGCGCGCACAGTCCGGTTGCCCAGCCAATCGGTGTCGCGATCAAGGCGCACCAGTGGCAATGTGGTCATCGATTCGGTGTGTATCAATTGGCCCGGGACATGCGCGGCCTCAATCTTGAAGACCATCGTGCTGGGCGCCAGCACCTCGTAGTTCAACTCACAGTCGACGTCATAGGTCGTATTCATGCTGCCTCCCAAAAGCGTTTACTCGATGGTCCGCAATGGGGCAACATGCATGCATAGGCGGCGACAACTACTGGCTGTAGGAGGACGGCTTGACCTGGAAAATCTGGCCGCTTTTGGCTTGGAGCCAGCAGGATTGGGGGAGAAACTTTCGCGGCGTGGCGACGATCCACCGAACTTTTGCGCCCTGACTTTCGTCTTGCGGTTGGTCGCCGCACCGCTGTGGCAGTGGCTATGATGCGGGGTTTCAGGCCTGCGTGGAACAACGACCGAGGAATGTGCGATGCATGACCAACGACCATTGCGTCAAATGTCGGAAGACGACTTGATCTGGATTGGCGGATTCTCAGAAGGTTTGCGCCAACTGTCGCCCGAGTTTGCCGAAGACGGCCAAGGAGAGGTAGTGGACGCGCTGGCACGCCAGGCGCTCGAGCAGGACGAATTGCGCGCGCTGGCGCCCAATCAAGCGGCAGTACATTGGTGGGAGCGATACCGCCGGGGCGAATGACGCGCCAGCCATCCCACTGCGGGGGGCATCCACCCACGTTCTCAGTCAGTCTTCATGGCCCCACGGATGTTCAGCGCCGCCAACGCGAACTGCAATACGACGAGCGCGTGGGCTGCACTGTAAAGACCCCAGGCGATCCACAACACGTTGCTTGGCAGGAACAGCCAGAATCCGACATTGCGCCGGGTTCGGGATGTCGACGCGACGAACCACGCCGCCATCACGGTGACCAGCATGGCGGGCCACTGCAGCCTGGACAACCAGGATTCCACCGGCGACTTCCTTCAGCGCAGCAAATGATGGTTGTACGACGCCAAAAACGATGCGTGCCAGCTTGCCAGCCGATACCGACACGCTCGCCTGAATCCAAACATGCACATGGTGACCCGTACCCACCCAGGCTACACAGAATCCGCCTGAGGGACCGGCTGCGGCAATACCTGGTCCTGGCTCCAGAGTTCCCAGGCGCAAAGGAAAAGCACGGCCACTGTGGGTCCGAGCACGAAGCCTTGAATGCCGAAAGCCGACAGGCCGCCAAGCGTGCTGAAAAGCACGACGTAGTCGGGCAGGTGCGTATTGCGGCTCACGAGCATAGGGCGCAGCACGTTGTCCACCAGGCCGATCACGAGCGTACCCCAGGCGATCAGTGCAATACCTTGCCATATCGCGCCGGTGGCCAGCATGTAGGCGGCAACGGGGCCCCAGATCAGCGCCGCGCCGACGGCGGGCAGCAGCGACAGCACGGCCATCACGGCGCCCCACAACAAGGCGCCCGGCAGTCCCAGCACCCAAAAGGCCAGCATGCCGAGCAAGCCCTGCACCAGAGCCACGACCACGTTGCCTTTGACGGTAGCGCGCACCACCGCTACGAAGCGTTCGGCCAGGGTGCTCGCATGACGTAGTTGCAGCGGAGTCCTGTCAATGAGGCGTTGCGACAGGTCATCACCGTCCCGAAGCAGGAAAAAAAGAAGGTAAAGCATGAGGCCAAAGCTTAAGAACCACTCAAGTGTGTTCTGGCCGAGCAGGAACACCCGGCCCGTCAGCACCTGTCCCTTGTCGGCGACCGTGGCAAGCAACCACTCTTGCAACGCGCCGATGTCATCGACGCCCAGGCGCAGCAGCAAATTCTGCCCCCACGCGGGCAGAACATCGACTACCTGGCGATAGTAGGCGTTGAGGTCGAACTCTCCCGCGCGCCAGCGCTCCGCCAGCGCCGACGCCTGTTGGGTCAGGGATGCGCCCAGCAGGGCCAGGGGCAGCATGACGGTCACGACGATGCCGATCAGGCTCAGAGCGGCCGCCAGGCTGGGTCGGCCATGCAGTCGGCTGCGCGCGGCGCGCTGCCATGGCACGAAGACGATAGCAAAAAAGACCGCCCACCAGATGGCCCCACTGAAGGCCCACAGCACCCACCCGAAGAGCAACGAGAGTGGCAACAGCAGCCACGCGATCCGGGACGGGCCAGAAGCCCAGAAAGGGCGGAAATCGGTATTTGAACGCTGCATTTTCGGGAGCTTAGGCGCATTCAGCACGCCTCGCTACCGGAGGACAGGAGGCCTGCGTGTAGGCGAATTCCGGGTTCTCGCAACCCAGTGATCCCAGCGCTGTTCGAGGGCAAGCCGGGCAACTTCACGGTGCAGTCGCAAGGCAGTGAACAACTCGAAGTGCCGTACTCGGCGTCGCCTTCGTGAGTGATTGACCGGCAAAGGGTCCGACTTCTTGCAACCTCCCATCAAAGAGTTACATCGCCAGCCCTGCTGCCCCGTTTGAAGGCAGTTACTGTAAGAATCCCGCGCTGCTTTCAGACCTTAGAAGGTCCCTGGACGAAGTTTCACAATCGGCCAGCCGAGATTCAGGGCTTTGCCGCCAGATCGAAGGAGTGGGAAAATGCTTGGAAAACCGTTCGCGACGGTTGCATCAACGCTGGCCCTTGGAGTGAGCCTAGGCGCTGCGGCAACTACACCGAGTTTCCAGTATGGAAGCCCGCTTTCACCAGTTCATGCTGAACGCAGCATCGCGATCCAACCCGATACCCGTTGGGCCAATGTGAAGCGAGGCGAAGCGATCCGCTTCGTCGTCGACGGGCGAGAATTCGGCTGGAAGTTCGATGGACCGTCTCATTCTTTCGATCTGCAGCGCGTGGCACCCCAGGGATTACTGACCAAGCCGTTGACGGTCTACATCGAAAATCAGCACAACCACAACAAACAATAACGGCGTCCTAGCAAGTCAAATAGTTCGGACTTCCGCGCCTTCTCCAGGGCCGTCTTCGGCAGCACTGGTGCTGGATCCCGGCGCCGTCGATGCTGTGCGCGCCCTGGCAGCACGCATGCTCGACGCGTCGCCCGCGTTCATGGCCTTCGTCGATGCGCGTCAGTAGCGCGGCGGTGGCTCGTGTCCGCTGTCGAGGAACCGCCTTTCGCGTCTGCTGCAGCGCTTCTCACTGAGCGCCGGTGTCTTCTATTTGGGGCAAAGTGATCAGACCCATCCCCGCAGCCATTTGCGCAGCAGATCTTTCCGCAATGGCGTCAGGCGCGTGCGGTTGTAGGCGTCCGCCGCTTTCCTGATCGCTTCGCTCTGGGTCGGGTAGGCGTGGATGACGCGGGCCAGAGTGCGCAGGCCGATCCCTGCAACCATCGCCAGCGTGATCTCGTTAATCATCTCACCGGCGTGACGGGCGACGATCGTCGCACCCAGAATCCGGTCAGTGCCCTCTTTGACATGGATTTTGACAAATCCCGTTTCCTCGCCGTCGACGATCGCGCGATCCACGTCGTGCATCGGGATTGTGAAAGTCTTGACCGAGAGCTCCTTATCTTGTGCCTGCCGCACATACAGGCCGACGTGGGCGATCTCCGGATCGGTGTAGGTGCACCAGGGAATCGTCAGCGCACTCATTCGCTGACGCCCGATAAACAGCGCGTTCCGAACCACGATGCGCGCCGAAGCGTCGGCGGTATGGGTGAACTTGTGCTCCAGACAGGCATCGCCGGCGGCATAAATGCGCCGGTTACTGGTCTGCAGGAAATCATTGACCCGGATGCCGTCCTTGTTGTCGTAATCGACGCCCGCAGCCTCCAGGTTCAGTCCGTCGACATTCGGCACCCGGCCGGTGCCGGTGAAGATGGCATCGACTGCGACCGTGCTTTTGTAGTCGTCGCTGACCAGATCGACGAGCTTGTGCCCGTCTTCGACGCGCACGTTCACGGCGCGCGTGTTAAGTCGCACCTCGATGCCGTCGCGGGCGAAGGCGTCAGACAGGATCTGGGCGGCGTCGCGTTCTTCCAGCGGCAGGAAGAGCGGCCAATTCTGCGCAATGATGGTTTTCGATCCGAAGCGGGAAAACGTCTGCGCAAGTTCGCAACCAAGCGGACCACCGCCGATGACCAGAAGGCGGCGCGGCAGTTCAGTCAGGTCGAAGACGTTCTCGTTGGTCAGAAAACCGGCCTCGATGAGGCCGGGAATCGCGGGCGTGTCCGGCCTCGATCCCGTGGCGATCATGGCCTTTTTGAAGTGCAGTTTCGCGCCTTCCACAGTCAGCGCATCGGTCGCGGTGAAACGCGCCTGACCGAAGTACACATGCACGCCGGCCGCCACCAGCCGGTGCACCGAATCGGTACGGGAGATACGGGCGCGAATGCCGCGCATGCGTTGCATCACCGCGGGAAAGTCGACGCAGATATCGGCGGGGACTTGCGCGCCATACTGCCGGGCACTGTGCATGTCGGCGTACAGACGCGACGTGCGGATGATCGCTTTTGACGGCACGCAGCCGACATTCAGGCAGTCGCCGCCGAGCAGCGCGCGCTCGATCAGCGCGACCTTGGCGCCCAATGCTGCGGCAGCGTGCGCCGCCACCAATCCCGCCGTGCCGCCGCCGATGACGACCAGGCCGTAGCGCCCTGCAGGCGATGGATTGCGCCATCCCTGGGGACGCACATTGGTCTGCCGCTCGCGCTCGGCTGTGTCCGACGGGGCCGAGGAGATCGAACTATTGCGCGTGGGCATTGGCATGGGCCATGTTTGACGCACGTCGCGACAGCCAGCCGCCACGGAATCCCGCTCGGGACAAACCGGTGCGGACCGGGAGACAGTTGCGCATCAACTGCCAGATCAGTTCGGTGCGATGATTTTCGATCATCAACAGCACGATGCCCTGATCGAGCCCGAAGTGGCCGGCCGAAACCCACGCGCGCCGATCGGCGCGGGCGAGGGTCGGATTGAAGCTGCTGGCGTATTGCAGGTCGGACAGACTCTCGGGATAGCGGTCAAGCATGCTGCGGGCGGTGCCCAAGACAATCCCGGGCGCAAACGGCAGCGATGCCAACGCCGCCCATCCGCTCAAGGTTCCGTCATCAGGCCCGTAGGGGACGCCCCGTGCGGCGTAACCGAACAAACGGCGTGGTTCGTCGGCCAGTTCAGGGGCCTGCTGGCTCGGGCCATCGCATGCGGTTACGCCCCAGCAGGATTCGTCAAAACCGGCGAACCCGTGCGGGTTGCGCCACGCGTATTCACGCTGAACCTCGGTCGCGCGCCGGCTGTTCTCGAAATAATCGCAGCGCTTCTCGCGCATGAAACGATCCTGGATGCCGCGAAAATCGATCCAGGCGTGCGAGAACTGATGAATGAAAAGCGGCCCCGCATACAGAAAGTCGTAGCCATACAAATTCTCCCACTGGTAGGTCGCGGTCCAGGCCTCGAAGCTGTCGCCCGAAATCGGGTGCGTCGGCGAGCCCAGCGCGAGCACGTACAGCACAATTGCTTCGTTGTATCCATCCCATCCATAGTTCAGAAATCCGCACTCGGGTTTCCAGCCCAGCCGGATGGTCGCCTTGCCGTCCAGTGTCCACGACCAGTCGATGCGACGGTATAGCGCGTCGGTGATATTGCGCAGTTCAATTTCCTCCTCCGTTTCGGCTTTGAAATAGCTGGCGGCCGTTAGCGCGCCGGCGATCAGCATCGCGGTGTCGATCATCGACAACTCCGAGCGCCACACGCGAACACCGGTCTGCATGTCGAGAAAGTGGTAATAGAACCCTTTGTGACCGGTTGCCTGCGCACTGCCGCTTTGATCGCTGTCGCGAAAGAAACGCAGTGTCGCGAGAGTGCGTGCTACCGCATCGGCCCGCGTCATCCAGCCCCGCTCCACCGCGACCGGATAGGCCGACAACGCAAATCCAATTACCCCGATGCTGGCCGGCGAGTGTTCGCGCGAGGTGTCGGCGATCAATCCGTTTGCCGGATTCATTGCTTGCAGAAAGTAGCCGAAAGCAGCACGCTGGAGCTGCTCGAGCGTCTGCTCGGTCATGGTTGGCTGGCCGGTCACGGCCATCAGAATGCACCTCCGGCGGACGGCTCGGGGGACAGTTCCAGCGTGACGGCTGCGATTGCGTGCGGCGGCAGGTCGACGTCGAAGCGAACGGTGCCATCCGCACAGGTCACATCGAACGGCTCCTTCACGAGCCGGGAGGCAGCTTCGAGTTCCTCTACCTGCGCGCGGCTCAGGTACTCTGGCTCACCCATCTCGCGCCACTGCTTGCGCGGATTCGCATGGTCCTCGTCGATGCGCTTTACGGTGGCGGCAACGGGCGTGCAAGCATCGGTCAAGAGGATTTCCACGCGCTGCATGGCGATGTCGTGACAGGGTTGGGCGTGGTTGGTGAGAAACACCGTGATGGAGCGGCCCTTGCGAACGACCCAGACATCCACCGTCTCGTGCACGCCGACGACTGGAAGCAGCTCGTCGCCGAGGTGGTGCAGCAGCTGAAAGGCGAGGTAGATCGGCTTTGGGATGCCATGGAGATTGAGCAGACCAAACCCGCCATGGAACGGAATCGACGGAAAGTAGTTTTCCTCGAAGATATCGGTGAAAGTCCAGAAACTGTAACTCTCCACAAAGGCGTCCGTCTGCAATACGATCCTGGCGGCGTAGGCCGCAGCAAACGGCTCGTCGTGGTAGTGGTCCCGCGGATTGGAGGAGATGTTCCATTCGGTAAAGTAGACGGGAAGTCCGCGCGCCTGTTCGCGCACGCGTTTCGCCCGGTCGCGCAGCAGGTCCCGCGGGCTGTTGGCGAGCTGCTCCTGCGTGTCCGCGCCCTCGAAGCCGAGAGGATCGGTCGGGTAGATGTGCGTGCTGATGAAGTCAGCCGGCAGGTGATTTTTCTCGGCGTAATCCCGCAAATCCTGGACCCACTCGGTCATGGCAGTGGCCGGGCCGCCGACGCGCAGCGAACCATCTATGGACTTGATCGCCTGCGCAGTATGCGCGTAGAGCTTGAAGTAGTCCTCTTGTGTGCCGGTCCAGAACACCGGGAGATTCGGTTCATTCCATACCTCGAAGAACCACTGACGCACCTCGGCGATGCCGTAACGTTCGACCCAATGGCCCACCAGTTTGCGAATGAGCGTGCCCCAGGCGTCGTAATCCTTGGGTGGCGTGATATTGCCCCGATAGTGAAAAACGGTTTCGGGCCCCGAAGCCAGCATTTCCGGCATGAAGCCCAGTTCGACAAAGGGGCGCATGCCGATGGACAGCAGGAAGTCGCAGATGCGGTCGGCGTTGAAGAATGAGTAAAGCGGTTTGCCCTGGTGCGCGATGAGCGTGCCCATGTCGTCCGAGAGCAGTCCGTGGAATCGGACATGTCGAAAGCCAAGCTCGTCGTGGCTGCGGCGGAGCTGCGCCTGCCAATCCGCGCGCAGGGCCAGCGGCGCGTGACCGCTGCCTATGGTGTGTTCCCAGGCGTGCTTGAGCGGTGTGCTCGCGGCCGACAGGCAGCAGGTGAAGGTCGCGCTCATAAGGCAATATCCCAGTTCAGTGGTGTCCGGTTAAAAGTTGAACAAATTCAACTGGTTAGAGCTGAAGGGTGCTTCTGGCATTGGGAAACTGGGCCGCAAGGTGCTTGATAGCTGGGATTTCTCGAAAACGGAGACCGAAAGAATCTGTAGCAATGTATAGAGCGAGGCATCGAGTTGAAGCTCCTTTTTGACGATGGCAATGAGCACGTAGGTGGACACGGCGCACCAGATTTGCGTCTTCACTGCGTTCTCGCTTGTGCCCAGAAATCGCTTGATCCTCAAGTGCTGCTTGATCCATTTGAAAAACAATTCCACTTGCCAGCGGTTCTTGTACAAGGCGGCAATGGTCAACGGCGGCAGGGCAGTATTGTTGGTCAGAAACACCAAGGTCTTGCCGGTTTCTGGATCCTTGAAACGGATGCGGCGCAGATGCTCGGGGTAGCTCTTGAAGACGTAGAAGCCGTTCATGGCAATGGTCTGATCGCAGATCACTCCGGTGTCTCTGTCGGTCACAGCCGAGTACACCCGCCTGGCATCCATGCCGCGCTTGGCACGCGTGACGAAGAAGGCGCCGACCTGATGCAGCTTGTACAAGCGGCCGAAGTCCAGGTAGCCCCGATCCATCACGTAGAAAGCGCCCGCCTCGATCGGCAGGAAGTCCAGCACGTTGACATCGTGCATCTTGCCGTCGCTGATGTGAATGAAGGCCGGAATGGCGCCGCGCAGGTCCAGCAACGTGTGCATCTTCACCGCGGCCTTGGTCGAACGAAACGGCGCCCATTCGAACAGGCTCAGGCACAGATCGATGGTGGTCGAATCCAGCGCGTAAACGGTGGCGTCCAGATCGATGTTCAGAGGCTCTTTGGCGTAGAGATCCCGTGCGCGTGTGATCAGTCGCATCGCCAAAGCGTGATAGATGCGCCAGTCCCGAAGGTTCAGTGCATCCGAGAGCGTCGAGCGCGCTGGCACGCCCTTCAATCCCATGTGAAAAAGCTTGGCCTGATTGGCTGTCAGACAAGCCTCGATGTCGCGCAAGGACTCGCGCCACGTCAATTGCGCAAAGGCCATCACGCGAAACAAATCGGCGCAGCTCAACGTGCGCACACCGGCATCGCCGCTGTGCCGTTCGATGATGCGTCCGAACGTCTTCCATGGCACGTACTCCATGACTTGCGCAAAAAGCGTCTTGCCCACGTTCATGCGGTACCCCAGGTCGTCTAAACCCGCAAGCATCGCAAATGTGCAAATCAAAATTCAAATCGTGGACACCCATGAATCGCTCGCAAACCGCGTCGTTATTGGCTTGGCCCCGTTTCGACATCAAATAAACCGGACACTACTGGACTTGGCCCGAAACTGAAAGCGGGGCGCTCGTAAGTAAACGGCTTGAGTCAAACGGCTTGAGTCCGGCAACAATGCAGGCCGGAATCGATCGAACTTGGGGAGCGCATGAGCGAACTGCCGGAAACACGCTATGCCAAAAGCGGAGATTGCCACATTGCCTATCAGGTCGTTGGCAAGGGCCCCCTGGACGTAGTTTTCATTCCGGGCTTCGTATCGCACGTCGAACTCGCTTGGGAAGACCCGCGGCTGGCTTACTTCTATAGGCGCATTGCATCGTTCGCCCGGCTGATTCTTTTTGACAAGCGAGGCACCGGCATGTCGGACGCGGTGCCGCTGCAGCATCCGCCGACGCTTGAGCAACGCATGGACGATGTGCGCGTGGTCATGGACGCTGCCGGCTCGCAGCGCGCGGCACTGGTCGGTGTCTCGGAAGGCGGGCCACTCAATCTGCTGTTCGCCGCGACCTATCCCGAACGGTGCGTCGCGATGGTCATCATCGGTTCGTACGCGCGGGTCGCCTGGGCCGCGGACCATCCCTTCGGAACGAACCCCGAGGTGTGGCACGCGTTGCTCGACAGGATGGAGCAGGGCTGGGGCAAGGGTGTGCTGCTGAGTGCGGCCGCGCCGTCGCTGGCACACGACGCGGCCGCCCGTTCCTGGTGGGCGCGCTTTCAGCGTCAGGCCTGCAGCCCGGGAGCGACGGTCGGTGTGATGCGCATGACCTACGAGACCGATGTCCGCCCCATCCTGCCCTCCGTTCGAGTGCCCACGCTGATCCTGCATCGCACCGAAGATCGCATGATGCCGGTCGAGCACGGGCGTTATCTCGCGCAGCATATTCCCGCTGCCCAGTACGTGGAATTGCCCGGCACGGACCACTTCTTCTTCACCGGCGATGCCGACGCCTATCTCAATCGGATCGAGGAGTTCCTGACCGGCGAGCGCCATGGCGGCGAATCGGACCGCGTGCTGGCCACGGTGCTGTTCGTCGACATCGTCGGTTCGACAGAACGTGCCGCCGAGATCGGCGACGCGCGCTGGCATGCACTGCTCGACAGCTTCTACGGCGCTGCCCGTCACCAACTGGAGCGCTTTCGCGGCCATGAAGTCGACTCCGCGGGCGACGGTTTCTTTGCCACTTTCGATGGCCCGGCGCGGGCGATCCGCTGTGGCACGGCGATCGGCAGGGAGGTTCGGAGGCTGGGCCTGGAAGTTCGCGTGGGTATTCACACCGGCGAGTGTGAAGTGATGGGCGACAAGGTTGGCGGCATCGCCGTACATATTGGTGCCCGGGTCGCGGGTCAGGCAGAGGCAGGCGAGGTGCTTGTGTCGGGCACGGTGAAGGACCTCGTCGCCGGATCGGGAATCGTTTTCACCGACCGCGGCGCACATGTGTTGAAGGGCGTACCCGGTGAATGGTCCCTGTTCGCCGCGACCGCGGTGAACTGAGCGCACACGGACCGAAGCGCTCCCTCGTTCGCAGCACTTCGTGCAGCGCGGCACCCAAGTCCTGCGAGATCCAATCCTTGATCGCATCAGTCCTTCCCAGCCCGGGGAGGTGTCGACTCTGCGTAGTCTGAAAAAGTCTGGATTGGTCTGATTTCGCACTGAATTTCGCAATGGGCTATGCGCGTCATGCTTCGACGAAGCAAGTGCAGCGCAGAGCGCGCCCCTACGCTCCGCAGGTAACCTGATTACATAGGTTTCACGTCGTCAAACGCGACGCGAAATTCGCCTCTTGAAACCATTTTCGCCGGCCCTATATCTGAAGGCGAGCCGGCAGGAACGGGTCTCCAGCCGGTGTTTTTCAACCCATCGGAGGACACACCATGTATGCATCGTTATTGAACCAACGGAACAGCCTATTCGGTCAATTCGAGCGCTTGCGCCGCGAACTGGACGACACCTTCGGCGTCTCTGGGCTGCCCAGCAGCATTCGCTCGGTCACCCCTGGTACCTTGCCTGCGATCAACGTGGGGCGTACGCCCAGCAGCTTGGAAGTATATGCATTTGCGCCTGGCCTGGACGCCTCGAAGATCGACGTGAGCCTGGATCGGGGTGTCCTGCGCATTGCCGGCGAACGCACTTCCGGCATCCCGGCGGACGACCCCAATGTGCATGTCTATGCCCGTGAGCGCGGTGCAGGAACCTTCACCCGCGCGGTCTCATTGCCGGACGACGTGGATCCGGCCCAGGTAAACGCCAATTACCGCGATGGCGTGCTGCAGATCAGCATCGCCCGCCGTGAATCCGCCCAACCCAAGCGCATCAACGTGTCGTGACGTGCGCAGCATTCAAGGAGAACCATCATGAGCGACAACAAGCAAGTGACCACCACTTCGCCCACCTCTGCCGCAGCCGAGCATGAGCATATGCGCGCCGTGTTGCCGGCGGTCGACGTGTTCGAGGATGCCGCCGGCATCACGCTGCTGGCTGACATGCCTGGTGTGCCCAAAGAGCAACTGGAGCTGAGGGTCGAGGGCGAGGATCTGTTGATCGATGGCGGCGTGCAAGCCCAGACACCCGATGGCCTGGAGGCCATCTACGCGGAATTGCGTGTCCCGCACTACCGGCGCAGCTTCACCCTGAGCCGCGAACTCGATACCACGCACATCGAGGCCAATCTGAAGGACGGCGTGCTGACCTTGCGCATCCCCAAGCAGGCGCATGCGCAGCCGCGCCGGATTGCGGTGACGGCGGGCTGATGTCCGCTACGAGTGAAACCTGATGCGAACGTTCCAAAGGATGAACCATGACCAAGCTTGCAGAGCAATTGAAGCAGGGCGCGGATCAGGCCTGGGAGTCGCTGTCGGACGGCTGGCGTGAGCTCGGTGCCCGCGCCAGCAGCGCTCTGACGCGCTTCTGGCCCACACCCGCCGAATCATCGCCAGCCCGCGTGCGCGCAGTGCCGCAAGACGTGTTGCCGCGCCTCACGGGTTGGGCGTTCATGGCGGCCGACGTGTTCGACAACTCGGACGATCTGATCGTGCGAATCGAGGCGCCAGGCATGCGCCGCGAAGACTTCAACGTCGAGCTGAACGGCGACTTGCTCACCGTTTGGGGCGAGAAGCGTATCGACCGCGAAGCCACCGAGGGCCACTGGCGCATCGCGCAATGTGCCTACGGCAGCTTCCGCCGCGACGTGGCCTTGCCGGTGTCGGTGCAAGCCGACAAGACGAAGGCAAGCTACCGCGACGGCGTACTACGCATTGAGCTGCGCAAGTCCGACGACGCTCGCGCCCGGCGCATCGCGGTGCAGACAGTCTGAATATCCGGCGCGCAAGGCGTGCCTGACGGACTTCAGCCAGTTCGCATATCGGTCGAGCCGCGCAACAGCCTTGCCGGGAAGGTGGATTCAGAGAATATGCGATCCTAGGGTTTTCCCTAGGATCTTTCTCTATTGAAATTTCCTGCTTTATCTCCCAGAATTTCCCTCGGACCGGGAGCTACAAGTAGCCAATCCCGCTAATCGCAATCATTTCTGAAGAAGGGAGATTGTCATGGCGTCGCGTTATTCCGATAGATCCAAGAAGAGTCCTCGCAGCTTGCCGCTCAGATCCGAGCAGCACACGCAAGCGTATCTCGTGACACGAGAAGTCCTGCGTCGCATCGAGCGGTCTTCGGCACTCGCCTACCTCACCTCCAATGCGGTAACGATTCATTGGTCGGGATTGGGATCGTCAGTGGGTGCCAAGGCTGATGGTGCAAGAATGTAACGGCATCAGCTTCTTAGATCAATCCATGCATGTTGCCGTCGCGCACAACACACTTGAGGATTCCGATCATGAGCGCAGTTTCGGCCTTGGAACCGACGCCGACAAGATGGCAGGCCCCAACGGTATTCACGATTATTGGCGGCACGACAGATCCCGACCGCGCGGCGATTGTGAAAGAGCACTGTCGCGAGGGATCGATCGTTGAATTGAGACGGGAAGTCAATGATGCTGTGGGCGAGGCAGGCATCGGCGTATGGCTGCAGTGCCGATCGCTGCTTGGACTCATGTTCATATCGAAAAGGATCGGTCACGTGCCGGTGGAAACGGCCGAAGCGCTAGAACCGCTAACGGATAAGTCATCAACCGTTGTTGCGCGCGGGATTGTCAGGAGCATTTATGCCCCCAAGGGCAGAGATGAAGCCGTTGTCAGCGTTGAGATCGTGCCTGCACCGAGATGACAAACTGCGGAGCATGCATCGCGCAGATGCAACTCCGCATGCGCAGTGACGGTCTGCGTCAACCACCCACGATCTTGGTTGACTGACTGCAATCGCAATGATGCGCTCGCACGAGTCTGCACGGCGAGCGCCCGAAAAGTGTCGAAAGCGAATCGAGACGCTCTCAGACCTTCCCAGCCCGGGAGATGTCGACGCTTCATAGTCTGAAAAGGTCTGGATTGCTCTGATTGCGCAGTCGGCCAAGCGAGTTGTGCTGGGTTCTCCATATTCGAATGGACGCCTGGTCCCTATCCTTGGTTCAGGCTGTTCAGCAGCCAGCGCATCAGATGCGCGGCACTCCTGCGCGTGCGCGGGATGGTCTGCCGCAGCAGATGGCCCTCAGCTTGAAGGCCAGTTTGTGCCGATGCAGGTCATGCAGCATCTTCAATAAACCAGGCGCGATACACGCCAGGACCGGTCGTTGACGCACATCAGTGAAAGCAACTGGCGACCCGCTATAGTGATCTGAAGCGACCGAGATCCTAGTTGAACAGGAGCGTAAATCTTGCGTTCAAATACGGAGAGCCTGGCACCTGATCGCTGGCACACCATTGCTGCTGACGCCACGATTGAGGTGGCGCGTACGTCGGCTGGCGGACTCACCCAGCTTGAGGCCGAATCGCGCCTTTTGACCTGCGGTCCAAACCGCCTGCCCGACCCCCCTCAGCGCAGCGCCCTGGTGCGGTTCGTGCTGCATTTTCACAACATCCTGATTTATGTGCTTCTGGGATCAGCAGTGATCACCGGAGCGCTGGGGCATCTCGTCGACACCCTGGTCATTCTTGCCGTTGTGCTTGGCAACGCAGTGATCGGCTTTGTGCAGGAGGGCAAAGCAGAAAAGGCCATGGCGGCCATCCGCCGCATGCTCGCGCCGCGGGCATCCGTGCTGCGTGACGGCCAGCGCCGGACGGTCGACGGCGAAGCACTGGTCCCGGGTGATGTTGTGCTGTTGGAGGCAGGGGACAAGATTCCCGCTGACCTGAGACTCCTGCAATCGCTCAACCTGCAGATTCAGGAAGCGCTGCTGACAGGCGAATCGGTTCCTGTCGAGAAGCACACCCGGCCAGTGGCGTCCGATGCCTCCATTGGAGACCGGGCGTGCATGGCATACAGCGGGACACTGATCACGAGCGGAGCTGGTCGCGGGGTGGTCGTGGCCACGGGCGCGCAGACGGAAATTGGACGCATCAGCGGGATGCTCTCAAGGGTCGAAGTGCTCACGACGCCATTGGTCAACCAGATCAATGTCTTTGCGCGGTGGCTCACCGTGCTCATTCTGTTGATCGCGGCTCTGTTGCTGGTCTTCGGCTACTTTGTGGGCCATTTCGATTTTGCCGACATGTTCATGGCGGTGGTGGGGCTGTCGGTCGCTGCCATTCCAGAGGGTTTGCCTGCCGTGTTGACGATCACGCTTGCGGTGGGCGTGCAGGCCATGGCTCGTCGCAACGCAATCGTTCGTCGCCTACCTGCCATCGAAACCCTGGGGTCAGTTTCGGTGATCTGTACCGACAAGACTGGAACGCTGACGCGAAACGAAATGATGGTTACCACCGTCGCGACAAGCGCCCAGATTTTCTCGCTGGATGGAACGGGGTATGAGCCAAGAGGCACCATCAGACTCAATGACGCGCCGGTCAGCGGGTATGAACATCCCATCCTGCGGGAACTGGGACGCGCCGCCGCCCTGTGCAACGACGCCGCGCTTGTGGGGCGCGACGGTGTCTGGACCGTCGAGGGAGATCCCATGGAGGGCGCGTTGTTGGCCCTGTCGGGCAAATGCGGCCTGGACTATTCCCAGGAACTCACCCCATGGACACGCACCGATGCCATCCCCTTCGACGCCAGGCATCGCTTCATGGCGAGTTTGAATCATGACCACGAGAATCATGCTTTAGTCTCCGTCAAAGGCGCGCCGGAGCAAATCCTGATGATGTGCTCGCACCAACGCGTTGCTGACAATGGCACTGAGCCGCTTGATGCGACGTACTGGCATGAACAGGCCGAATACATTGCCTCACAAGGGCAGCGTGTGCTCGCCCTCGCAGTCAGGCCGGTACCACCGGAACACACGGTACTGGCGTTTTCTGATGTCGCGGGCTCGCTGGTGCTGATCGGACTGGTGGGGCTCATTGACCCGCCACGCCCGGAAGCCGCCCTGGCGGTCGCCGAATGCCGCGGCGCCGGTATTCGCGTCAAGATGATCACCGGTGACCACAAAGGAACCGCTGCCGCCATCGGTAGACAGATTGGTTTGCAAAACCCGGACAGCGTCCTGACCGGGACCGATCTTGATGCCATGGACGACACGGTTCTCGCCGCAGCAGTTGTCGACACCGATATCTTTGCCCGCACCAGCCCGGAACATAAACTCCGGCTTGTCATGGCGTTGCAGTCACACGGCATGACGGTTGCCATGACCGGAGATGGCGTGAACGACGCGCCAGCGCTCAAGCGCGCAGACGCGGGTATTGCGATGGGACTCAAGGGCAGTGAGGCCGCCAAGGAAGCCGCGGAACTCGTGCTAGCCGACGACAACTTTGCGTCGATCGTCGCAGCGGTTCGAGAAGGTCGAACGGTCTACGACAACATCAAGAAGGTCATCAGCTGGACCCTGCCGACCAACGCAGGAGAAGCCATGACGATCGTCGTGGCGCTGGTCCTGGGCCTGGCTTTGCCGATCACTCCGGTACAGATTCTCTGGGTCAACCTGATCACGGCGATCACGCTGGGCATTGCGCTGGCATTTGAGCCAACGGAAGCGGGCACCATGCGTCGAGCGCCCCGTCAAAGGAGCGAACCATTGCTCTCGGGCGAGCTGGTGTGGCACATCGTCCTGGTCTCCATGCTGTTTCTGGGTGGGATATACGGTATGTACGCCTATGCGGTTGATCGCGGATACCCTCTGGATCTGGCGCGCACGATCGCGCTGAACACACTTGTGGTGCTCGAGATCTTTCACCTGTTTTTCATCCGGAACATCTACGGAACATCGCTGACCTGGCACGCGGTGCGCGGCACGAAAGTGGTTTGGAGCACTGTGCTGGCCGTTGTGCTGGCCCAGTTCGCCATCACCTACGTTCCCTTTCTGCAAGGCATCTTTGCGACTGCCGATGTGCCCATCTTTGATGGAGTGCTGATCGTTGGGGTCGGTGTCGCGTTGTTCGCACTGCTCGAGTGTGAAAAGCAGATCCGCCTGGTTCTGACTCGCCGGGCGCCAGTCAAGTGATGCGCCGCTGGTCAACAAGGCGTGAGACCTGGGCTGCGATGTCGGCAGCCTGCCGTGCCGCTACAGATCGTCCATGATGAACGGCCCATTCGCCGAAATGGCATTGCTGCTGCTGATCGCTGCACTGGTCGGCGCCCTGTTTGTGAAACTGCGCCAATCCGTGTTGATCGCCTGCAACGACTTCGGGCCGGGTGGCCTAGCAGGCATTGGTGACACAGACGGTGCGCAACCCACTACATTGGAGCCATGTTTTCCACTTTGACCTTCTTTGCCGCAACTGTTCGCGCCCTTTGTGGATTGCCCCGAGGGTGCGGCCCTGGCGGCGGCCGATTTCACCGAGCCTGCGGGCTCGCGCTGGCGCTGATCCTGGGCGCGGTGCCTGCCTTGGCCCAGCAGGATGCGCCGACTGCGAAGCCACCACCGGTGGTGTATGTCGTGCCAATAACGGGCACCATCGATCTTGGTCTGGCGCCTTTCGTACAGCGGGTGATCGACGAGGCCGCAGCCGCTGGCGCCGCGGCCGTGGTGCTGGACATCAACACCTTCGGCGGGCGTGTCGACGCCGCGGTACAGATCCGCGACACACTCTTGCGCAGCAAGGTGCGTACCATCGCCTTCATCAACAAGCGTGCCATCTCAGCCGGTGCCCTGATCAGCCTGGCGGCCAACGACATCGTCATTGCCAGTGGCGGCACGATCGGTGCGGCCACGCCGGTGCAGATTGGCGGCGCAGGTAAAGAGGCGTTGCCGGTCGAGGAAAAGACCGTCTCCTATGTGCGTAAGGAGTTTCGTGCCACCGCCGAGGCGCGCAAGCGGCCGCTGAAGGTGGCCGAAGCCATGGTGGATGCAGACGTGGTCATTCCCGGCCTGATCGCCAAGGGCAAGCTGCTGACACTCACGACCGAGGAGGCACTCAAGGCCAAGGTGGCGGACCACCGTGCCGAAACGCTTGAGGAGGCCCTGGACGCCGTCGGACTGGCCGGCGCCGAGATTCGGCGCGCGCAGCTGAACTGGGCCGAGGAACTGGTGCGCGTGCTGACCAACCCGATCGTGAGTTCGATACTGATGACTGTGGCCCTGCTGGGCATCATCATCGAAATGCGCACGCCCGGCTTCGGTGTTCCCGGTGCCTTGGGCGTCACCAGCTTGGGCCTGATCCTGTGGGGCCACTGGATCGTTCAACTGGCAGGTTGGGAGGAGGTGCTGCTGGCGACGGCCGGGCTGGTATTGCTGGCGCTGGAGGTATTCGTGATACCCGGCTTTGGCATCGCCGGTGCCTTGGGCATCCTGGGTATCCTGGCCGGCCTGGTGCTGAGCATGGTGGGGCAGGGCAATACGACGGAACTGGTGATGCTGGTGGCGATGCGGGTGATGTTCTCGTTGCTGTTCGCAATCCTTGCCAGCCTGGTGCTGCTGCGTTTCATGACGCGCTCGCCGATCGGTCGCAAGCTGGTGCTCGACACTGGCCTGAAAGCAGACCAGGGTTATGCCTCCGCGCCAGAGAGTGACCAGCGGCTGCTGGGCCGGGAGGGTGTCGCTGTATCACCCCTTCATCCGGCGGGGATTGCGCAAATCGACGGTGTGCGTGTCGACGTGGTGTCTAATGGCCCGCTGATCGATCCGGGAGAAGCTGTCATCGTCGAGCGCGTCGACGGCAACCGGGTGGTGGTCAAGCGGATGAGTGACGCCCCTGAAAGGAGCAATAGATGATTGGTATCGATGGTGGCCTCGTTGGAGGTTTTGGCTTGATCATTCTGATCGTCGCCTCGCTGGCGTTGGTCCTGTATCTGGTTCCGGTGCCGTTGTGGATTGCGGCCTGGGCGTCGGGCGCCTATGTCGGCTTGTTCACGCTGGTGGCGATGCGACTGCGTCGTGTGCCGCCGCATGTGGTGGTGACAGCGCGCATCAGCGCCGTCAAGGCCGGCATCGATGTCTCCCTCAACGACCTGGAGGCGCACTTTCTGGCCGGCGGCAATATCGTGCGGGTGGTCAACGCGATGATCTCGGCCGACAAGGCCAGTATTCCGCTGCCGTTCAAACGCGCGGCAGCGATTGACCTGGCCGGGCGCAACGTGCTCGAGGCGGTTCAGATGTCGGTGTTGCCCAAGGTCATTGAGACGCCGCGCATCGCGGCAGTGGCCAAGGACGGCATCCAGCTGCACGTGGTCTCGCGTGTCACGGTGCGCACCAATATCGACCGCCTGGTTGGCGGTGCCGGCGAAGAGACCATCATTGCGCGGGTGGGCGAAGGCATGGTCAGCACCATCGGTTCGGCGGCCAACCACAAGAGCGTGCTGGAAAATCCCGACCATATCTCCAAGCACATCCTGAGCAAGGGCCTGGACGCCGGAACGGCCTACGAAATACTGTCTATTGACATCGCCGACATCGACGTCGGCGCCAATATCGGCGCGAAGTTGCAGATCGATCAAGCCGACGCCGACAAGCAGATTGCTCAGGCCAAGGCCGAGGAGCGCCGTGCCATGGCAGTGGCGCTGGAGCAGGAGATGCGCGCCCGCGTGGTCGAGGCCGAGGCCGAGGTGCCGCGCGCCATGGCCGAAGCCTTCCGCCAGGGCAATATGGGCATCATGGATTACTACCGGATGAAGAACCTGCAGGCTGATACCGAGATGCGCAACGAGATTGCGGACGCTCCATCCGAAGAGCCTCCCCAGTCGCGCAAGTAAGACGAGGGGTCCACCGTGCGCGATAACGACCTGTTCATCTTTGGCCTGTTGTTCCTGGCCATCATCGGCTTCAACGTGTTCAAGCAGTTCGTGGCGGCGCGCGCAGAGCAGCGGCGCCGGCAGCAGCAGGCTGCTGCCGCACAGGGGATGCCGCAGCCGGATCCCGAGACCGACCCTTTCACGCTGACGGAAAGCGATTGGGGGCGGCCGCCAGAGACGGAACCGGTGCCGGAGTTGCGACCTGTGCTTGCATTGGCACGCAAGCCTGAAACCGCGCAGTCCCAGTCTGGCCCTGCGATCGGGGCCATTCGGCCACCCAAACCGTCCGAGCGGCGCCGTGCGCGCCATCGTATGTTCCAGCACCGCCGTGCCTTGCGCGAAGGTATCGTGATGATGACTGTGCTGGGGCCGTGCCGGGCCTTGCAACCCTACGATCAGGATCACTCCTGACGCAACAGTCGCAGCTGCCATTCGCGCTGTTGCGCTGCAGATCGAAACATCATCGAATCGCGCTCGCGCCGCGGCAACAGCTTGCAGTCTGAAAAGGTCTGAAACGGTCTGATTCCGCAGTGAATTCCGCAGTGGGAGTGACTACGTGCTAACACTTGGCTACGGCAGGTCTGGCGACGCTGGCAAGGCGCGCTTCGATCTACCAAGGCGAGAAGTTCTCGGGCCACGCGCCGCTGACGATCGAATAAGACCTCAAACTTTGAGACAGCGTTTCGAGAGCGGGGATCGAGCCAACTGTCGCCGTCTCGTTGTTGCGCTAGGCGGGCGCATGGGGGTCGGCGTTTGACCAAGCTCGGCTGTTCGCCGTTGGGGGTCACAAGCTCCGACGATGAGAGAAGAGGCGCTCGGCCCTATTTGACGGTCAGCAAACTGTCGAAGACGAGCCGTTAATTGGCGCGGGCTGCCCGACCGCCATCGGCAGCGGATACTCGCGACCGTGGATCGGATTGCACTGCAGCGGGCGCCGGGAGGCACCTGCCATCTCCCGGTAGCGTGTCAGTTGCAACCCATATAATTCCCCACGGCTGGCCTGCCACTCCCCATGACCCAACCATTCACGTCCATCGCGGTCGTCGGCGCCGGTGCCGTCGGCAGCTTCTACGGCGCGATGCTGGCGCGCGCCGGCCACGCGGTGACGCTGATCGGGCGCGCACCGCATGTGCGGGCGATCTCTGAGCAGGGGCTGCGTCTGCACATGAACGGCCAGACCCACGCGGTGTCGCTGGCCGCCAGCACCGATCTGGCGGCGGTTGGCGATGCCGACCTGGTCCTGTTTTGCGTGAAGTCGCCCGATACCAACGCGGTGGCGCGCCAATTGGCACCGCTGCTCAAGCCCGATGCGCTGGTGATGAGCCTGCAGAACGGCGTGGACAACGCCGACACCCTGGCCCGCCACCTGACGCAAGCCGTGGTGCCGGTGGCGGTGTACGTGGCCGCGGCCATGCCTGGGCCGGGCGAGGTGCATCACCACGGCCGGGGTGACCTGGTGATCGGCGCTATCGATGCCGGCGCGGCGGCCGATGGTGCACTGGCGTCGCTTCTGCAGTCGGTGGTGGAGCTCTTCGCCAGCGCCCAGGTGCCGGTGCGCGTCTCGCCCGATGTCATCGGCGAGCTGTGGCGCAAGCTGATGGTCAACTGCGCCTACAACGCGGTGTCGGGCCTGACGCGGCAGCCCTATGGCCGCATGGCGGCTCTGCCGGCCATCGTCGATCTGCAGCGCGCCGTGGTCAGCGAGGTGGTGGCCGTGGCGCAGGCTGCGGGCCAGGCGATGGACCTGGACGCGTCGATGGTGGCCATGGCCGCCATTGCCACGGCCATGCCGGGACAGCTTTCATCCACCGCGCAGGACATGGCGCGCGGCCGGCCGACCGAGATCGACCATCTCAACGGCTTTGTGGTGCGGCGTGGCGCCGAACTGGGCGTCTCCACGCCGGTGAACCAGGCGCTGCATGCACTGGTCAAGCTGGTCGACGTCAACCGCAACGCCGGCTGAGCATGGCCGACATTGAGCTTCAGCCTGTTCCGGCCGCCTTTGCCCAGGCGCTGCGCGAGCTGGGCCTGGCCGGCGACGAAGCCTTGCTGGGCGAGCCGCTGACAGGTGGCGTCTCGTCGGACATCTGGCGCATCGACACCGCGCGCGGCCCGGTATGTGCCAAACGCGCCCTGGCCAAGCTGCGCGTGGCCGCCGACTGGCGTGCACCGATCGAGCGCAACCAGTACGAAGCGCGCTGGATGCAGGTGGCGCAGGCTGCACAGCCCGGCTGCGCGCCGCAGGTGCTGGGCCAGCACCCGGGTCTGGGCGTGCTGGTGATGCAGTGGCTGGCGCCGGCCGATCACCGCTTGTGGAAGGCCATGCTGCACGACGGGCATGCCGATGTCGCGACGGCGCAGGCCGTGGGCCGCACCCTGGTGCGCATTCACGCCCATGCCGCTGCGCGGGCCACTGAATTGGCAGCGCTGTTCGACACCGATGCGACCTTCTTCGACATCCGGCTCGAACCCTACCTGCTGGCCACTGCACAGCGCCATCCCGATCTCGCCGAGCGCTTGCAGGCGCTGGTGGCGCAGACGCAGTCGAACAAGCACACCCTGGTACACGGCGACGTCAGCCCCAAGAACATCCTGATCGGCCCCACTGGCCCGGTGCTGCTGGACGCCGAATGCGCCTGGTGGGGCGACCCGGCCTTCGACCTGGCGTTCTGTCTGAATCATCTGCTGCTGAAATGCCTGTGGACACCCGAGGCGCGAGGTGACTTTCTGGCCGGGTTTTCGGTGCTGGCCGAGACCTACCTTGCCGGCGTGGACTGGGAGCCGCGTGAGGTGCTCGAGCGCCGCGCTGCGGCACTTCTGCCCGGCCTGCTGCTGGCGCGCGTGGACGGCAAATCGCCCGTCGAATACCTCACTGTCGAGGCGCAACGCGAAACGGTGCGACGCGTGGCGAGGCCGCTGTTGCAACAACCTGTGGCCCGCCTGGCCGAGATCAGCGCCGCCTGGCGCAAGGAACTCGAACGATGACCGCTGCCAACACCATCCGCACCGTGCATGCGCGCCGCGTGTGGGACAGCCGTGGCCGCCCCACCGTGGAAGCCGAGGTGCAGCTGCACGGCGGCGCCACCGGCCGCGCCATGGTGCCGGCCGGCGCCAGCAAAGGGTCGCGCGAGGCGCTGGAACTGCGTGACGGCGGCGAGGCCTTCGGCGGCCTGGACGTGCAACGCGCTGTTCACCACGTGAACGGCGAAATCGCACGGGTGGTGACCGGCCTGCCGGTCGATGACCAGGCGGCGCTGGACGCGGTGCTGATCGCACTGGACGGCACGCCGAACAAGACGCGCCTTGGCGCCAACGCCACGCTGGCCGTGTCGATGGCGGCGGCGCACGCCGCCGCAGCGGCGCACAGCGTGCCGCTGTACCGGTACCTGCGCGGAGACGGCGAGCTGTTGTTGCCAATGCCACAGATCCAGATCTTCGGCGGTGGCGCGCACGCCGGCCGGCGCGTCGACATCCAGGACTTCATGGTCGTGTGCCCGGGCGCCGGCAGTTTTGCGCAGGCGCTGGAATGGACCGCCGAGGTCTACCGCCATGCCGGGCTGCTGATGCGCCGGCGTGGCAGCCTGGCCGGCGTGGCCGATGAAGGCGGCTGGTGGCCGGCATTCGACACCAACGAGGAGGCGCTGGACGCCTTGGTTGAATCCATTGAAAACGCTGGGTATGTGCCCGGCGAACAGGTCGCCATCGCGCTGGACATCGCGGCCAGCGACTTCGGCCGCAACGGCCGCTACACGCTGGGGCTGGAGCGGCGCGAGCTCGACAGCGACGGCCTGATCGAGTTGCTGCTGCGCTGGTGCGAGCGGTTTCCAATTGCCAGCATCGAGGACCCGCTGGCCGAGGACGACCCTGCCGCCTTCGCGCGCTTCACCGCGGCAGTGGGCCATCGGCTGCAGGTGGTGGGCGACGACTTCCTGGTGTCGGATGCCGCGCTGTTGCGCCAGGCCGCGGCTGCGGGTGCTGCCAACACCGTGCTGCTCAAGCCCAACCAGCGCGGCACCCTGAGCGAAACGCTGCAGTGCTGGCAAGCCGCCCAGGAATTGGGCTATGCCGCCATCGTGTCGGCCCGTTCGGGCGAGACCGAAGACACCACCATCGTCGACCTGGCCATCGGCTGGCAGGTAGGCCAGCTGAAGGTGGGCTCGTTCGCGCGCGGTGAGCGCATGGCCAAGTGGAACAAGGTGCTGCGCATCGAGGAAGTCGCCGGCGCGGCAGGGCGGTTCGCGGGGGCTGGGATGTTTGGGCGCAGCCCCAACGGCTTCAACGATCCCCCCGCTCGGGCGCGGTGACAATCTACGCTGGCGATCTTTGCCGGCCAGGTGGTGGCCGCGCTGGTGGCGGGTCATCACACCGAAGCGGCCGGGCCGGCCGACCAGACGCCGGCGGCGACGCACCGCTTCGTCGCAATGCTGCATGAGGTCGGCATGCCGCGCAGCGCCGTGCTTTGGATCTACGGCCGCGATCGACGCTCCTGGCGCATTGCAGGCGGCCAGCACCTTGGTCTTGATCGCGGCGCCATGTCGCCGCCGCGGTGCGCAATTGGGATGCATGGGTGTCCACAAATGGGTGAACTGACCCCCAACACCTTGGACTCCGCAGTTGAACCGCAGCAGCTACGAGCGCCCTCTGGAAGACCTGTCAACGATCAACAGGCTAAAGATGGAGCGGGTGAAGGGGATCGAACCCCAGCCTCAGACCGCTGCAGACGGCCTCAGCCCTGACAAGTGCGAGCTCCGTATCGGCTAGAAAGGGCTGAAACGGTCTGATTCCGCAGTGAATTCCGCAGTAGGCGTGACTTCGTGCTGCCACCTGGGCATCGGCAGGGATCGCGGCCACCGTCAGAACCTGAATCCGTCTACAAGGGTGATAAATTTTCCGACCACGCCCTGCTGATGATCGATTGCGAATCCAAGTTCTGAGGCATGTCTTCGAGGGCAGGGGGCTGAAAATGCTGTCGCGACCTCGTTGCTGGTTGGCCGCAATTGGCTGTTATGGAAAGCGTTCCATAACGGCCAGGAGCTGTCGCGCGCGACGGGCGGCTTCCTGGCGGCGCACCATCAGCTTCCCGATCCTGGCGCGGCCTGTCATTGAGAAAGTTCTCACTCACCAGGAACTGCACGTCAGCGTGTTGCCGCGATTGACAGCGCGTGGATAGAGGCCGCAAGCGACCTGACCAATCAATCATCACCATTTGATTGACCCAATGCTCTGCACGTCGAGGGCCGACCGCGTGCCGGGGCGAAAGGACCCGACACTATCTGCGGCAGATGCGTGCGCGTCCATCGCGCGCGTACCACGCCAGCAGAGTTTGGTGGCGTGTGAAACCATGTGGCAAAGAGCCTTGTTGTATGCGTGAAACGAAAAATAGACCCCAATAAAACGATTGGACGGTTCTCGCAGCAAGACGCATCATTGCCTATCGAACTGCTTGGAGCCTCCCTTGGACATCGCCCGCTTCCCCCGAATCCGACTTGGTCACTTTCCAACGCCGCTGGAGCCGATGGACAACCTGACGCGTTTGCTGGGCGGGCCGCGCCTGTGGATCAAGCGCGACGACTGCACCGGTCTGTCGACCGGCGGCAACAAGACCCGCAAGCTGGAGTTCCTGATGGCGGAAGCTGTCGCCCAGAAGGCCGACGTCGTGATCACCCAGGGCGCAACCCAGTCCAATCACGCACGCCAGACAGCGGCCGCAGCGGCCCGCATGGGCATGCGCTGCCACATTCTGCTCGAGGACCGCACCGGCAGCACCGAGCCCAGTTACACCGACAACGGCAACGTGCTGCTCGACCGCCTGCACGGCGCCACGGTCGAGCGCCGCACCGGCGGCAGCAACATGCAGGCCGAGATGGAGACCGTGGCCGCCAAGTTGACAGAAGCCGGTCACCGGCCCTATGTCATCCCGGGTGGCGGGTCGAACGCGCTGGGTGCGCTGGGTTATGTGAATGCGGCGCTGGAACTGGTCAACCAGTCCGCCGAGCGCGGCCTGCGCATCGACCATCTGGTGCATGCCACTGGCAGTGCCGGCACCCAGGCCGGCCTCGTGGTCGGCTTGCATGGCCTGAACAGTCCGACCCGCCTGCTGGGCATTGGCGTGCGCGCACCACGCGAGAAGCAGGAGACCATGGTTCATGACCTGGCCTGTCGCACCTGGGATCTGCTCAGTTTGCGCGGCGAGCTGCCGCGCGAGACTGTGGTGGCCAATAGCGACTACGTCGGCGGCGGTTATGGCATACCCACGCCGGGCATGGTCGAGGCCGTGACCCTGCTCGCCAATACTGAAGGCTTGTTGCTCGACCCCGTGTACTCGGGCAAAGGAATGGCCGGACTGATCGACCTGGTGCGCAAGGGCCATTTCGAAAAGAACGAGAACGTCGTCTTCCTGCACACCGGCGGGTCGGCAGCGTTGTTCGGCTACCCAGGCGCCCTTGGGCTCGCCGCTTCCTAACAACTTGATCAATCCATCAAGCACGATATTTACACGTTGAAGGAAACATCCTGATGAAAAAAATGGTTCACAAACTACTCGCTACCACGCTACTCACAGTCATGGTTAGTAGCAGCGCGCTGGCACAGGGCTCGGGCACTCTCGACAAGATCAAGTCGACTGGCGCCATGACGATCGGGCATCGCGATGCGTCGATTCCGTTTTCGTACCTCGACGACAAGCAACGGCCCATCGGCTTTTCGCTTGACCTGTGCGCCAAGATCGTCGAGGCGATCAAGGCCGAAGTGAAGATGCCCGCACTGAAGGTCGCTTTTCAACCGGTCACCGGCGCAACACGGATTCCGCTATTGGCCAACGGCACGATCGACCTCGAATGCGGATCGACGACCAACAATGCCGAACGCCAGAAACAAATTGCCTACACCTACACCAGCTTCGTCACCGCGAACAGATTCATTTCAAAGAAGGCCGATAACCTGAAGACGCTGGCCGATCTGAAAGGCAAGAACGTCGTCTCGACCGCTGGCACCACCAACCTGCGACAGTTGACCGAACTGAATGCAGCGCAAAACCTGGGCATCAACATTCTGGTCGCGAAGGAGCATGCCGAGTCCTTCCTGATGGTCGATACCGGGCGCGCAGTGGCCTTCGTGATGGACGATATCTTGCTCGCCGGCCTGGCGGCCAACCACGCACAGCCGAGCCAATGGCAGGTGTCGAACGATGCGCTGTCGGTCGAACCTTACGCAATCATGCTGCGCAAGGACGACGCGGCATTCAAGAAGGTGGTCGACAACGCAATGGCGGCGATGATGAAGAATGGCGAGTACCAGGCCATCTATACCAAGTGGTTCCTGAACCCGGTTCCGCCAAAGGGAATCAACCTGAATATCCCGATGAGCGATTCGCTGAAAAAGGTTGTCGCCAACCCGACCGATTCGCCTGATCCGGCAGTCTACAAATAGATTGCGGTTGTAGAACCGTCCGGGTCACGCGTGGGCCCGCTTCTTGTCTGATCGAACTCCCGCCACATGAACTACAACTGGAACTGGGGTATTTTTTGGGAGTTGTCGCCAGATGCCAGCGGCACATATGCCAAAACCCTGCTGTACGGCCTGAACTGGACGCTGGCGACCGGACTGAGCTCATGGGTGATTGCGCTGTTGATTGGCGCGGCCATCGGCACCGTGCGCACGTTGCCCATACGATGGGCCGTGTGGATTGGCAATGCCTACGTGGAGTTTTTCCGCAATATCCCGCTTCTGGTCCAGATGTTCCTGTGGTTCTTCGTGGTGCCTGAATTGCTGCCGCGCGACGCCGGCAACTGGATCAAGCAACTGCCGAACTCATCGTTCTGGACCGCAGTCGTTGCACTGTCATGCTTCACCTCGGCGCGCGTGGCCGAGCAGGTCAAGGCGGGCATCCTGTCCTTGCCGCGCGGGCAGCAGGCCGCAGGCATCGCGCTGGGCCTGACGCTGCCACAAACCTATCGCAAGGTGCTGCTGCCGATGGCTTTCCGCATTATCCTTCCGCCTTTGACGAGCGAGTTCCTGAACAACATCAAGAACAGCTCGGTGGCATTGACCATCGGCCTGATGGAGTTGACCGCACGCGCGCGATCGATGCAGGAGTTCAGCTTCCAGGTCTTCGAAGCCTTCACCGCCGCGACCCTGATTTATCTGGCGGTCAACGCTGTGGTCGTTTTTGCGATGCGCGGCGTCGAGCGATGGGTTGCCGTGCCAGGCTATATGGGCGGCGGGCAGACGCGATGATGACGCACTGCTCGCCAACCGTTGCTGCGACCGCGCCAGTACCTCCACTCAAGCTGGCAAGAGGCTGAGCACCATGTTCGAGAATTTCGATTTCGACGTCATTGCCCGGAGCTGGCAAGCGCTGATCTTCCAGGGTCTGGCCTTCACCGCGCAGGTCACGCTGCTGGCAATGGCCGGTGGCATCGTCTTGGGCACACTGCTCGCCATGATGCGGCTGTCATCGTTCAAGCCGCTCGCATGGGTTGCCGCCGGCTATGTCAACCTTTTGCGTTCGATCCCGCTGGTGCTGGTGATCTTCTGGTTCTATTTTCTGGTGCCGTATATCGGCGCCTGGATCATCGGCTCGCCGCGGCCCATTCCAGTCGGTGCCTTCACGTCGGCGTTGGTCACATTCATCATGTTCGAGGCCTGCTACTACTGCGAAATCATGCGCGCAGGCATCCAGAGCATTCCCTCTGGGCAGGCCAACGCTGGTTATGCACTGGGCTTGAACTACTGGCAGATGATGGGCAATATCATCCTGCCGCAGGCCTTCCGCAACATGACACCGGTGCTGCTGACCCAGACCATCGTGCTGTTTCAGGACGTCTCGCTGGTCTACATCATCTCGCTACCGGACTTCGTCACGATTGCGAGCAAGATTGCACAGCGCGACGGCCGCCTGATCGAGATGTACTTGTTCGTAGCGGTGGTTTATCTGGCGATTTGCCTGCTGCTGTCTTATTGTGTCAAGCGCCTGCAGGCGCGGTTCGCGATTGCGCGCTGAAATCCGGCAAAAATCCATATGTCCATGATCGAGATTGACAAAGTCAGCAAGTGGTACGGTAGTTTCCAGGTGCTGAAGAACTGTTCGACAACAGTCGACAAAGGCGAAGTTGTTGTTGTCTGCGGGCCGTCTGGCTCGGGGAAATCGACGCTGATCAAGGCAGTGAATGCGCTCGAACCTTTCCAGAAGGGCCGGATTGTGGTCGACGGACAGTCAGTAGGTGACCGCGGCACCAATTTGCCACAGTTGCGAGCACGCATTGGCATGGTGTTTCAGAACTTCGAGCTATTTCCGCACCTCTCCATCACACGCAACCTCGCGCTTGCTCAGACCATGGTCTTGAAACGGCCACGCGACGAAGCGATCGAGCGCGGATTGAAGTTGCTCGATCGAGTCGGCTTGATCGCACAGAAAGACAAGTTTCCTGGCCAGCTCTCCGGCGGCCAGCAGCAGCGCGTCGCAATTGCCCGTGCGTTGGCAATGGACCCGATCGCGATGTTGTTCGACGAGCCGACGTCGGCCCTCGATCCGGAGATGATCAATGAGGTGCTCGACGTGATGGTCGAACTGGCGAAGGAAGGCATGACGATGATGGTCGTTACCCACGAAATGGGATTTGCCCGCAAGGTGGCGCACCGCGTGGTCTTCATGGATCAGGGCGAAATCGTCGAAGACGCCACAAAGGATGACTTCTTCGGCAGTCCACGATCCGATCGGGCGCAGACCTTTTTGTCGAAGATCCTTAACCACTGATTGGCGTCGCTGCGGCCCATGGGAAGGGGCACGCAACGGGACTCGCGTTTGCAGCCCCACGTGCGTGAGATCTTCTCGATGAGTGATGGCGCACACGCCCTGCGCGTGGAGTGCCCAATACTTTTGCGCAGCAGCCTGACATAGTTCCTCGCTGCGCCGGCACCGGTGGCGAGGCTCTGACATGGGTCGATTCCAATGCATAGCCGCTCGCCCAGCCGACAATGTCTGCACTTTGAGGGGCAACTGCAATGGAACTGAAGTGGCTGGACGACTACATCGCTCTGATAGAGACGGGGACGTTTTCCGCGGCAGCTGAGCGCCGCCATGTCTCGCAGCCGGCCTTCTCGCGCCGTATTCAGATGCTCGAGGAATGGCTGGGCGTGACACTGATCGACCGCTCGCGCAAGCCGCTGCAGCTCACCCCGGTGGCGGCCGATAACCAGGGCGAGTTTCGCAAATTGGTGGCGCGCATCTATGAGTTCCGCGCTGTGCTCAACTCCGAGGCGCTGGACAGCGCCGATATCACCATAGCGGCCCAGCATACGCTGGCCACGTCCTACGTGCCGGGCTTCCTGGGGCAGCTGCGGCGCCTGAGTCCTGAGCAGAACTTCAGGCTCCGTTCGGAGAACCGCGCCGACAGCGTGGCCCTGCTGATGTGCGGCCAGGCCAAGATCCTGATCGCCTATGACACGCCGCAGGCAGCGTGTTTCGTGCCGGAGCAACTAGCCACTCGTCACGTGTTGGGCCAGGACAATATGCTGCTGGTCGCCTGCCCGGCACTGCACAAGCGCCTCAGCCAGGTCATTGAAGGTGAGCCCGTGCCGCTGCTTTGTTATCCTCCGGACAGCTTCTTTGGCCAGGTGGTGCGCGCCGAGGTACTGCCTGCGCTGATGCGCCGCCAGAAAGTGGTCGTGCGTTGCGTCAGTGAGTTTGCGATGAGCCTGCGCGAGCTGGCGCTGATCGGCGAGGGCGCGGCCTGGCTGCCGGCCTCGCTAATTCACGACGACCTGCGGCGCGGCAAGTTGCAGCCGCTGGACAGGCTCGGGCGCTCTGTCAGCATGGACATCGTCGTCTTCTTCGCGGTGCAGGCCGGCGACAAGTGCGAGATGCTGATGCGCAAGTTCAAGGCGGTGCATGATCAGGCCAGGCAAGCGCAGCGTGCCGCGGCGACGCCCCTGCGAGATTCTGCAATGCCGAGGAGCCGCCGCAAACCGGCTGCGCGCCGCGAAGCCCTCGATGGCGCCAAAACATGAATCCGCCAGGCGTTTTTCATGGGCCTGCCCCTGAATCTGCTGCCGAGCAGACGATGCAAGACTCCGACCCTCTCCCTCGCCGCTGCCTGCCTCGCCCAGTTGGCGCCGTCCAACAAATGCCCCATGGCTGCACCCAGCACGGCCCTGGGCGGCGGATTGCGCTCGTGCGACCCTGCACGGCGGGCGCCAGCTGCTGCACGCGCTGCTGTTCCGCGTCGCAATCCATGAACTTAGCAATAACGCCCCACCAAACCGGGTATTGCTTGCGGCGCGGGGGTGCGCGTTTGACAGCTGGCCGATAACTTTTTGCAAGGTAGGCGTCGCGTGCCATTTAAGTCAATGTCAGCTTCAAGGCAGGAAAGCTGGTGCAGCGCTAGTGGTCGACGCCGTGGTGGGCCTGTATCGCTTGACCGACGGTATTATCTGGCTGATGTACTGGATAAATGTCCTGGGGCGTGGCACCCTCTGGGGATGCAGGAATATCGAGATTTCAACGGACTTGTGAGGACACCGCCGTCCATGGCTTAGCTCATTCGCCAGCGTCGAACTCTCCAAGGCGAAATAGATCGCACAGCGAAGCTGCTCGATGCGCTGCCGCGGAAGATGGAGGAGCTTCAGGCCCGGCTGGCTGTGCTGGACGAGGTTTTCCCCTTGCACACTGTTCAGGTCGACCCAAAGGCCATCAACGGCAGCAAGAAGTACACACCGCCGATGTTCAACTACGGCGCCATGCCCAAACGCATTTTGGAGTGTCTTCGCCTAGCGAACGGGCGGCCCATCTACACCAGTGCGATTGCTGCGCACGTTGCGGTGAACGAGGGGTTCGAGATCAACCAATCCAACAAGGCTCGTCTGATGCGGCGTGTCAGCGACCGGATAAATGCCTTGGCACACGAGGGGAGCATTGCACGGCATCACGACGTTTCACCAGGAAACCAAGCCGAGGGCAGATGGTCGCTGGCTGACGACGACTCGGCCGAAGCGGAACCAATAGCCGCCTGACTCTGCGCCTTACTCGACTCCAGGCGCCGGGACGTACATCACTTCGTGGGCGCGGCTGCGCCCCTGCCAGTACCCATCCCACCAGACTGACTTCGTCTTCATCGACATGGTCAGGAGGCTACGCCCTTCGCAACTTGGCAGCCATCGCAATCAGATCAACAGAAAGCGGACAGATCTATTTGCTGCTGACACCATGTCCGTGAGATCATTGGAAATGACAGTTCGAAAACGTGTCATCGTCAGTTTCTGCTGCAGGGTTCCCGCCGTTGCAATGGCGCTGTTTTTCGCGCTGTCGGGAGGGGCGGGCGCGGAGCCCGTCGCAATGGTCACCGATATCGTGGGCAAGGCCAGCGTTCTAATGGCCGGCAAGACCCGGGACGTGACCCTGCTGACGGAAGTGGGAGCCGGGTCGCAGTTGCAACTGCATGCCGGCACCACGTTGATAGCACTGTATCTGGGCGCGGGCATTGAATATGTATTCAGAGGTCCGGCCCTGCTCACGATCCGGGAAACTGCACCCGAGATGGCGAGTGGCGCCCCCCCGGAGACCCGTTCGCCTGCAATCGGCAAAGTGGTCCGAGTCAAACCAGCCAGGCTGGTGCAAGCGGTAGTCTTGATGCGCAGTTTGTCGGACAATTCAAGGATCCGCTTGTTAAATTTCGACCAGACGCAGGCGCTGGACAGGACGATTGAGTTCCGGTGGCAAGGTCCTGCCGAGGGGTTGACCTACCAGGTCAAACTGGTGGACGAATCTGGACAGATGCTGCACCAGGGCGCGGCGCCGTCAACCATCTACCTGGTTCCGTCGGAACTGACCTTGCAAGATGGTGCGGCATTCCAGTGGACGGTGTCCACCGTTCTGTCGGGTGCACGACAGACGTCGACGGTGGGAAATTTCCGAGTAGCCACCTCCGCACTGCGCGCACAAATGGAGGCCATCCGACCCAGTGCTGCTGCACCGGTCTCCGAACGGGTGGCGTTTGCCACCTGGCTCGAGCAGGTTGAACTCAAGGACGAGGCGCGCAAGGTTTGGCGTGTGCTGGCCGTCGAAAGGCCCGACGACCCGCAATTGCAGAGGTTGGCTCAATGAACCTGCGCCTGAGCCGGTCCGGCGCGCCGGCCTTCAGCTTGCCGTGCGATCCCCAGGCGAACGCCAACCATAAATATCGATGGCCGTGTGCCCCTTGATGGCTTGCGGACCCAACGCCGCGAAATGGCTCATTTCCGGCAACTTATCGACGACCGCACGTGAGACTACCAGTGGGTAGCCGACTTCCTTCGTAACGCCTTCCAGGCGTGACGCGACATTGGTGACGTCGCCGATGACACTGTATTCATGACGCGATGAAGCGCCGATGTGACCGGCGACGCCGATGCCGGCATGCAGTCCGATGCCGGTCTGGATCGGTGGTTCGCCCGATTGCGCAAACTCGACGTTCATGCTGGCGACTTCCGCCAGCATGGACTGGGCGGCAGCAACGGCCGCCGCGCAGGGTTCCGAGAGTGGCTTGGGTGCGCCGAATACCGCCATCATGCCGTCGCCCATGAAGCTCACGACGGTTCCCCCATGGGCATGGATCAATGGCACGATGCGATCGAAGTAGCGATTCAGGAAGCGGATCGTTTGCTGCGGCGTCATGCCTTCGCTGCGGGTCGTGTAGCCCCGAATGTCAGAAAACATCACGCAGGTGAAGCATTGCTCCCCACCGAGGGCCGGCACGATCTTGTTGGCAAGGATTTCCGCCATCACGTCCGGGCTGACATACCCGGAAAACACCCGCCGCATTTGCATCCGCTCGCGCAGTTGTCGCGCATTTTCAAGCAGCTGTCGTCCCCCTAGCGCGCAGGCAGCCGTAACGATGACCGGCACCGTCGGCAGCGCGATGCCGTGCGCCAGTGCCACGATCGAGATCGCCATGCATATCACCACCAGGGCGATCCAGCTGAACAATGCCAGTCGCGCGCGCGGGATCCAGAACCATGACGTCGCCACCAGCAGCGCCAATACCGGCGTGACCCATGGCGGGACTGTTTGCACCATGCCGCCCGAAAGCAGGTTACGCAGGATCTGGGCATGCAGCAACACGCCGGGATTGAAGCGGTTGTCCGGCTCCCATGCGGCCAATGCCACCGGTGCCTGGTGGCGGTCCTGGTGCGCCAGCACACTGCCGAGCATCACGGCCTTGCCCGCAAACGCTTGGCGCAAGGCAGCGGTGTCATTGGTATCTAGCCATGCCAGCGCCGTTTGCAGCGGGATGTACTGGAAGGTCGGACCCATCCCGAAATCAATCAACCCCGATCCTGCGGGCAGATCCAGGCGCCGTGCCATCTGACCCGCCAAGGTGTCGACCTGGCCGCCGTCGTCGGTCAGATTTTCATGAAAGCGGCGCACGACGCCGTCCGGGTCGACGGGCAAGGTCGCAAGACCGGTGGCGCCAGGGCCGGCGGCGCCCAGAAACGGCGGATGTATGATGCGGATGGTGTTTGAAGGATCCAGTGCCAAGGCCAGTACCAGTGGCGCTGATCGTCGGGCCAGCACGATGCCCGTGACAAGCGATCGGTCCAGGCCCGGCATGACGCCGTCGAAACTGCGATCCGGCAGTACGATATCGAGGCCGACCGCACTGGCCCGCCCGGTTGCCGTTGCCTGCAGAAACCGGCCCAGATGCGCATGCCAGAGCGAGAGCGGTTCGGGCAGGGCCGCGATGGTGGTTTCGTCGATGCCCACCACCACGACCTCCTTTGCCACTGGCCGCAATTCATAGTTGCGCAGCAGTTGGAACTGGGCATCGGACAGGCTACCTTCCCAGCCATCGAGCCAGGGGGTCAGGCTCGACAGCAAAGCCAGCAGCAGAATAATTATGGTACTGCCGGCACGCATCATGAAGTAAAGTCTAGCTCACCCGCTGCGGCCAGCCTGGTCGACACAAGGGCTGAACCAAGAGGCATTGAATGTCGATTGTGCACAAGGTCCTTCGGTCGCTGACGCAGACAACGGTTGCCGTGGCTGCGATGGTCATGGCCGCGCAGGCGCAGGCACCCGAGGATCTGCGTGTCGCCTTGGTCATTGGCAACGCCGCCTATTCTGGCGCCCCGCTGGCCAACCCGGCTAATGATGCCCGGGCCATGGGCGACACGTTGCGCGGCCTAGGCTTCACCGTGGTCGAACTGCGCGATGGTCAGAAGGACCAGATGACCGAGGCCATTGCCAGGGTCGGCGCGGCACTTAAGGGCAAACAGGGTGTCGGCATGCTCTACTACGCCGGACACGGCCTCCAACTGGACTGGCGCAACTACATGGTGCCGGTCAACGCGAATATCGCCAGCGCCATCGACGTGCCCGAACAGACCGTGGACGTCAACTCGGTCATCGACGCCTTCAAGGCGGCCGGTAATCGCATGAACATCCTGGTGCTCGACGCCTGCCGTGACAACCCTTTTGGTGGCACCGTCTCGGGCAAGGGGCTGGCGCAACTCGATGCGCCGCCCGGCACCTTCCTGGCCTACGCCACGGCTCCCGGTAATGTGGCGGAAGATGGGGATGTGAAGAGCGGCAACGGGCTGTACACGCAGTTCCTGCTGCAGGAACTCAAGAAGCCCACCGCCCGCATCGAGGACGTGTTCAAGCGCGTGCGCCTGCAGGTGCGCCAGAAGAGCCAGGGCCGCCAGATCCCCTGGGAGTCCACCAGCCTGGAGGACGATTTTTACTTCAACACAGGAAAGATCCTGGCTGTCGCAAAACCCGACGACAGGGAGCGGGTGGCGGCCTTCACCCAGGAAAAAGCTGACTGGGACAGGATCAAGGACAGCCAACAGGCCGAGGACTTTTACGCCTTTCTGCAGAAATATCCCAGCGGTTATATCAGCGAGCAGGCGCAGTTCAAGGTGGAGCTGTTGCAGAAGGCACAAACTGTTGCGATGCCGAACCGGGACGGCGTGGTCCCGCTTTCTCCCACGGTTCGACGCGGGAACCTTGGTGACGAAAGCGTGATCGATGTCATCGACGGGTTCACCAAGGAGCGACGACGAATCACCAAGAAGGTGACTTCTGCCGATGACACACACTACGAGATCAACAATGGCGCTGAAATGCACGACCAGAGCGGTACGCTGCTTAAAAACCGCTTTGGCACCAAGTCGCCTGGAATCCTGTTAGCCCCAGCCGACATGGCGGTCGGCAAGCGATGGCGGTCTGCCTTTACCAACCTGCGCCCTGGCGGCTTGGTGGAAACGAATTTCTGGGGGTATCGAGTAACGGGCTATGACACGATCACTGTGCCTGCCGGAACCTTCAAGAGCTATCTGCTGGTTGGTCGGGGTGAGGCGACCTCTCCCGGTGGCTTCACCACGCTTGAGTCGCGCAGCTGGGTCGATCCCGCGACGCTTCAGTTCTTACGCCATGAAATCATCTTCCGCAATCGCAAAGGATCCATCGTCACCTACGAGGCTTTTGAACTGGTCTCATTCAAACGGCAGCCAGGATGAAGGCCCGACACTCGCCATCCTTATAGATATCCTGGTAATCGACACCTTCCGCGATAAACCGTTGGCAGGCGCATCGCGGCCCCCATGCCCGCGAAGCAAGCTCAGGCCTGACGCCGCCGACCGCAGTCGACCAGTTGAATCCGCCGTCGAATGCGGGTCTTGGCCAGTTCTGGCCAGTGAATCAACCTAAACATCTGCAGGTCTCTGTTAACGATGGTCAATTCGTCGCACATGCGCCGGACTTTCATCTAACGTGCCGTCGACTTGGGCATTCCGACTTGGGACTGCTCGGCCATCCCGAAAGCGGCGAATGCGGAACTCAGGGACACCCCCGTGACGATGGCCCTGGAGGCTGACGCGGATGTGTACTACTTAGCGAAACAACACGGCCACAGCGTGACAACGATGATGATCCATCAAGCCGGGTGGATACAAAATGCTGACCTTGGCCGTAATCGGGCAGCGATCAATGCAGCTTTCGGAGCGCCTCAACCCTCGGATTCCGCAGTAGCTTTGAGCACTCTGGGTATTACCCGTCAAGTATCAACAGGTAATCTGGAGCGGGTGAAGGGAACCCGCTCCACTTCTCGTCGCCCCCTACAGCACGGGAAGTGAAGGTGCCTTTGTATCACGACTTTGTATAAGCTGGCACGGTGCAGTTCAAGGGTTGCGACGCCGCGCATTCGCACTTGGTTTGTATGACGCCAGGATCCAGTAGACCCCGCCCGTAGTTTTCTCAGCTTTTGTTGATGTTTTCGGCAAACCGACTGCCGAAGAAGGCCATCGTGCCCACTTGTTGCGAGCGTGTTCACGGATTTGTGTTCATCAAAGAATATTATTGGTGCCAAAACAACGACTTGAAATTCCTTTATGGCACGACGTTCGACCGGGCACGAAGTTCTACAAAAAGCCCAGGGTGACGTGGCATCTGCTGCCACTGCCGACCAGCTGCGCGCTGCCCTTGCGGTCACGTTGCCGTTGGTTCTGGGCCTCTCGCTGGCCCAGACTGCTGAGGTCATAGGGAAGACTCCTGCCTGGGTTGGGCGCACGCGAATGCGGTACATCAGAGGTCCGCGCAAGGAAAAGTTACCTGAGAAGCGTGGGGGCAGGCGGCATAGCGCAATGTCGCTGGAGGACGAGAGGCGCTGCGTGGAACTGGCCTCCACTGTCCATGGCTGGGGAAGTCCAACCGCACGTTTGGCCGAAATTGTGAGTCATCGGCTGGGGTACCCGTTGTCCAGGTCGGCCATATACAAGATGTTTTGTCGCCACTCAGGGTCCGAATTGGTTGAACAGAACAGGCAGCTTTGGCGGCTCAAAGTCGAAAAAGAACATCAAGAGGAACGCGATAGGCGTGCGGCAAACCCGGAGATCGCATTGGCTGAAGAGGAGAAGCGTCGAGAGAACCTGCGGCTTTGGTGGCTGAAAGCCGAAAAGTGGAAGCAAGAGGCTCACGAAAAGCGTGAGGCGAAGAAAAGAAAGAGAAAATAAATTAAATACATCCTTTGACGAATGCACCTGGCCTAAAGTCGCGCCCCACAGTTGGTTCCAAGGCAGAAATGACTCTGCCCCGCAAACCAGAAGGGGAACCAAATGCCAGATCGGAAGCAGCCTACTCGACGTTCAGTAGACCTCGGCCATCTCATTTTCAGCGCCAAGATCGACTACGTATCGATTCATACCCAAGGCAAGCAGACGCTGCCAGAGCTTGACGGTCGAGCAGTGTGGCCGCGAAAGCTGCACGGCTCGCGCCTTACCGTGCATGACGCCAGCCCGGCAGATATCGCGACCTTGATCGGGATTTTCGGTCCAGCGCGGCTCTTTGAGTTGGAGGTAGCGGTCGATGTGCGCCCCCGGGTCAACTTCCCGGCGCAGGAATGCGACCAGCTATTGAGATCCGTGATGGTGGACGTGTTCGCCCGTGGGTTGGACCCCAGCGCAGGGCAGGGCATGTCCAAAGGGTTCAGGGCGTTCTACCGCCGCCTTGACCAAGGCTACATGGTCCGCCCCTTCAACCGCGGGCTGCCTCGTTCAACGGACCAGCAGTTGCACGGTGGGCGCAACGATGCAGCCCAGGTAAAGGGGTATTTGAAGACCCGCGACAACGGCGTTGTACTTGCTCCGAACAAACAGGTCGCGCGTGTCGAGGTCCGCCTGGGCAGTGAGGGGCTGCTGGGCCATGACCTGACGACCATCACGAATCTCAGCGGCTTCGACTTCCGCAAGAAGTTGATGCCGTACTTCCGCCATGTTCAAGGCACGGTGCGTCCACGTCGCTCGCCTTCCCAGTCCCGCGGTCTGCTTCCGGTGCTGGATGCCAAGAACCACGACTATGACCAAGAGCAGTTCCAGCATGTAGGTATGGGCGCCTTTCTGCCGGGTGGCAAACGCGAAGGTCAGCGGGTGCGGCTTATTCGGGACACCCCGGTAAACAACCGCATTGGGCAAGCCCTGCTGCGCCTGGGTCGCCAGTTGCGTGAGAATAAATTCGTGTGCGGCGATGAGCCCAACATAGGAAAAAGTCCAATGCCGGTGCGGGTTTCCGGCTTATTGGGGCAGTCATCTATGACTAACCAATAAGGATCATGTAGACCCCCGGGTAGACAAGGCCCGGGAACCCCACTCAACCTGTCTCGTTCTGCACTGCCTTGCGCCCAGCAAGGCGGTGGGGATGACCTCGTCCTGTTCGTATACGGGAGGGGAATCCCACGCAATTTTGCACACCCTGTGGTTGGCTTCAGTTATAGGCCGGCAATGAAATATTGGATAAACATGAAAACCTCCCATAAGCGTCTTTCTCAGCCATTCAAGGCTGTTCTTGGCTTCGACCCAGCCGGTCTCCTGCAAAGCGCCATAGACGGTGCCAACTGCATGACGCTGAACATTGGCTGGCTTACCCTTTACTTCGGCCGCGATGGGAACTGGAACGAGTTCTTGGTGGCTATGACCGATCGCGACTGCTTCTACCTGGGTGTCGAACCACTGCCCGTTACTGCTGATGCGGGCTGGGAAAGCGGCTTCCCATGGGTGTATGCCATGAAGCACCACCCGAACGAGTTGTTCGTGGGTTACAAGCCCCCCACTGTGCTCAAGTACGTCGGCATCACCGTGGTGCATGCCATGGACCAGCGCCGCCGCAACTTCCTGACCGTTGCGATGCCGGGGGACAAGCTGCACCTGGTCTTCCGTAACCCAGGCTCCAGGGCCACGGCTGACTGGCGCCCATGCAAGCAACCGATCGCGATCACCGGAGCTGTGCTGCCGCTCCTGCTGGCGGAGGCCAAGGCGGCAATGCAGGTCGCTGCTCCGACACAGTCGCCGACGGTTAATGCAGATACGGGTGATTCTGAGTTGGACGAATTGCTGAGTGGGTTGGACCGCTAATCGCCATGCCCATGAACACTCTGCCACCAGTCCCCGCAAACCTAAACCCGGTGCGCCCCTCACGCGAATGCGTGCCACTGATCGCTACCGAAACCATGACCATTTCAAAGGAGAACCAAATGAACGATACCAACGATAGCGGCTTCTCGAACCCGATGGCGCAGCTTGAAGCTCTGGAGACGCCGGAGCCAGGCCATGCCCGGGAGACAGCCTTGGCGGACGTTGTCACCGCAGCGACATCTCCATCACCTGTAAGTATCAACCGTGAGTACCACTCAATGACCGAAGGCGAAAGGGACGCCAAAGACAGGGCAATGGCCGCAGAAATGATTGAATCTTTGTGCGTACCCTGCGCAGAATCTGACGACATTGGCCCAATCACTGATGTAGATGTCGTCTACCTGGATGTGACAACTGAAACCGACACAACCGATGGGACCGAAAAGGTCGACGGTTCCGACACTATTCCCCGTGCGCCGGAGCGGGCCGCAACCATGATTGAGGACGAATTCGGCGTTCGCAGTCCTTGCTATGACGGGAGCGACGAAATTGTGGAAGACGGTGGCCCCACCGCTGAAAACGCGGTGGCGATGACGACCGCCGTCATAACAGCGGCAATGGCGAACCCAGAGCTTGGTCGCGTACAGCGTCCCTCGGTGCCTGCGGTCGCGGACCCATTCGCTGGCGATGGCTTCGGTCCGATTGCGAGGCTGTTGGTAGAGATCGAGGCGCAGGAGCTGGCAACGAAGACAAGTGGGCCGGCAGATGTCGCTGATGGTGGCGGCCCAGCTGTGGCTCCCGGAACCGACACAACCGACGAAGCCGACAGCATTGCCACGGCCAAGCCATCGCCCGTGTCGGTCACCAGCGGCGAGGCAGGCTCACCTGCGCTGGCCGAAGCCATGGAGGTTGATCTCCCGGAACGGACTGACGACGGTCGCCCGATCATAAAGATGCGACAAGGCCACCTGCAGGAGGTCATGCGGGCAGCCGAGTGCTGCCTGGCATCGACCGGCCGTCACTTCCAGCGTAGCGGGGCGGTGGTCACGGTCTACACCGATCCTGCGACAGGGGAGTCGGTTGTGCAGGACCTGCACACTCTGGGCCTCGTCCACGCGCTTGATGGTGTTTCTGCCTGGTCGCGATTGGACAAACGCAACAACGTCTGGGGGCAGATCGACCCGCCTGAGCGCATCGGCAAACACCTGATGGGGGCGGGACAGTTCCAGCACCTTCCTGTGCTCAACGGCCTGGTACGCCAGCCATTTTTGAGGCCAGATGGGTCAATGTGCAAGACACCTGGCTTCGACACCGCCACGGGCCTTTTCGGGGTCTTTGCGGCTGGCGAGTTCAACGTGCCAGCAGAGCCCACCTGGGAGCAGGCTCAGCAGGCGCTTGCGGTACTGGACGATCTGCTGAGCGAGTTCGCCTTCGCGTCGCCCAGCGACCGCAGCGCGGCCTTGTCAGCGATGTTGACCGCCGCCGTGCGGACCAGCTTGCCGCTGGCGCCCATGTTCCACGTTCGCGCACCTCAAATTGCGTCAGGCAAGAGCTACCTGTGCGAGCTGATCACGGCCCTAGCGACGCCGCAGCAGGGGACACCTGTGGGATTCCCGGTGCGAGACGAGGAATGCACCAAGCTGCTTCTGGCCCAGCTGGTGCGTGCGCCCGCGGTAATCGAGTTCGACAACCTGACAGGGGACTTGAAGCCCTTCAAAAGTCTGTGTTCGGCGCTGACCAGCGAGCGCATGGAAGGGCGTATTCTCGGTCGCAGCAAGATGACGACTGTGAGCACCCGGGCGTTATTCCTATCCAGCGGCAACAACGTCGGTCCAGTCGCAGACATGACAAGGCGGGTAGTGACCATCAATCTCGACCCAGGGTGTGAAATTCCGGCAACCAGGGAGTTCGCCCGGCCGAATCTGATTGAAGATGTCAGGCGCGAGCGCGGGCGTTATGTTGCCGCAGCGCTCACCATTGTGCAGGCGTGGATCGTGGCGGGCCGGCCAAAGACCAGCTGCCCGTCGTTAGCGAACTACGGAAGCTGGTCCGAATTGTGCCGACTGCCCCTGCTGTGGCTTGGCCTGCCCGACCCGGCGGCGTCGGTGTTCGTAGGCCTGGCCGAGGATCCCGACCAAGAGTTGCTGGGGCGTTTGCTGCAAGGTTGGCATGAGCTGTTCGGTAGTGCTCCCATTATGGTGCGTGACCTGGTGTCCCGCTCGGCGATTGGGAGCCCGGCTGCCGTGGAGTTCACTGAGGTGTTGCGTGATCTGTCGGATAACCACGACCGGATCAATCACCGCAAACTCGGTCACTGCATCAAGCGATATGCCGGGCGTGTGGTGAATGGGCTGCGCCTGGCCAAGGCGCCCAAGACGCGAAACGCAGAGAACTGGCGTGTCGAGTCGGTTGTGTCGGTTGAGTCGGTTCCGGTTGTGCCGACGGTGGAAGCTGAAGCTGTGCCAGCGTTAGCCGTATCCACAGAACTAGCTGCATAACCGCGCGGGACGTTTGGCAAGCGAGAAGTTCTTCTTGATGAACACGTGGCGTCCTGGATGAAGACCGTGTCGTTGGTCACTGTCCGGTGCCATCGCGTCGTGTAGACGTTGCCCATTGCCTGCGGACCAGCCTGGTCGCTGGTGATGGGGAACAACGTGTCTCTGCGCAAGTCGATTGATTTGTACCGCGTGACGAATCGACTCACGCGGCCGGGCTTCAATGTTCGGCTGCATCCCTTGATGCCGGCAGGAGCAGAGATCCCGCTGGACAATCAGCGCGAATGTTGAAGCCATTTGGTGCTGTGGATTTTGATATTCGGCTGGGTTACATGAAGTCGATTGGCGGCGCCAATGTGTTCCCCATACCCATGCGATCAACGGTCGTCATGCCGATTCTTGATTGGCGGCGACCTTCGACCCCTTAGCCAGAACCGCGTTGGCACGAGGAGCTTCTTGCCAGAAATATCCTGCCGCCGATGGGGACTACTTATAGAGCCGAGCAACGCTGCCGCTGGTGGGGCTGTCGCAGTTCAATTTTCAAATGATTCGGCGAGCCCAACGGGTTGTTCCTGGGGTCACCTGATCGCGGTCAACTGTATCAGTAGCAACACGATCATGTTGGATCAGGGACGAAAATATGAGGAAAGCATGAACGGCCTGAGGGTAGCGCGGGCAACACAGTCAGGGTGGAAACGCCAACGACAGCTTGAGTGCGATGGCAGTACCGGCTTCGCAGCGTTTCAGGCCGACCAGGCAAACGGCGCGAAATGCCCGTTGCGCGTGCCGCTGGTGTCTTTCCAGTCCATGCCGAACATCTTGAACACGCTGCGTGTCGCCTTGGCCAGGAACAGGCGGCTGTTCACCGGGTGCGCCGTGTTGTCTACCGCCAGCGCGATGTTGGCGTCCCCGGCACTGGCCACACCTTCGAGTGCCTGATCGAGCAGATCGCCAGCCTTCACGCTGCGCGACAGGCCCTTGATCTCGAACTGTACCGGACGCCGTTCGACACCTGCCATCTTGCCGACCAGCGGCCCTAGCGCGGCCATCGGTCCG
>JBBQJP010000033.1:0-47411 GCA_038326025.1 Burkholderiales bacterium
TGGCCCGCAACCCATTGCGAGCAGGCGAGCAACTCGCAATTCGCGTCGACCAGCAACTGCGCGACATGCAAAAAAATCGTCGACTCGTTCGATCATTCTTCAAGACACCGTCAGTCGCCTATATTTCGGACTACTGAGTAACCTGCGTGGTGAGCTGGCCACCGATACCCTTGTAGTCACGCGCAAGGGCGTGGAGCGGGTGGCGAAATTCGCGTTCGAGCTGTCGCGCCGGCGCCATGGCGCCCCACGCGATGGCCAGCGCCGCGTCACAGTCTGCGACAAGGCCAACATCCTGCGCAGTTATGCGTTCTTCCGCGCGGTGTTCGATGAGGTGGGCGCCGCTTACCCCGACGTGGCGCGCGACTATGCCTACGCTGACGCGATCACCGTGCACATGCTCAAGAAGCCTGACTTCTATGACGTGATCGTGGCCGAGAACATGTTGGGCGACATCATCTCCGACCTCGGCGCCGGCACCGTCGGCGGGCTGGGCATTGCTGCTTCGGCCGAGCTGGGCGAAAACCACGGCATGTTCCAGGGCGCACACGGCTCGGCGCCCGACATCGCTGGCCAGAACCTGGCCAGCCCTATTGCGACGGTGCTCTCAGGCGCGATGATGCTGCGCTGGTTGTCCGACCGGCATAGCGATGCAACGCTCGGTCAGGACGCTATGCGGGTCGAGCAGGCGGTGGAAACGGTGCTGGCCGAAGGGCGCACCGTGCCGCGAGACCTGGGTGGCGATGCCAGTTGCAGTGCCATGACCGAGGCCCTCTGCCGCGCACTGGCCTGACACGCCGGCGGGCGTGTGGTGACCAAAAGGTGACGCATTTTCGACAGGACGCGCAAGCTCGGTTCGTACAATTTGCCGACGTAGCGCTGCTAACTTGGCCGCTTGGCCAGCGATTCCGCGTAACGAACCACACCTAACCCTGGAATCGCCCATGAATGCTCCGTTCCTCGCCCGTTCGCGCCGCACGCGCCGTACACCGTTCACCGACCGCGTCACCGCTGCCGGCGTCAAGGCCTATACCGTCTACAACCACATGTTGCTGCCGGCAGTGTTTCGCTCGGTCGAGGAAGATTGCCACCACCTCAAGACGGCAGTGCAGTTGTGGGACGTGGCCTGCGAACGCCAGATCGAGCTGCGCGGACCGGACGCCGAGCGTCTGCTGCAGATGACGAGTCCGCGCGATCTTTCGCGCATGAAGACCGACCAGTGTTTCTACGTGCCTATCGTTGACGTGAACGGCGGCATGATCAACGACCCGATCGTGCTCAAGCTCTCGGATGATCGTTTCTGGGTGTCGATTGCCGACAGTGACCTGATGTACTACTACAAGGGGCTGGCGGGCGGATTCGGGCTCGATGTCAACGTGTCCGAGCCCGACATTTCGCCGCTCGCGATCCAGGGGCCGAAGACCGATATTCTGGTGGAACGCCTGTTTGGCCAGTCCATCCGGGAGACCAAATTTTTTCGCCACAAGACCATCACGTTCCAGGGCCAGGACATGGTGATCGCGCGCTCGGGCTGGTCGCGCCAGCTCGGCTTCGAGATCTACATGGATGGCAGCCAGCATGGCCCCGCGTTGTGGGACCACATCATGGAAGCGGGCGAAGACCTGGACATCCGCGCGGGTTGCCCCAACGGCATCGAGCGCATTGAGGCAGGCTTGCTCAGCTACGGCAACGATGTGACGCTGGAGAACACGCCGTTCGAGGCCGACCTTGGCAAATACGTGCAACTCGATCTGGTCCCCACCTGCCGTGCGCGCGAGGCCTTGCTGGAGAAGCAGGTGCCCGATCGCCAGTTGCGTGCGGTCGAGGTGTCTGGCGCGCCTTTGCCCGCTTGCACCGAGGTCTGGCCCTTGTCGGCCAACGGCATTCCGGCCGGCCAGATCGGTTCGGCGGCTTATTCCCCCGACTTCAAGAGCAACATCGCGATTGCGATGATCGAGGCGCAATTCTGGGACGCGGGTACGACCCTGGTGGTGGATACGCCGGTCGGGCCGCGTGACGTGCTGGTGCGGGCGAAGTACTGGATCTGAGCGTCAGAATGCACTGCGTCAAGCAGGATTTGACCGCAGCCCGTACAACTTGCCGTCAACGATCAGATACTCCACACGGGCGAACATGTCGCCTTTTTCGTCCTTGAACGTATAGGCCACGGCTTCAATCGCGTCGCCTACTTTGGGCTGGGGTACTTTCCAGGCGTTGATGCGGGTCATCGGCGATAACTCGATGGTCCAGTCGCCGCGCCGTTTGGGCAATTTTGCGGCGGCCAGCACCTTTGCGCCATCGACAGAACTGCTTTGTGCGGGTGTCTCGCGCTTTGCCAGGTCGGCAGGCAGGGCGGTGTCGGCGCCCACCGTGATGACAATTTCCGCATGCGGGTTCTGCCATTTGACGGACTTGACCTTGCCACTGAAGTACAGCGGTGCGGTCTCGTCAAAACTCGACCAGCCGTGATGGGCCAGCGCCGGGCCCGTCCAGATGGTTGCTGCGGCAGCAGAAGTGAAACTCACGAAGTCTCGGCGGTTCATGGTGCTCTCCCGGTCAAACATAGGCGATCCAGCGGCCGCAGGCGATGACGGCCAGCCAGATCAGGACGGACAGGCCCGCCTGGAAACGGGTCAGCCGATTGCTGCCGTCGATGGGGCCACGGGCATGCAGCATGCCGGCATTGGTCGCCGCAACGAACAGCAGTGCCATTTTCAGCACAAACGCCGGGTTGGCAATCAAATCCCCCACTGCGGTAACGAACATCGTGAGACCGGAGGTCGCGGCAACCAGAAATCCGGCAAGCGTCCAGGGAAGCACGCGTCTTGCCAGCAATTGCACGTCCAGGCCACGCAAGCGCCCCAGGATGGCCAGGTCGACGATCCACAATGTACCGAACACCAGCGCGATGCCGACGATGTGCACGGTCTCTAAAGTCGGATACGCATAGTCGCTGGTCTTGAGCCAGACCACCGGCGCCCACTGATTGAGTGCTGTCAGTGCATCGGTCAGAGGGGCCGCGGTCGCGTCCATGCCGGGTGTTCGCAGCCGATTGCGGCTATTACTACTTCAGGCTGCCCGACAAGAACTGCCCCAGTCGCTCGCTCTTGGGCTGTGTCAGCACCTCGGCCGGCACACCTTGTTCCTCGATGCGCCCCTGGTGCAGAAAGATCAGATGGTTGGCCACGTCGCGGGCAAAACCCATCTCGTGTGTCACGACCACCATGGTGCGGCCTTCCTCGGCCAGTTTGCGCATGACCTTGAGCACCTCGGTCACCAGCTCCGGGTCGAGTGCGCTGGTGGGCTCGTCGAACAGCATCACCTCGGGTTCCATCGCCAGTGAGCGCGCGATGGCCACGCGCTGCTGCTGACCGCCACTCATGTGCGCCGGGTAACGGTCTTCCATGTTGGGCAGGTCGACCAGGGCCAGGTATTTGCGCGCGCGCTCCACCGCTTCGTCGCGTGGCACCTTCATCACATGCACCGGCGCCTCGATGATGTTTTGCAGCACCGTCAGGTGGGCCCACAGGTTGAAATGCTGAAACACCATGGCCAGCTTGGTGCGCATGCGCTGGAGTTGCTTGGCCTCGGCCGCGTGCAACAGACCGGTCTTGTCGGGCACCAGGCGCAGTTCTTCACCGGCCACGATGATGCGGCCCTGGTTGGGCTTTTCCAGCAGGTTGATGCAGCGCAGGAAGGTACTTTTGCCTGAACCCGAACTGCCGATGATGCTGATCACGTCGCCGGCATGCGCTTCGAGCGAGACGCCCTTGAGAACCTCGTTGTCGCCGAACTTCTTGTGGATGTCGATGGCCTGGAGTTTCAGGGTTTTGTCATTCATGGGGTCGGGATCTCGTGCAGATGGGGGCGTGTCCGCGGCTCAGGCGCCGAGCAGGTCGCCGGTGCGAAACGGCACGCTGCCGGCAATGTTTGCCAGATCATCGTTGGGCAGCACGTAGCGGTCGTCGGTGCGTGCGTACATGATGCCGTCGACCTCGGCCAGAACTGTGGCGGTGGTGTTGGCGATGGGGTCGATGATCTGCGCCACGGTATCGCCCTTGTGCAGTTTGGCCCCTGGCGCGGCGGCAAACACCAGCAGGCCGGCGACCGGCGCCTTGACCGTCTGCGAACCGGACAGGGGAGTCGCCTCGCACAACGCGTCCGGCAATGGCGGTGTGGCTCCTTCAATGAGACCTTCGTGCTGCAGATAGGCAAAGATGGCCGCAGCGTCTGCCTGGGCCAGGTCGTGTGCCACCTCGGATTCGCTGCGCAATTCGACCGTGGTGCTGGCACAGGCCTGCAAAAGCGGGTGCGCCAGTCCGTCCTTTTTCAGTCGGTCGGCCAGTTTCCACCACAGGCCCGAGAAACATTCGTCGAACGACACGCCGCCGGCATGGTGCGCCAGCAGCACGGCGCGCGCGCCCAGCCAGCGCGTCAGCGGTTCCAGCCGGGGCCAGCACGGTGTTTCGGTGTAGATGTGCAGGATGGCTTCGCAGTCGCAATGCAGGTCCAGCACCAGGTCGGCGTCGCAGGCCAGTGTCACCAGGGTTTTGCGCAGGCTTTGCAAGGCGTTCGCCGGCTGCCACTGCGCCACAAACGCGCGCACCGCTTCCCGCACGATGGCGGTGTTGCTCTGAGCATCCGCGCCCAGGCGATTCTTGACCTGCTCATGCACGGCGGCTGCCAGGTCGGGGTAGTTGCGGTTGAAGTTCTCCGAGCTGCCCAGCTCGAAGCGGCCCATGCTTTTGTGGTCCAGCCGCTGTGCCAATCCGATCGGGTTGGCCACCGGCACCAGCACCACTTCACCCCGCATGCGGCCCTGCTGTTCGGCGCTCTCGAGCAGGGCACGCAGATGGAATGCGGCCAGCATGCCGGGCAGTTCTTCGGCATGCAGGCTGGCCTGGATGTAGGCCTTTGGCCCCTGGTCGGCGTTGCCGAAATGCAGACTGGTCACCTGGGTATGACGGCCCAGGCTCTGGTGTTCGAGCGGATGGTCTATGCGGCGCATGGTGTACGGTTGCGGCGGGTCAGTGCCGGCGAGGCGCCAGATGGGCGAGGAAGTGGCGTTCAGCCAGCTTGAACACGCCAATCAGGCAGAAAGTGCCGATGAGGTACAGAGCGGCGGCGGCCAGATAGGCCTCGAATGGCAGGTAGAAGTCGGAATAGATGCGGCTGGCCGCGGCGGTGATGTCGAGCAGGCCTGGCAATGCGCTGGCCAGGCTGGTGCTGTGCAACATCATCACCACCTCGTTGCTGTAAGGCGGCAAGGTACGGCGCATGGCGCTGGGCAGGACGATGCGCAACATCACCTGGGTGCGGCTCATGCCGAAGGCCTGCGCCGATTCGATCTCGCCGGCATGCGTTTCGCGGATCGCTCCGGCCAGCATCTCGGCGGTATAGCCGGCGGTATTGAGGCTGAAAGCCAGCAGCCCGCAGAACGCGGGGTCCTTGAAGTGGGTCCAGGGCCAGACGTCGTCCCAGCGCATCTGGATCCATTCGAGCTGGCCCAGGCCGTAATAGATCATGTAGATCTGGATCAGCAGTGGTGTGCCGCGAATGACAAAGGTGTAGGCGCCGACGATGCGCTGCAACCAGACCCAGGGACCGGTCAGCGCCAGTGCGAACAACACGGCCAGCACGCCGCCGATGAGCAGCGACGACGACAGCAACCACACGGTGGTCATCACGCCTTCGCCATACATGGCCAGGCTTTCGGGCCGGTAGATGACTTCCCAGTCCATTTACAGATCGCCCCGTTTGGCGCCCAGGCTGTAGCGCGCATTGAGGCGGCGCAACACGGCCAGTGAAGCCCAGGTGTAGAGCAGGAACAAGGCCGCAGTGAACAGGAAAAAAGCGAACGGCGAACGGGTCGCGGCGCTGGCCTGCTTGGCCAGATAGGTCATTTCCTGCAAACCGATCAGGCTGATCAGCGCCGTGGCCTTGATCAGCACCAGCCAGTTATTGGTAAAGCCGGGCAGGGCATAACGCACCAGTTGCGGCAGGGTGATGCGCATGAAGGCCTGCACCGGGCCCATGCCGAAGGCTGCGGCAGCCTCGAACTGACCGCGCGGAATCGACAGGATGGCGCCGCGAAAGGTCTCGGTCATGTAGGCGCCGTAGATGAAACCCAGTGTCAGCACACCGGCACTGAAGGGTTCGATGTCCAGCGTGATGCCGGTGCCGGACATTTCCAGCAAGTTGTTGATGCCGATGCTGCCGCCGTAAAAGACCAGCAGCATCAGCACCAGTTCCGGGATACCGCGAATGATGGTGGTGTAGACCGTCGCCAGGGCCACCAGCGGTGTGTTGCCGGAGATCTTGGCCGCAGCCCCCATCAGGCCAAGCACGATGGCGACCGCCAGCGCGGCCAGCGACACTGCCACTGTCAGCAGTGCGCCGTTGAGGATCGACCAGTAGTAGGCGGACAAACCCGGAATCAGAGGGACGGGGGCTTAGCCGCCGTAGACGTCGATCTTGAAATACTTGTCGTTGATCTTCTTGTAGCTGCCGTTGGCGCGAATCGCCTTGATGGCGCCGTTGAGTTCCGCCTTGAGTGCCTTGTCACCCTTGCGGATGGCGAAGCCGGCACCGGTGCCGAAGTACTTGGGAATGAACAGCTCGGGGCCCACCAGCACGTAGTCCTTGCCTTCAGGCTTGCTCAGAAAGCCACCAGTGACTTCGAGCACGTCAGCCACGGTACCGTCCAGGCGACCCGACTTGATGTCGAGGTAGACCTGGTCCTGGGCTTCGTATGGCGTCACGATGACACCGACCTTCTTGAGTTCGCCATTGGCGTATTTCTCTTGCGTGCTGCCTTTGAGAACGCCGATTTTCTTGCCCTTGAGCGAGGCCACGCCGTCGAACTTGATGTCGTTCTTGATGATGATCTTGCTCGGCGTGTTGTAGTACTTGTCGGTGAAATCGACCACTTTGAGGCGGTCGGCGGTGATCGACATCGAGCTGATGATCACGTCATATTTTTTGGCCTGCAGACCGGGAATCATGCTGTCCCAGACCTGCTCGACGAACACGCACTTGCGCTTGATCTGCTCGCACACCGCGCTGGCGATGTCGACGTCGAAACCGGTGGGCTTGCCGTCCGGCGTCTTGAAGGTGAACGGCTCGTAGGTCGGATCGATGGCGACCTTGAGTTCCTTGTCTTGAGCCGAAGCCGACATGGCGATGGCGCTCAGCGCAATAGCCAGAATGAGTTTTTTCATGAGAATTTCCCTTTGAAAGGCCCCGGTAACAGGTCGGGGCCAAGTGGATGAAAGCCTGATTCTAGGGGCTTGAGGGCTGATTCCGGGTCGGTGTTTGCCCTTGCGGATCGCCCTGGAAAGGTGCAAACCTTACACTATATGCCTATCCCCCAGGACTCCATGAACGCTCCCGTCGACGTTTCTCTATTCGCGCGCGCCGCGAAACCGCTAGCCAGTTACCGCAAGTACTGGGCCGCGCGCTTTGGCACGGCCCGCTTCCTGCCGATGAGCCGGGCCGAGATGGAGCAACTGGGCTGGGACAGCTGCGACATCATTCTGGTCACTGGCGACGCCTATGTCGACCATCCGAGTTTCGGCATGGCGGTGATCGGCCGCACGCTGGAGGCCCAGGGTTTCCGCGTCGGAATCATCGCCCAGCCCGAGTGGCACAGCGCGGATCCGTTCAAGGTACTGGGCAAGCCCAACCTGTTCTGGGGCGTGACCGCTGGCAACATGGATTCCATGATCAACAGGTACACCGCCGATCGCAAGATCCGCAGTGACGATGCCTATACGCCGGGTGATGTGGGCGGCAAACGACCGGACCGCGCCGCCATCGTCTATAGCCAGCGCTGCCGCGAAGCCTACAAGGACGTGCCCCTCGTGCTGGGCGGCATCGAAGGCAGCCTGCGCCGCATTGCCCATTACGACTACTGGTCCGACAAGGTGCGCAGATCCATCGTGGTCGATGCCAAGTGCGACCTGCTGCTGTACGGCAATGCCGAACGCGCGCTGGTCGAGGTGGCCCACCGTATTGCGGCGCGCGAGCCGGTGGAGCAGATCACCGATGTGCGTGGTACCGCCTTCGTGCGCCGCCCCGGTGACGCCAGTGTCGCCGACTGGTTCGAGATCAATTCCACCAGCGTTGATGAGCCGGGCCGCATCGAGTCGCATGTCAATCCATACATGACCACGTCGGAGCAGGCGGCCGGGCAGGGCACCAGTTGCGCCAAGGAAGATGCCGAGGCGGCCGCACCAGGGACCACCGCCGCAAACCCGGCCATTCAGCCGCTGACCTTCATGCCCAACCCGGCCTTGAAGGGCAAGCTCAAGGTTCCGCCGCGCGATCGCTCGGTAATCCGCTTGCCCAGTTTCGAGCAGGTGCGCAGCGACCCGGTGCTGTATGCCCATGCCAACCGCGTGCTGCACCTGGAGACCAATCCGGGCAACGCCCGAGCGCTGGTGCAGACCCACGGCGATGGCGCCACGGCGCGCGATGTGTGGATCAATCCGCCACCGATTCCGCTGACCACGGCCGAGATGGACCTGGTGTTCGACCTGCCATATGCGCGTTCACCACATCCCTTCTATGCCGACGAGAGTGGCGGCCATGACGGCGCCACCAAGATCCCGGCCTGGGAAATGATCCGCTTCAGCGTGAACATCATGCGTGGCTGTTTTGGTGGCTGCACCTTCTGCTCCATCACCGAGCACGAAGGCCGCATCATCCAGAGCCGCTCCGAAGACTCGGTGATCCGCGAGGTCGAGGCGATCCGCGATACGGTCAAGGGCTTCACCGGCACCATCTCCGACCTCGGCGGCCCCACCGCCAACATGTACCGCATCGGTTGCAAAAGCCCCGAGATCGAGTCGGCCTGCCGCAAGCCCAGCTGTGTGTTCCCCGGCATCTGCAGCAACCTCAATACCGACCACTCGGCGCTGGTGCACATGTACCGGCGTGCGCGCTCGCTCAAGGGAGTCAAGAAGATCCTGATCAGCTCCGGCCTGCGTTACGACCTGGCGGTGCAGTCACCCGAATACGTCAAGGAACTGGTCACCCACCATGTCGGCGGTTATCTGAAGATCGCACCCGAACACACCGAGCAGGGCCCGCTGACCAAGATGATGAAGCCGGGCATCGGCAGCTACGACAAATTCAAGCAGATGTTCGAGAAGTATTCGCAGGAGGCCGGCAAGAAGCAGTACCTGATCCCGTATTTCATCGCCGCCCATCCGGGCACCAGCGACGAAGACATGATGAACCTGGCGGTCTGGCTCAAGAAGAACGGTTTTCGCGCCGACCAGGTGCAGAACTTCTACCCCAGCCCGATGGCCACCGCCACCGCGATGTACCACAGTGGCCGCAACCCACTGCGCCGGGTCACGCGCGACAGCGAGTCGGTCGACATCGTGCGCGGTGATCGGCGCCGGCGTCTGCACAAGGCGTTTTTGCGCTACCACGATGCCAACAACTGGCCGCTATTACGCGACGCGCTCAAGGCCATGGGCCGCTCCGACCTGATTGGCAACGGCAAGCACCACCTGATCCCGACCTTCCAGCCGCTCACCGACGGCAACTACACCAGTGCGCGCAAGAAGAACTCTACGGCCGCACCTGCGAAAAAAGGCGTGCAACCCGTCAAGGGTCGTCTGCTGACCCAGCACACCGGCCTGCCGCCGCGGGTCACCGGCAGCGCGAAGCCGCCGGCGCGCAAGCGCTGACCCGCGCGCCGCGTCAGCGGCCTCCGGCGCGCGGCAGTCCGATCACCGTGCCCTCGCGCCGCGCGTCGGCGGCGCCGTACTGCTTGCCGGTCTTCGGTTCGACCAGCACGGTCTGTACCGATCCGACGTCGCCCAGTGAGACCGAGTAGCCCAGTCCAAAGGGGCCCAGCGCGCTAACCGTCGCCGCAGGGAACCACGGGTCGAAGGTGATCGACGGGTTGGCACTGGACACCGACAGCCGCGGAGCATCGATCGCCTCCTGCATCGTCATCCCATGGTCAATGAGATTGAGCGTCACGTTCACCACCGAGTTGATGATGGTCGCCCCACCCGGCGAGCCGTAGGCCAGCAGAGGGCTGCCGTCGGGGTTGAAGATCATTGATGGCGCCATGCTGCTGCGCGGGCGTTTGCCCGGCGCGACGTCGTTGAAGCCGGCGGTTCCGGTAAACGGATTGATCGTCGGCGCAGTGTTGAAGTCGGTTAACTCGTTGTTCAGCAGGAAACCGTGGTTCTTGAAGCTGCCGTCGGACAGCTTGTAGCCGGCGAACACGCCGATGCCGTAGCCGGACTCGATGGTGTTGGTGTACGACACCATATTGCCCCATTTGTCGACGACCGAGAAGTGGGTCGTGCCGTTTTCGTGGCTGATCGGGGGGGCTGCCACTGCCAGGCGCGTGGCGGATTGCAATCCGGCGATCTCGAATGGCCGAGGATCGTCTGCCGACGGGTTGGGGTCCAACCGCGCGCCAGGCGTGATCAGCAGACTGCGCATCCCGATGTAGTCGTTGGCGAGCAGTCCCTTGGCTGGCACCGGCGCGAAATCGGCGTCACCCATCCAGATGGCGCGGTCGGCAAAGGCGATGCGCATTGCTTCGGCCATGACATTGGCAGTCTTTACCGCACCAAAGCCATAACCCTGGCTGGCGTCGCCCAGCGGAAAACGCTCCAGCATTTTCAGGATCTGCAGCACCGTCAACGCGCCGGAAGACGGCGGTGGCATCGACTTGATGCGATGACCGCGGTAGCTGCCTTCGATCGGTATGCGCAGCTTGGCCTGGTATTGCGCCAGATCGGCCTCGGTCATCGAGCCGCCCTTGCCGATCGGGTCCAGATCGGGCTGATTGTATTTCTGGCCCTCGATGATGCCCCGCGCTATGTCGCAGCCCTTTTCGGGCATGTAGCGGTAGAAGCAGTCGGCGCCGTGCGTGGCGATCTGCCGGAAGGTCTGGGCCAGTGGCTTGTTCGTGACCAGCGAGCCGACGGCGCGGAAGTCGCCGCCAGGGCAGAAGTAGTCGGATGCAAGCGGCGAGTTCTTAGCGCGGCTGGTCGCGCTGCTGCAAGCGGTGCTGGTGACGAATCGCGGAGTCGCTGCAAAGCCGCCGTCCGCCAGCGCGATCGCAGGCTGCAGGACTTGAGACAGCGACATCCTGCCGTAGTCCTTCAGGGCCATTTCAGTGCCGCGCACCATGCCCGGCACACCCACCGCCACGCCCTGCAGGGAGCGCCGGCTGAAGTTCTGGCCGACGAACATCGAGGGGGTGGCGCCGGCGGGGGCCTCCTCGCGGCTGTCGATGACCACAGTCTGGCCGGTCCGTGCCATGTGGACCATCATGAATCCGCCGCCACCTATTCCGGCAGACTGCGGCTCGACCACGTTCAGTGCGTACGCGACCGCCACCGCAGCGTCGACGGCGTTGCCGCCCTGCTCGAGGATCTTCGCTCCCACCTCGGCGGCGTAGGGATTGGCTGTCGACACCACGCCCTGGCGGAACGCCTTGCCGGCCCAGGACGGCGGTTTGCCCTGGGAATGATCGGGCAGGTTCACCGACGACTGGAGGCCTGGCGTCGAGTCGCCGCCATCGGCATGGGCCCAGGTGACGGCACTGCAGGCCAGCAATATCGCCACGCGAGTGGTGGTCAAGCGAAATCGGGAATGGCGGGAGTTCACGTGCGTGTCCTTGCTTGATGGCGGTTGGGCTTTTGAGACTAAGCGGCGATGGGGAACGCGGCAACCTGGGAAACTACCCAGCGCATTCAGGGGGGGGCAGGCCACGGCACACGAGCCTTAAGCGTGCTAAGAAATTAGCTTCATCGGCGCCCAACCCGGCGCGTGCACAAGGCATTCCTGCGGTACCACGATTCGAACAACTGGCCGCTGATGCGCGACGCGCTCGAGGCCATGGGCCGGGCCGACCTGATCCGGAACGGCAAACAGCAAGCCCGCTCGCAAACGCTAGCCAGTAGCCAGTAGCCAGTAGCCAGTAGCCAGTAGCGCATGCGCGCCGGCGCGCCGGCCGAATTGGATTGCCGAAGGCGCGTTTCCATCGGACCACGCACACCGTAGGCACAACCTGGCTGGCTTTGCAAATCCACCAAACATCGGAATCGTGAAGATTTTTGTTACCAAATGGCTTGAATTGCGGTTAAATAGCATAGAGAGAGGCTCATTCTGGGGTGTTGGGCGCGGTTTTGGTGGTGCGGGAAGCCGATCCAATGTGGTGCGCCTGGCGCGTTCGGTTCTAATTAATCGACAAGGCCACAAATGGTCATTGCAAGGCAGTCGAGGCAGGCCGCGAACGATCCGCTGGTCCGGCATCGGTTTTTGCCTGACTCTGTGCGGGTTGGCTTGGTGCATCCATGAACCTGGCGCAGCACTTCACCGGCTCGTTGCCGTTGCCCGGCATCGGTCGCCCTGGAACCGTTGTACGACCAGGCCCGTCGGAGCAGGCTTTGCTGCGGTTTGTTGCCGGTATCCGGGCGCTGCTTGCCGGTCTGATCGGCCTGTTGATGCTGGTCGACACCAGTACGTTCTGGCAGTGGCATGTCGCCACGGTTTTGCCCTACATGGTCTGGGCTGCCTTCTTGCTCTGGGCGACCCTGCACGGATGGCAGCGCGCCGCGGCACGGCTCTGGCTCTGGATCGACGTGGGGGTTCTGCTCGTCGCCAGCCAGTTTCACGCCATCAATTTACCCCTGTTCGGTGTGTTCACGGTGCTGCCGGTCGTCGCCCTGGCGGTGCTGGGCGGGGTCGTGCCGGCATTGGCCCTGGCGCTGATCAGTGCCGCCGCAACCTTCGTGCTGGGCAGTGCGAACCGCGCCGGCGATGCAGCATTCGCCATGCAGCAGATCGCACCGCTGGTCATGTTGTCGGTTGGTGCCGTATCCGTCATGTTGGCCCGTCCCAGTCGCGAATTGCGACAGCGCCTGCAGCTGGTCGAAACACTGGGCGCCCGGTCGGATCCGCGGCATGGGCTGCGCCGGCAGGTGGGCGTATTGCTGGACCAGCTCGGCGCCCACTATGGTCTGAGCGCCGCCACCATCGGCCTGCAAGGACCCGAGCCGCGTGTTTTCCAGTGGCAGAAGGGCATGTCCACGTGCGAACTGGACGGGCTCGAAGCCGAGCAATGGGTCGGGTGCCTGGCACAGCTGCCGCGTTCAAAGGGTTGCAGGTGTTCGTTCACCGGGGCCGCTGCGCCGGTGGTGCACGCCGTCGAGACGTCCACTGGCGCGGCGTCGTCGTTTGCCGCCGACGACGCCTGGCATGCGTTCGCCAAGTTCGGTGCCCAGGTTCTCACATTGCCGGTGGTCTCGTATGGGCAGCCGCTGGGCACCTTGTGCCTGTATCGGGCCGGCGCCGCGTTCACGACGGGCGACCTGCTCTGGCTGGCCGATGTGCTGCACGAAGCGATGCCGCTGTTGGAGCGCGCCGACCTGCTCGAGCAATTGCAGCGCGAAACGGCCGCGCGCGAGCGCGAGCGCATCGGGCGCGACCTGCACGACAGTGCGATCCAGCCCTACCTGGGCCTCAAATACGGGCTGGAGGCGCTGGCCCGCCAGGCCGGTCCGGCCAGCCCGATCAGTGGGCAGATCGCGGACCTGGTGCACATGGCCACCGACGAGTTGCAGGCCTTGCGCGAGGTGATCGGCGGCCTGCGACGCGGCGCCGACCCGGCAGCCGCCGATGACGCGCCGCTGGCCGCGCTGGAGCGGCAGGCGCAGCGGTTCCAGGTGCTGTATGGCCTGCAGGTGCGCGTCGTGGCGACGGACGCACCACGCTTGCGTGGCGCCATGGCCAAGGCCGTGCTGCTGATGGTCAACGAGGCGTTGACCAATGTGCGGCGGCATACAGCCGCCAGCACGGTGGACGTACAACTCGACGTGGAATTTTCCGACCTTGTACTGCGTTTGCGCAACGATTGCGGGTCCATGCCGGCATCGGAAAAAGGATTCTTGCCGCGCTCGCTGACCGAGCGGGCTTCAGCACTTGGCGGGGGTGTAACTGTGCTACAAGAATTTGATCAGACTGAGATTGTCATCAGGTTACCTTTGTTGGGAGCTGTCGTATGAATTGCACATCTACTGCGCATGCCACCGGCGACGGTGCCGCCGGCTTTGCGCTGCCGATTCGTGTACTGCTGGCCGATGACCATTCTGTGACGCTGTGGGGATTGCGCCAACTGGTGGAAAGTGCACACCCGCAATACAGAGTTTCCGGCACTGCCAACAGCTGTGCCAGTTTGCTGGCCCACACCGAACTGGAGCAGACGGACGTGGTTTTGCTCGACCTTTCCATGGGCGACGGCAACGCCGTCAATTACCTGGAAAAACTGGTCTGTGAACACAATGTCAAGGTCGTTCTGCTGACCGGTGACCTGAACCCGGCCCACCATCGCATCGCGGTCATGCGTGGTGCACGGGGTGTGGTGCTCAAGTCGGAGCCGACGCAACATATCCTGGACGCCATTGGGCGGGTTCATCGCGGCGAGGTGAGTTTTGGTCGTGCACTGACGAATCTGCTGCTGACTTCTATGCCGGGCCTGCCACGCACGCAAGCAACGACGGGGGGCGACGCAGCGCAGCGTGCCCACTCCTTGACGCCCAAGGAGCTGCTGGTGGTGCAGGCGCTGGTCCGGCACCGTGGCGCCAAGAGCCTGGTCGTCGCCGACGCGCTGGGCATGAGCGAACACACCTTGCGCAACCATCTCACCGCCATTTACGACAAGCTGGGTGTGCAGCGCAAGCTGGACCTGTATGTCTACGCGATCGAACATCGCCTGGGTGCGGAGCCTCTTGTCAACCGGCGCAGGCCTGCCCCGTCCGGCCTGTGGGGTGGGGCCGATTCGGCCTGGGGCGCAATGAGCTGAATGCCGCCGACCATGGGAGCCATGTCACGTGGGAACTACTGGGTCGAATACGGTCTGCGGCTGTTCGCGGTGCTTGTTTATGGCAGTTTTCTCGTGATCATCGGTCGTACCTGGCTGGCCGATACCAGCCGCTACACGGTATTGCTGTTGTTGCTGTCCGAAGGGTTGACCGTTGCCTTGATACTGACCGCGCGGCCGGCGATGCAGCGCGATGTGTCGCCACTGGCGATAGCCGCCACTGCGCTGGCACTGAGCTTTTTTCTGTTCTTCGAATACACCGGCACGCTGCATCTGGCGCCCGAATGGCTGGGGGTTGTATTGATGCTGAGTGCCGTGACATGGCAGATCATTTCCAAGTTGGCGCTGGGGCGTTCCTTCGGCATATTGCCGGCTGCGAGGGGGCTGGTGACGCAGGGCCCCTACCGCGTGGTGCGCCATCCCATATACCTGGGTTACCTGATCGGCCATATCGGCTTTTTGTCGAGCAACTTCTCCTGGCACAACCTGATGGTGTTGGTATTGCTGTATTGCATGCAGACCGTGCGTATGTTGCGCGAGGAGGCGGTGCTGCGCACTGGTGACCGCGGCGCCGAATACACAGCCTATTGCGCCGCCGTGCGTTGGCGCATCGTCCCCTTCGTTTTCTGACACAGACTGGCTAACGCGAAGGTCGCGCCGCCGTCCTTCGGCTCTGCACGCGTGTAATTTGGCCGACTGCCTCGCGCGGTCAGCTGTCGCGGCACCCGGGACAAAACTCCCGGGTCCTCCCCCCCCTTTCTGACCATGCACAACGGCTGGTGGATGCTTATTCTTGGTCCAGCCGATGCGCGGTTGCGCGTTGGATGGTGCATCACCAAGGACAACCATGCACGTAAACGGACATATCAGCGTTCTGATCGTTGATGACCACCCCGGTATCTGTGCCGGCGTCGCCAGCCTGATCGAGGCCGAGTGGCCACGCCTGCGTTGTGTGGGTAGTGCCAATTCGGCGCAGCAGGCGCTGGAACAGACGCGGGCCCTGCAGCCGCATGTGGTCGTGCTCGACGTCAACCTCGGCAGCGATGACGGCCTGGCGCTGATTCCCGCGTTGCACCATCTAGCCCCTTGCGCCGTGCTGGTGTTGACCAGTCTGGTTGACCCACATGTCGCGCTGCGCGCCCAGCGGCTTGGTGCGCGGGCTTGCCTGCACAAGTCGGCGCCGGCGGCAGAACTGGTGACCGCCATTGTCGCGGCTTGGCGTGCCGATGAATATTTGCCGGGGTCCCATCAGGTGGCTCGGGGTTTGCCTGCGGACCAAGCCATTGCGGCGAATCGCGGGTAAGGCGACCCGTATTAGTAAACGCTTCCGTTGGCCGGCGTCTAACAGGTCAACAAGGTTGCGCGCTTGGTCCTCAAACGGTGCGCTAGTAAAGAAGGCCGGCAACGGCAGTTTTGTCAACTGTGAAAAGGAGTGAGAGCATGAAGTTCATTCAATTTACCAAGTCCTTCCTGCGGGACGAAGACGGCGCAGCGGCCATCGAGTATGGCCTGATCGCAGCACTGATTGCCGTTGCAATTATTGTTGGCGCGGGCTTGCTTGGCACCAGTCTTGACGGGCTGTTCACCAGGCTTGGAAACTGTATGGCAACACCAAATGCTGCAACCTGCGCGCTCGTCGTCTGATTTTGTTTGCAATGATCTTCCTCGCTTGCGCCTGCGTGTTTTGGCGACGGCGTGGAGGATCGAAGCGAATTACTGGCCAACGAGAAAGTGGCCAAAGCGGATTTGGACCCATCCACTGCAACAAGGGGTTCAAAGGTGCTGGAAACAGCAATTTTGTCAACTGTGAAAAGGAGTAGTCAACATGAAATTCATTCAGTCCTTTCTTCGTGAAGAAGAAGGCGCGGCGGCCATTGAATATGGCCTGATTGCGGCGTTGATAGCCATAGCGATCATTGTCGGCGCCACATTGCTCGGCACGAGTTTGAACGGCCTTTTCACCCGTCTCGGGAACTGCATGGCCACACCGAATGCCGCAACTTGCGCGCTTGTAGTCTGAACACTTGCCATGTTCGAGCCCAGTCCTGGCAATGTCAGGTCCGGGTTCGAGAGCACAGGCAATGACAACAAATGATCATGCATTACTTGACTTTTCCTTCCATATGGTCCGCCATCTTCCTGGCGTTTTTCTTGTGCAGCGCCGTTTGGTCTGACGTGCGCGAGCGACGAATTCCAAATGCGGTGGTCGCGGGCGGCATGGTTTGCGGGCTCCTCGTTCATGCGCTTTCGCCTGCGGGCGATGGCCTGTTTTCTCCGGCTTGGGGCAGCCCCGGCCTGGTGCATTCCCTGCTCGGCCTGCTGGCCGGGTTTGGCCTGTTCCTGCCGCTGCACCTGCTGCGCGCAATCGGCGCCGGCGACGTGAAACTAATGGCCATGGTGGGCGTCTGGCTAGGGCCAAAACTGGTTTTTGGCGCAGCGCTTTTGACCCTGGTCGCGGGTGGCTTGCTGGCCATCGTGATGATGCTGGGTTCCGGTACCGGGAGGCGCGTGTTGTCCAACGTGCGCATGTTGCTGACCACATCAATGATCGGGGTCAGCTCAGGGCGCATCACGCCGCTCGATATGCCGGCTTCCGGCGGCCCGCGTTTGCCGTATGCGCTGGCCATCATGGTCGGCACCCTCGCACAGGTCGGCTGGCAGATGGTGCAGTCGAGCCCGTGACGGACATCAAAAAATATGAACGGATCATGAACGCGCGCATTGCCCCTTCGCCTGTCGTGACCGATGAATTTCCGGCCGTAGTGTCGGTCACGGCACTGCTGGCGCCCCGGTTGCCGGCAGACACTGGCCTGCCCATGCTGCTGCTGGTCGAACTGGTGCTCAAGGTCATGCACCAGCATGGCCTGCGGCGCCTGCAGGATTTGTCGTTGCACGTCAAACTGGCCCCGGCCCTGCTGGAAGATCTGTTTGTTTTCCTGCGCAAGGAGGCCCTGACCGAAGTAAGGTTGCGTGGCGCGAATGACGGAGACGTGACGTATGAACTGACCCACGGTGGCCGGGCCCGCGCCACCGAGGCGCTGGCACGTAATCTGTACAGTGGCCCGGCGCCAGTGGCAATTGATGCGTATACCACGCAGGTATTGGCGCAGAGCGTGGCTGGTATGCGATTTACCAGTGAGCGTCTCGAAGAAGTACTGGCCGACGTCGCCATGCGTCCTGAGTTGCGCGACCAGTTGGGTGCGGCGATGAATTCCAGCCGTGCGATTATGTTGTTTGGCCCGCCTGGGGCCGGCAAGACCTATCTGTGTGGCCAGATGGCGCGCCTGCTGGCAGGCGCCATTGCGGTGCCGCATGCGGTCGAAGTCGGCGGCGAAATCATCCGGGTGTTCGACCCGCTTGTGCATCGACCGGTTCTGTCCTCCGAGCCCGTCGTGCAGTCGATCGACAACCGCCAGCGGCTAGATACTCGCTGGGTGATGTGCGAACGCCCCGTGGTCGTGACCGGGGGTGAACTGACACTGGAAATGCTGGATCTGGTGTATGACCCGCGCGCTGGGTATTACCAGGCACCGCCCCATTTCAAGGCCAACAACGGGTTGTTCCTGGTTGACGACCTGGGTCGGCAGATGATCACGCCGCGCCAGTTGCTGAACCGCTGGTTGTTGCCGATGGAGCATCGGCACGACTACCTGATGCTGCGCAACGGCACCAAGTTTCAGATTCCGTTCGACACCGTGCTGTTTTTCTCCACCAACCTGGAGCCGCAGGAGGTTGCCGACGAAGCTTTCCTGCGCCGCATCAGCTACAAGCTGTACGTCGGCGAGGTAACGCTGGACGACTACCGCCGCATCACCTGCGACGCCTGTGTCTCCTGCCAAGTCGAATTCTCCGAGTCGGCCTTCATCCATCTGGTCACGCATTTTCACCAGCGACTCGGTCGGCCCATGCTGGCCTGTTACCCGCGTGATCTGGTGAGCCAAATCGCGGACTACGCGGCCTATCGCGGCGACGCTGCCGAACTCAACGGCCGGACCATTGAATGGGCCTGGCACAACTATTTCGCAACGAGGGCCAGCACTGACACAACAGCGTCGGGCCAGCTTCACCAAACACCGGAGGTTTCATCATGAAGGGTACACGCGGGCTGATCATGCTGTTGATTGCATTGTTTGCCGGTGGCGCAGCGGTGGTGATGGCCTCGCGCATGATGCAGGCGCAGTCAGGCGCTGGCAACCGGATTGTGGTGGCGGCAGTGGAGGTCGAAATTGGCGGCCGTCTAGCACCCGAGATGCTCAAGCTGGTCGACTGGCCGCCCAGCAGTATTCCGGTGGGTGCGTTCACCGAAATGGCGCAACTCGACGGGCGTGTGGTCAAGACCAGCATCACCCGGGGCGAGCCACTGATTGAAGGCAAGCTGGCGCCCACCGGCACCAAGGGAGGCCTGTCGGCGGTGGTCGCGGAAGGCAAGCGGGCGATGACGGTGCGCGTCAACGACGTGATTGGTGTGTCGGGTTTTGCATTGCCGGGCAATTACGTCGACATCATGGTCAATACCCAGGGCGAAGGCGCGCGCAGGGGAGACCAGGAGCAATCCATTAGCAAGATCGTGCTCGAACGTATCCTGGTGCTGGCAGTGGCCCAGGAGTCGGACCGTGACAGCACCAAACCCAAGGTCGTCAGTGCGGTGACGCTGGAAGTGTCGCCGGACGAGGCCGAAGGTCTGGACCTGGCACGCAGCATCGGCACCTTGTCCCTGGTGTTGCGCAACCAGGTCGACCCCAACCCGGGCAAAACCGATGGCGCCACACGATCCACCTTGTTCAAAGAGCAGCGGCCGGCGCCGGCGACGGCACCCGTGCCGGTTGTCCGCAAGGTCGTGGCCGTGCGCCGGCCGGCGGTGGTGGTGGCTGCGCCCGCGCTTATACCGGTTGCGCGCAACTGCGTGGTGGTGATCAACGGACCGGTACGGTCCACCGAGTGTTTCTGATTGATGCCCGAACAATAGACGAACAACCAGGAGCCATGATGTATATGCGCCACCCAGCCCGACAAGGGGCGACTTCGACCGCTGCTGGCCGCCTCCTCGCGGTGTTTGCCGTCGGCGTCCTGGCCGTGGCAGGTGTGCCGGCACAAACTCCGGCGCGTGCCGCCGCGTCTGCGCCCTGCCTGCGGGTGGACCTTGCGCCGGTGGTGCTCGTCAGTGTCGGCAAGTCGACCGTGATCCGTCCACCGAGCCCGATCACCCGGATTGTGCTCGGCAACCCGGAAAACTCGCGCGCAGCGGTTCCCAAGGAAGTCGACGAAAAAAGTGGCAAAGGAGTTGCAGCGATGGCTGCCTCCACCGGTGGGGACCGGCGTCCAGGCGTAGCCGAACTCGATATCTTGTTGCTGAGCCCGACCGAAGTCTACGTACTGGGCAAAAGTATCGGTTCGACCAATGTCGTGTTGCTCGACCAAGAGGGCCGCTGCACCGCGTTTGACGTAGTCGTCGGTATGGACACCGCGGCCTTGCAATCGGTGTTGGGGCAGTTGTTGCCGGACGAAAAAGGCGTCCGCATTTCGTCGGCCTATGACTCCATCGTGCTGACAGGCACCGTCAGCGACGGCGGCGCGTTGATTCGTGTCATGGACCTGGCCAATGCCTTCGTGCGGGTTGGCACCGGTAGTGGCGCCAGTGTGGCGGGTGCCAACCCGCGCATCGTCAACATGTTGTCGACCGGTGCGCCGCAGCAGGTCATGCTCGAGGTCAAGGTGGCCGAGGTGTCCAAGGCCTTGCTGGACCAGTTCGGCATCAATTTCGCCCGCGCCTTCGTGCCGGGAGACGGGTCGATGGTGCGTTTTCTGTCCGGCATATTCGGCGGCGGGCTGGGGGCGCTGGGACAGATTTCCGGCACTGGCAGTGGGGTTCCCAGAAGTTCGGTCGAGGCCGTCATTGGGGGGACCATCGACGGCGGCAACGGCAACGGCGTGGCCGGTGGCACTTTCACTGGCGGCAACGTCACGCGGCAGGTTGACGACAACGGCAAGGTCACCTACACCACCGGTTTCGGCACAGTGCCTGGGCGTGGCGTGACGAATACCACGCTGAACATGCAGCGCAACGACGGCATGGTCAAGATACTGGCCGAGCCCAATGTGATGGCCATCAGTGGGCAGGAGGGGCGTTTCAATGCCGGCGGCAAGATCTTCATTCCCGTGGCGCAGAAGAGCGAAGCCGGTGGCAGCACCATCACGCTGGAAGAAAAAGAATTCGGCGTTTCCGTGCGGTTCCGGCCAACCGTGCTCGACGGTGGGCGTATCAACCTCGAGATGGTCACCGAGGTCTCGGAACTCAACCGCGAAGGCGTCGGTATATCGGCGCCCGGAGTGTCGGGCCTGGCCGTGTTGCCATCGTTCACCTCGCGCAAGACCGCGACCACGGTGCAATTGGTCGATGGCCAGAGTTTTGCGGTCGGCGGCCTGATCAAGAACAACAGCGTTTCCAATGTCAAGGCATTCCCGGTGCTGGGCGAGTTGCCGATTGTGGGCGCCTTGTTTCGCAGCACCGAGTTCCAGACCGACAAGTCCGAACTGGTGTTCGTCATCACGCCACGCCTGGTCAAGCCCTTGCCGGCCAACTATGCACTACCGACCGACAACTACCGCGAGCCGAGCCGTACCGACCGGATCTTTTATGGCCGGATCGAAGCCGGGCCGGATACGCCGCCGGCGCCCGGCAACGCGCCTGCGGTCGTCGTGCGGCCGGTTGCACCTGTGCCCGCGGCAACACCTGGCGCGCCTGCTGCAGGCGGATTTCAGGTCAAATAATTCGGGAGTAACACCATGAAGACCGCCATCGTAGTCCTGAGCCTGCTGGCACCATTGGCCGGCTGTGTCGCAACCGCGCCGGATTGGGAGTCGCGTTTTGGCGATGCGGCGCGCCAGATGCGCGCCACCCAGGTCATAGACCCGGATGCACCCAGCCGCAATGTGGCTGCCCCTGTCGTGGACGGCAAGGCGGTGGCCGGCGCCCAGACTGGTTATGCCGGCTCTTACGGATATGCGGTCAAGGAAGCCAAACAGCCGCCATTGACCGTATTGCCGGTCGGTCAATAGGCAGCGCGGTCCGGTGTATTCAAGGTGAATGGCCATGTTGCATCGTGCTCGTGATCGTTGCGGCAGAACTGTGACCCCACGCCGCCAGCGCGGGGGCGTCGCGGTCATTGTCGGATTGTCCGTCGCTGTATTGGCGGGATTCATGGGAATTGCGCTGGATGTCGGCCGCCTCTACGTCAACCGGTCGGAATTGCAAAGCGCTGCTGATGCCTGCGCGCTGGCCGCGTCGGCAGAATTGACGTGTAATCCGGCGGGCGGCGCATGCCCGGGGTCGTTCCTGCTCAATGCGCAGGCGGCCGGCATCTTTGCGGCCGGGCGCAACAAACGCGATTTCCAGGCCAATGCAGTTGCGATCGCCACTGCCGACGTGCAGTTCCATACCGCGCTGGCGCCCAACGCCAGCTACCTGTCGATTGTGGCCGGTGCCAATACCAATTCGAAATACGTCATGTGCACGGCGCGCTCTGTCGGTATCGTGCCCTGGTTCATGGGTGTGCTGGGTGCTGGCGCCCAGAATGTCACTGCGGTGGCGGTGGGAACGCTGGCGCCCGGCCAAAGTTTCTGCAATGCCGCGCCAGTGGGCCTGTGCCAGAAGGTAGGTGGCTACCAGGTTGGCGAATGGATCACCAGTGCTTTCACCGGCGCAACCCAAGACGATGCGGAATTGACCGGGCAGTTCAGATGGGTGGATTACACGCCCGGTGGTGGCGGCGTCAGCGAAGCCAACGAGCAACTGATGGGGCGTGAGCAGGTATGCAATGTCCGGCTGGGTGACAACGTGGCATTGCCGGGCCAGAAACAGGGCATCAAGTTTGCCTACAACACGCGTTTTGGCATGTATCCCAACGGGGCAAATGCAGAAACACCCGACACGGCACCGCCCGACCGCACAGGTTATGGCTATCCCAGCAAGGCGGATGGCGCGGTCCCGGCAATCCCGGTTCCGGCTGCCAATCCGCCGATCGGTGATGCATATAGCGACTATGTTCGGCAGCAGGGTCTCAATCGACAATTCTCGTCTGGGCCGACGGGCCAATACGACAAAACAGGTGCGGCTGCCAACATGCCCGGTTCCTCGACCAGTTCGGCCAACCTGCTGTCCAAGGGTAGCGATCGCCGCCTAGTCGCAGCGCCGCTGATCAACTGCACCGCCGGCAACGTCGTTCCTATCGTCAACATGGCCTGTGTGCTGATGCTCAATCCGATGTCCCAGGGCGCGACAGGCGAGATCTATCTTGAATACCGCGGTGACGCATCGTTGCCCGGCAGCCCCTGCCGTATCGGAGGGTTTGCGGGTGGTCCGAATGGCGCAGGTCCGCAGGTTCCAACCCTGGTGCAATGAACATGCGACTCCTTGCCACCCGATTCACGCAACGCGGGGCCGCTGCCATCGAACTGGGCCTGTTGACCCTGCCGCTGGCTGCGATCACGTTCGGCACCACCGAGTTTGGCCGCACCTTGCACCAGTACAACACGCTGACCAAAAGTGTGCGGGACGGGGCGCGATACCAGACAACGCAGGCGCCTGGAGCGGCCAATACCCTGAAGGGTCGCTGCCTGGTGTTGACCGGCACTGCCGCCAACAACGGCACCAGTTGCACTGGCGCCGCGTTGTTGCCGGGCCTGACACTGTCGCAGATCACCATCTGCGATCGACTCACCTGTCCCGGGACGCACAACCTGCAGGCCACCGGCCGTGGTGTTGTCAACCTGGTGACGGTGACGGTCGCCGGCTACCAGTTCACGTCGATGGCTCCATTTTTCATGCCGTCGTTCACATATGGCCCCATCAGCGTCACGATGCCGCAACCACTATGAAAGTCCCGCGCCCTCACATGCGTCAGACCAGTCGCCACGCCTGCACCGGCGCGGCGGCAGTCGAGTTCGCGCTGATTTCGCTGGTCTTTTTCACCATTCTGTTTGGCGCCATGGAAATGGGGCGCCTGATGTTCTACTGGAATACGGCAGCCGAAGTGACCCGCCTCGGCGCACGTATGGCCGTGGTCTGCGACCCGAACGCAACCTCACGCGATGCGATACGGGTGCGCATGCGCCAGTTGTTGCCACTGGTTGCCACCAACGACATCACCATCAGCTATTTCCCGGCCGCCTGTACGGCCGATACCTGCGAACTGGCTACCGTCAGCATCGTGTCGACCACGCCGATCCAGACCTTCATTCCATTTGTTCCGCTGTCGGTGATTTTGCCGACGTTCACCACGACGCTGCCGCGTGAAAGCATGCAAAGTACCTTTCCCCTGGTGGGTGGTGTGGCCAACCCCAGCTGTGTCTGACGACTTCCACTGAAAGACGACATGAAGGTCAAAGTATTTGCATCCACCACGGAACGCGCCGAACAGGTGGCGCATATGGTGCGGGCGTCCGATGGCGACTTCGACGTGCAGGCGGCCAGCACGCCGGCGGCCGGCCTGGTGGCCGCCATCAATGGCAGCCGACCCGGCCTGCTGATCGTCGACGGAATCGACAGCCATGGCCTGAACGCGATCGAGCGGCTCACGCTGGCGCATCCAGACATCGAGACCATCGTCATCTCCGACGAACAGTCACATGCCTTCCTGATGAAGGCCATGCAGGCCGGCGTGCGCGAGGTGTTGCCGCCGCCGCTGCAGGCGCCGGCGCTGCAGGCGGCTTTGCACCGCGTGACACGCAAGCGCAAGATCGAGGCGCCGGTGGACCTGGGCGAGGTCATGGTGTTCATGGCCTGCAAGGGTGGTAGCGGCGCCAGTTTCCTGGCTGCCAACCTGGCCCATGTGTTGTCCACACGCGATGGCCGTACCGTAGGCTTGCTCGATCTCGACCTGCAGTTTGGTGATGCGTTGCTGATGCTCAGCGACCACCATGCACGCAGCGACGTGGCCGAAGTGGCACGCAGCATCGACCGGCTGGATGCCGATCTGCTGCGTTCGGCCATGGTGCCGGTCAGCACCACACTCAGTGTGCTGGCTGCGCCCAAGGAGTTGTCGCATGCATTGGAGGTCAAGGCCAGCCATGTCGAGGCGATTGTCAGGCAGGCGCGCCAGATGTTCGACTTCGTCGTGATAGACGTAGGACGTGCCATCGATTCCGTGAGCCTGCAGGCGCTGGACATGGCCACCCATATCCTGCCGGTGTTGCAGCTCAGCCTGCCGCAGGTACGCGACGCCAAGCGCCTGAATGCATTGTTCCGTTCGCTCGAGTACCCGTCGCAGAAGGTGCACTGGATCGTCAACCGGTATCAGAAAAATGGCGACATCACGCTGGAGGCGCTCGAGCGCAGCCTGGGCGTGCGGGGCATCACGACGATCCCCAACCATTTCAGCGCCGTCAACGCCGCGGTCAACCAGGGGCAGGCGATAGACAAACTCTCACACAAGAGCCCGGTGGCACGTGCACTGCATGATCTGGCCACTGCGACCGCCCCGCGCCAGGCCAAGGCGGAGCGCGGCAGTGGCTGGTTGTCAAGCATTTTCGGAGGTAATACATGAGCGAAGTGAAGAGCATGATGGGCAAGTTGCGCGAGCGTTTCGCCAACGAACCGCCTGCGCAGGAGGCGCGGTTCGAGGCGCGTAGCACCGCCACACCGGCCCAGGCCTCGCATAGTTACCAGCAGACCAAGTCGACCGTGCACCAGTTGCTGCTGACCCGGCTCGACCTTGAAGCGGTGGAGGTGATGTCGCCCGAACGCTTGCGCCAGGAGTTGAGCGTGATGGTGGAGCGGTTGTTGCTGGAGGAAAACGTCATCGTCAATGCACAGGAGAGGCGCAACCTCGTGCGCGATATCCAGCATGAAATGATGGGCCTGGGGCCGCTGGAGCCGCTGCTGGCCGATCCGACGATTTCGGACATCCTGGTCAACGGGTGCAAGCAGGTCTATGTAGAGCGCCGCGGGCAGCTGAGCCTGACCGACGTGACGTTTTCCGACGACGACCACCTGATGAAGATCATCGACAAGATCGTCTCGCGGGTTGGTCGCCGGGTCGACGAATCGAGCCCGATGGCCGACGCGCGCCTGCCCGATGGTTCACGCGTCAACGTCATCATTCCGCCGCTGGCGCTCGACGGGCCGGTGATGTCGATCCGGCGCTTTTCCGTCATTCCGTTGACGATGGACAACCTGGTCGAATACAAGACCTTGACGACCGAGATGGCGCAGGTGCTCCAGGCCTTGTCCAATGCCGAGGTGAACCTGCTTATCTCCGGCGGCACCGGCAGCGGCAAGACGACCTTGCTCAACATCATGTCGGGTTATATCGATCCGAGCGAACGCGTCGTGACGATCGAGGACGCGGCAGAGCTGCAGCTGCGCCAGCCCCATGTGGTGCGGCTGGAAACTCGGCCACCCAATATCGAAGGCCGCGGCGAGATCACGCAGCGCTTGTTAGTGCGTAATGCATTGCGTATGCGGCCCGATCGCATCATCCTGGGCGAGACGCGGGGCGCCGAGGCGATGGACATGTTGCAGGCCATGAACACCGGCCATGAAGGCTCGATGACCACCGTACACGCCAACACGCCGCGCGATGCATTGGGCCGGCTGGAAAACATGCTGGCGATGGGGGGTATGAACCTGCCGTCCAAGGTGGCACGGGCGCAGATCGCGTCGGCCATCAACGTGGTGGTCCAGACCAACCGGCTGACTGATGGTCGGCGCAAGCTGATCAGCATCTCGGAGATCACCGGTCTGGAAGGCGAGATGATCTCGATGCAGGAGATCTTTGCATTCAAGCAGACCGGTGTCGGAACGGATGGCGCGGTGAAGGGGTATTTCCAGGCCAGCGGAGTGCGGCCCCGCTTTATGGAGCGCCTGAAATCGCGCGGCATCGTGTTGCCCGATGCCTTGTTCGATCCGTCGCGTCGCATGGAGTGAGCCATGGCCAACAGCTACATCCTGTTCGCGTTGTTCCTGTTCGTCGCCGTGGTGCTGGCGGTCGAGGGCCTGTACTCCATGTGGGCGTCGAAAAACAGCGCCGAGGCCAAGCGCCTCGCCGCGCGGCTGCGCAGTATCAACGGGGTTGGTGAACAGTCGTCGCTGACGATAGAGCGCCTGCAGCGACGCAGCCACTGGAGTTGGCTGGACGACCACCTGATCGGGTTGCTGCCCAATGGCGAGAAGCTGACCCGTTATTTGGCAACCTCGGGCACCGGGACTACGGCGGGCGAGATTGTCGTCACCAGTGCCGGGCTTGGGCTGGTTGGTTTCCTGATACCACTGATGATGGCGCGGCCGCTCGTTTTCTCGGCCTTAGGTGCCCTGGCACTCGGCATCCTGCCCTGGTGGCGCGTGGCGCGCCGGCGCGACGCGCGTATCCGCCTGTTCGAAAAGCAAATTCCCGAGGCATTGGACCTGATGGGCCGGGCCATGCGTGCCGGCCATGCGTTTCCGACGGCGGTGCAGATGGTCGGCGACGAGATGGCGGACCCGATCGGACTTGAGTTCCGGGTGTTGTTCGACGAGACCAACTATGGTGTTCCGCAGCAGGTCGCGCTGTTGCGGCTGGCAGACCGGGTGCCGGTGTCGGATCTGGGGTATTTCGTGGTCGCGGTGATGATCCAGCGCGAATCGGGCGGCAACCTGGCCGAATTGCTGGACAAGATATCGGGTGTGGTACGGGCGCGGCTGCAGTTGCTGGGGCAAGTAAGGACATTGTCCGCGGAAGGGCGACTGTCAGCCCAGATACTGATTGCACTGCCATTCGTCACTGGCGCCTTGATCAACATCATCACGCCTCAATTTATGGCCGTATTGTGGACCGACCCGGCCGGAATACGCTTGGCGGGCGCTGCGCTCCTGATCATGGTGCTCGGAATGATATGGATGCGAAAGATCATTCGCATCCGGGTCTGACACAGAGGTAAATCCTATGTCACGTGACCAGATCCTCGTTCTTGTCCTCGTGTTCATCGCTACCTTTGCTGTGGTGATATGGCTGCTGGGCCGAACCGCCGCCAATTCCGGTGAACAGCGTTTGAACCAGGTGTTGGGAAACGAGCCTGTCGACGCCGGTGTTGCGCCCGAGTTCTGGCTGAACCAGTTGGCCAAGGCCACCCGGCCCCTGGCCAAATTGTCGGTGCCGGACGAGGGTGCCGAATCGTCGGCGCTGCGGCGCCGATTCATGAATGCCGGCATTCGTGCTGCAACAGCGCCATTGACCTACTTCGGCGTCAAGACCGGATTGGCATTGGGCCTGCCGATGATCGCGTTTTTCGCGCTGACCCTGTCCGGCGCCGCGGTGCAGGGTATCAACCTGATGAGCCTGTTGCTGCTGGCCTCCGCCACAGGGTATTACCTGCCCAACTACTGGCTGGCCAAGGCAATCGCGCGCCGTCAACTGGAAATAGTCGAGAACTTTCCGGATTCTCTGGACCTGATGACGGTGTGTATGGAGGCCGGCCTGGGCACCGAGGCGGCGATGAACAAGGTGGCCGAAGACATGGTGCACAAATGCCCGGAGCTGAGCGAGGAAATGCGCCTGGTCAATCTCGAACTGCGTGCCGGCGCCCCGCGCGACAAGGCATTGCGCAACCTGGCGATGCGCACCGGCGTGGAGGAGGTGGAAGGTTTCGTGACCATGATCATCCAGGCCGACCGTTTTGGTACCAGCATTGCGCAGTCGCTGCGGGTGCATTCGGATACGGTGCGCACGCGTCGGCGTCAAAAGGCCGAAGAGGCGGCGGCCAAGATTCCGCTCAAGTTGTTGTTCCCGCTAATCTTCTGCATCTTTCCTGCCCTGATGCTGGTCATCATGGGCCCGGCCGTGATCCAGATGGTCCGTGTCGTGATGCCGACGATGAGTGGCACCCAGTGACGAACGCGTCAAACCGTTATCCGAAGGAGTAACCCCATGTTCTACCGAACCCTGACTGCCAGCGCCGTGTTGTTGTTGACGACGGGTTGTGCGACACGCGGCGATGAGGTCAACAAGGCCTGGCAGATCGAACCGGTGTTCAACGTGCAACATGCGTTCCGCTCCAGCCAGGCGTATTACGGTCTGGGTCGTTACCACGACGGCTCGCAGGCCTGGGGTAAGGCCGTTGACGCCTACCGCAAGTCGATTGCCGCCGACGCGCAGAACATCGAGGCCTACAACGCGTTGGGCGTGGCACTGGCGCGGCTTGGACGCGTTGCCGATGCCGAAACCACGTTGCGCCAGGCCGTCGCATTGGCGCCGACGCTGGGGCATGTCCGCAGCAATCTTGGTTATGTGTTGCTATTGGCGGGCAAACCGCAAGACGCGGCGACCGAGTTGCAGGCGGCCGTCAGGCAAGATAGTGGCGACGCCACCGCGGCGGCCAATCTGCGCGAGGCGCAGTCGCAGGTATATGAACTTGCGCGGTCCCGGGAAGCCCTGGCCAGCGCCGTGGAGAATGCAGTGGCCACGCCAGCGCAACCGGCGCCGGTTGCGCTGGCCGGCCCCATCCACGCCGCGACGATAGCGCCGATGCCGGTCACTGCGGCGACGGCTGTGACGGCCGCGCCCACGGCCGGGCCGGCTGCAGCGACCGCCAGCGGGCAGGCGAGCCAGGCGGCGGTGATGGCCATGCCGTCGTCGGCAAATGGTCAGATCTCGACAGTTGCTGCGTTACGTGTATACGACCAGCCGAACGTTGCGTCGCTGCAAGGCACAGCGACTGCTCAGACAGTCGTGACCGGAGGGCATCCGTCAATGGGTGCCACCGAATCCATGGCCGTTGCGCAAATTGCCGGCCCCACCGTGATGACGCTGCGGGCATTCGAGCAGACGGCCGCCGTATCGACGGTGCGGGCTGTCGCTGGTGCTGCCCTTGCTGTGCCCGCGCATGCATCGGGTGCGCAGGTAGCCATCGGGGTCTCGGCAGTGAGTTTTGCGCCGGCTGCGGCTGGCTTGCCGGTGCGCGCTTTCGCGGTCCCCGTCGCGACGAAGGAAACCGCTGCACCCGCGGCCACCGTCCCGACGCGCAAACCGGCGGCTGTCGTCAACGCGGCGCCCATGGCACGGCTGGAGATCAGCAACGGCAACGGCATCACCGGCATGGCCGCGAGTGTCGGGCGCTGGCTGGTGCTTCAGGGCCTGTCGGTTGCGCGATTGACGAACCAGTTGCCCTACACACAGCAGCACACGCTGGTGCAATACCGCAACGGACATGAACAGGCTGCGCAACGCGTGGCCCAGACCCTGCCCACGACGGCAAAGCTGGAAGTGGCGCGTGACATGCAGTCCGATGTGCGGGTAGTGCTGGGGCGCGACTGGCAGCAGTTTGCGGGCTGTCTGGAGATCCAGGACTGTCAGGCCAATGGAACTTCGGTGGCGCTCGCAAGCCACTGATGCGAGATCAGCGGGCGCATCGCCCGCTGATCGGACGGCGGCGGTGATCCGGCTCCACCGCGTACAACGAGATCAGCCCGACCTGCGAACCCGCAGAAAGCCCGCAATTGCGGCCGCGCCTGCGTAATCATTCAGCGCTGGTCGAGCGCCTGTACATGCGCCAACAGTTGCACGACGTAGGGGTCGTCGATCTCCAGTATCGTCAGTTGGGACCCCAGGCTTTCCAGATAGGCTCGGTTCGAGCCCAGTGGCCCGCACGCGGTTGCTACCACGGTGGCGGTTTCTTCCATTGGAAGTTCGCCGACATACTCGGGGTGCGCACAATTCGCCGCGAATACAAGGGCGTGAATATTGCCCTGCGGTGTGGCCACGGTTTGCCATTGCGGTGCATATCCGCCGCGGACCATCTCGCGTCGCCACAGGATGGTGGTTTCCGCCTCCACCAGTTTGGCCGATACTCGAAAGGCGAGGCCGGTGCAATTGCCCGGTAGTGGTGCCAGTGTCAACATCAGCGCCGGGCATTCCAGCGACCCGCGCCCGGCGGTGATGCGGTACCCGAACCGCCTTTGATAACCCTCGACACGGGCCAGACGGACTTCGGCGAAATGGATCCCTGGATCCCACATCAGCGACCCATAGGCGAACACCCATAGGTCGTCGTGCGGATCGTGTTGTGCAAGCACGGCATGGCGGGTCGCCTCGCGCTCCTGGTCGGGCAGTCGCCAGGTCGCAGGATGACCTGCTTCACGGGCGCGTTCGTCCCACACAGCCAACCGCTGGGGCGTCATGCGTAACTCCGAAACCTCGCACGGCGTGAGCCGCTCGCGCAGATGCGGGAGATGGGCAAATGGGTTTTCGGTCATGGCGGCGATGATGCTTTTGTACCATGTGCGCCTTGCGGCAGGCCAAAGGTGAGACAGGAGCCATGACAACACGCATCGTTGATGGGATACGACGATGTGTGTTCGCACCGCGACATAGAGCCCAGATTCCAGGGCCCGGCCGCGTGGACATTGTGAAATCCGACGCAGCGACCGGTCCTGGCAACAAATCCCGGCCGCAAGCGCTAGCGGGTGGGTTGCAGCGGCTTGGGCTCCGGTACCGGCTGGTCTCGGCGCGAGCCCAGGGCATGGGCGTAGACCCAGGTAAATTCAGCGCCAAGCAGGAAGATCTGCGCCGAGAAGTAAACCCAGACGAGCAACGCAACCAGCGAGCCCGCGGCGCCAAATCCCGAACTCACGCCGCTGGTGCCGATATACAGGCCGATCATCCATTTGCCCCAGGCAAACAGGGTCGAGGTCGCGAACGAACCCACGGCGACGTCGCGCCATTCGATATGGGCGCGGGGCATCAGCTTGTAGATCATGGCGAACATCAGCGTCACCAGGGCGAAAGACACCACCTGGTTGCCGATTGCCAGCATAAGCTCCCAGCCGACCAGATGCGGCGTCCACCATGTCTGGATGGCCGACAAGGCGGCGCCCAGTACCAGTGACACCACGATCAGAAAGCCGAACCCGAGAATCAGGCCGAACGACAACAAGCGGGTGCGTAGCAGCTTCCACAAACCGCTACCTGCGCGCACCGGCGCACGCCAGATGCGGTCCAGTGCATCCTGCAGTTCGGCGAAGACGGTGGTTGCACCGATCAGCATCAGCACCAGGCCGATGGCCGTTGCGGTGACGCCACCGGCTGGCTTGTTGACGCTCTCAAGCAGATCCTGGATCGCCGACGCGCCGGCAGCACCGACCAGCGTGCTGAGTTGGCCGAAGATCTCGCCGCGCGCGGCGTCAGGGCCAAACCACAGGCCGGCCACCGAAATCACGATCAGCAGCAGGGGTGCGATCGAAAACAAGGTGTAGTAGGCGAGTGCAGCACCCATGCTCGGGGCGCGGTCGTCGATCCAGGCGTTGAATGCAGCTTTGCCCAATGCCAGCGCCTGCTTGTGGCCGGCGAGGTCGGCGATGTCGAGGTGATCAGGCGGCAATGGTTCAGACATTGCCGCTGCTTCCGGCCGCCTCGAGGCGCAGATGATTAGTCGTCTGGCGCCGCGTGGCCACGTCAATTGCAGGTGGAATGGGGCGCTGGCGGATCCTGCTGCGAGGCCTGGCCGGTGGCGATGAAATACTCCAGATGTGCGACGTCCAGGACCGCTTCAAGATGATTCGTGCATTGGTCGACCGGTCTCAAGCCGGACAACCACTGGTTTGGGCGGGCGAACCAGTTCGCCATTTCCCATGCGTCATACAACGGAACCAGCAGTTGGAACAGCGGTTGCAGGGCCCGCCGGGGCAGCAAACGTGATTGCGCCTCGAACTGGAACATCGGAACCCACGGTTCCGATTGCCACATGAAGCCGATGATCTCGCGCGTTGAAATGCCTTTGGCGATCTGCGCGAATCGGGCCTGGCTGACCGGGTCGTTGCCGTTGGCCAGTTCGCCCACTGTCAGCAGGCCACCGCTTGCGGCAAACGCCATGCGCATTTCAGCCAGGCGATATTCTGTCGAAGACGGCATGCCACTGGGGTCGGTGACCACACCATGAACTGCATCCGGCGAGCCTTGGCCATCGACGCGGTGGGGGACGGCGACGGTCTGCGGTGTCCATTGCAACTGGTCGATCAAGCTGTCGCGTGCTTTCATATTGATGCTGCGCGGTCCCTCGGGCTGGAACATGCTTGCATTGCAGGCGAGGCCGGCAGCATGACCCCTTTGAGCGCCGTTGAAGCCTCGGTTATGGAAAACCTTGTATGTGGGTTGGTAGTGCATTGGTTGGATGAATCGGGCAGTAAGTGCCTCGAATCAGCAATACCGATTCTGCCTAGCGCCTGGTTTTCGTGAATCAGGAAACGCGCGACTTTTGCGTAGGAGATCCCCCACAGTCGTAGCATTACCCGCGTGCGGGTTCCGGGACGTGGGTGGTGCTCGGGCGCTGTACCGGCTTGGAGATCCGACCTTGTTTTTGCGCCAGAGCCGCACATTGCGCTCCGGCCTGCTTCGCTTCGTTGTCAGCCCCCGGATCGATGAACGGGATGATGGCGGCCAGCGGATTGAGCAGGGCAAGCAACACGGCTGCGCCGGCTTTGCCGGCCAGCTTGCTGACCTCCAGTGACACCACGGGCTTGCTGAAGGTGCCACGCACATGCACTGGCGTACGCAGGCTCAGCGGACTGAAGTCCTTTGGCGAGACAACAGCGCGGATATCGAGTTGCTCCGTGCGCATCGACGCCGTGCCGTCGAGCCAGATGGTGGAGTCACGGGTGTTGACGACGAAAATCTTCGGACGGATCACACCGCCCTCGACGCCGAAGTCGGCGACATTGCACAGGATGGGCAGTGCATCGTCGCCTTTGATGACAAGGCCGAGTGCCTGTGCCAGGTCAACGCCGGCCGCTTCGACGAGCAGGTGCGAGATAGCCGCATCGCGCACGTGCATGCGCATGTCGCCGCCAAGACTTGCCAGAATCTCTGCGCTCGAGCGGCCGCTTCCGGCGACCTTGATCTGGGCGTCGAGCTTGCCGGACAGATACGGTGGCTTGGTCCCGCCCCGTTCGAGTTGCAGCCACTGTGTCAGATCGACGCTCAGCAGCCTCAGATCGGCCGTCCACTTCGCCTGCTTGCCGCGCCCGTCGAGTTGCAAGTGGCCCTGCAAGCGGCCCTTGGCGGTCCGAGCCTCGATGTCGGAGAGGGTCAGCACGCCGTCGGCCAACAGCAGGTGAGCGCGTAGCGGCCGCAGTTGTGCGATCACCTCGGTGCCGGTATGCAACTCGGCAATATCGACCAGCACATTCGCATCCATCTTGCGCAGTGAAGGCAGGTCGAACGCGCGGTCGGGAAGAACCCGACCGGGGCCCTTGGTGACCTTGGCCTCCCCTTCGCCTGCGACCGGCACACCGACCGCCGGGCCAAGGTCACTGAGCAGCAGCCGCGTGCCGCCGAGGCGACCGCTGAGCAATGGAACGTCACGCCGGGTGTCGTAGGTGAATGCACCGCTCAACTTGCTCGATCCGATGCGGGCGTCGGGGATGTCTGCTTTCCACAGCGTGACGTCCTTGACCAGTGTGCCCTTGACGCGAAAGTCCGGCGTCGCCGGCAGGGTGATACCCAGCGCATCGCCCACGGCCGCCAACGACGCTCCGGACAGTGTGAAGCTTCCGCGCAGGCCCGAAAAATGCAGCGGGTCGGTGGCGCTGCCGTTGAAACTGAGTTCGGAGCGACCGATCGACGCGCTGAGTTGCACCGGTTGCGCGACCGCGTCCTTGCCACCTACCAGCAGGTCGAGCACGGCCGCCGTGCGCAGGTCGATGCGCACGGGCAAATTGCGATAGCTGCCAGAGCCGACGAGCTTGAGGCCGGCTTCTCCCGGCGCCAGGGTTACCGGCGCAGAGCTTGCGTTGCCGGCACCGGTGGCCTTGCCACCAGCGCGCACGGTGATGCCGCCTGCAGCGGGCGCCGCTTGCGAACTCGACGCTGACGCTGCAGATGCCGTCGCCGTTGCAGCACCGGCGGTCGCGGGTAACTCGCTGCCAAGCCCATCACTGAGCGCGAAGCGGGCTTCGATCTTGGTGGGCGTGGCCGCATCGTCAAGGCGCAGTTGGCCGCTGCGCACGCGCAGCGTGCCAAAGCTGGGCAGGTTCAATGGCTTGTCCGACGGCGCAGCCGTGGGTGTCTGGCCGAATTGCCAGCTGGCGCTGCCATCGGTCTTGCGTTCGAGCCGAACGTCGAGATCGGCGGCCTCGAGCGTGCGAATATGCAGCGGCTGTCCACGGCTCGCCCGCCACAGATCGGCGTATCCCAGCGTGAGTGACGCGTCGCGGGCCAGCAAGGTGTGCGGCGCCTGGCTCCACTCTGGTGCAGCGATCTCGAGGTGCGGCGCCCGCACGCGCACGCTGCCGAGCAGGCCGATGCGGGTATTGCCGACATCGCTGTCAGACTCTGGACGGAAGTCGACGCGGCGTTCGAGCGATTTCGACAGCCACGACTGCACTGGCGATACCAGCCAAGGCCAGCCGGACATCTCGCCAATGCCGACGCCAATGGCGATCGCCAACAACGCGCCGGACAGCAGCAGCGGCCAGCGCGTGCCGGCCTTCCATGCCGAGAGGGGAGTTCTCATCGGCTGCTCGATTCGCGGGTCGCACAGGAGGTCATCGTGCGATTTTCACGAGCCTGGGTGGCGGCTGCCATCAGGCGCGACACCCAATCGCTGTAGGTTCGCTCCTACGCCCGGCACCTGTGCCGCGCCGCCTGGTGTCTGGTTTGCGGCGTGCCTGCGGATCTCAAGCGCTGTGGGGGGAGGCGGTTCCGATGAAGTTGCGACCCCGGGCACCTTGCAGTGCTTGCGCGACCATCTTGTCGGCCATCTCGGTGCTGACCCCATAGTCCGCAAACCGGGTGGCTACGCCCAGGTTTTCGATGAAGCGGGTCAGTCGCTGCGCGGCGTCGGACAGTGGCCCGCCCAGCGCCAGAGCCAACACCCGGTCACGATCCGCCTGCTGACCCAGTGCGCGCTCGAGCACCATGGGCAGCGAAAATGAACAAGCAAGGCCGTGCGGCAATCCATGACGAAGCGTCATTTCGTAGGAAATCGAATGTGCCAGCGCAGTGCGCGTATTGGAGAACGCCATGCCGGCCTTGAGCGCGGCCAGTGCCATGCGGGCACGCAAGTGCACATCGCCAGGACTTTTCATCAGCTCGGGCAAGGTGTCCAGCGTCTCGCGTGTCGCCGCCACGGCGAAAGTATCGGAAATCGGGTTGGCATTGACGTTCCAGATCGCCTCCAGCGCATGCGACAAAGCGTCGAGCCCGCTGTGCAGCGTCACCGACAGCGGAAGCGAAAGCATCAGCTCAGGGTCGATCAAGGCGATGCTGGGCCAGGTCTGCTGCAAGTGCAGCGAATGTTTGATCTGGCGCTTTCGGTCCCAGATCGTCGCCCACGGCGTCACCTCGCTGCCGGTTCCGGCGGTGGTGGGGATGGCGATCAAGGTCTTGACGCGTGAGGGCACAAACGCGCTGCTGGCTCCCAGCGCATCAAGCAGTGCATCGAACTGATTGCTGTCGGACGCGACCATCAAGGCCTTGGCCGTGTCGATGGCGCTGCCGCCGCCTAATGCGATCAGCACTTCGCCATGGTCCGGCTTGCACCAGTAATCCTCGTACACCGCGCGCAACTCCGCCACGTCCGGGTTGGGTTGCACATTGGAGAGGACGCCGGCAAGCTGGTCGCCGAGCATGTCGGTGATGCGCTGCACAAGGCCCAGGCCGTGCGCCTCCGGGAATGTCACCAGTGTCGCGCGCCGGCCGGCCAGCAGATCGGGGAGGCGCGCGAGGGCCCCCATTCCGTACAGGCTGCGCACGGGGTTGAAGAATTCTTGCGGCATCAATCCCTCCGGCGCATCAGTGTGTCGGGTTGTGCGTGCATCAGTGCGCACCTTTCTGGATCCAGTTGCGCAGCCGGGTGGAGATCGCGTCGGCAGCCATGACCATCGCGATGATCACCAGAATGCAGGTGGCGGTGTCCTGGTACTGGAACAGTTTCATGCTGCCCACCAGTTCGAAACCGATGCCGCCGGCGCCGACCATGCCCAGCACGGTAGCTTGGCGCAGGTTGGTCTCGAAGCGGTAAAGGATGACAGCGATCCACGCCGTGATGACCTGTGGGATCACGCCGAAGATCACGGTCTGGATCGGCCCGGCGCCGGTTGCACGCAAGGCCTCGATCGGACCTTGGTCGATTTCCTCGATCGATTCGGAGAAGAACTTGCCGAGCATGCCGGCTCCGTGCACCGCCAGTGCCAGCACGCCGGGGAACGGGCCCAGGCCGACCGCAGCCACAAAGATCAAGGCCAGGATGATCTCGTTGATGCCGCGGGTGATGTTGAATACCTGGCGCGTGATCTGGAACACCAGCATGTTGGGTGTCAGATTGCGCGCGGCCAGGAAGCAGAACGGCACGGCCAGGATGATGGCGAGCAAGGTGCCCCAGATCGCAATCTGTACGGTCTCGATTGCGGGCTTGATCAGCTTGTTCAGGAACTCCAGATTGGGTGGAAACATGCGGCTCAGGAAGTCGCCGATCCAGGGCAGGCCCTTGTTCAGCTCGGTGAAGCTGACCTGGCTGCCGTGTGCGGCCCACCACAACACGCCTACGATTGCGACGCCAGTGAGAATACGTGGCAACCAACCCAGGTTGCCGCCGGGACGAGCCACCAGCAAGGTGTAGGGTCCGAACTGCATTACGCGTCCTCCAGGGAAAACTTGGGGATAGGGGGCACATGCTTGGCCGGTGCACGTTCGGGCGACGAGTCCGTCGCGCCTTCCTCCAGGCCGGGATAGATGCGCTGCAATACGTCGTCGGTCAGGTCCGCAGGCCCGCCTTCGAACACGATGCGCCCGGCAGACACGCCCACGATCCTTTCGCCGAATTCGCGCGCGTACTCAATCTGGTGCAGATTGCAGACCACGGTAATGCCCAGATCCTGGCTGGCCTGCTTGAGGTAGGCCAGCACGGTGCGCGAGGTTTTTGGGTCCAGGCTGGCTACCGGCTCGTCGGCCAGGATGATCTTGGGTTGCTGCGCCAGTGCGCGGGCGATGCCGACGCGCTGCTTCTGGCCGCCCGACAAGGTGTCGGTGCGCAGGTCGGCTTTCTCTTCGAGTTCGACCCGGCGCAGGCATTCGCGTGCGATCGCGATGTCCTTGCTCGGGAACAACTGGAGCCAGGACAATACGGATGGCACCGCGCCAAGTCTGCCGGTCAGCACGTTCTTGAGCACCGACAGGCGTGGCACCACGTTGTAGTGCTGGAAGATCATCGCGACCTTGCGCCGCAGTTTGCGCAGGCTGGCGGCGTCGGGCGTCGCCAGTTGTCCGTCGACATGGATGTCGCCGGTCGTCGGGTCGGTCAGTCGGTTGATGCATCGAAGCAGTGTGGACTTGCCGGCGCCCGAGGGTCCGAGCACCACCAGGAACTCGCCAGGATGCACGTCCAGGTCAATGCCGCGAAGCGCGTCGAATTTGCCGTAGCGCTTGACCAGGCCGCGAATCTTGATCACTTCATCTTCCTCATGTCCAGATTCAGTGATTTGGCGGTTTCGCGAATGACGTTGTAGGCCGCATCGTTGGTCGGATGAAAACCGTTGAGCACACCCTGGTCAGACCAGGGAATGTCTTTGACCTCCAGGAAGGCGGCCTGGATGCGCTTTTTCAGCGCCGGGTCGAGGTCCCGGCGCCAGACCGTCGGAGATTCCGGAATCGGGTCAGACTTCCAGACCACCACCAGGTCCTCGCGCTTGGCCAGGCCCTTGGTGATCGCCGCGTCCAGGATCCGGTCGGCGATCGCAACCGCATCAATGCGCTTGTTCTGCACCGCCACGGCGTTGGCATCGTGTGATCCGGAAAAGATGACGCGACCGAAGTCTTTCTCGGGATTGAAGCCGACCTTGATCAGACCGGCCTTGGGAAACAGATGGCCGGAGGTCGAACTGGGGTCGACAAATGCGAAGTTCTTGCCTTTGAGGTCGGCCACCGTTTTGATGCCGCTGTCCTTGTGCGCCACGATCAGGCTGTGATAGAAGGTGCGGCCCGCCTTCTTGGTCTCGGCCACTGCAAACGCCTCGATGTCGGCGACCGTGGTGCCCAGCACATAGGAGAACGGCCCCAGGTAGGCCACATCCAGCCGTTTGGAGCGCAAGGCCTCGATCACGCCGTTGTAGTCGGCGGCCACGAATGGCTTGACCGGCATGCCCAATGCCTTGGACAACATGTCCATCATGGCCTGGCTGTTGGCGATCATCGCGCGTGAATCCTCGGACGGGATCAGTCCGACGGTCAGCACGTCGGCGGCGCGCGCGAGCGAGCCCATCATGGCCATCGGGGTTGCCAACATTGCCGATGTGCCGGCGATCAGCTTGCGTCGCGTGAATCTCATGTCTGTCTCCTGGTTATTGGAAAACTGTCGGTTGTGTGATCCAGTGATGCGCAACGTGTCGGCACTGACAAGGCTTCGGTCCGGGTCGAGTGGTTTGCGCCAGCCAAATGTGGGGTCCACGTCGACATATGTCCAATTCAAATATTGGCAGACTTGCATTCAGAAAATCTATAATTTCTCAGGGATAACCAGTAGGGGGACGATGCGCCTGACGCAACTTCGGTCTTTTCATGCGGTGGCTACGGCCGGCAGTTTCACGCGCGCTGCCGAATTGCTGCATGTGAGTCAACCCACCGTGACGACCCAGGTGCGCATGCTTGAAGACCTTTATGAGGTCGCGCTGTTCCACCGCACGGGTCGACGGGTGCGCCTCACCGACATCGGCGAACGCCTGTTGCTTTTGTCGCGCCAGATCTTCGGGCTGGAGGCGGAAGCCGTCCAGTTGCTGGGTGATGCCGGAGAGCTGTTGTCCGGGCAACTGCGCGTGGCGGCGGTGGGGCCACACCATGTCACCAAGATGCTGGTGGCGTTCAACCAGCGTTATCCCGGCATCCGGATCGCGGTCAGCACGGGCAATTCACAGGACGTTCTTGACCGACTGCTCAGTTATGAGGCCGACGTTGGCGTGTTGGCGCAGGTGTTTCGCGACAAGCGATTCATCTCCACGCCATTCAGCGAGCATCCCGTGGTGATCTTTACCTCGACCCAGCATCGGTTTGCGCGCCGGCGCAGTATCCGCACGGCTGAGTTGCAGGGCGAGAAACTGATCCTGCGCGAACTCGGCTCGACCACACGCAAGGCGCTGGAAGCGGCGCTCAAGGCAGCCCGGGTTGAACCCGATGTGGTGATGGAAATCGGCAGCCGCGAGATCATCCGCGAGGCCGTGGCGCAGGGCGTGGGCATTGCCGCCGTATCCGAGGTGGAGTTCGTGCCCGGCCCAGGCTTGCATGTGGTGCGCATCCGGGACACGAACGTACGCACCTATGCCCATGTGGTGTGTCTGGCGGAGCGCCAGGACGCCCGTCTGATCCGGGCCTTCTTCGACGTGATTGCCGAACGCGATTGAGCCCGGTGCGCTGACCGTATTGCGGCTGGCGTAGCGGGGTCCGGTCGATGGCCTTGCGCCAGAATCGGACGGTGCAGCGTGCCATACTCTTTTGCTCAAGGCCAGCGCCGCTCGGCCAATCTCTTGCTCCATGTTCCGCTTCTTCGAAACCCGCGTGCCCGAAACCGCGGCACCTTCCCATGTGTCCGACCAGGGTCCGCCGCCGGACCTGCTGGCGTTCTACTGGCATTTCATCCGCCAGACCCGCGGCCTGTATCTGGCGATGCTGGCCACCGGCCTGGGTGTGGCGCTGATCGACACGCTGATGCCGGTGTTCATCGGGCGCATGGTCGGCCTGATGGCCGCTACCGACCCGGCGCTGGCGCTGCAGCAGCAGGGCCCGTTGCTTCTTGGTATCGCCTTGGTGCTGCTCATCGCGCGCCCGCTCATCATCGTGCTCGACAGCCTGGTGCGCAACAACGCGGCGATCCCGGGCATCACCACACTGATTCGCTGGCAGAGCCACTGGCACGTGGTGCGCCAGAGCGCGCCGTTTTTCCAGAACGATTTCGCCGGGCGTATTGCCAACCGTGTCATGAACACCGGCCATGCGATGCGCGAAAGTGTCGTGGCCACCGTGCGCGCGGTCTGGTACATCGTGGTCTACGGAACCAGCGCGCTGATCATGATGCTGTCGTTCGACTGGCGGCTGGCGATACCGATGGTGTGCTGGATTGCGGCCTACCTGTTCTTCCTGCGTTACTTCGTTCCCCGCATGCGCGACCTCTCGCGCACAAGCAGCGAAGCCCGGTCGCTGGTGATGGGCCGGGTGGTGGACAGCTATACCAACATCATGACGGTCAAGCTGTTTGCGCGGTCCAGGGACGAAGACGCCTATGTGCGCGAGGCTATGGATGCGCACCGCGGCAAGATCGCGGCGCACATGCGCATGACGACGCGGTTCATGGGTACGCTGACCGTGCTCAATGCCTTGCTGGTGGTCGGTACGGCGGCCGTCAGCCTATGGTTGTGGCATGCGCAGATGATCAGCCCGACGGTGGTGGCAACCAGCCTGCCGCTGGTCTGGCAGGTCACCAACATGGCGGGCTGGGTCAGCTGGGAGGTCTCTGGCATCTTCGAGAACATCGGTGTGGTGCAGGAAGGTATCGGCTCCATTGCTGTGCCGCATGCGATGGTGGACAAGCCGCAAGCCCGCGAGCTCGAGGTCACGCAGGGCGACATCCGCTTTGACCATGTGGACTTCAGTTACGGCCAGAAGGCCCAGGGCGGGCGCGAGGTGCTGCAGCGCCTGAACCTGCATATCCGCCCGGGCGAACGGGTCGGACTGATCGGCCGCTCTGGCGCGGGCAAGTCGACTCTGGTCAATCTGCTGCTGCGGTTTCACGATGTCGAGGGCGGGCGCATCACTATCGACGGCCAGGATCTGCGGGATGTCACCCAGGAGAGCCTGCGCGCGGCCATCGGCATGGTGACGCAGGACACTTCGCTGCTGCACCGGTCGATTGCCGCCAATATCCGTTACGGCCGGCCCGATGCCAGTGATGGCGAGATCATGGCTGCTGCCAGTCGCGCCCACGCGCACGAATTCATCACTGAACTGCGCGACTGGACCGACCGCACCGGCTACGAGGCCCATGCCGGCGAGCGTGGCGTCAAGCTCTCCGGTGGCCAGCGTCAGCGGGTGGCGCTGGCGCGGGTACTGCTCAAGGACGCGCCGATCCTGATCCTGGACGAAGCCACCTCGGCGCTGGACAGCGAGATCGAAGCGGCGATCCAGGAGCAGCTGGTCACGCTGATGGAAGGCAAGACGGTGATCGCCATTGCCCACCGCCTGAGCACAATCGCACGCATGGACCGGCTGGTGGTGATGGACGCCGGGCGTATTGTCGAGCAGGGTACGCACCAGGAGCTGCTGCAACTCGGCGGCCACTATGCGCGGTTATGGCAGCGCCAGTCGGGCGGATTCCTGGCCGAGGATCTGGAGCCGACCGAGGACGCACCCGAGCAGACGACCGCCTGATCGGAGCCGGCCTGCGGGACTCAGGCGTCCTGGATAGCCGCCATGATGCGCTCGATGCAGTCGTTGGTGCGGGCCGAGTCGATCCAGCGCAACACGCACATCAGTTCCAGTTCGGCATCGATCCAGGTGATGGACGAGCCTGCGCCGATCGCGAACCAGGAACTGCGAGGTGCGGCGGCGAACAGGTGCCCGCCCTGGTTCAACCACACCAGGTAACCGTAATACGGTGCCACATCGCAGGGCTGCTGCATCCGGGCAACCCAGCTGGATGACAGCACCTGCCGGCCGTCGACCTGCCCGCCGCGCATCAGCATCGAACCGATGCGCGACTGGTCCAGCGCCGAGATCGACACGCCGCCGCCCCAATGGCTGCCACCGGGCACCGACATCATTCGTCGGCCGTCGACCTCGGTCCAGCCTTGTTCGTATCCTTCCCAGCGAAAATCATCGCTGCATTGCAGGGGCTGCAGGATACGTTCGGCAAACACCTCGGGCAGTGGTCGTTTCCATAGGTGCAGCAAGGCCAGCGACAACTGGTTGATACGCACGTCGTTGTATTCGAAGCGGCTGCCCGGCGCGCCGAGCGGGCGGGCATCACCTTTGGCGCCCGGCGGCGGGCCGCCCTGGTAATCGAGCCAGCGGTTGCGATCGACCTGCTCGGGGATGCCCAGACAGGTGCCTTCCCATTCGCTGGTCTGTTGCAGCATGTGGTGCCAGGTGATGTTCGCGTGCCTCTCCCCCTCGAAGCCGATGCCCGGGCACCGGCGCACCACCGGTTCAAACACATCGGGCAGCAAGCCGTCCTCGTGGGCGAGTCCGGCCAGCAAGGCGAGGTAGGTCTTGGCGACGCTGAACGTCTGGTCACTGCGATGGACATCACCCCATTGCGCCAGCAGTTCGCCGCGATGCAAAACCACGCCAGCTACACCACCCCTGGGATGAACGGGACCATAAAGCCGGTTGTAAGGGGCAGGGTCCTTGTCGTGGATACCCCAGGGCGGACGGGTGTCACGCGACCATGGGCTTTCCCAGCCGTTGATGGCGTCGATGGCCGATTGCAAGGCGGGTGAACGGGGTCTTGAGGTTTGCGACATGCGGCGATTGTCGCTGCGGCAAATTTTCCGTCCACCCGTCGGTATCGGCGGCAATCGGCTGGCATTCTGGCAGCGGGCCTGGCGGGCGGCGTGGCCGATCTGTCACTGGCCGGATAATGACGCACCGATGCAGCACACCCCGAGTTCGACGCCGCCCAATATATTTCTGATCGCCACTTTGCTCGGTCAGATCGCGTTCGGCCTGTTGGCGATGATGATCTGCCTGCCGTCGATGCAGGAGTGGGGAGCGATCTTCGATGCTGGCCAACCAGCCGTGCAATTGAGCTTCAGCGCCTATGTTTTGACATTTGGTTTGTTTCAGCTGCTGTACGGACCCTTGTCGGACCGTCATGGGCGCAAGGTCATCCTGCTCACCGGGCTGGCCGTCGCTGCTGCAGGGTCGGTGTTCGCGGCGCTGGCGCCGAACCTCGAGACCTTGATTGCCGCACGCGCCGTGCAAGGCGCCGGCGGTGCGGCCGGCATGGTGGTGGGCCGCTCGATGGTCCAGGACCTGTTTCAGGGGCCGCAGCGCACCCGCATGATGGCCTACATCGGCATGGTCATGGGTCTGTGCCCACCGTTGGCCATGGTCATCGGCGGGCAGTTGCACGTGCACCTGGGCTGGCAGGCAAACTTCGTGCTGATGGCGGCCATGGCGCTGGTGTTGCTGGTCACCGGCTGGCGCGTATTGCCGGCGCACCGGGCCGGCACCACCGACCGACGCAGCCATTGGCTCGGCGACATGGGGGCGGCGTATGCCCGACTGGCGCGCGAGCCGGTATTCTTGTTGTATGTGGCGATCCTGTCCATGACCACCGGCGCGTTTTATGCGTTTCTGGCCGGCGCGCCGCTGGTGCTGGGCACCTACGGCGTGGGGCCTGATGGCGTGGGCTGGTACATCATGGTCGTACCGTTGTCGTACATTGTTGGCAACTTCCTCACCAGCCGGATGGTCCGCCGACAGGGCGAGCACCGCATGATGGCGGCAGGTCAAATTTTGTCGCTGCTAGGGATCGCGTTCATGCTGGTTTTGAGCCAGACCAGTCTGACATCGCCGCTGGTGTTTGTGCTGCCCCTGACACTGCTGGGTCTGGGTCATGGCTTCCTGATGCCGCCAAGTCTTGCCGGTTCGGTGGGTGTGCTGGCCGGCCTGGCCGGTGCGGCCGCGGCGGTGGCAGGCGTGATGCAGCAACTGACAGGCGCGGCGGCCAGCTACATGGTGGGCCTGCTGCCCAACAAGGGAGCGGCGGCGCTCGGCCTGCTGATGATGGCCCTGACCCTGTGCGCACTGGGAGCGCTGTGGCTGCTTCGTAAGCGCGATGGCGGTCACAAGAGTCAGGTTGCCTGACGTGCTGCCGCAGCGCTGCACCTGATTTCTTTCCAGGCCATCGATGTCGACCTCACTCACCTTGCGCCTGATCGGCCTGGCCGCGTTTTGCAGCATGGCGTCAATGCGTATCTGCGACCCGATGCTGATCGAGTTGGGGCGTGAGTTCAACGTGAGCACGGGTGACGCCTCGCGGGTGATTTCGGTATTTGCCATCGCCTATGGCCTGATGCAGCTGATTTACGGCCCGCTGGGCGACCGCATTGGCAAACTGCGCGTGATCACTGCTGCCACTTTCGGCTGCGCCGTGTTCAGTGCCATGACGTCGATGGCCCCGACATTCGATTTGCTGGTGTTGTCACGGGTGGCCATGGGGGCGGCGGCAGCCGGCATCGTGCCCTTGTCGATCGCCTGGATCGGCGACACGTTTGCCTACGAGCAGCGCCAGGCCACGCTGGCCCAACTGATGGGGGCTACCTTGACGGGCATGATGGTGGGGCAGTGGTTTGGCGGGTTTGCTGCACAGACGCTGGGCTGGCGCAGTGCCTTCATGGTGCTGGCCGTGCTGTTCTTGCTGGTGGCGGTGGTGCTGCATCGCAACTTCAGCGCCAGCGCCAGGCCGGTGCAGTCAACCGCTGGCGACACGAGGCTGCAGGCAAGGTCGTTGCCGGCGCATGTGCGCAAAACCGCGCAGCTGCTGGCCAGAGCGCGCGTGCGCTGGGTGCTGGCGGTGACGGCCATCGAGGGAGCACTGGCGTTTGGCGCTCTGGCCTTCGTTCCGAGTCAGCTGGTGTCGACATTCGGCTTTTCCATGGCCGGCGCCGGTGGAGTGATGGTGTTGTATGGCGCTGGAGGCTTGCTGTACAGCCAATTGGCCAGGCGCTGGCTGGCATTGCTGGGGGAGCGGGGCCTGGCGCTGGCGGGCGGTGCCTTGATCGGTGCCGGTCTGCTGGTACTCGCATGGGCCAGTCATCCGTGGCTGGCCATGGGTGCGTGTTTCCTGGCGGGCATGGGCTTTTACATGCTGCACAACACCTTGCAGACCCAGGCCACGCAGATGGCCCCTGAATCGCGCGGCGCCGCGGTATCGCTGTTCGCCTGCGCACTGTTCCTGGGTCAGTCGCTGGGTGTGCTGGTGATGGCCTGGAGCACCGACGGCGGCATGCTGGTTTGGGCATACACGCTGGCGGCACTGGGCATCGCGGCGCTGGGAGTCTGGGTATCGCGCGGAGTGCAGGCGAGGCGTATGGTGGTCGGGTAGCTCGTGGTACCGGCCAGCCCGTGGCTCGCAGGCCCCCGATGGTGACTTTTGCCGCTATAAGAATATGCTTCTTGTGGGTCGCGATCCAGCAAACCAGGCTCACCAAAGGAGATTCTCGTGTCATTGTCCAGTACCCCGGTGATAGGAAAAAGAACGGCCCTGATGACGCCCATCGGAGTCGAGCGCATGGGAGATGTTGCAGACGCACTGAGCAATCCGGACGTGTTGCGGCTGGAGAATCTGGACACGGATCTGCTGCCACCACAGGCCGCACTGGATACGACACGCGAACAGGTGCTGCAGGACGATGCCAATAGTTACCTGCCATTTTTTGGCCACGATCGGTTGCGCAAGGCGGCGACGGCGCTGGTCGAGAGAAATGGCGGTTTGCCTGCGGGGCACTACAACTGGAAGAGCCAGTGTTTCATCTCGGCCGGCGGGCTCAGCGGCTTGCTCAATGCCCTGCTGGCGGTGATTGAACCGGGTGACGAGGTCGTCATGACCAGCCCCACCTACGTGGGGCTCATCAATCGGGTCCTGTTGGCAGGAGGTGTGCCAAAGTACATTCCGATGTTTGTGGAGAAGGGCACGTGGCGCCTGGACATGGCTGCCATAACACAGGCCGTCACGCCGAAGACCAGGGCGTTCCTGATGATGAGCCCGTCAATGCCCACCGGCGCCGTCTTCAACCGATCAGAGTGGAGCGCCATATGCGACTCTTGCGTCAAGGCCAACGCCTGGATGATTTACGACAGTGCGATGGAGCGCATTGTTTTTGACGGAGCGCCGCGGCTCAGTCCGCTGCACTATCCCGGCATGGCGGAGCGAACCATCACGGTCGGCGCGGCATCCAAGGAATACCGGATGATTGGTTGGCGCGTAGGCTGGGTAGTGGCTCCGATGGCGGCAGCCGAAGCCTTGAGCCGTGTCGCCTTGAGCAACGTGGTGTGTACGGTCGGGATCGCGCAGCAGGCCGTCGCCGTTGCTATCGAGACAGATGACGCCGGCATCGCAGCGTGCACCCGTGAGTGGCAGCAACGCCATGATTTCATCGTGCGGGCCTTGGGCGATAGATACGATGTCGTTCAGGCCATGGGCGGTTGGTCCTTGCTGATCGATATGTCCCGCCAGGGCTTATCGGGCGCAGAAGCGTCCAAACGGCTTCTGCAGGCCGGGGTTGCCGCGACGTCGATGGAAAACTGGGGTCTGGACAATACGCGCAGCTTCATCCGGCTGGTGTATGCGAATGAGCCGGTGGCGCGGCTCGATTCACTTTTCGCCCGTTTCCAGCAAGCGATCCCTGCCTGACGTGAACGCTTGGCGCCTGCGCGTCGTTCCGGTCAGAAAACCTCGGGAAGCTAGGGCGTGTTAACACTAATTGCAATTGTGGCGCGAATCGGCGAAACTGCTGGTCATGGAAATCACAGCAGAACAGTTTGCGCGCATCGAACACTGCTTGCCCCGGCAGCGCGGCAATGTAGTCCTCTCCAATTTGCAG
>JBBQJP010000034.1:0-46380 GCA_038326025.1 Burkholderiales bacterium
GGACGCCATGGAGGGGGGCAGGTCGGTGCGCATGTGAGTGCTCCAAATGATGGATGCATCCCACTGTAGGCAAGCTCGACCGATTTGGGTCGATGACTTTGTCCTGAAAATAGTCGCTTACCCTCTGGGTAACTCTTCGACCACCTCAGCGTCCTTGAACTTTGGGACGCACGTTGGGTGATTGATTGGACAACCAGCGCTGGGGGAATGTTGCAGGGGGTGTTGCGATCGGGACACACACCTGACTTCCGGGAAATTTCGGACACGAGTCGGACACGGGCTCCACAACGAAATATGGGTTAGCAACTTAACGTTGCTAACCCATTGATTCTTATGGCTCCTCGACCTGGGCTCGAACCAGGGACCTACGGATTAACAGGCAGAGACATGGTCGAGGTCGTGCCTTGATCGAGACAATCACAGTGCAAGACGAGCCAGCGCGCCCGCCGCAACGTCGCTGCGCAGATGTCCATAGTGGCGCTCGATCATGGCAACGCTGGTGCCCGAAATCTGGGCCACCGTGAGCAGATCGAGGCCATCGTGCACGAGGTCACTGATCACGCTATGGCGCAACGTATACGCGGTGGTCCCGTCCGGCAGCTTGGCCGCTTGCACTGCTGCCTTGACCGGCCATTTCCAGGCATCCTTGTTCCACGCCTTGCCGTCGGCTCGCGAGAGCAGCGACGCGGTTGGCAGTTTGTCTTTGGCGGCGGCTTCGAAGAACTCTGCAGTGACGTCCGGCAACTTGATCCGCCGATCCTTGCCGCTCTTGTCCTGGCCGATCTTGAGCACCTTCAGCCGCCGGTCGAAGTCTCCGGCCTTGAGTTTGGCCAGTGCCCCAGGCCGCAGCGGGAGCTGACACATTCCACGCAGGAACGCGCCGAGGTCGTTCGGTGCCTTCTGAATGAACGTGAGGCGCTGAGTCCGGTCGAGGTACAGCTCTCGCCGTTGATCGGCGTTTTTGATGGGTCGGAGCTTGCTTCGCCAAGCGAAGTCCGTCGTCAGCAATCCGTCCATATAGGCAAGATTCAGCGCGGCCCGAAAGCAAGTCATGTCGCGGTTCAGCGTACTGTCTGATCTGTGTTCGCCTCGGCGTCCGCCGCTGCGAGTCGGCAGTTCCCGAAGGGACTTGCGCCAGGTTTCGAGCTGCGCCGGGGTGAGCTTTGCCAATTCGGTCGATGCGAGTTTCGCGTGGTTCAGCACGTAGTTCTTGAACCGCGCTTCGGCATCTTTCTCCGCACGCTCCGACTTGGTGGCCTTCAGGTGGCGCACATATCTCGTGCAGGCGTCCGAAACAGTCGCCGCACGGGCGACCCCCCCGCGTCCAAGATGTTCAAACCAGGCATGGGCCGCCTTCGTGGCGGCATCGAAGCGCAGGTGGTCAGCGAGTTCACGGAACTCCCCGAGTGGCTTGTAGAGCTGCTGCACACCCGCCGCTTCATCGCGTGCCCGGGCCAGCCAAGAGCCACTGCCACCAGTGGTCATCTTCCGGTAGCCGACGTAGCAGCCTTGGCTCAACCGATGCCAGTACGGGCCTCGCCTCGGTTTGAGGTTATTGCGCGAGGCGACAGTGTCGATGCGTGTAGCCATTTTGATCCCACAGGTTGAAGTACCAAAAAAGTACCAAAAAAGTACCAAAAACTGGGGTGAATTTTAAGAGCACTTCTGAGACGGCACAAGGCTGATTTACCAATGAAAACGCCGTTCCATGAAATCCCATACAATCCCAATTCCCCGCCTTGACATGGTGGGGGTCGTTGGTTCGAGTCCAATCGCGCCTACCAGGGCATCCCGGAAAATGCGGCGTCCACAGACGCCGTTTTTCTTGTGGTATTTGCCCTGAATGCCTGCATATGCAGCAGGCTCTTTACAATCGTTTTTTCATGTCACGATTCTCCCGCGTGCAGCGTGTCGCCAGACAACGTGCATTTTCAGGGTAATCCTTGGGACATGTCCGGGCGTGCGCTGCCTAGAATGGTTGTGATCGCGCACCAGCACGCCATTTTTAGACAGTTCCAAAGGAACACGCATGAACAGCAACAAACCCGAGGTCGCGCGCAGTGATCAACGGGTCATCAAGAAGTACCCGAATCGGCGGCTGTACGACACCAACAGTTCGGCGTACATCACCCTGACCGAGGTGCGACAACTGGTCATGGATGGCGAGCCATTTGTGGTGGTCGATGCCAAGTCGGGCGAGGACCTGACGCGCAGCATTTTGCTGCAGATCATCCTGGAGCAGGAGGCCAACGGCACGCCCATGTTCACGGCGCCGGTGCTGTCCAACATCATCCGCTTCTATGGCCACACCATGCAGGGATTCATGGGGGGATACCTCGAAAAGAACATGCAGACCCTGATGGATGTGCAAACCCGGCTCGGCGAGCAGTCCGAGAAGTTCACGCCTGACATGTGGAAGCAGTTCATGAACATGCAACTGCCCATGGTGAAAGGCATGATGGGCCCGAACATGGATCAGTCCAAACACCTGCTGACGCAATTGCAGGAGCAGATGCAGAAGCAGACGGAGCAAGTCCTGAGCAGTTTCGGGATCAAGCGCTGAAGCGGTTCGCGGGGCGCGACAATACGACGATGCAAGAAGTTCTTTCGCCCCCATCATCCCCCTTGGCCAAGGTTCCGACCGTCGGTTTCATCAGCCTGGGTTGTCCCAAGGCCCTGACCGACTCCGAACTGATACTGACCCAACTCAGCGCCGAGGGTTATCAGACCTCCAAATCCCTCGAGGGTGCCGATCTGGTCATCGTCAATACCTGCGGCTTCATCGATGACGCGGTGCGCGAGAGTCTTGACTCGATCGGCGAGGCGCTGGCCGAAAACGGCCGTGTCATCGTCACCGGTTGTCTGGGTGCCAAATCAGGCGCCGATGGCGGCAACCTGGTTCGCCAGGTTCACCCCAAGGTGCTGGCGGTGACCGGCCCGCATGCGACGCAGGAAGTCATGGACGCTGTTCATGAAAATCTGCCGAAGCCGCATGACCCGTTTGTCGATCTGATTCCGAATGCGTTTGGTGTCGCCGGCATCAAGTTGACGCCCCGCCATTACGCGTACCTGAAGATCAGCGAAGGCTGCAATCATCGCTGCACCTTTTGCATCATTCCGTCGATGCGCGGCGATCTCGTTTCGCGTCCCATCGGTGATGTGCTCAATGATGCGCGGGCCTTGTTCGAGGGCGGCGTCAAGGAGTTGCTGGTCATCAGCCAGGACACGTCGGCATATGGCGTTGACGTCAAGTACCGCACCGGTTTCTGGGACGGCAAGCCGGTCAAGACCCGCATGCTCGATCTGGTGCAGGCGCTGGGCGATCTGGCCGAACCTTATGGTGCCTGGGTACGTTTGCATTATGTGTATCCGTATCCGAGTGTGGACGCCGTGATTCCGTTGATGGCGACCGGGCGGGTGCTGCCGTACCTGGATGTGCCCTTGCAACACAGCCATCCGGATGTGCTCAAACGCATGAAGCGACCGGCCAGTGGCGAGAGGAATCTAGAGCGCATCCAGAAGTGGCGCGCCGAGTGCCCGGAGATCGTGATTCGCAGCACCTTCATCGCCGGTTTTCCCGGTGAGACAGAGGCCGAATTTCAGCATCTGCTCGATTTCATGCAGGAGGCACAGATCGATCGTGCGGGTTGTTTTGCCTACAGTCCGGTCGATGGGGCTGTTGCCAACAGCCTTGAAGGCATGTTGCCTATGCAAGTGCGCGAAGAGCGCCGGGCCCGTTTCATGGCCGTTGCCGAGCAGGTATCGACCGAAAAGCTCAAGTGCCGTATCGGCGCCACGATGCAGGTGCTGGTGGATTCAGCCCCGGCAATGGGGCGTCGTGGAGGTACGGGGCGCAGTTACGCCGATGCGCCCGAGATCGACGGTATCGTGCGCTTGTTGCCACCGCAAAAAGCCAGCAAGACGCTCAAGGTCGGGGAATTCACCCGGGCCAGGATTGTCGACACGCAGGGTCATGACCTTGTCGCCGTCCCTGTATAAGTCGACGCCAAAAACAAAAGCCGCTGCAACTGCAGCGGCTTTCATATTGTCCGTCGCTGCAACCGCAGCGGCTTTCATTAACCAAATTATTCTTGGTGCCCAGGAAGGGACTCGAACCCCCACGATGTTACTCGCTAGTACCTGAAACTAGTGCGTCTACCAATTCCGCCACCTGGGCATTTCAGGAAAGAGGAGATTGTATCAAGAATATTAGTACTTCCAGCAGCCTGCTGGATGAATTTGAGGGAACCATCCAGGGTCACCGGGATGGCCATGGATTTGTCGCACGCGATGACGGCGAGGCCGATATTTACTTGCCGCCAAACGAGATGCGGGCCGTGTTGCACAAGGACCGCGTCAAGGTTCGCGTCGTGCGCAGTGACCGCAAAGGCCGACCCGAAGGGCGGGTGGTCGAGATCGTTGAACGCCCCAAGCAACCCATCATCGGGCGCCTGTTGCAAGAAGGTGGTGTCTGGCTCGTGGCGCCCGAGGACAAGCGTTATGGCCAGGATGTGCTGGTGCCCAAAGGGGCCACCGGTACTGCGAAGGCCGGGCAGGTTGTCGTGGTCGATCTGGTCGAGCCGCCCGCCTTGTACGGCCAGCCGGTCGGGCGGGTGAAAGAGGTATTGGGCGAGGTCGATGACCCTGGCATGGAGATTGAGATCGCGGTGCGCAAGTACAGCGTGCCACACGAATTCTCCGAGGCCTGTATCGCGCAGGCACGTGGTTTGCCGGACAAAGTGCGTCCGCAGGACAAGAAGAACCGCGTCGATCTGACCGACGTTCCCCTGGTCACGATCGATGGCGAAGACGCGCGTGATTTCGATGACGCGGTTTATTGCGAACCTGCCACAACCGGGCGGGGCAAGTCGGCGGTCAAAGGCTGGCGACTGCTCGTGGCCATCGCCGATGTCAGCCACTATGTGGATACCGGTTCGGCCATCGATATCGATGCCTACGATCGCGCCACCAGCGTGTATTTCCCGCGTCGTGTGATTCCGATGCTGCCCGAGAAATTGTCCAACGGCTTGTGTTCGCTCAATCCGGAGGTCGATCGACTGTGCATGGTGTGCGACATGTTTGTCGACGCTACCGGCGAGGTCACGGCCTACCAGTTTTATCCGGCCGTCATGTGGAGTCATGCGCGGTTCACCTATACCGAGGTGGCGGCCATTCTGGCCAACACCCGTGGCCCCGAGGCGCAGCGGCGCAAGGAGCGGGTCGGCGACCTGATGAACCTGCACGATGTATACCGTGCGCTCAACACCGCGCGCAACCGGCGCGGGGCGGTCGACTTCGAGACCGTGGAGACGCAGATCGTTTGTGACGAGAGCGGCCGTATCGAGAAAATCGTGCCACGCACCCGTAACGACGCACACAAGCTGATCGAGGAGGCCATGCTGGCGGCCAACGTCTGCAGTGCCGACTTCATTCTGCAGAGCAAGCACAACGGCTTGTACCGTGTACATGAGGGGCCAACCCCTGAGAAGCGGGAGATCCTGAGCAGCTATCTGAAGGCGACGGGTATCGGGCTGGACATCAGCGATGATCCGACGCCTGGCGATTTCCAGCGTATTGCGCAGGCGACCAAGGACCGGCCGGATGCACAGCAGATCCATTCCATGTTGTTGCGTTCGATGCAACAGGCGATCTACACGCCTGTCAACAGCGGCCACTTCGGTCTGGCGTTCGCCTCGTACACGCACTTCACCAGTCCGATCCGGCGTTATCCGGATCTGCTGGTGCACCGGGTGATCAAGGCCATTCTCGGCAAGACGCGTTACCAGTTGCCGGTATTGCCGACGCCGGGCGAGGCCCACGCGAAGTTGTCGCGCAGGCTCGAAAAAGGTGCGGTATCACGCGCCAAGGCGACGGACGAAAAGCCGCGCAAGCTCAATGCCGAGGGCGCAGCATGGCTGGCAGCCGGCCTGCATTGCAGTGCCAATGAACGTCGGGCAGACGAGGCCAGCCGCGATGTGGAAGCCTGGCTCAAGTGCAAATACATGCGCGAGCATCTGGGCGAGGAATATGGCGGGGTGGTCTCCTCGGCAACGAGTTTCGGCATCTTTGTCACGCTCGACGCGATGTACGTCGAGGGCCTGGTACATATCACCGAGCTGGGCGGCGAATACTTCAAGTTCGATGAAATGCGCCAGGAATTGCGCGGCGAGCGTACCGGCATGCGTTACTCGATCGGCACGCGGGTCCGGGTGCAGGTCAGCAGGGTCGACCTGGACGGCCGGCGCATTGACTTTCGCCTGGTGCGCGACGACGAAGACCTCGCGCTGCGCGCCATGAAAGACAAAGGTGCTGGCCACGAAACGGCACCGCGTATTGCGCGCGACGACAAGTCGGTTGACAAGTCATCCCGGCGCAAGCCACGCAAAGGTGCAGAATCGGCGTCGCGTGGCAACAAGCCATCGGGCTCCGCCGGAAAAGCTCCGCCACGCAATGGTGCTGCCGGCAAACGCGGCAGGACTTCCCGGCGGTGAGTTCGGGCTCACCGAATGCAGATCATCAACATCAACAACCCATGGAGTGTCTGAGACATGTCATCTGAATCGAAAATTGCGATCGTCACCGGAGCGGGTAGCGGCGTCGGCAAGGCCGCCGCGCTGGCCCTGCTCGGTGCCGGTTATCGTGTGGTGCTCGCCGGTCGACGCCAGGAGCCACTGGAGGCGGTCGCCAAGGAAAGCGGAGCCGGTGATCGGGCACTGGCCGTGCCTACCGACGTATCGGATCCGGATTCAGTTCGTGCGTTGTTCGATGCCGCCGTCAAGGCGTTCGGGCGCCTGGATGTGGTGTTCAACAATGCCGGCGTCAATGCCCCCGGCATCCCGCTGGAAGATCTCACCGTTGACCAGTGGCGCAACGTGGTGGACATCAACCTCACCGGCGCATTTCTCTGCATTCAGAACGCATTTCGCGTGATGAAGGCGCAGTCCCCAATGGGCGGACGCATCATCAACAATGGCTCGATATCGGCCCATGTGCCGCGTCCGAATTCCATCGCCTACACGGCGACGAAACACGGCGTCATGGGGCTGACCAAAACCGCATCGCTGGACGGCCGCAAGTACGACATCGCGGTTGGCCAGATCGACATCGGTAATGCGGCCACCGAAATGGCGCAGCGCATGGCAACCGGTGTCATTCAGGCTAATGGCGAGATCGCCGTGGAGCCGCTGATGGACGTCAACGTGGTCGGCCAGTCGGTCTTGTACATGGCCAGTCTGCCTGCCAGTGCCAACGTGATGTTCCACACGGTCATGGCCACCAAGATGCCGTTCGCCGGCCGCGGCTGACCCGACGGCGATTCTGACTTCGCCTGGCCTGACGCGCTCAGTGCAGCGCGCGGGCCAGTGCCCCAGCCGTCAACGCGGAACCGGTCGGCCAATGGTCGGCCGCCTCGCCGTGGGCAAATACTGCGGCACATGCCGCCTCGAAGGCGGGCAAACCTGCCGCCAGTCTGGCCCCAATCAGTCCCGCCAGGACGTCACCACTGCCGGCTGTGGCCAGCAAGGCGTTGCCGGCCGGATTGATGGCTGGAAGCTGGTCGGGTGCGGCAACGATCGTGCCCGAACCCTTGAGAACCACGGTGCATTGGAATCGGGCTGCCAGGCGGAGTATGGCATCGATGCGATTCGCCTGAACCAAAGCGGCCGTGGTACCTAGCAACCGGGCCGCTTCCTTCGGGTGGGGCGTGAGCACGCTTGGCGCTTGGCGCTTGGCGCGGTTTTGCAGCAGTTGCTCCAACTGGCTGTCACGGGCCAGCGCGTTGAGGGAATCGGCGTCAAGCACGAGTGTGCCGGCGCGCGATAACAGCGCGGGCAGCTGCGCCCGTATTGCATCGCCTCCGCCGCAACCACACACCACCGTCAGGCGCTCTAGAACCAGGCCTTTTATCTCGCGCAACATGAGCTCCGCAGGCGCGGACGCAAGCGACGCGGCCTGGGCGTCGAGCGGGCAGAGAAACACCCGCCCGGCGCCGGCGTACAGGCTTGCGGTTGCGGCCAGCACCGCCGCGCCCGTCATTCCGCTCGCCCCCCCCACGACAGCCACATCGCCGTAACTGCCTTTGTGCGATGCGTGCAGACGCTGCACGGTGGCAGGGCGTTTGATCAGATGGGCTGTCGGCATCCCAGTGTCAGGAGTCTCGTTGGGGCCGACCTGAAGCTCGTCCAGCCAGACATGGCCCGCCATGTCGCGCCCATCGGCGGTGAACAGTCCCGGCTTGAGGGTGAGCAGGCTAAGTGTGGTGTGGGCCCGCACGCAGACGCCAGCGGCCTCGCCGGTATCCGCGTTCAGTCCGGTGGGGTTGTCGATCGCCAGCACCGGTGCGTCGCGGCCCGACATGTGGTGTATCCACCGGGCCATCACGCCCTCAGGTGGTCGTGTTGCGCCGATGCCCAGCAATGCGTCGACGCACAGGTCCCACAACAAGGGTGGCTCTGGGGCAAACGTCACGCCAGCTTCTTGTGCGCGCGCGCGCGATGCCGCAGCGTCAGGGGAAGCTGTAGCCGCATCACCCAGGCAGGTAACGGTGACCTGGCAGCCCCAGCGCTGCAGAAACATCGCCGCTTCCATGCCGTCGCCACCATTGTTGCCGGGGCCGGCGGCGACCCAGATGACACGCGCATGGGGCGCGATGGCCAAGGCCAGTCGGGCACAGGCCAGCCCGGCGCGCTGCATCAGCGTATGGGGCGGCACGGCGGACAAGGCTTGTGTCTCGAGCGCCCGCGTTGCCGCGGTGTTGTGCAGCGGCCATTGCGGGCCGGCCAGCACTTGCCGAGGGGGTGGGCCCAAACCTGGCGACATGGTCAGAATTCGAAGAACTCGCCTTCGCGCGCGAGCCGGATGTCGGGACCGCCATCATTGGGCTGCGGGTTGTCGGACAGGGCCTGCGTAAAGGCCGCTTCCAGGGCATCGTCGCTGCGGGTCGGCTCGTGGTGGGTGCAGAACAAGGTTTTCACCCGGGCGGCGCGGGCCAGCGCGATGCTGGTGTCAAAGCTGCCGTGTCCCCAGCCTTGTTTGGTGGGAAATTCCTGGCGCGTATAGGAGGTGTCGGCGATCAGCACATCGATGCCGTGAATGGCGCGCAGGATGACACTGTGTTTCTCATCCACGAACTGCTGGTACTCGGCGTATTCGGCGTCGTGCGGGTCGTAGATGTTGTAGGGCGGCTCGTGGTCGCCGGTGAAGAACATCGATTTGCCATCGCAGTCGATCCGGTAACCAAAGTCGATCACCGGGTGATTCAACAACACCGGCGTCACCGTCGCGCTACCGACCTGTACCGGTTCACCCGGCATCAGGGTTACATATTCCATGCGCGCCTTGAGTTCGGCTTCGCGCACGGGAAAGTAGCTGTATTGCAACTGCACCGACATGACCTGCTCGATACCGTTGCCCGAAACCGGATCGAATGCGCCGTGCAGACGAAGCGTGTTGCCGGCAATGAAGTTGGGCACGAACAGCGGCAGGCCCTGGATATGGTCCCAGTGCGAGTGCGTGATCAGGATGTTTGCCGTCAGCGGCATCTCGGCAAGTAAGGCGTGGGATAACGGAAAAATGCCGGTGCCCGCATCGATGATGATGAGCTCGTTGGCGTCGGTACGCACTTCGATGCAGGTGGTGTTGCCGCCATAACGGACGGTCTTGGGGCCGGGTGACGCGATCGAGCCACGCACGCCCCAGAAGCGGATCTTCATGCCAAGGTCTCCAGCATTGCGGTCGGGTTGCACCCGCGGATGGCGGTTGCAGGTACCGGCGACGATAGCATCTTGCCGGGGCGGGTGTCAGTGCCCCAGGCGTGCCAGGTCGAACCCTGTCATGTCGAGTTCAGCGGACTTGCCACCGACCATGTCAGCGATTGCGCGCGCCGAGCCGCAGGACAAGGCCCAGCCGCTGGACCCGTGCGCGATATTGAGCCACAGGCCGGGTGCGCCGCTGGCGCACACCAACGGCGGGCCGTCCGGCAGCATGGGGCGGGCGCCTTTCCATTCCTGAATGCCGCTGCTGCGGCTGGCTGCCGCAGGAAACCAGTCCTGCAACACCTTGTACAACGTGCGCAACGGCGCCTGGTGCTTGTCGGCAGCGCGTCCGCCGAGCTCGGCACCGCCGGCCACACGGATGCGGTTGCCCAGTCGGGTGATGGCGACTTTGTAATGCTCGTCCATGACGGCGCTGCGCGGAGCATTGAGCGGCTCCTTGATAGAAGCGCTTAGCGAATAGCCGTGGATGGGCACCAGTGGCAGCGAGATTCCCACGGGCCTTAGCAACTGTGCCGAGGCCACGCCTGCGCACAACACCACCGCATCGAATTCGGTCGCTTCTGGCTCGCCCTGCACCCATGCTGTCGGCTGGTGGCCAGCCGTCACACTGCGCACCGTCGTATTGAAACGGAACTTCACCCCATTGCGCTGTGCTTCGTTTTTGAGCAAGAGTGCGAACTGGCGGCAGTTGCCGACCTCGTCGTCGGGCAACTCGATGGCGGCGACAAAAGCCGTGTCGGTATCGAGTGCGGGCTCAACCAGGCGTGCCTGCTCCGGTTCCAGCAGTCGGAACGGGATGCCCGCGTCACGCAGTACCTGCAGGCTGGGTTGCACCAGCTGCCGATCGCGCTCAGTACGCAACAAGACCAGATAGCCGTCGCTGCGGTCATATTCCAGGCGCAGGTCGTCGCGGATGGCATGCAGGCGGGCGCGGCTGTAAAACGCGAGGCGGCGCATATGAGCGCGGTTCGTCAGGTAGGTATCGAGCCGACAGGCCCGGTACCACTTCCAGGCCCATTTCATATCGTCCACTCCAAGGGGCCATGCCATGCGCATGCTGGCATGGCGCTGGAACAGTTGTCCGAGCACCTTGCCCGGCATGCCCGGCGCCGCCCATGGTGTGACATAACCGGGGGCAATGATGCCGGCATTGGCAAAACTCGTTTCCTCCGCCGCCGCGCCGCGGCGCTCGAAGACCGTGACGGCATGGCCATCGCGGCCAAGCTCATACGCGGTGGTGACGCCCACAATTCCGGCGCCAATGACTGCAATTTTCATGAATCCCTTTGATGCCGGTGCTCCGGCACGGCCAAGGGCCGCCGGCAGGCGAGAGCCGGGATTATCCGGCCTGCAGCAAGCGTTCGATCTGGTGCCCTATGTTGAGCACCACATCGTCGCGATAAGAGCCGTGCCATACCATCAGACCGACCGGCAACTCATCGGTCTGGTGGCAAGGCAGCGACAGGGCGCAGCCGTCCAGCATGTTCACCACGTTGGTATTGCGCAGCAACAGGCCGTTGACCCGGAAAAATGCGTCGTCCCGTTCCGCGCCCGGCGCGATCGACGCTATTGAAGGGGCCACCAGCGGCACGGTTGGCGACAACACGGCGTCATAGGGCAACAGCCGTTGGCCGATGCGGGCGATCCAGTCGGTGCGGGCATGTTGCAGATCGATGTACTCAAAGGCAGTCATGGCCGCACCGCGGCGGATACGTGCCACCACACGCGGATCGAACTGGTCGCCCACACGTTCAAGCGCCTTGCGATGATAGGCAAAACTCTCGGAACCCGCAAAAGCCCCGTGCGCCATCATGCCCGTCAGTTCATCGAGTTCGGGCAGGTCGATCTCGCGGATGGAGGCGCCGCTGGCGCGCAACCGGTCCAGCGTACGTTGCCAGGCCTGCGCGACCGTCGGATCCATCTCGTCCTGCATAAGCTGGCGCACGACGGCCAGTCGGTAGGCCGTCAGCGGGGCCATGCTGCGCGTCACCATTCGGCCGGCCAGGATTTCATGGGCAATGATGGCGTCCGGCACCGAGCGGGTCATGGCGCAAACAGTGTCCAGTGTGGTCGACAGGGGAATGGCCCCGTCCCGCGGCACCAGCGCCGCAGTGTTCTTGAATCCGACAATGCCATTGAGAGCAGCCGGGATCCGGATCGAGCCGGCGGTATCCGAGCCCAGCCCGATGTAAGCGGCTCCGGTTGCGACCGAGACGGCCGCGCCGGATGACGAGCCGCCGGGTATCAGCGCTTCGCCCTGGCTCGCTGCGTTGGCCGGTGTGCCGAAATGCGGGTTGATTCCGACGCCGGAGAAGGCGAATTCGGTCATGTTGGTGCGACCGATGATGGCGCCACCTGCGGCGCGCAAGCGCGCAACCGCAGGGCAGTCCTGCTGTGCGGGCGCCACATCGGCTCGGGTCCGCGAGCCGGCGCCGGTGACCTGGCCCCGTACATCGAAAAGGTCCTTGACCGATACCGCCAGCCCGGCCAGCGGCAGCCGCCGTACATCGGAACTGGCAGCCAGTTGCCGAGCCTCATCGAACATCGTACGCAGGAAGACCTTGTCGCATGCGGGCGACTGCGCTGCTGCCACGCAGGCCTCCATGTGATCACTGGCGTTGGCGACGCCGTCCAGGATGTTTTTGCGGGTGTGGGCCAGGTCGGCCAGGGGGTTGTGTGCCATCGGATCTGCGGGGTGCCTGTGTTATAGTCCTTGGGTTTTGCCGACGTAGCCTATTGCGGGATGCGCGTCAAGACAAATCGCGAATCCGGGCCCAACAAGGTGTTCGCGCCAGGTCAAAGGTTTTCCCCAATACGGGGTGTGCTTTTCGACCTGGGCGGATCGAGGACCGGATTTTAGACCCAACCTTTTGGAGAGAATCATGTCAGTCACCATGCGTGAAATGCTGGAAGCCGGTGTCCATTTCGGTCACCAAACCCGTTTCTGGAACCCCAAGATGGCGCCGTTCATCTTCGGCCATCGCAACAAGATCCACATCATCAACCTGGAAAAATCGTTGCCGATGTTCCAGGAAGCGGCCAAGTTCGTGCGCCAACACACCGCCCGCCGCGGCACCGTCCTGATGGTCGGTACCAAGCGCCAAGCCCGTGATACCGTGGCCATGGAAGCGCAGCGCGCAGGCGTGCCATACGTCGACCAGCGTTGGCTCGGCGGCATGCTCACCAACTTCAAGACGGTCAAGACCTCGATCAAGCGCCTGAAGGAAATGAAGGTCCAGCAGGAAGCCGGCCTGGACAGCATGAGCAAGAAGGAGCAACTGATGTTTGCCCGCGAAATTGCCAAGCTTGAAAAAGACATCGGTGGCATCCAGGACATGAATGCGCTGCCGGACGCGATCTTCGTGATCGACGTGGGCTTCCACAAGATCGCCATTGCCGAAGCCAAGAAGCTGGGCATTCCGTTGATCGGCGTTGTGGACTCCAACCATTCGCCCGAAGGCATCGACTACGTCATTCCTGGCAATGACGACTCGGCCAAGGCCGTTACGCTGTATGCGCGCGGCATTGCCGACGCCGTGCTCGAAGGCCGTGCCAACGCAGTCGACGACGTCGTCAAGGCGGTGGCAGCTGGCGAAGGTGGCGATGAATTCGTCGAAGTGAGCGAGACCCAGGCCTGATACTTTCAGGGCCGTCCAAAGGGGCTCCGTGCCCCTTTTTTTTAGTCTCGATTAAATTTAAGTCGTAACAGATACGGAGAAAAATGATGGCAGCAATTACTGCAAGCATGGTCGCTGAATTGCGTGGAAAAACCGACGCACCCATGATGGAATGCAAGCGCGCGTTGACGGAGGCCGAGGGTGACATGGTCAAGGCAGAAGAGTTGCTGCGCGTCAAGCTCGGAACCAAGGCCGGCAAGGCTGCCGGACGTATCACGGCCGAAGGTGTCGTCGCCATTGCCCGCGACGGTGATGCCGGCGCGCTGATCGAAATCAACTGCGAGACCGACTTCGTCACCAAAAATGACAGCTTCCTGGCCGTGGCCGAAGCTGCTGCGGCGCTGGTCGCCAAGCATGACCCGGCCGATGTCGCGGCGCTGGGTGCCCTGGCTTACGAGCAGGACGGTTTTGGTCCGACGCTGGAAGACGTGCGCAAGGGCCTGATCGGCAAGATCGGCGAGAACATGAGCTTTCGCCGCTTCAAGCGATTTGCCTCAGGCGCCAAGCTGGCCAGCTACCTGCACGGCACGCGCATCGGTGTGGTCGTCGAGTTCGATGGCGACGAAGCCGCCGCCAAGGATGTGGCTATGCATATCGCGGCGATGAAGCCCGTGGCTTTGTCCAGCGCCGATGTTCCGGCCGAATTTGTCGAGCGCGAGCGTTCGGTGGCTGCTGCCAAGGCGGCAGAAGACGCTGCTACAGCGGTGGCAGCCGGCAAGCCGGTACAGTCGGCCGAGATCGTTGCCAAGCGCATCGAAGGTGGCGTGCAGAAATACCTGAAAGAGGTGTCGCTGTTCGACCAGTCGTTCGTCAAGAACGACAAACAGACCGTCGCGCAGATGCTCAAGGGCGCCAACACGACGGTCAAGAGTTTCACGCTGTACGTTGTGGGCGAGGGCATCGAGAAGAAGGTTGATGACTTCGCTGCCGAAGTTGCCGCCCAGGTGGCGTCGGCCAAACAATCGGCCTGAACGTCCCGAGGCCGGTCCCGCCTGGCGGGCCGGCTTGCGCAAAGACTGAAAATCTGGAGATGCCCATGTCACAACCCGCCCCTGCCTACAAACGTGTTTTGCTCAAGTTGTCGGGCGAGGCCTTGATGGGCGACGACGCATTCGGCATCAACCGGGACACCATTGTTCGCATGGTCGACGAGATCGCGGAGGTCACCCGCATGGGGGTGGAAGTGGCGGTGGTGATCGGCGGCGGCAATATCTTCCGGGGTGTTGCCGGCGGCTCGGTCGGCATGGACCGGGCCACCGCGGATTACATGGGCATGCTGGCGACGGTGATGAACGCACTGGCGCTGGGCGACACGATGAACAAGGCGGGTCTGACCGCCCGCGTCATGTCGGCGATTTCGATCGAGCAGGTGGTTGAACCTTACGTACGGCCCAAGGCGCTGCAATACCTGGAAGAGGGCAAGGTCGTCATTTTCGCCGCAGGTACCGGCAATCCATTCTTCACGACCGATACTGCAGCCGCCTTGCGTGGCGCCGAGATCGGCGCCGAGATGGTGCTCAAGGCCACGAAGGTCGATGGTGTCTATTCCGCCGACCCCAAGAAAGACCCGAAGGCCACCCGTTACAGCCGGATCTCCTTTGACGAAGCCATGTCCCGCAATCTGGGCATCATGGACGCGACAGCGTTCGCGCTGTGTCGAGACCAGAAATTGCCGATCAAGGTGTTTTCGATCATCAAGCACGGTGCGCTCAAGCGTGTGATTCTGGGTGAGGATGAAGGCACCCTGGTCTATGCCTGACAATCGAATGCTTGCACCCTTTACCTGGACCTGTGGTTCAGGCCCTTGCAGGAGTTGACGATGGATATCGCAGAAATTAGCCTTAACACTGAGACCCGGATGGATCAGTCGATCGAGGCGCTCAAGCACACCCTCACGAAAATTCGTACCGGCCGCGCCAACCCGGGGCTGCTCGATACGGTGCATGTCGATTACTACGGCTCGCAGGTGCCGATCAGCCAGGTGGCCAATGTCTCCTTGCTCGATGCCCGCACGATCAGCATCCAGCCCTGGGAAAAAGGCATGGGTGCGAAGATTGAAAAGGCCATCCGCGAGAGTGACCTTGGATTGAATCCGGCGTCGATGGGCGATCTGATCCGCGTGCCAATGCCGGCCATGACCGAAGAGCGTCGCAAGGAGTTGACCAAGCTCGTTCGTAATGAAGGCGAAAACGGCAAGATCGCTGTGCGCAATCTGCGCCGCGACGGCAATGAAGCGGTCAAGAAGCTGGTCAAGGACAAGGTCGCCACAGAAGACGACCAGAAGCGCTCCGAGAGTGACATCCAGAAGTTGACCGATCGCCACATCGCACTGATTGATCAGCTGGTGGCGGCCAAGGAACAGGACCTCATGGCGGTCTGAGGCACGTTCCTCGGAGCCGTTCGTCGCACATGAAGCCATCGCACCCGACGCCCCACCATGTTGCCATCGTGATGGATGGCAATGGTCGTTGGGCGACGCGGCGATTTCTGCCTCGTGTGGCCGGGCACAAGGCCGGCGTCGACAGCCTGCGCCGCTGTGTACGCGCCTGTGCCGAGCGCGGCGTGTCTGTGCTCACGGTGTTCGCCTTTTCTTCCGAGAACTGGAGCCGTCCGCCGGACGAAGTTTCGGGTCTGATGGAGTTGCTGGCGATGGCCATCGGGCGCGAGGTGCCGCAATTGGTCAAGGACGGTGTTCGCCTGCACTTCGTGGGTGAGCGGGCAGGGTTGTCACCGTCCGTCCTGCGCGGCCTGGAAAAAGGCGAGCAGGCCACGGCCGCCAACGCCGGGCTGATTCTCAATGTCTGCTTCAACTACGGTGGCCGCTGGGACATCGCCCAGGCGGCGCGTCGTCTGGTGGCCGAGGGCAAGCCCGTCACCGAGATCAATCTGGATGCGGCCCTGGCCTTGGCGCATGTGCCTGACCCCGATCTGATCGTGCGTACCGGGGGCGAACAGCGCATCAGCAATTTTCTGATTTGGCAGGCGGCGTACTCCGAACTTTATTTCACGGACACGTTGTGGCCGGATTTTGATGATGCGTCGCTCGACCAGGCAATTGCCGCATTTGCGCAGCGTGAGCGCCGATTCGGCAAGACGTCTGCGCAGGTGACGGCCAAAGTCGACCGCCCGCAGCCGGCCTGAGGCTGCCACATGCTCAAGCAGCGAATTCTCACCGCGATCGTCTTGCTGCTGGTGCTGCTGCCAGCCATGTTCTATCCGTCCGCCGCGCCTTTGTCCGCCTTGGCGATTCTCTTCATCGCTGCGGCTGCATGGGAGTGGGCACGACTGGTGGGTTATGGCGGCGCCGTGCCATGGCTGTGTGCCGCTGCCTGTGCATCTGCCTGCGTGATGGCCTGGGGCGCTGGCATGCTGATGCAGCCGGTAGTGTGGTTGTGGAGCCTGATGGCCGCAATCTGGCTGCTCGGCGCGGCATGGCTGCTTAACGGTGGTACCGGATTGTGGTCCCGCTTGCCAAGAGCGTTGCGCCTGGCCGTCGGATTCCTGATTTTGTTTGCCGCCTGGGTGGCCTTGGCACAGGCGCGCCACGAGGGAGTCAACTTCGTGTTGTCCATCATGGCCTTGGTCTGGGTGGCGGACATCTCGGCCTATTTTGCCGGCCGCACATGGGGTGGCCAGGTCGTGTCGCGCAAACTGGCGCCGAGCATCAGTCCCGGCAAGACCTGGGAGGGTGTTGCCGGGGCGGTGGTCGGTGTACTGTTGCTGGCCCTGGTGTGGCATTGGGCCGACGGATATTTCCAGGCGCAGGCGCCGAGTCTGTACACACGCGTGCTCGCGTCTGAACACTGGTTCATGTGGCCGGCGCTGGTGGCCCTGGTTGGCATGAGTGTGGTGGGCGATCTGATCGAGTCACTGCTAAAGCGCAGTGCCGGCGCCAAGGACAGCAGCGGTCTGTTGCCCGGCCATGGCGGTGTGCTCGACCGCATCGACGCGCTGTTGCCGGTCATGCCACTGGCCATGTTGCTGGCGTCGGTATGAACCCGCAGGCCGAGTACATGCGATCGCGTGTCGTCATTCTGGGTTCGACTGGCTCGGTGGGTGTCAACACGCTGGACGTCATCGCACGCCATCCTGATCGATTCGACGTGTTTGCGCTGACGGCGTCGACGCGGGTCGACGCCATGCTGGCGCAGTGTGAGGCCCATGCGCCGGCGTTTGCAGTGATGGCCGACGAAGCCAGTGCCCGTGCACTCGAGCAGCAGTGCAGGGCGCTGAATCTGCCCACCCGCGTGTTGTCGGGGCGGCAGGCCATCGTCGACATCGCGGCGCATGAACAGGTGCAAATCGTCATGGCAGCCATCGTGGGTGCGGCCGGACTGGCCGCCTGCATGGCGGCCGCCAGAGCCGGCAAGCGCCTGCTGCTGGCAAACAAGGAGGCGCTGGTCGTGGGTGGCGCTGTGTTCATGAAGGCCGTGGCGCAAGGCGGCGCCAAGCTGCTGCCGATCGACAGTGAACATTCGGCTATTTTCCAGTCGCTGCCGGACGATGTCTCGACCTGGGATGCCCGCATCGACAAGTTGATCCTGACGGCGTCGGGCGGCCCATTTCGGCAGCGGGATCCGGCCAGCCTGAGTGAGGTCTTGCCGGAGCAGGCCTGCGCCCATCCGAACTGGGTGATGGGGCGAAAGATTTCGGTCGACTCGGCCACGATGATGAACAAGGTCCTCGAGGTCATCGAGGCACGCCATCTGTTTGGTGTGCCCGCGTCGCGTATCGAGGTCGTCATCCACCCGCAAAGCATCATTCATTCGATGGTGCAATACCGCGACAACTCCATCGTCGCGCAACTCGGCACGCCCGACATGAGGGTGCCGATCGCCTATGGCCTTTGCTGGCCCGAGCGTTTGGTGTCTGGCGCCGATGCGCTGGATTTTCATACGCTGTCGGCCATGACCTTCGAAGCCATGGACGATCCGGGGCACCAGGCCCGCTTTCCGGCCATGAAACTGGCCTGGCAGGTGCTGGAAGCGGCCAATGGCACCCCTGCGGTGCTCAACGCGGCCAACGAGATCGCGGTCCAGGCGTTTCTGGATGGCCGCATCCGTTTCGACCAGATCCATGGGGTCAATGCGTTTACGCTGGACACGACCGCCGATTGCGTTGCAGACTCGCTCGATGCTTTGCTCGAAATCGACCGCCTGGCCCGCATCCGTGCAGCGCGACAGGTCGAAACGCTGGCGCACTGATATCGATCGGCCCCCCTGTATATGTTGACCATCCTGGCATTCATTTTTGCATTGGCGGTACTGATCGCCGTGCATGAGTACGGTCACTACCGCGTGGCCGTGGCCTGCGGCGTCCGTGTGTTGCGGTTTTCGGTCGGGTTCGGCCACACCTTGTGGCGTTGGCAACCAAAAGGATCGCCGACCGAATTCGTCGTTGCAGCTTTTCCGCTGGGCGGGTATGTGCGCATGCTCGATGAGCGCGAGGCGCCGGTTGCAGCGCATGAGCGCCATCTGGCGTTCAATACCCAGCCACTGGCGGCGCGCGCAGCCATCGTGGCAGCGGGGCCCTTGATCAATCTGTTGCTGGCGGTGGTGTTGTACGCCGTGGTGAACTGGACCGGCGTTGAACAAGCCAGTGCGGTGCTGGCACGCCCAGTCGCGGGGTCGATTGCCGAGAGCGCTGGCCTGAGCGGTGGCGAGCGGATTTTGCGTGCGGCAGAAGGCTCCAATGCCTTGACGGACGTAGCGTCGTTTGACGACCTGCGCTGGGTGCTGGCTCAGGCGGCTCTGCACGGGCGCGATGTTCGGATGGAATTCGAGCTTGAACCAGGCGGCCGAAGCCGGGAGGTGATCCTGCCTCTTGAGGCGCAGCCTTCCAGCGATGTCGACGCCGCGCTGTTTCGCCGCATTGGCATCGTCGGGCCGTTGACACGCCCCGAAATCGGGGAGGTGATGGCCGATGGTGCGGCGGCAGCGGCCGGATTGCAAAAAGGTGATCTGGTCCTGCGCGTCGGCGCGGCGGCCGTGGTGGACGGCCAGCAATTGCGTGACCTGATCCGCGCTTCGACCGGCAAGACCGATTCCGTCGGCGGCGTCTGGACGGTGCAACGCGGTGGCAAGGAGCTTGCACTGGCGGTCAACCCGCAGGTGGTGCTCGATGACGGGCGCCCGATCGGACGCATCGGCGCATATGTGGGCGCGGCGCCGCAGACCGTCGTCGTCCGTTATGGGCCGCTGGACGGCGCCTGGCAAGCGGTCGTGCGTACATGGGAGGTGTCTACCTTAACGCTGCGCATGATTGGCCGCATGGTGGTGGGAGAGGCATCGCTGAAGAATCTCAATGGCCCGCTCACCATTGCCGACTACGCCGGCAAATCGGCCAGCCTCGGATTGACGCAGTACCTGCTGTTTCTGGCGCTGATCAGCGTGAGCCTGGGCGTGCTCAATTTGCTACCGTTGCCGGTGCTCGATGGAGGGCACCTGATGTATTATCTTTGGGAGGCGGTGACTGGCCGCGGCGTGACGGATGCCTGGATGGAGCGTCTCCAGCGCGGTGGTGTCGCAATACTGTTGCTCATGATGGGCATCGCCTTGTTCAACGATCTCACCCGTATCCTTGGGTAGGGTTCAATTGCTCCGGCAATCCAGGCCGGACAGACTTAGACAGACAACATGTTATTCAATCGATTTCAGCGGCACGCAGTGGCCATTGCCATTGCGGCCAGCACCCTTGCCGGATCAGCCTGGGCCGTAGACCCGTTCACCGTTCGTGATATCCGGATTGAGGGCTTGCAGCGGGCCGAGGCGGGCACGATCTTCGCGTCCTTGCCAGTACGGGTAGGGGACATTTACGACGACCAGAAAGGTGCGACGGCTATCCAGTCACTCTTTGCGCTGGGCCTGTTCAAGGATGTGCGTATCGAGGTCAACGGGGATGTGCTGGTCGTGATCGTCGAGGAGCGGCCGACCGTGGCCGATGTCGAGTTTGGCGGCAACAAGGAATTTGACAAGGACACGTTGCGCAAGATGATGCGTGACATCGGCCTGGCCGATGGCCGGCCTTATGACAAGGCCTTGCTCGACCGGGCCGAACAGGAGATCAAGCGGCAGTACATCAACCGCAGCCTATATGCGTCCGAGGTCGTGACCACGGTTACACCGACCGAACGCAATCGGGTCAATCTGGCCTTCACGATCACCGAGGGTGACCGCGCCAAGATCAAGGAAATCCGGATTGTTGGTAACAAGGTGTTCAGTGAATCGACGTTGCGCGGCCTGTTCGACCTCGACTCCGGTGGCTGGCTGAGCTGGTACACCAAATCCGACCAGTATTCCAGGCCCAAGCTCAATGCCGATATCGAGACCCTGCGTTCGTATTACCTTACACGTGGCTACCTGGAGTTCCGGATTGACTCGACCCAGGTGGTGATCTCGCCGGACAAGCAGGAAATCAGCATCGTGCTCAACGTCACCGAAGGCGAGCGTTATGTCGTCACCAGTGTGAAGCTCGAGGGCAATTTCCTGGGCAAGGACAATGAGTTCAAGAGCCTGGTGACGATTCGACCGGGCGAGGCTTACAACGCCGACGATGTGGTGCAGACGACCAAGGCCTTCACCGACTATTTTGGTAATTTCGGCTATGCGTTTGCCCGTGTCGAGGCGCGTCCTGAAGTCGATCGCACGAACAACCGGGTGGCACTGGTCATTCAGGCCGATCCGTCGCGCCGGGCTTATGTACGTCGCATCAATGTGGCTGGCAACAACCGTACGCGTGACGAAGTGGTGCGCCGGGAGTTTCGCCAGTTCGAGGCGGCCTGGTATGACAGCGAGAAAATCAAGCGCTCACGCGACCGCGTCGACCGCCTGGGCTTTTTCCGGGAAGTTGGCATCGAGACGCAGGAGGTCGCCGGTGCGCCGGACCAGGTCGATCTGACGATCACGGTGGTCGAGAAGGCTACCGGCAACTTGTCGTTGGGCGCCGGGTTCTCCAGCGGTGACGGCCTGGGGCTCAGCGCGGGCATCAAGCAGGAAAACGCCTTCGGATCCGGCAACTCGCTGGGTATCCAGATCGATACCAGCAAGACCAACCGAACCGTGGTGTTCAACACCACGGATCCTTATTTCACCGTCGACGGCGTTTCGCGCTCGATCGACGTCTATCACCGCAATACCAGCCCTTACACGGACACCGACAGCTACAAACTGGTGACCACCGGTGGCAGTCTGCGGTTCGGCGTGCCTTTCACTGAAATTGATACCGTGTATTTTGGCGCCGGTGTGGAGCGCACCAAGATCGTTACTGGCACGCAGTTGCCAGCGGCGTACGCGACCTATGCCAACCAGTTCGGTTCCACCAGCGACGGCATCCCGCTCACCGTGGGCTGGGCACGTGATTCACGTGACAGCGCGCTGGTACCTACCGATGGGCGCTACCAGCGTCTCAATGCCGAATGGGGCGTTGGTGGCGACACCCGCTATGTCAGCGGAAGTTACCAGTACCAGCAATACATTCCGCTCAATAAACAGTACACCCTGGCATTCAATGGCGACGTGGCGTGGGGCAAAGGACTGTCTGGGCGACCGTTTCCGCTGTTCAAGAACTTTTTTGCGGGTGGCCTGGGCTCGGTGCGGGGTTTCGAGCAAGGCAGTCTGGGCCAGATTGACACGATCACGGGGGGCAGCCTGGGCGGCAACAAGAAGATCAATCTGAACTTCGAAGTGCTCACGCCGTTCCCCGGTGCAGGCAATGACCGCACCTTGCGAATGTTCGCGTTTGTCGACGTGGGCAATGTGTATGCCGAGTCGCAGCCGGTGCGCTGGAGCGAGATGCGCGCGTCAACCGGCATCGGCATCAGCTGGATCTCGCCAGTGGGTCCGCTGCGGCTGGCGTTCGCCAGGCCGATCCGCAAGTTCACAGGCGATAAAATCCAGACCGTGCAATTTCAAATCGGGACATCTTTCTAATGAAGAAACTTTCCAACTGTCTGTGCGTTGGCGTTTTCATGGCCTTCGTGGCCTTCGCGCCGTGGGCACAAGCGCAGGAGTTCCGAATCGGCTTTGTCAACACCGACCGCATTTTCAAAGAGGCGGCAACCGCCAAGGCGGCGCAGACCAAGCTTGAGCAGGAATTCTCCAAGCGCGAGAAGGAACTGGTCGACATGGGCGTGTCGATCAAGGCCATGGCTGACAAACTTGAGCGCGACGCCCCGACGCTGGCCGAGTCCCAGCGGGTCAACCGCCAGAAGCAACTGGTCGAGCAGGACCGTGACTTCCAGCGCAAGCGCAGGGAGTTCCAGGAAGACCTCAATTCGCGCAAGAACGAGGAGCTGCAGATGGTGCTCGAGCGTGCCAACCGGGTGGTCAAGCAAGTGGCAGAAGCCGAAAAATACGACCTGGTATTGCAGGATGCGGTCTACATCAACCCCAAACACGACATCACCGACAAGGTGATCAAGGCCCTGAACGCAGGGTCCAAGTAATCACTGCGGGGTCACCACGTGCCCGTGTCACTGGGAACCCTGGTTGCAGCACTGGGTGGTGAACTCCATGGTGATCCCGCGACCGTCATCGACGGCATTGCCGCGCTGGCCGAGGCAACACCCACCCAATTGAGTTTTGTCACTGGCGCGCGTTATCGGGAGCAACTGCTCCGTTCGCGCGCGGCCTGTGTCATCGCCGACGCCGAATTGGCGCAATTGGCCTGTGCACAGGGCGCCTGCATCGTGACGCCCCAGCCTTACCTGTACTATGCGCGCGCCACGCAGTGGTGGAAAAGGCAGAACACGCCCGTGCTCAGTGCGTCTATCCATGCGAGCGCCGTGGTCGACCCATCGGCCGAAATCGACGCCACGGCCTTTATCGGGCCGCTGTGCGTGATCGAGCGTGGCGTGCGCATCGGCGCCGGCACCGTGCTCAAGTCGCATGTGACGGTCGGCGAGGCCTGCGTGGTGGGTGCGCACTGCATCGTGCACAGTGGCGTGGTGATAGGCGCGGACGGTTTTGGCTTCGCGCCGAACAATGGCGAGTGGGAAAAAATCGAGCAACTCGGTGCCGTGGTCATCGGCGACGACGTGGAGATCGGTGCCAACACCTGCATTGACCGTGGCGCCTTGTCCGACACGGTGATCGAAGACGGCGTGAAACTGGACAACCTGATTCAGATCGGCCACAACGTACGCGTCGGCCGGCATACTGCCATGGCAGCGTGTGTCGGTGTGGCGGGCTCCGCGACGATCGGCGCGTTTTGCACCATAGGCGGCGCGGCGGTGGTGCTGGGTCATTTGAAACTGGCCGACCACGTACACATTTCGGCGGCCTCTGTGGTGACGCGCTCGCTGCTCAAGCCAGGCCACTACACCGGCATATTTCCGATCGACGACAATGCGCGCTGGGAAAAAAACGCGGCATCACTCAAGCGACTCGATTCCCTGCGTGACCGCCTGCGGGCCCTCGAACAACTCAGTAAAGATCCGACCAAGCCATGATGGACATTCACCAGATTCTCAAGCAATTGCCACACCGCTATCCGTTTCTCCTGGTCGACCGGGTGGTTGAGCTGGAGAAGGGCAAACGGATCGTTGCGCTGAAGAATGTGTCCATGAATGAGCCATTTTTCACCGGACACTTTCCGCACCGTCCGGTCATGCCAGGCGTGCTGATGCTCGAGGCGCTGGCTCAGGCTGCGGCCCTGCTGGCATTCGATACCCTCGGTGTCACGCCCGATGACAAGACGGTCTATTACTTCGCAGGCATTGACGGCGCGCGATTCAAACGTCCGGTGGAGCCGGGCGACCAGCTGATGCTGCATGCCGAGCTCGACCGCATGAAGTCCGGCATCTTCAAGTTCAAGGCGCGCGCGATGGTGGGCGAGGAATTGGCCGTTGAGGCTGCGCTGATCTGCACGATGCGATCGATCGCCTGAGTGGCGGACCGTGGTTCCAACGTGCAGAACATCCACCCCACGGCCGTCGTCGACAAACATGCCGAGATCGATGCGTCGGTGCTCATTGGTCCGTACACCGTCATTGGCCCCCATGTCCGCATAGACGCCGGGACCACGGTGGGCGCGCATTGCGTCATCGAGGGCCACACCCGGATCGGTCGCGACAACCGGATCTTTCAGTTCAACTCGCTGGGGGCCATCCCCCAGGACAAGAAATATGCCGGGGAGCCGTGCGAGCTGCACATTGGCGACCGCAACACGATACGCGAGTTCTGCACCTTCAACATCGGTTCGCCGGGAGACGTCGGTGTTACCCGGGTACAGGACGACAACTGGATCATGGCCTATGTACACCTGGCGCACGATTGCCAGGTGGGCAGCCATACGATCTTTGCCAATAACACCCAACTGGCCGGTCACGTGCATGTGGGCGACTGGGTGGTTCTGGGCGGGTTCACCGTTGTGCACCAATTCGTGCGCATCGGCGCGCACAGTATGACGGCCATGTGTGCCTTGCTGTTTGCCGACCTGCCGCCGTTCGTCATGTGCCAGGGTCAGCCGGCCGCGGCGCGTTCGATGAACTACGAAGGATTGCGCCGGCGCGGCTTCTCGGAGCAGCGGCTGGCAGCGGTCAAGGCGATGCACAAGGCGCTGTATCGCGAAGACCTGACACTGGAACAGTCGCGCATGGCCATCGACGAGCTGGTGCAGACCTACCCCGACGCACAGCAGGACGTGGCGATGATGGCCTCCTTCCTGTCGGGTGTCGCGCCGCGACGCGGTATCGTCCGGTAGGTTCCCATGCAAGCAGCGGCCCCGTCTGAAGGAGCCGGACGGTCGCTGTTGCGCAGTCCGGATATTGCCATGGTGGCTGGTGAGGCATCGGGCGATCTGCTGGCCGGACTCCTGCTCGGCGGTTTGCGCACACGATGGCCGGAGCTGAAAAGTTGCGGCATTGGCGGGTCGCGCATGGCCGCCCATGGATTCGAGGCCTGGTGGGCTAGCGATCGGCTGGCAGTACGTGGTTATGTCGAAGTCCTGCGCCATTACCGCGGCATCACCGCCATACGTGACCAGCTGCGCAGCCGCCTGTTGCAGAACCGGCCGGATGTGTTTATCGGTGTGGATGCGCCCGACTTCAACCTGCAGCTCGAGCGCGACCTTAAACGGGCCGGCATCCCGACTGTGCACTTCGTGTGTCCGTCGGTCTGGGCCTGGCGCGCCGACAGGCTGATGAAGATACGTGCCAGTGTCGACCATATGTTGTGCCTGTTTCCGTTCGAGCCGGAACTGTTGCACCGCCATGGCGTGGCAGCGACCTTTGTCGGTCACCCGCTGGCCGACGTGATTCCGATGCATGCCGATCGGGCCGCCGCCCGGGCCGAACTCGGACTGCGCAACGATGCGCCGGTGCTTGCCATCCTGCCCGGCAGCAGGCGCTCGGAAATCGAGTACCTGGCCAGCCGCTTTTTTGAAGCGGCGCTGCTATTGCTGCGCGAACGTCCCGAGCTGCAGTGCGTCGTGCCGGCAATTCCGGTCTGGCAGCCACTGATCGAAAAAATCGCTCGCGACACTGGCGCGGCCGACCGGATTCGGATTTTCACAGGCAAATCGCACACGATATTGGCCGCCTGTGACGTGACGCTGATCGCCAGTGGCACGGCGACGCTGGAGGCGGCCTTGTTCAAGCGGCCGATGGTGATCGCCTACAACATGCACTGGTTGTCTTGGCAGATCATGCGGCGCAAACGGCTGCAGCCCTGGGTGGGTCTGCCCAATATCCTGTGTCAGGATTTTGTCGTTCCCGAATTGCTGCAGGAGCAGGCCAATGCCCGTGCGATGGCCGATGCCGTGGGCCAGTGGCTGGACAACCCACAGCGGGTGGCCCGGCTGTATCACCAGTTCGAGGCGCTGCACCACCAACTGCGGCGCGATACGTCCACAATAGCGACCGATGTCATTGAAGCCCTTCTTGAAACCTGAACAAGCCCGACTCCCCTGGGACAGCCCCGGACTGGTTGCGGGTGTCGATGAAGCGGGACGTGGGCCGCTGGCTGGCCCGGTGATTGCCGCGGCCGTGATCCTGGATGCGCGCAACCCGATCGACGGCCTGGCCGACTCCAAGAAGCTCAGTGCGCGGCAGCGCGAGCGCCTGTTCGATATGATCTGCGCGCGCGCGCTGTGTTGTGCCGTAGGTTCGGCCTCGGTGCAGGAGATCGACGAGATCAACATACTGCAGGCCACGATGCTGGCCATGCGCCGGGCGGTGCAGGGTCTGAGACTGACGCCGTCCAAGGTGCTGGTCGACGGCAATCGCCTTCCGGTTCTGATGGTGCGTGCCGAAGCGATCGTGGGCGGAGATGCGCTGGTTCCCGAGATCTCGGCGGCATCGATCATCGCCAAGGTGCATCGTGATCGCTGGTGTGCGCAGCTCGACGTCCAGTATCCCGACTATGGTTTTGCCAGCCACAAGGGATATGGCACGGCACAACATCTGGCTGCGCTGCGCCGCCTTGGCGCATGTCCTGAACATCGGCGCACATTCGCCCCTGTGACGGAGGTGCTGCAGCATGTCCGCTGACGGTGTCACAACCCGCGTTGCGCATGTGTTATCGCGCGACAACAAGCTGATCAAATTGATCAAGCGCCTGGCGACCCACAACACCGCCTACCGCAAGCAGGGTCAGGTCTGGCTCGAAGGCGAGCATCTTTGCCGCGCCGCTTTGCAACGTGGGCGCAAGCCGGCTTTGGCGGTATTTGCAGAGTCGTTCTGGTTGGCGTCCGCCGCCACATGGGCTCCTGAACTGGCCGAGGTGGTGCTGGTTTCGGACGCCTTGTTTGCGGAATGCAGCAGCCTGGAGTCACCGGCACGCATGGGCTTCGTGATGGACCTGCCTGGTGAGAGTGCGGCTCAGATCGGCGTCGCCTCAGTGGTGCTGGATAGGTTGCAGGACGCGGGTAATGTGGGCTCTATCTTGCGCAGTGCTGGCGCTTTCGGTTTCCGCCAGGTGCTGGCGCTCAGCGGCACGGCCGCCTTGTGGTCGCCCAAGGTCTTGCGTGCCGGGATGGGGGCGCATTTCGGCCTGCATCTGGTCGAAGGCCTGTCGGTCCAGGATGTGGTGGACGTCGGCGTGCCGCTGGTGATCACCAGTTCGCACCAGGGCGAGCTGGTGCAAAACCAGGCCTTGCCCTGGCCTTGCGCCTGGGCCTTCGGTCACGAGGGGCAGGGGGTTGACGATGCGCTGGCGCGCCATGCCGCAACCTGGTGCCGGATCGCCCAACCTGGTGGCGAAGAGTCCTTGAACGTGGCCGCGGCCGCCGCCATCTGCCTGTACGCGAGTGCGGTTTCGCACCTGGGGTGAGCCGGCCGGCGCGTTGGGTACAGCATGCGCTGGTCTATAATGCGGGGCTTTCCAGAAAGCAACCGCCCCAAGCGATTCGCGCGTCAAATCCCCCTTTGAAGAGCAGCAACCTGCATCAGGTTTTGCGGATGCTTGGGCGTACCCGTAACCCATCCGGAGAACCCCGTGCTTTTGTCTCTCAAGGGAAATTACCCTCTGGCCATATTGGCACTCGCGGACGGCACGATTTACATTGGCGACTCCATCGGTGCAACCGGTGAGTGCGTTGGTGAAGTGGTATTCAACACCTCGATGACGGGGTATCAGGAAATACTTACCGATCCGAGCTACTGCCAGCAAATCGTCACGCTGACCTATCCCCATATCGGCAACTACGGTGTCAATCCGCAAGATGCCGAATCGCATAAGGTCCAGGCCGCCGGTCTGGTCATTCGCGACCTGCCCGCGGTGGCTTCGAACTTCCGCAAGACCGCGACGTTGGAATCCTATCTGCAGGCTGCCAATATCGTGGCCATCGCCAACATCGATACGCGCAAGTTGACGCGACAGATACGCAGTCAGGGTGCGCAGAACGGCTGCATCATGGGCCTGGCGCCCGGTGAGGCGGCGTCCGATGCGCGTATTGCGCAAGCGGTGGCGCTTGCCCGGTCCGCGCCGTCGATGGCCGGTCTGGATCTGGCCCGTGTGGTCACCGTCGACACGCCGTATGCCTGGACCCAGACCGAGTGGTCCTTGAGCGGCGCCACGCAGGACGGGCAGCCCGGCTTCGGTGAACTGACGAAGCCGCGTTACCACGTGGTTGCCTATGATTTCGGTGTCAAGCGCAACATCCTGCGCATGCTGGCCGAGCGCGGCTGCAAGGTGACCGTGGTTCCGGCGCAAACCAGTGCCGACGCGGTGCTGGCGTTGTCGCCAGACGGTGTTTTTCTGTCCAATGGACCGGGCGACCCGGAGCCTTGCGACTACGCGATCGCCTCTGTACGGCAATTGCTGGACACGAACACGCCCATCTTCGGCATCTGCCTGGGCCACCAGATTCTGGCGCTGGCCTCGGGTGCACGCACCTTCAAGATGAAGTTCGGGCACCATGGGGCCAATCACCCGGTCAAGGATCTGGACTCCGGCCGCGTCAGCATCACCAGCCAGAACCACGGCTTCGCGGTGGACCCGGACAGCCTGCCGCCCCATCTCGTACCAACCCACGTCAGCCTGTTCGACGGCACTTTGCAGGGATTGCGACGCACCGACAAACCCGCGTTGTGTTTCCAGGGTCATCCGGAGGCATCTCCAGGCCCACACGACATCGCCTATCTGTTCGAGCGCTTCACGGCGCTGATGGACCAGTCCCGCCGGAGTGAAAATGCCTAAGCGCACCGATATCAAAAGTGTTCTCATCATCGGCGCCGGCCCGATCATCATCGGCCAGGCCTGTGAATTCGACTACTCCGGCGTGCAGGCCTGCAAGGCGCTGCGCGAGGAGGGTTTTCGCGTCATTCTGATCAACAGCAACCCGGCGACGATCATGACCGACCCGGCGACGGCCGACGTCACCTATATCGAACCCATCACCTGGCAGACGGTCGAGAAGATCATTGCCAAGGAACGGCCCGACGCCATCTTGCCAACCATGGGTGGCCAGACCGCACTGAACTGTGCACTCGATTTGTGGCACAACGGCGTGCTCAATCAGTACAAGGTCGAGCTCATCGGCGCCAGCCCTGACGCGATCGAGAAGGCGGAAGACCGCCTGAAGTTCAAGCAGGCCATGACACGCATCGGCCTGGGTTCTGCGCGATCGGGTATTGCCCACAGCATGGAAGAGGCGTGGGTGGTGCAAAAGACGCTCGGCTTCCCGACCGTGATCCGGCCCAGTTTCACGCTCGGCGGTACCGGTGGCGGCATTGCCTACAACGCCGAAGAATTCGAAACCATCTGCAAGCGCGGCCTGGAAGCCTCCCCGACCAGCGAATTGCTGATCGAGGAATCGCTGCTGGGCTGGAAAGAGTACGAGATGGAGGTGGTGCGCGACAAGGCGGACAACTGCATCATCGTATGTTCGATCGAAAACCTCGACCCGATGGGCGTGCACACCGGCGACTCGATCACCGTCGCGCCGGCGCAGACCCTCACGGACCGCGAATACCAGATCCTGCGCAACGCCTCATTGGCCGTGCTGCGCGAGATCGGGGTGGACACCGGCGGCTCAAATGTTCAGTTCGCGATCAATCCGGATGACGGCCGCATGGTCGTCATCGAGATGAACCCGCGCGTGAGTCGCTCGTCGGCGCTGGCGTCAAAGGCCACCGGTTTTCCGATCGCCAGGATCGCGGCCAAACTGGCCATCGGCTACACGCTCGACGAGTTGCGCAACGAGATTACCGGCGGCGCGACACCGGCCAGCTTCGAGCCCAGCATCGACTATGTCGTCACCAAGATCCCGCGTTTTGCGTTCGAGAAATTCCCGACCGCGGACTCGCGCCTGACGACCCAGATGAAATCGGTCGGAGAGGTGATGGCGATCGGCCGTACCTTCCAGGAATCGTTCCAGAAGGCCTTGCGCGGGCTGGAGGTCGGTGTCGACGGTATGAACGAGAAGACCCAGGACCGCGAGGTGCTGGAGAAGGAACTCGGCGAACCGGGGCCGGAACGTATCTGGTATGTCGGTGACGCGTTTGCGATGGGCATGAGCGTGGAAGAGGTTTTCGCCTTGACCAAGATCGACCGCTGGTTTCTGGTGCAGATCGAGGAAATCGTCAAGATCGAGCTCGAACTCGAGACACGCACACTGGACGAACTTGACGCCCCGACCTTGCGCGCGCTCAAGCGCAAGGGATTCTCGGACCGGCGCCTGGCGCGCCAACTCAAGACCACCGATACCGCCATCCGCGAGTTGCGCCACCGACTGGGCGTGCGTCCGGTCTACAAACGTGTCGACACTTGCGCGGCGGAGTTTCCGACCAATACCGCTTATATGTATTCGACCTACGAGGACGAGTGCGAGGCAGCACCAACCGATCGCAAGAAGATCATGGTGCTCGGCGGCGGGCCGAACCGCATCGGGCAGGGCATCGAGTTTGACTACTGCTGCGTGCACGCAGCGCTCGCCATGCGCGAAGATGGTTACGAGACCATCATGGTCAACTGCAATCCCGAGACGGTGTCCACCGACTACGACACCAGCGACCGCCTGTATTTCGAGCCGCTGACGCTCGAGGACGTGCTGGAGATCGTGGACAAGGAAAAGCCGTTGGGCGTTATCGTGCAGTACGGCGGGCAGACGCCGCTCAAGCTGGCCCTGGATCTGGAGGCCAACGGCGTGCCGATCATCGGCACCAGTCCTGACATGATCGACGCGGCCGAAGACCGTGAGCGGTTTCAGCAGTTGCTGCACAAGCTGGGCCTGCGACAGCCGCCGAACGCGACCGCGCGCACCGAACCGGATGCGCTGGCAAAGGCCGCCAGCCTGGGTTATCCGCTGGTGGTGCGCCCCAGCTACGTACTGGGTGGCCGCGCCATGGAGGTGGTGCATGAGCAACGTGACCTGGAGCGCTACATGCGCGAAGCGGTCAAGGTGTCGCACGATTCTCCAGTGTTGCTGGACCGCTTTTTGAACGACGCCATTGAATGTGACGTGGACGCGATTTGTGATGGTAAGCGCGTCTTCATTGGCGGCGTCATGGAACACATCGAGCAGGCAGGCGTACACAGCGGCGACTCGGCCTGTTCGCTGCCGCCGTACTATTTGTCAGCGGCCACGGTGACCGAACTCAAGCGCCAGACCACTGCAATGGCCCATGCGCTCAATGTCGTGGGCCTGATGAACGTACAGTTCGCGATTCAGCAGCTGCCGGATGCGCAAGGCGTCGTGCAGGATGTCATCTTCGTGCTCGAGGTCAATCCACGTGCGTCGCGTACCGTGCCTTTCGTCAGCAAGGCAACCGGCGTTCAGCTCGCCAAGGTGGCTGCGCGCTGCATGGTGGGCCAGTCGCTTGATGCCCAGGGCATTGGCGCGGAAGTGATCCCGCCGTACTTCAGCGTCAAGGAAGCGGTATTTCCTTTCGTCAAGTTTCCAGGCGTGGATACGATTCTCGGTCCCGAGATGAAGTCCACCGGTGAGGTCATGGGCAGTGCCAAGACGTTTGGCGAGGCCTTCGTGAAGTCGCAGATCGCGGCCGGCACCAAGTTGCCGCGTTCAGGCAAGGCGTTCATCTCGGTCAAGCCTAACGACAAGCCGCGTGCGGTGGAGATTGCGCGAGGCCTGCATGCGCTGGGCTTCGAGCTGATCGCCACAAAGGGCACGGCGGCGGCGATTGTCGCGGCCGACCTGCCGTGCCAGGTCGTGAACAAGGTGACCGAGGGCCGGCCGCATATCGTGGACATGATCAAGAACGACGAAATAGCGTTGGTCATCAACACGGTCGAAGAGCGGCGCAATGCGATTGCCGATTCGGGTCAGATTCGTACCTCGGCGCTGGCTGCCCGGGTCACGACGATCACCACGATCGCGGGCGCGGAGGCCACGGTCGAAGGTATGCAGTACCTGGACGATCTGGGCGTGATTTCCTTGCAGGAACTGCATCGGCAACTCGCGGCATAATTCAAACAGCCCCTCAGGGAGCACCCGGCGTAAGCGCCCTGTGCTCCCTGATATTTTTTTGGACGGATGATTTCATGGCAACTATTCCCATTACCCGACGCGGAGCCGACAAGCTCAAGGCAGAGTTGCACCGCCTCAAGACGGTCGATCGACCCTGGGTTATCGGCGCGATCGCCGAAGCGCGTGCCCAGGGCGACTTGAGCGAGAACGCCGAGTACGAGGCCGCCAAGGATCGGCAGGGTTTCATCGAAGGCCGCATTCAGGAGGTCGAAGGCAAGTTGTCGGCCGCGCAGATCATCGATCCAGCCGGTCTGGATGCGGGTGGACGCGTGGTTTTCGGCGCAACGGTCGAACTGGAGGACGAAAACTCAGGACAGAAGGTCACCTACCAGATCGTGGGTGAGGACGAGGCCGATCTCAAGCAAGGCCTGATTAACATCGGCAGCCCGATCGCCCGTGCGCTGATCGGCAAGGAAGTCGGAGACAGCGCTGAAGTGCTGGCGCCCGGTGGAACCCGGCACTACGAAGTTGTCGCGATCCAGTACGTCTGAGGCACTGCGCGCCTGGCCGTTGTGGGTTGCTGCCTTGTGGTGGGGCAGCCTGACCACACTGGGTTTCGGGGTTGTGCCGTTGCTTTTCTTGCATCTGCCTGAAAAGGCACTGGCCGGCAACATGGCGGCGCACTTGTTCAGTGTGCAGGTGATGGTGTCGACGGTATTGGGGGTGGCGCTGCTGGCCGCGTCGGCGGTGGGCACCGGTCACTGTTCGGCGCGCGCACGCGATGCCAAGGTTTTTGTGCTCGCCGGCGTATTGATGGCCTTGCTGGTGGAGTTCGCCGTCGCACCCCGGATCGTTTCACGTACCAACCTGCCGCTATGGCATTTGGTTGGCAGTGTCATGTGGCTCGTGCAGTGGCTGTGTGCGGCCATCACCTTCTGGTTTTTGACCAGGCCGCAGCCGCCCGATCAGGTTTGACTGCGTTTCTTGATGCTGATCTGCTTGACCTTCTTGGCCCGTTTGACCTGTCCGCCGGGCGTCAGTCGCTGATTGCCAAGAACGCGCAGGGTTTTGATCTCCGGGCGCTGGCCACCACGTTTGCTGTACTTGACGACCTTGACCTCACGCGGGCCGGCGCCGCGATCTTCGTCGATCGCTTTCTCGCGTTCGGTCACAGGGCGCCACAAGACGAGCAATTTGCCAATGTGCTGGATTGGCGCCGCATTGAGTTCGTCGGCGATGGTCAGGAACAGCGTTTCGCGGGCGCTGCGGTCGTCGGAGAAAACACGGACCTTGATCAGTCCGTGGGCATCCAGGGCGGCTTCGGTTTCCTTTTTGACGGCGGGGGTCCAACCGTCGTTGCCGATCATCACGACCGGGTCCAGGTGATGGGCATTGGCGCGATGATCCTTGCGCTGCGCGGGCGTGAGCTGAATTTGGGGCATGGGGCTATTATCGGCCGAACCACAGGGTCTGCGGGACTGCCCCCGGCGCGTTTGCGCCCGTGATCGAGAAATACTGGAAGCAGTCATGAATACCAAGACAGAGACCGAGGCGAAGCCCAAAAACAAGAAGAAGCTCAACAAGGCGTGGTTGCACGACCATATCAACGACCCTTACGTCAAGTTGGCGCAGCGCGAAGGGTATCGGGCGCGTGCTGCGTACAAGCTCAAGGAAATTGACGAGTCGTTGCAACTGATTCGGCCGGGTCAACTGGTAGTGGATCTGGGCAGCACGCCGGGTGCCTGGAGCCAATACGTGCGCAATCGGCTATCGCCGAAGACGGCTGTCGGCGGTGGCGCGGCAGTGGGCGAACTTAATGGAACGATTCTCGCGCTCGACATCCTTGCGATGGAGCCGATCGAAGGCGTGACGTTTTTGCAAGGCGATTTCCGCGAACCCGAGATGTTGGCCCGGGTGGCCGTCGCGATGGGCGGGCGCCAGGCCGACATCGTGGTGTCTGACATGGCGCCCAATCTTTCCGGCATTGCCTCGGCCGACGCGGCGCGTATTGCCCATCTGGTCGAATTGGCCGTCGAGTTCAGCCAGCAGCACATGAAGCCGCAGGGCGCGTTGGTGGTCAAGGTGTTCCACGGAAACGGCTACAGCCAACTGGTAAAACTCTTCAAGGAATCGTTTCTGGTGGTAAAGCCGATCAAACCCAAGGCGTCGCGCGACAAGTCTTCGGAAACCTTTCTGGTCGGCGTGGGTCTGAAACCGGTGGCTCAGGCCTGATATCCGGCGGCCCCATCGCCTGAATGGACCGCAATACCGTGCGGATACTGTGGTTGAACCGTCGCAAATGCGGGTCAGGGCGTCTTGAAAAGCCTAAAATGGCCCGCAACTGCCCTTTGGGTCTATTGTCGCCCCGTGATTGGAGCCTCGTTTGAATAATCAGTGGTTTTCTAAAGTCGCCGTCTGGCTGGTCATTGCCATGGTGTTGTTTACTGTGTTCAAGCAGTTCGACACGCGTAGCGCAGCGAGTTCCGGCTATGTTGGATATTCGGATTTCCTGGAAGAAGTGCGCGGCAAGCGCATCAAGAGCGCATTGATCCAGGAGGGCCAGGGGGGTACCGAAATCATTGCGATCACCAATGACGATCGCAAGGTGCGCACCACCGCCACCTATCTCGATCGCGGTCTGATCGGCGACTTGATCAACAACGACGTCAAGTTCGATGTCAAGCCACGCGAAGAAGGCTCCTTGCTGATGACCCTGCTGGTGAGCTGGGGCCCGATGCTGCTGTTGATTGGTGTCTGGGTGTATTTCATGCGCCAGATGCAGGGCGGTGGCAAAGGCGGCGCATTCAGTTTTGGCAAGAGCAAGGCGCGCATGCTCGACGAGAGCACGAACCAAGTCACCTTCGCCGATGTCGCGGGTTGCGACGAAGCCAAGGAAGAAGTCAAGGAAGTGGTCGACTTCCTGAAAGATCCGCAGCGTTTCCAGAAACTGGGCGGGCGCATTCCACGCGGCCTGTTGCTGGTCGGCCCTCCGGGAACCGGCAAGACCTTGCTCGCCAAGGGTATTGCCGGCGAAGCCAAGGTTCCGTTCTTCTCGATTTCCGGTTCGGACTTCGTTGAAATGTTTGTCGGTGTCGGTGCCGCCCGCGTGCGCGACATGTTCGACAACGCCAAGAAAAACGCACCTTGCATCATCTTCATCGACGAGATCGACGCGGTGGGTCGTCAGCGTGGTGCAGGCCTGGGTGGCGGCAATGACGAGCGCGAACAGACACTGAACCAGATGCTGGTCGAGATGGACGGTTTCGAGACCAACGCCGGCGTCATCGTTGTCGCTGCGACCAACCGCCCCGACATCCTGGATGCAGCCTTGTTGCGCCCGGGTCGTTTTGACCGTCAGGTTTTCGTAACGCTTCCCGATATCCGCGGCCGCGAGCAGATCCTGAACGTGCACATGCGCAAGGTTCCGTTGGGGCAGGACGTCAGTTCCAACATCATTGCGCGCGGTACACCTGGCATGTCCGGTGCCGATCTGGCCAACCTGTGCAACGAGGCCGCGCTGATGGCTGCGCGCCGGGCCGCCCGTGTGGTCGAGATGCAGGACTTCGAAAAGGCCAAGGACAAGATCCTGATGGGCCCGGAGCGCAAGAGCATGGTGATGCCCGAGAGCGAGCGCATCAACACGGCCTACCATGAGTCCGGCCACGCGCTAATCGGGCGCATGTTGCCCAAGTGCGATCCGGTGCACAAGGTCACCATCATCCCGCGCGGTCGGGCGTTGGGTGTCACGATGAGCCTGCCGGCAGAAGACCGCTACAGCTACGACAGCGAATACATGCTCAATCAGATCAGCATGTTGTTCGGTGGCCGAATCGCTGAAGAGGTGTTCATGCACCAGATGACCACCGGCGCCAGCAACGACTTCGAACGTGCGACCCATATCGCGCGTGACATGGTTACCCGTTACGGCATGACCGATGCGCTGGGGCCGATGGTGTATGCCGATAACGAGGGCGAAGTATTCCTCGGCCGTTCGGTGACCAAGACCACCAACATGAGCGAGCAGACCATGCAGGCGGTCGATGGCGAAGTGCGGCGCATCATTGATCAGCAGTATGCGCAGGCGCGCAAGTTGATCGAGGACAACCAGGACAAGATGCACGCCATGGCCAAGGCCTTGCTCGAATACGAGACCCTTGATTCCGATCAACTCGACGACATCATGGGGGGCAATCCACCCCGTCCGCCCAAGGACTGGACACCCCGTACACCGGCTACTGGTGGTGGCGGTGGATCCGGCGGTACGCCTGCGGTACCGGCTGACCCGGCACCGGCACCGACGGCGGCCTGACCGGCACGTCGTGCATGGCTGAATCTGAAAATGGGGCTTCGGCCCCATTTTTTGCGTAATCCCCATGATCTGGCAGACCACCCGTTTTGCACTGGCTTTGACGCATCCCCAGGTGATGGGCATCGTCAACGTCACGCCTGACTCGTTCTCCGACGGCGGCCAGCATGGCAGCGCCACCAGTGCCTTGCGCCATTGTGAAAAGCTGCTGGTCGACGGGGCGAATATCCTCGATATCGGAGGCGAGTCGAGTCGACCGGGTGCCTTGCCATTGCCACTGGACGAAGAACTGGCGCGCATCATGCCGGTGGTGAAGGGGGCCTTGACGCTGGGTGTGCCGGTGTCGGTGGACACTTACAAGCCCGAGGTAATGCAGGCCGTGCTCGATCTGGGCGCAGACATCATCAATGACATCTGGGCGATGCGCCAGCCGGGTGCCGCTGCCATGGTCGCGCGTTATCCGGGTTGTGGCATTTGCCTGATGCACATGCACCGCGAACCGCAGACCATGCAGCTCGAACCCATGCAGGGTGATGTAGTCGCCCAGGTACTGGCGTTCCTGCGTGCAGCCGCATCCGGGCTTGAGGCTTTGGGTGTGACGCCGGCGCAAATCGTGATCGATCCCGGCATTGGCTTCGGCAAGACAGTGGATCAGAATTTCAGCCTGCTGGCCCGCCAACGCGACTTGTTGGCCGCCGGTTACCCCGTTCTGGCCGGTTGGTCACGCAAGTCCTCGCTGGCCACGGCCACCAGCCGGTCACTGGCGTCGCTCGCCACGCTGGATGTGCAAACACGCATGGTGCCCAGTGTGGCTGCCGCTTTGCTGGCCGTGGAGCGCGGTGCGCGTATTGTGCGTGTGCATGATGTGCGCGAGACAGTCCAGGCGCTGGCCGTGCTGCAGGCTATTGAATAGGCGTCACGAGCCGCCGACATGAAAAACCAGGGAGAAGAACCACGATGACACGACAATATTTCGGCACTGACGGCATTCGCGGCACGGTGGGTACGCCGCCCATCACACCCGACTTCGTACTGCGCCTGGCGCATGCGGTGGGCCGTGTGCTCAAACGCACCGAAGAGCGACCCACCGTATTGATCGGCAAGGACACCCGCATATCGGGTTACATGCTTGAAAGTGCGCTGGAGAGTGGCTTCAACTCGGCCGGTGTCGATGTGGTGTTGCTCGGCCCGTTGCCGACACCCGGTGTGGCCTACCTCACGCGTGCCCAGCGCGCGTCTCTGGGCGTGGTGATCAGCGCCAGCCACAACCCGTTTTCTGACAACGGCATCAAATTCTTCAGCAGCCAGGGGGCCAAGTTGCCCGATGTCTGGGAGGAGGCGGTAGAGGCGACGCTCAAGGAAGACCCGGTCTGGGTCGATTCGGCATCGCTGGGCAAGACCCGGCGATTGGATGACGCCGCCGGTCGTTATGTAGAGTTCTGCAAAAGCACGTTTGCGCATGATTTGACGCTGCGTGGCCTGAAGATCGTGGTGGACGGCGCCCATGGTGCCGCCTACCAGATTGCACCCATGGTGTTCCATGAACTGGGTGCCGAGGTAGTGGCGATTGGCTGCGCGCCCGACGGACTCAACATCAACCACGAGGTGGGTGCCACACACCCACAGGCATTGGTGGAAGCGGTCCGCAAAAACAAGGCCGATTTTGGTGTGGCGCTGGACGGCGACGCTGACCGGCTGCAACTGGTCGATGCGCAGGGACGCCTGTTCAACGGCGATGAGTTGCTGTATCTGCTGGCCGACGACCGCTTGGGCCGCGATGAACATGTACCAGGTGTTGTGGGCACCTTAATGACCAACATGGCGGTCGAGGTTGCGCTCAAGGCGCGTGGTGTGCAGTTCGTGCGCGCCAAGGTCGGCGACCGGTATGTACTCGAAGAGTTGGAAAAGCACCGATGGATCCTGGGCGGCGAAGGTTCCGGTCACCTGCTGGCGCTGGACAAGCACACCACCGGTGACGGCCTGATCTCGGCGTTGCTGGTGCTGCAGGCCTGTGTGCGCAATGGCCGGGCCCCGGCGCAACTGCTGGCCGATCTGCAACTGTTCCCGCAGGTGTTGATCAATGTGCGCACGCAGCCGGGTCAGGACTGGAAATCCAACACCCGATTGACCCAGGAGACCCAGGCAGTGACCGCGGAGCTGGGCGATACCGGGCGGGTATTGATCCGCGCCAGTGGCACCGAACCGCTGCTGCGGGTCATGGTGGAGGCGCGCGATGCTGCCCAGGCCCAGGCCTGTGCGCAGCGTCTGGCGCTGGCGGTGTCCGCATGACGCGCGGACCGTCCGCGGCGCCGAACGACACGGTGCAGATCGTACGTGCCGACTACGGCAACGCCGAGCATGCGCGTGCCCTGGTTGAGATGCTCGATGCCTATGCGCGTGACCCTGCAGGGGGTGGTCATGCCTTGAGCGAATATTCCCGTACCCACCTGATAGCGGAGCTGGCGGCGCGTCCGCAGGCGTTCAGCGTGCTGGCATTTGACGGTGTGCAGGTTGTGGGCCTGGTGAACTGCATCGAGGGGTTTTCCACTTTTGCCTGCAAGCCGCTGGTGAATGTGCATGACGTCGCAGTCGCGGCAAGTTATCGGGGACAGCGTATCGGCGAGCGCATGCTTGAACTGGCCGAGGACATTGCGCGTTCGCGCGGCGCCTGCAAGATGACTCTCGAGGTGCTGACCGGCAATGCCGGGGCGATGCGATTGTATGAGCGTATCGGCTTTGCGTCGTACCAGCTCGACCCGGCCTTTGGCAACGCGACCTTCCTGCAGAAGTGGCTCAGTTGAGCCGCTGCGTGCGGGTCGCGGTGTAACTCCTGCCCGCTCAGACGACCGGTGTGATACGCGCGCCGGTCAACTGCTCCTGTGCCGTCACCAGGGCCGGAACATATTTCGCGCCGTGGCCCAGTGATGACGCAATCGCCAGGCTCTGGTGTACGGCCTGACCGACTGGCGCCGGAACCGCCACCATTTCCGCCAGATGCCCGTAATAGCGGACATCCTTGCGCGCGTTGTCGAGTTCGAACGTCAAGCCGGTGAAGTCACCGTCCAGGGTCTTGGCCATGGCCTGGAACAGGCCCGAGTTGACGCCACCGGCCGAGATCACCTTGACCAGCTGGCGCAGATCCACGCCGGCCTTGGCGCCCACCGCGAATGCTTCGGCAGTGGCCGTGCAAATCGCCTGCGCCACGAAGTTGTTCAGCAACTTGATGGTGTGGCCGGCGCTCGGTCCGCCGACGTGAAAGATGTTCTCGCAATAGGCCTTGAAAATCGGCTCGATGCGCGCAAACACCTCCGGCGTCGCACCCACCATGGTGTTGAGTTTGCCCAGTTCTGCCTCGGGTGCCGAACGTGCCAGCGGCGCATCGACCAGGGTCACACCACGTGACGCGCAAAGATCGCCCAGCCGCAAGGTCGACTCGGGTTCGCTGGTGGAGGTATCGATGACCACCATGCCGGACTTCGCGTGTGCAAGCAGACCGTTGTCGCCAAGCAGGTTTTGCTCGACCTGCGGCGTGCCGGTCACACACAGGATGACGACGTCGCATTGACCCAGTGCCTTCGGACCGGCAGCCTCGACCGCCCCTGCCGCAAGCAGGTCGGCGACGCGCTCGCGGTTGTGGTGCACCGTCAGTGACACGGCAAACCCCTTGGCCAGCAGGTTCTTGGCGATGCCATGGCCCATGAGCCCGGAAGCCCCGATGAATCCGATATGTTTCAAGTCTAATCTCCCGATCAAGTTGGCGACGCCGTTCTGTTGCCAGTGCATTTTGCACCGGTTTGCGAGATGGGGTGCCCAGGCCGGGGTCACGGGTCCTACCGATGCCGACTCTGCCATGATGGCAGGCTCGATAATCCGTACAGTGGGGTATGGCGGTGCGCGAAGGCGGCCGGATGCCGCCTGAAATCGCCCGCCCGGCATACCCCTAGCCAAGGGGGACGGCGAAACTGGCAAAGGAGTGATACGTGGGAGTGCAAGCGATCAAGATGCTGTCGTCGATGGCGACACGCGATGTGTTGTCGGTACTGGCCGCACGCCATGAACAGACCAGCGGGCAGGCCGTGGCCCTGGAAAGCGTCGGCGGTGTGGATGCCACACGGCGTGTTCAGGCAGGCGAGGCCGTCGACGTCGTCGTGTTGGCTGGAGCGGCCATCGACAAGTTGATCCGCGCGGGCAAGCTGCAAGCCGACAGCCGTGTGGAACTCGCGCGATCAGGCATCGGCATCGCTGTGCGCGCTGGCGCTGCGCGTCCGGACATCGGTTCGGGCGATGACGTCAAGGCGGCCGTGCTGGCAGCCCGCAGCTTGGGTTATTCGACCGGCCCGAGTGGCAACTATCTGACCGAACTTTTCGAGCGCTGGGGCATTGCGGCGCAGGTTGCAACCCGCATCGTGTTGGCGCCACCCGGCGTGCCGGTGGCCAGCCTGGTGGCCCGCGGAGAGGTGGAACTGGGGTTTCAGCAGTTGAGCGAACTGAAGCATGCACCCGGCATCGACGTGCTGGGTGCGCTGCCCGAAGACATCCAGAGCATCACGGTGTTCTGTGGCGCCGTGTCCAACGCAAGCGGGCAGTTGGCGCAGGCGCGGGCCTTGTTGCACTTCCTGGCCAGCCCTGCTGCCGCTGCGGTCAAACAGGCAAATGGCATGGAGCCCGCGTGACGCTTCAGTTTGGCGAGCCGGCCTCGAACACATGGCGCCTGTGCGGGGGCAGGCCGTGACGTCTTCGGGAATGAATGAAGCCGATGCACTGGCGGTGACCGCCATGCAGGTGATTGAAACTTCCGACCGGGCCGGTACCCATTGGACCGATGGCGATCGTGCCTGGGCCAGTCAGGCGGCGGCTGCCGAAGTGGGCGAACGCGCTGCTCCCGAGGTGTTTGTCACCGAACGCGCGCGCCTGGCGCTCGGGCGCCTGCACGAAAAATTTCCGGCGCTGCGAAAGGGCTTGCGTGCGCTGGTCTGGCGACCCTGGATCGGCACTGCTTTGTTGCTGATCGCCTTCGTGACCGGCTTGCTGGCCGACCGCATTGGCGACACACGTCACATCAACGTGCTGGCCCCACCGGTGTTGTTGTTGCTGGTATGGAACCTGCTGGTTTACCTGATGCTTTTCGCCGGTGCCGCGCTTCGCCTGGGACACCTGCATTTGCCGGACCTGCTGCGCAGTGCAATGACCTCACTCGGAGCGGGTTGGCATCGTCGTAGCGCCCGCCGCGGCCAGGGGCCGGTCGGCCCATGGTTGATCGCGTTGTCTGCCGAATGGGCGCGCATTGCAACGCCGCTGTATCGGGCACGTGCCACGCGCCTGTTGCACCTGGCAGCTGCCGTGTTTGCGCTGGGCCTGATCGCCGGTCTGTACCTGCGCGGATTGGCGCTGGAATACCGTGCGACCTGGGAGAGCACATTTCTCGATCCGGCCATGGTGCAGAGCGTGTTGTCGGTGGCGCTGGCGCCGGGGGCGTGGTTGGGGCAATTGCCATTGCCGGATCTGGCGCGGATCACCGCCATCCGTTCGCCAGGGTCGGAAAATGCGGCGTCATGGTTGCACCTGATGGCACTGACGCTGCTGGCCCTGGTGGTTGTGCCGCGCCTGCTGCTGGCCGCCGTGGGCCTGTGGCAGGAACAACGCTGTGCGCGTACCCTGCCTTTGCCATTGGAGCATGCGTACTACCGCCGCCTGCTGCGCGGCTTTCATGTAGCGCCCAACCAGGCCGTTGTCTTGCCCTACGCGTATACGCCGGGTGAGCGTGCCGTGGCGGGTCTGGATGTGCTGCTGAGCCGTCTGCTCGGCGGCGCCGTGGTTATCCATCATGTGGCGCCGGCGGCTTATGGCGACGATGATGCGGTAGACGCGGACACATGGGCCTCACAGCCTGGGACGCGCGTGTTGCTGTTCAATCTGGCCGCTACGCCGGAGCGCGAGGCCCATGGTGCCTTCGCTGCCGCCGCAATCGCCTCCAGCGGAGCGTCCGACCCACTGCTGGTGGTGGTTGACGAGACCAGTTTTGCGGCTCGCTCGGGGGACGACCCCCAACGGTTACAACAGCGTCGCGCAGCCTGGCGCGAACTGCTTGGCACGGTGCGCGTGACGCCGGCCTTCGTCAATCTGGCCGACCCCGACGTATCAACGGCAGACGCCGCGCTCGACGCGGCCCTGTTCCGACCGGAAGTATCGAATGGATGACACCAGCATTTCCCTGTCATTGATCTCGCACACCAACGCGGGAAAGACCACGCTCGCGCGCACCTTGCTGGCCCAATCCGTGGGCGAGGTGCGTGATGCCGCGCATGTGACGCTGGAGGCCACGGCCTATCCGCTGATCGACACGCCGCAAGGTGACAAGCTGGTGTTGTGGGACACGCCCGGTTTCGGCGACAGCGCACGGTTGGTCAAACGCCTGCGTCAGCACGGCAATCCGATCGGCTGGTTCATGACCCAGGTGTGGGACCGGTTTCGCGACCAGACCTTCTGGCTCAACCAGTCGGCCGTGCGCAATACACGCGAGCAGGCCGACGTGGTGTTGTACCTGGTCAACGCGGCCGAGGAGCCGCAGGACGCCGGTTATCTGGCGCCCGAGTTGTCGGTGCTGGAATGGATCGGTAAACCGGTGATCGTGTTACTCAACCAGACCGGGCCGCGCCGGCCGCACGAGCAGGAGGCGCAGGCCGAGAACCGCTGGCGCGAGACCCTGCGCCACTGGCCCCAGGTGCATGCGGTGCTGACACTCGACGCATTCGCACGCTGCTGGGTGCAGGAGTTTGCGCTGTTCGACAGCGTCGGTGCAGTGCTGGCGATACCGCAGCGGCAGTCTTTTGCACGCTTGAGCCAGGCCTGGCAGGCGCGGCGCATGGCCCAGTTCGCAAAGGCGATGCAGGCCCTGGTGATGCCGCTGGCACATGCGGCCATCGACAGTGAACCGCTGCCGGCGACCAGCCTGCGCGAGAAGGCGTTGCGCCTGGCAAGGCTGGCAGGCGACAAGGACGGCGGGACCCAGGCCCGGGCCATGACCGCCATGGCCACGCGCCTGCAGCTGGGGCTGCAGTCAGGCATGCAGCAACTGATCGCCATTCATGGGCTGGAAGGCCAGGCTGCGGCCGAAGTCATCGAACAGGTCGAGCGCGATGTGCGGGTCGACGCGCCTTTGGACGAAGGCAAGGCCGCGCTGATGGGCGGCGCGGTATCAGGCGCGTTGACAGGCGTAGCGGCCGACATCGCCACTGGTGGCCTGTCGCTGGGCGCCGGCATGCTGACCGGGGCCGTGCTCGGCGCATTCGGCGGTGCCGGCATCGCTCGCGGCTTCAATACCATGCGCCACAAGTCACAGACGCTGATCCGCTGGGATAACGCGTTTCTGCAGCAACAAGTCCGCGCCGCGGTGTTGCGTTACCTCGCCGTGGCCCACTACGGGCGTGGACGCGGTGAGTGGCAGCGACGCAGTTATCCGGAGTTCTGGAATGAACTGGTGGTCAGGCTGGTGGCCGATCATGCCGATGCACTGGAGCAGGCGTGGGAAAAACGAGACGACAAGCCGGCGCTGGATCCCCTTGCGCAGGCGCTCTCAAGCGTCGTGACCGATCTTGTGCGCGCCGCGCTCGACGAGCTGTATCCCGGTGCTCTGCAGGGTGTTGCGCCGATCGACACAGGCCCGCCTGGCGCTTCGCCGGACTGTCGTTGAAGCGCCCGAACGCCGCGAATACGGCGAAGGTTCAGGCCTCGACCAGCGCCAGCGACCACGGCATTTTCTGCCACGCCGTGACTTCTTCGCGCAGCAGGTGCGCGGATTGCGGATAGGCGTCGGCCCAGCCGACGCGGGTCGACAGCACGAATCCTCGCTGCAGTTGCGGATGCGGTGCCAGCAGGATGCCGGCGATATCGGGCGCGCGACGGGCATGGCACAGGATGATGGCCAGCCTGAGCGACAGCAATTGCTGCACAAGTACCACGTCGTTGAAGTCGATTTCCAGTTTGCGCAGCTTGCCGCGATGGCCCAGCACCAGCAGGCTCAACCGGTGCAGCTCGGCCAGTGCGAATCCGGTCGCATCGGCGTTGTCCAGGATGTAGGCGCCATGTTTGTGGTAGTCGCTGTGGGATATGTGTGCGCCGATCTCGTGCAGTTGCGCGGCCCAGCACAATTTGCGGGTGTTGCGGTCGCGCTCGGCGCCAGCCACGCCGCCCTGTTGCTGCGCCAGCTGCGCGAACAAGGTCGTGGCCACCGTTTCCACCCGCGCCGAATGGGCCGTGTCGACATCGAATTTGGCCATCAGCCGCGCCACCGAAGCGGTGCGTACATCGAAATGCCGGCCGGCTTCGCCCACCATGTCGCTCAGCAGTCCGTGGCGCAGTCCACCCTCGGCGGTGTGCATCCTGTCGATACGCAGCAGGTCGAAGATCGCGCGCAGGATACTGACGCCGCCGGCGATGATGCTGCGGCGGTCTTCCTTCAGGCCAGGCAGGCGCAGTCGGTCGGCGCTATGGGCCTCGAGCAGCTTGTCCGTGATCCAGTCCAGGTCGTCCAGCGTCAGGACGCCGGCCTGCCCGCCAGCTGCCACCAGCACGTCGCCGACCGCGCCGATGGTTCCGGCCGACCCATATGCGACGTCCCATCGATCCGGGCCGTAGGCGTCGAGCGCCTCGTCGAGTACGGCCTTGGCTGCGATTTCGGCGATCTGGAAGGCGCGTTTGGAAAACTGACCGCAGGGGAAATAGCGCGTCGACCAGGCGATGCTGCCGACCCGGTACGACTCCATGCGCTGAGGTTCGTTGCCGGCACCAACGATCAGTTCGGTGGAACGCCCACCGATGTCAACCACCAGTCGGCGTTCGGCCGACTGCGGCAGCATCTTGGCCACGCCCTGGTAAATCAGGCGCGCCTCTTCGCGGCCGGATATCACATCGATCGGGAAACCCAGAATTTCGTTGGCGCGCCGCAGGAATGTTTCGCGGTTGCGCGCCTCGCGCAGGGTCTGCGTCGCGACTGCACGGACCTGGGTGCGATCAAATCCCGAGAGGCGTTCTCCGAACCGCGCCAGGCAATCCCAGCCGCGTTGCATGGCCTGGGCACTGAGGTTGCGCTCGGTGTCCATGCCGGCGCCCTGGCGAATGCTTTCCTTCAGGTATTCGGTGCGTTCGAACTGGCCGTGGTCCAGCCGCACGATTTCCAGCCTGAAACTGTTGGAGCCGAGGTCGACTGCCGCAAGGCGGGTTCCGTTTTGCATGGGTGATGGGCGGGCTAACGCTGCAGGATAACACCGGCGTGGCGCCGGCCGGTCCACTGCGGCGGCGGTCGGCATCAATACCGTTCCGGCACCATGATCTCGGCCGGCACCGGATTGCGGACATAGTCGTCATGCCGGACCCTGGGGGGCAATTCGATCGGCGCATGCGCGACTTCGCTGTAAGGGATCTGGTTCAGCAGGTGGTGGATGCAGTTGAGCCTGGCCTTCTTTTTGTCGACCGCCTGTACCACCCACCACGGCGCCTGCGCGATATGCGTGCGCTCCAGCATCACTTCCTTGGCACGGGTGTAATCCTCCCAGCGCCGGCGCGACTCCAGGTCCATCGGGCTGAGTTTCCATTGTTTGAGCGGGTCGTGGATCCGGCCCAGGAAACGCAGGTGCTGCTCTTCGTCGGAAATCGAGAACCAGTACTTGATCAGCTGTATGCCCGAACGCACCAGCATGCGTTCGAACTCGGGTACGGTACGGAAGAACTCCTCGTACTGTTCGTCGGTGCAAAAGCCCATGAC
>JBBQJP010000035.1:0-45426 GCA_038326025.1 Burkholderiales bacterium
CGTTTGGTCGTCCGCTGGTGCTGCGCTCGCGGCAGGCCGGCGACCATGTGTCGGGCGAAGTGTTTGCGGTTGTCGACCATCCGTTGGATGACTTGCGCGCGCAGTTGTCAACCGCGCAGCAATGGTGCGAGGTGCTGCTGCTGCATTTCAATACCAAATCGTGTCGTGCCTTGCCGTTGACCGGTGGCACCAGCGTGTTGGCGGCCTTTTTTGGCAAGAAGACGGAACAGCAACTCGCCGACGCTGCGCGGGTTGACTTCACATTCGAGACTGTCGCTTCCGCAGCGAATTATCTGCACGTATCCATGCACGCAGGCAATGGCCCGATGGCGACCCGCAATTATCGGATTGCCTTGCAGGCCGTGGGGCTGGATGCCAATCGCACATTCATCCGGTTTTTATACGCTTACGACGTTGGTTTTGCCGGTCAGTTGGCGATGAAGGTCTATTTGGCGACTGCCGGGCGCGACAAGGTCGGCTTCTCGGCAGACCCCGCGCGTGGCGGCCAGTCCGACAGTTTGGTCGACGGGCTGCGCGGCGTGGTCGAACGCAATGCCATGCGCTACTACCTGGCGATCGACGTGACGCTGGATACGGCTGATGTGGCGCCACGCGAGCGCCAACGCGACGAACGGCTGAGTGACTGGTTCACCGCGACCGAGCGCTACAAGCGCCAGCTGCATGAGCTTGATCGGGAAGAGTATCTTGCGATCAAACGCTCGGAGTTCCGGCGCGCCCTGGCACAACGTTGATCACGGCCGCGCAGGTGAGCGCGCCATCGCCGGCATGGCGTGCAAGCCCGGCGCGGATCTCAGAATGGCACGGCCGGACCAATCCACCCACCCGGCACCGGACTGGCACGATGTATCGCATCGGCCGCGTCGAGCCAGCCTTCGCAGGCGTTGCGCCCGGGGCGTCCGCGCAAGGTGTTGAGCATGGCCTTGCAGCGCGCATAGAAGCGGAAGAACTGGAGCAGTCGTCGGACATCTTGCGCAGTGGGCGGCAGTTCGCTGCAGATCAGCTTGTCGTCGCTTTGGCCGCGATCGGTCAAGGTAATCGCACCCCAAGCGCGCAGGCGTTTGCGCGTTCCGAAGGGCAGGCGTGGCCCCAGCACCACCACATCGAGCAGGTCGCCCTCGAGGCCAAGGTAGGCCGGCACCGCGCCATAGTTGTAGGGGCAAGGCAGCGGCGAGATGAAATGGATCTTGCCGTCCGGGTCGCGCTTGAGGAAACTGCCGCGAGGTACCTCGATGAGCACGTCGACCTCGGGGTGCTCCGCGCGGCTCAGAGCGGCGAAGCTGGGTAGGGCGCTGCAGACAGACATGGGAACAAGCCTAACCGCTGTGCGTACCCTGCCCGCGCCAAACACCGCAGAGCCCGCGAAGAGGTGCCGGCAAACCGCGTGTTGGCGGCCTGCGTTGCATTGGGGTGCCGGGGCGCCGGCCTCATACCTGGACCGGTTGCGTAAGGGCGCGGATGCGCGGCCAGGTGTTCTGAATGTGTTCGCGCATGGCTTTGGCGAGCGCCGGGCCGTCGCGCCGTGCCAGCGCCTGCATCATCTGGGTATGCTCGGCCAGCGCTGCGGCCCAGTTGTCCGCTCCCGAGTTACCGCTGTAGCGCAGACTGCGCATGCGCTTGCTCAGGATGGCGTGGGTCATGCTCAAGGTGTCGTTGTCGGCCAGCGCAATCAAGGCCTCGTGTATGTCCTGATTCAGCACGAAATACTCCAGCCGCTGACGCTGCGCATACAGTTTCTCCATGCGCGCATGCATGGCCAGGATCACGTCGATGCGCGACTGTTCGGCCTGGCAGGCACGTTCACCGGCAAAGGCTTCGAGCAAGGCGATCACGTCCAGCATGTCGCGCGCGTCCTTGTCGGTGAAGGCTTTGACGATGGCGCCGCGCAGCGGCAACAACTCGACCAGTCCTTCGGAGGTCAACACCTTGAGGGCCTCGCGTATAGGCGTTCGTGACACGCCCAGCTGCTGCGCCAGTTCCATTTCCTGGATGCGCTCGCCAGGCACCAGCTTGGACTCGACGATCATGTCGCGAATACGGTTCGTCACTTCCTCGTGCAGGGGAATGCGGGCGATCTGAGCGTTGGGTGCCGGGCTGTTCATGGAGGGAGAGTATGGGCGAAGAAACTGCTTGACAGCATACCGCCAATTGCCGTCTAATAATTCGTAATTACAGGTTACGCATTACCAATTCAACCCACTCCAGTTTCTGATCGGTGTCCATGGTTTCCTCCAAACGTCCCAAAATTGCACTCTTCACCGGCGATCCGGCAGGCATCGGCCCTGAATTGGTTGCCAAGCTGCTGCAAGATACCGAAGCCATGCAAACCGCCGAAATTGTGCTGATCGCCCAGCGTGGCCAGGCTACTGGAGACGCACAGGTCAGCCAGCATGTCTGGGCAGGGCAGGATGCCGCGGCCTTTGCGCCAGGCCTGGCGCAGGCCGACAACGGACGTTTCATGGTCCAGGCCTTGGCAGAAGGCGTCGATCTGGTGCGCGCTGGCGCCGCCGACGCCTTTTGCTTCGCGCCGCTGAACAAGGGCGCCTTGCGCATGGGCGGCATGCACCAGGAAGACGAGTTGCGCTGGTTTTCGGAGTACCTCGGGTTTGAAGGTGAATGCGGCGAACTCAACGTGTTGCGCAATTTGTGGACGGCGCGGGTCACCTCGCACGTGGCCTTGCGCGATGTCAGCGCGTTGCTCAGTCCCGCCAAGGTGGCCAATGCGATACGCATGATCACCGAGGCCTTGCAGGCGGCCGGGGTGCCGAAACCGCGGCTCGCTGTCTGCGGGCTGAACCCGCACAACGGCGATGGCGGCAACTACGGCGACGAAGAAGGCCGCATCATCAGCCCCGGCGTCGAACTGGCGGCGAGCCAGGGATATGCCGCCGACGGCCCGTTCCCGGCCGATACCGCGTTCGTACGCGCATTGCGCCCGCAAGGTGGTTACGACGGCGTCGTCACCATGTACCACGACCAGGGCCAGATCGCGATGAAGCTGCTCGGTTTCGAACAAGGCGTCACCGTTCATGGTGGCTTGCCGATTCCGATCACGACGCCGGCACACGGCACCGCATACGACATCGTCGGCAAGAACCTGGCCAACCCGCAGGCGATGCGCAACGCGTTCGATCTGGCCGTGCGCATGGGCCGGGCGCGCATGTCCGCAAAGATTTCCCAACAACAACCGATGGAGACACACGCATGAAATTCAAGAAACTGATTTGCGCCGGCATCCTGCTTGCACCGCTGGTGGTGCTTGCGCAAAGTTACCCCGCCAAAACCGTTCGCATCATGGTCGGCGCCAATGCGGGCGGCGGCACCGACATCATTGCGCGCATGCTGGCCGAGAAGATGGCGGACGGCCTCAAGGGCACCTTCGTGGTGGAGAACAAACCCGGCGCATCGAACACGATCGCGGCCGACCTGACGGCCAAGGCGCCGGCCGACGGCTACACGCTGCTGGTAGCCACGAACACCGGACAGGCCATCGCGCCGCACCTGATGAAGCTCAATTTCGATCCGATCAAGGATCTTGCACCGGTCGGTTTGATCGTCACCGTGCCCAACGTGCTCGTGGTCGGCCCCACCGTCACCGCCACGAACGTGAAGGAACTGGTCGCGCAGATGAAGGCCAAACCCAACGACTTCAAATACGGCTCGTCGGGCATGGGCAGCACCCAGCATATTGCCGGTGAAGGTTTCAACATGGCCGCCGGCGTCCAGAGCGTACACATCCCCTACAAGGGCTCCAGCCAGGCCCATCTGGACCTGATCGCCGGCAACATCCAGATCATGTTCGACACGACCTCGTCGGCCATGGGCCAGATCAAGGCCGGCAAGTTCAAGCCCCTGGCTCTGACCACCGCCACGCGCAGCGCCGAACTGCCGCAAGTGCCCACACTCGCCGAAGCCGGCGTGAGCGGTTTCGAGATGAGCACTTGGTACGCTTTGTTCGTGACCGGCGGCACACCACCAGACGTGCAGGCCAAGCTGCAAGCCGAGTTGGCACGTGTGTTGAAGTTGCCCGACGTTCAGGCCAAACTCAAGGGCCTTGGCGGCGAACCCGGCGCCATCAGCGCTGACCAGTTCGCGCAGATGAACCGCCAGGAATTCGATCGTTTCGGCATCCTGATCAAGCAGGCCGGCATCAAGCTGGAGTGAGCCCGCATCATCGGGCCGACAGGTTTGGCCTGCGGGGACGTGTGATCGACAAGGGGCCTTTGCGGGCCCCTTGTCCGTTTCAGGCGATGCTGACCGAGACGCCGGCAGATCTGGCGACAGTTGGTGCGCTGGCGGCGCGTCAACCCCGCTGACGCAAAACGCGCTGCACGCCGTAAAACGGCAGCAACATCAACAGGCCAAGGCCAAATGCAGCCAACCATTGCGTGGCCGACAACGGCGCAAAACGAAAACCGTGGGCGATGGCCGGCCATGTGGTGACCAGCAACAGTGCCAGCAGCGTCCCGGCCATGACCCACAGGGTCAACCGCGGCAAACCCGTGAACATGGCGCGCCAGTTGCCATTGCCCTGGCGACTGGGCAGGATCAGCGCGGCATTGGCCGTGACCAGCATCACGAACAGCACACTGCGCGCCAGTTCGGTCGACCAGCCGTGCGCCAGCAGGCCGGCATACAGGCCCATCAGCGCCAATGTCAGCAAGCCACCTTGCACCACGCCCTGAGCCACATGCCGACTTGACACCAGCGCCTGGCGCATCGGCCGCGGTGGCTGGTCCATCAATGCGGTGCTTTCTGCCTGCGCCTCGAACACGATCGAGCAGGCGGGGTCTATCACCAGTTCCAGAAACGCGATGTGAAGCGGTACCAGCACCAGGGGCATGCCGAACAGTACCGGCATCAGCGACAGGCCGATGATGGGCACATGCACCGCCAGCGTGTAGATCATGGCCTGGCGCAGGTTGGCGAAGATGCGCCGGCCCAGTCGGACCGCCTGCACGATGGCCGAGAAGTCGTCTTCCAGCAACACCAGCGCGGCCGCTTCGCGCGCGACATCGGTGCCCCGCTGACCCATCGCGATGCCAATGTGGGCCGCCTTGAGTGCCGGTGCGTCATTGACACCGTCGCCGGTCATCGCCACCACCTCGCCGCGCGCCTTGAGTGCCTCGATCAACGCCAGCTTCTGCTGCGGCTTCACGCGGGCGAATACATTCACGTCGGCTACCCGCTGTGACAGGGTCAGCGCATCAAGGCCATCGAGATCGGCGCCGCTGAGCACCTGTGCGCTGTCGATGCCCGCCTGGGTCGCGATCGCACGCGCCGTACGCGGATGGTCACCGGTGATCATCACCAGTCGGATACCCGCGCGCTGGCATTCGGCCACCGCCCGCGGCACCTGCGCACGCAGCGGATCCGCAAGGCCGACAAGGCCGACGAAAACGAAGTCGAAGTCATGCTGGTTGTCCGGATGTGCTGCGTCCTCATGATGGCGCGCCTTGGCCACGCCCAGCACGCGCAGACCCCGGTCGGCCATCGCGTCGGCCTGGGCTGCGACCTGTGCACGCAGCGCCGGATCCAGGTGGCAGAGCTCGGCAATCGCCTCTGGCGCGCCTTTGGTGGCCACGACATCCGCCGTGCCGGCGGCGCCGTGCCAGAGATGCGACATCGCCATCATCTGGGGCGAGAGTTCATATTCCTGCGCCAGCACCCAGCGCGGATGCAGGTGTTCGGTATCGACCAGATGCGCGCCGGCCAGACGGTGAAAAGCCTGCTCCATCGGGTCATGGGGCGCGATCTCGCTGGCTAGCACCAAATACTCAAGCAACTCGTGAAACGCCTCGGGCAAGGCGTTCGCCCCCTCAGCAGTCAGTTCCAATGACTGGTTGCCGACCTGCAACGCGGCCACTTCCATCCGGTTGTGTGTCAGTGTGCCGGTCTTGTCGACACACAACACGGTGGTCTGACCCAGCGTCTCGATCGCACCGAGCCGGCGCGTCAGCACCTGGTGCGCCGCCAAGCGCCGCGCACCGAGCGCCATGAACACGATCATGATGACCGCGAACTCCTGCGGCAGGATGCCCATGGCCAGCGTGATGCCAGCCAGCATGGCATCGAGCCAGCCGCCGCGCAGGCTCCAGAACAACAAGGCCAGCAGCACGCTGAGCGTCACACCGATCAGCACCAGGCGACGGGTCAGTCGTCCCACCTCCTCGCGTAGCGGCGATTCCTCGACTTCGATGGCGTCCAGCGACTGGCCGATACGACCGAATGCGCTGTGCCTGCCGGTGGCGTTGACCCGCACCAGGCCTTGGCCGCCGACCACCATGGTGCCGGCAAAAACCGTGTCGCCGGTCTGCTTGGCGACGGCTGCGGATTCGCCGGTCAGCATCGATTCGTCACTGGCGAGTTCGTGGGCTTCAAGCAGCTCGCCGTCGGCGGCGATGCGGTCGCCTTCGGACAGCACCAGCAGGTCGCCACGCACCACCTCGCGCCCGGCAATGCGTTGCGCCGTGCCGTCGCGTATCACCTGGGCGCGCGGACTCGACAGGTTGCGCAAGGCATCGAGCGCCTTGTCGGTGCGACGCTCCTGCACCACGGTGATGCCCATGATGATGAGCACGAAACCCAGCAGCACCAGCGACTCCTGCGGGTCGCCCATCGCCAGGTAGATCGCGCCGGCACCGAGCAGCAACAGGAACATCGGCTCGCGCACGACCTCCCACACGATGTGCGCCAGCGAGCGGCGTTGGCTCAGACCCAGTTCATTGGGGCCTTCCTGGTGCAGCAGGGCAGCCGCCTGGGCGTCGGTCAGGCCCTCGGGCGGTTCAGCATGCATGGGGTGGGTCCTGGGTGTTCGGTGCGCTGCGTGACAAAAAGCGTGATCAATGATCGTATCCGGTCGCGATCGACCCGCACACGGGTTACATCAATCGTCGTGCTCTTCGTGCGATCCGTTGCGCGACATACCTGAAGGGCTGCTGCCCAGCAGCCCGGCGGGGCTCTGCTGCCACTGCCATGACCAGAACGCCAGTACCCCTGTTAGCAGCACAATCGCCAGCCAGCCGTGGTTGCGACCCGCCAGATCAGGTCCTTTGCCCTCGACACGACCCGTCCACATGGGCAGTGCCTGGTTCTTGCGACGCAACAGGCTCAGGCCGATGATCAATGCCAGATGGGCCAAGACCAGCCACAGGAACAATTCGCCGCTGAATTCATGCAGTTCCTCCAGCCATTCGCCGCCCCAGTCGTTGTAGGTGGCGTAGCCGCTCAGCGCGACCGGCATCACCACCGCCATCAGCGCGACGACCGCCAACGCCATCAACAGGTTCTGCCCCTGGCGCCAATTAACCTGAGTTCTGCCACCCGGCTGGAGCGAGCGCAACCAGTCGGGTAGACCGGCAAATTTGCGCCAGAGCTGCGACAAGCGCGCCTGGCGCGGACCTATCAGGCCATAAACCACGCGCAAAGCCAGCAGGCCGGCCAGCGTATAGCCCAGTGTCACGTGAAGCATGCGCCAGTGCTCACCGTCCGCGGTTATATAGGCACCGACGAAACACAGGGCGAACAGCCAGTGGAACATGCGTGTCGGTGCATCGACGACACGCCGTGTCGGGCCCGGTGCCCGGAACGATCGGATGGGAATATCTGCGCTGGGATGGGTCGTGTTCATGATCATTTCCTTTTCAATACGGGTCTGGCGTTCAGTCATCTCGGAACGCGTTCTGGTAGCGCTTGTCCAGCCCCGCGGGCAATCGCAGCCGGTCTTCATCGAAGTCGCCTTGTGCAGCAGCCGTATGGCAGGCTGCGCAATTGGCGGCGGACTTGACGCTGGCGTGTTGCCATACGGCAGGGACGATCTTGCGGTGCTTGCGCTCAAACCAGGCCGACCGCGTGATACGGTCCAGCGCCGGCGCCTGGCTGACCCGCTTGTACGTGCCCGCATGGGTCTGCAGCCAGGCGCTGATCTGCTTCGTTGTGGCCACGTCGAGCGAGGCATCGGTGCCGAAGTGCTTGTCCAGGCCGGCCATAATGCGGGCCCATGAACTGGCTGGCAACAGGCCGGCCGGGTAGGCGAGGTGGCAACTGGCGCACTCCTGCTGGTAGGCGGGCAACACCAGGCGTGGTTGCAATATGCCGCTGTCGGCAAGGGCGGGAACCTGCCCGCCGATGATCAGGGCAAGCGCAGCGACGATGCGGACCAGGCGCGTGGTGGCGAGAGATGGCGTACGTGTTTTCATGGGGTTTCCTTGTGGAAGGTGTTTCGATGGATGAGGTCATCGGGATGAGGCGACAGTTCATGGCTTGAGGGCGATCAGATAAGCCAGCACATCGGCCTTTTCAGTTGCGCTGCATTCGCGAGCGAGTACGTCCTTGCAATTGCGGCGGAACCACTTGTCGACGCGGGCGGTGCTGGTGAAGACCAATGGATTGGCCGCGGGTGCCAGCGGCGCGATCTCTTTGCCGGTGCTCGCGTGCTGCCCGGACTTGATTGGCGGGTTGCCATGACATGACGAGCAAGACCATTCGCCGCCATGTCGGCCATTGAAAAACATCCTGCCGCTTTGCGCGTTACCTGGTGCGCCGGCCTGTGCGCTCCAATGGCCGAGTTGCTGCGCCGGCGTGGTGTCTCCCGCCCATGCACACCAGGACAGGGACAGCGAGGCCGCGGTCAGCGCCAGGGCGCGGATCAGCGGTTGCGGGAATCGGCGGGTCGATGGATACATGGCGCAAACTCCAGATGGATGGGATGGGATCGATGCTGCGCCGCAGCACCTGTACCCAGTCTGAAAGGCGCGTTCATGTGGCGTTCAGATTGGCGCCGCGACAATGTCCCGGTCTGCAAGCTGCGGGCCACCATCATGTTCAGGACGATCTACACCTTCTGTACGGCACTTGTGCTGTTGGTCACACCCGTCACCGGCGTCACCGGTGGCGAGCGGGACCAGGACCGGGCACGCCAGGCGCTCAAATCCGGCGAGGTGATGCCGCTGGTGACGATCCTGGAACGGGTCGCCCGGGAACGCCCTGGCCAGGTCATGGAGGTGGAGCTCGAACGCGACGATGGCGTCTGGGTCTACGAGTTGCGCGTGCTCGAACCGGGCGGTGGGCTGGTCAAGCTCAAGGTCGATGCCCGCACCGGTGTCATCCTCAAGCGCAAGAAGGGCCGACCCTGATGCGCGTGCTGCTGGTCGAGGACGAACCCAGCCTGGCGGCCCGGCTGCGCCAGACCTTGATTGACGCCGGTTATGCCGTCGACGTCGCAGACAATGGTCATGCCGCCTGGCAGATGGGCGGGGTACAGACCTACGACGTCGTGGTGCTGGATCTGGGTCTGCCGATACTCGACGGATTGAGCGTACTCAAGCACTGGCGCTCCGATGGCATGGCCGCGCCAGTACTGATCCTGACTGCGCGCGATCAATGGCACGAGAAGGTGGCGGGCATCGACGCTGGCGCCGATGACTATCTGACCAAGCCTTTTCACAGCGAGGAACTGCTGGCACGGGTGCGCGCGTTGATACGCCGCTCGCAGGGGCTGGCATCGCCAGTGCTGCAGTGCGGCCCCCTGACACTGGACACGCGCAGCGTCCGCGTCACGCTGCAAGGCCACCCACTGTCAATGACCAGCCACGAATACAAGGTGCTGGCCTACCTGATGCACCGTCCGAACATGGTCGTCTCGCGCGGCGAACTCACGGAGCACATTTACGCGCAGGACTTTGACCGCGACTCGAACACCATTGAGGTGTTCATCGCCCGCCTGCGCAAGAAGTTGCCTGCCGGGATGATCGAGACCGTGCGGGGGCTGGGTTACCGACTGGCTGCGGCCGCGTGATGGCAATACGACGGCCCCTGTCATTGCGCCTGCGCCTGCTGACGCTGACGGCCTTGGGTTTGACAATGGCGTTGCTGCTGGCAGGCGCCGTGCTCGCAGGCTTGTTCCGGGACGAAGTGATGCGCCAGTTCCAACAGGGCCTGACGCAACAACTCGACCAGTTGACGGCGCGCATTGCTTTTGATGCGCAAGGCCGGCCCAGTGTGGATGATGCGTCCTTGTCGGATCCGCGTTGGCTGCGTCCCTTGTCCGGCCTGTATTGGCAGATAAATGGGGAGGACCAGTCGATTCTGTTGCGCTCGCGCTCGTTGTGGGACATGACGCTGGCCAACTCCCCCGATGTTTTGGCCGACGCTGCCATCCATGTGCATTCAGTGACGAGCCCCGAGGGTGCGCCGTTGATGGTGCTCGAGCGCGTCGTCCGGCCGGCGGACGCGCCGGGTACGCAGGTGCGACTGCTGGTGGCCGGTGATACCCAGGCGGTGGACGCCGCCGTGGCCCGCTTCGGCGGTGTGCTTGCGTTGTCGTTATGCGTGTTGTTGCTGCTGCTGCTGCTGGCAGCCTGGGCGCAGGTGGCGCTCGGCCTCGCACCTTTGCAGGCCCTGCAGCGCGCGTTAGTGGCATTGCGCGAAGGCAGGAATCGACAGATCGAGGGGCCGGTACCGCGCGAGGTGCAACCGTTGGTGGATGGTTTCAACGACGTGCTCGCACGCAATGCGCAGGTGGTCGAGCGCGCCCGTCAGCAAGCAGGCAACCTGGCGCACGCCATCAAGACGCCGCTGGCCGTGCTGGGGCAGGCAGCCGAATCGGCGTTGGCAAGTCCGGGTGGGGCGAGCGCGCGGGCGCCGGCCGAATCCGCACTGGCGCAGACGGTCATCGATCAGGTTGCGATTGCCCGTCGCCAGGTGGACTGGCACCTGGCCCGTGCGCGCGCCGCTGCCGCACATGGGCTGCCGGGGCAACGCGTGCTGGTGGAGCCGGTGTTAAGGGGATTGCTGCGCGTGATGGACAAGGTACATGCCCGGCGCGGGTTGAAGATACGTGTCGCCCCGGGTGCACCGGGGCTTGCGTTTGCGGGCGAGGAGCAGGACCTTCAGGAGATGCTCGGCAACCTCGTGGACAACGCCTGCAAGTGGGCTCGTGCAGTGATCGAAGTCAGCATCGCGGTAGATTCGTCCGGTGACGGTTCCGTGTTGCTGATCCGCGTGCAGGACGACGGACCCGGTATATCACCCGAGAAGCGTCAAGCGGTACTGACGCGCGGTGTCAGGATGGACGAGTCGGTGCCCGGGTCGGGTCTGGGTCTGGCGATTGTCGTGGACCTGGCTCGCCTGTATGGCGGCACACTGGCGCTCGACGATGCTGCGCTGGGCGGTTTGTGTGCCACTTTGCGTCTACCCGCGTCCGCGTGAAGCACTGTTTCAGCGTTGCCTCAAGGGCACTGCATCACCCCACCGACGTTCTGGCACATCCTGCCGTCGGGGCGCACCAGCGCGCCACCGATCGCGTTGTAGCGCGTGCCGTCCGAGCCCCAGCAACCGCTGCTGTCGCAGGTCGAGGAGAAACTCGGGGCTGTGGGTGGGATGACGGATATGGCGGGTGATGGAAGCCGTAGTGGCTGGATCTGGCCGGCAGCAGAAGGCACGGCCACCGGCGGGCTGTACGGTGTGGGGGAACCGCCCCGTGTTGCTGCCGACGCGGGCCTTGCTGGTGGTTCGGCCGTTTCCGGCGCGCCTTGCGCATCGCAGGTTCGGCCGATCAGCATCAGCGCGGTGGCAACCAGTAGCAGCTTGAGTTTCCAGACCGGCATCTTGCATGTCCTCTTTTGGGTGTGATTGACGGTGATCCCGGAGGTTCCCCGGTTTCTGTGCATGACGGCCGCGTCCCGTGCGCGCCCTGCCTGGCGGCAGTAAGCCTGCATCCGGCCGACTGCATGGGCCGATTGGCTATTGGATCGACAAGGGGCTGACAGCCCCTCGGTCGTTTCGGGGCATCGGTGGGGCCGTCTGGCAAATGGCAGATTCTTCTTCGGTGCCGTCAGGTGCGGGTTCTGCCGGCATGTATCCATGTGAAATGTCACGCTGGCAGGTGCAACAAGTAGGTCTCCGGCGTCAAAAGTGCGGCATCATGGCTTGCGTCCACGGCGTCCAAGGCGACCGCTGTGTCAGTGACGTCGGGCGCAACCCAGTTTTCACCATAAAGGAACCCCATGTCCGGTCGACGTAACAAAATCATCTTCTCGGCGCTCGCCACAGCATTGCTGATGGTTACGCAATCCACACAGGCGCAGACGATCGCCGTGGTCGCACCTCCCGCAACCGCGGCCCCGGCTGCTACCTCCGACGGGACGACCGTCGGACGCCTTTCCGCGGCGTATGCGCCCTCCGTCGGTTCAACGGACGACGCGCGGGCCCTGGTCGAGGGGATGCGTGCCGGCAAGGACGTGACGGTGGCTGGCACCACGGTGGGCGGAACCGGCAAGACCATGGGTTTCGGCAATATCGATATCGCCATGTCACTGGCAAAGTCGCAGGTGGGACCGAATGCCACGTCCGCGGAGTTCCTTGGTGCGCTTAATGGTGTCATGGGCCAGCGCGCCAGCGGTCTGGGTTGGGGCGAGATCGCGAAATCGATGGGTGTCACTGTCGGGCAGGTGATGGGTTCTTCGAAGGGGGCAAAGTCGGCAGACCCGGCGCGCTCCGGCAAGTCTGGGGGCAGTAGCGCTGCCGGCAATGCAGGCGGCAAGAACGGTGGCAACGGCAACGGCAACGGCAATGGCAATGCCGGTGGGAATGGAAATGGGGGCGGAAACGGCGGTGGCGGTGGCAAAAAGTAGTACCGTCCGCGCCTTAGTCAGTTGCTGACACCGCGCAAACCGGCAGCGTCACATGAGACATCTTCAATCAATATGGGAATCCTGCATGCGCACCCACTCCTCGACCGGAACCCGCACCCTCGTGGCACTTTTCGCGCTGGCCATCAGCGGTGGTGCCAGCCTGGCGGCCCCACCTGATGACCACGGAAATGGCAAGGGAAAAAGCAAGAAGGCCAAATCGCACCAACCCGAGCAGGCCCAGGTGGTGGTGGGGCGTCATTTCGGCGAGCGCCAGCGTTCGGAGGCGGCGAACTACTATGGCCAGCAACGCAAGGCGGGGCATTGCCCGCCCGGACTGGCGAAGAAGAACAACGGCTGTATGCCACCGGGGCAGGCGCGCAAGTGGTCCTTGGGGCAACCCCTGCCAGGGGGCGTGGTGTTTTACCCGGTACCACAGGCGGTGATTGTCCGGATCGGTCCGCCGCCCGTGGGTTACCGCTATGTGCGTGTGGCCAATGATCTGTTGATGATCGCGATCGGCAGCCAGATGGTGGTCGATGCCATCGAAGATCTGATGCGGCTTTGACAGGTGCCTGGCGGCGCCGCCAGGCTCATGGGAAGGTTATCACGCCACTGATGCTCTGGCAGTTGCGTCCGTCCGGGCGCACCAGCGCACCACCAATGGCGTTATAGCGGGTTCCGTCGGAGCCCCAGCATCCCGTGCTGTCGCAAGCCGACGAGAAGGTCGGCGCGGGAACCGTTGTCAGCGGGATCGCCGGGACAGAACGGCGCAAAGGTGCGATCTGACCTGCGGCCGATGGAACGGCGATGGGAGCGACGTAAGGGCTGGGCGAGCGGCCACGTGAAGCGCTGGATGCTGGCGTCGACGGCCTTGGCGCTTCGTCTACTTGCGACAGGCATACGCCGCTGATCGCCATGAATGCGAACAGCACCAGCAATGTCTTGGTTTTCCAGCGCGGCATGCGTAGCCTCCTTCATCAAGTCCGACCACCGGAATCGACAGAGATTCAATCGGGCCCGACCGAGCCGCCGCGCGCCGGGCAGTCTGGTGCGCGTGTCGCCCGCCGCCCACTGCGACGTAGAATCGCTCCGTCACGAGGGAGTAGCCGCTCTTCAAACATCGAGAGGCTCGCGTCAACATACTTGGTTTCCGGACAAGGAAACCATGGCGCGAGCGGCTCATCAGCTTGGCAAGACCTTTGACCACAACACCTCCGGGTTGGGCCGGCGATGTGTCGTGGTCATCTGTCTTCCGCTGGCCCTGGAGTCTCTCGTTCATCATGGAATCCCTGTTCATCTCCACCGGTGTCGTCGCACTCGCCGAAATCGGTGACAAGACGCAGTTGCTGGCCTTCATCCTGGCGGCACGTTTCAAGAAGCCGCTGCCGATCATCGCCGGCATCCTGTGTGCCACCGTCATCAACCACGGCCTGGCCGGTGCGCTGGGTGCGTGGATCACCAGTGCCGTCAACCCGCAATGGCTGCGCTGGGGCCTGGGCGCGTCGTTTATCGCCATGGCCATCTGGACGCTGATCCCCGACAAGATCGAGGAGGAGGAAACCCGCGTCGCAAGCCGCCTGGGTGTGTTCGGCGCAACCTTCGTCACCTTCTTCCTGGCCGAGATGGGCGACAAGACGCAAATTGCCACGGTGGCACTGGCCGCGCACTACGCAAGTGCGGTTATCGTGGTCGTGGGTACCACGCTGGGCATGCTGATTGCTGATGTGCCTGCGGTGTTTGTCGGTGACCGGCTGGCACACAAGATACCGATGAAGCTGGTGCATGGCATTGCCGCGGCGGTGTTCGCCTTGCTGGGATTGGCCACGCTGCTGGGCGTCGGTTCGCAATGGCTTGGAGCTGCCCCGTGAAACCGGTCGCCGACATGCGGCTCGGCATCGTGGAAAATCGGCACTTATGACCGAACAAGAATCCACCCCCTCCCGCCCCGAGCTGCCCGACCATCTGTCGTGCGACCCTGGCAACCGATTCCATGTGCCCGCCGTGTTTGAACACGATATCGGTATTCGCCTGAACGACAAGGAACGTCGGGATGTCGAGGAATATTGCATCAGCGAAGGCTGGATCAAGGTGCCTGCCGGCAAGACGCTGGACCGCAAGGGCCGGCCGCTGCTGATCACGCTCAAGGGCAAGGTCGAGGCCTTCTACAAATAGCCGGGCCGGCTGCCTTCCAAAGGCGCTGGTTGCCTGTGCCGGCTTGACCGCCTGGCAGGTACCTCAACGCCCGTAGTCGGCCGCGCACGGAGTGTTTCAGCGGCAGTCGTGCGGCGGCTTGCGTTGCTCCGGCATGTCGTGATACCGTCGCGCGGTTACGGCTGACCAATCTGGTTTTGTGGCTTGAAACTCCCTGCGGAGGCGTCATGAATAAGAGAACCGTCCTGGCGGCGTCCTTGCTGGCGTCTGTCCTTTTGCCCGCCGCATGGGCAGCTCCCGATGCCGCAGCACTCGCGCGTGGCAAGTACCTGATGGAGGGTGTGGTTGCCTGCGGCAACTGTCATGTGCCGCTCGGCGACAAGGGCCAGCCACTGATGGACAAGGGCTTGTCCGGAGGCATGGTGTTCGATGATCCGGGCTTCAAGGCCTATGCGGCGAATATCACCCCCGACCCGGATACCGGCATCGGCAAGTGGACCGACGCCCAACTGGCCAAGGCGATCCGAGAAGGCAAACGACCGGACGGCAGCCTGATCGGGCCACCCATGCCGATCGAGTTTTACCGCCATCTGTCGGATGCCGACCTCAAGGCCATCATTGCCTACCTGCGGGTACAGCCACCGGTAAAGAACAGCGTGCCCAAGTCCAGCTACAAGATGCCGTTGCCACCGAACTACGGTCCTGCCATCAAGACAGTCAAGGCGCCGCCTGCCAGCGACAAGCGGGCCTACGGCGAGTACCTGGCCCAGATCGGCCACTGCATGGAATGCCATACGCCACGTGACGACAAAGGCATGCTGCACCACGACAAGCTCGGCGCCGGCGGCCAGGCGATCCCGGGTCCGTGGGGCGAGAGTGTCACGCGCAATCTCACGCCCCATGCCACAGGCCTCAAAGGCTGGACCGACGCGCAAATCATCCAGTCAGTGCGCCAGGGTGTGGATCGCGACGGCAAACCCTACAAGCCGCCGATGGGCTTTGCTTACTACAAAAACATCAGTGACGCCGACATGGCTGCGCTGGTGGCTTATTTGCGTTCGCTCAAACCGCAGACATTTGCCGGTAAATAGCCAGCCTGCGTCAAACGGGCTGGTCTCAAACCTGGCCGACCAGCGCCTCGACGCGGCGAAACGCCTGCACCACCGTCGCCAGGTCCAGCGTCACCTTCGTGTTGGGTGGGCGTAGCGAGGCCAGGTTTGCGGTCGCGATGGCGATCAACTCGTCGTTTGTGGGATGCGGCATATCCAGGTCAGCCAGTGTCACCGGCAAGGCTACCGCGCGGTAAAAAGCAGCCATGTCGAGAATGGCCGCATCGTCGCGGCCTTCGAGCGCGAACTGCACCAGAAGGCCATAGGCCACATGCTCGCCGTGTAGCCGCTGCCGGGCGCCGCGTGCCTGCGTCAAACCCAGCGCCATGGCATGGGCCAGTGACAGGCCGCCGTTCTCGAAGGCCAGCGCACTCATCAGCACACAGGTCTCGACGACGGATTCGAGCGCCGGGTCCGGCATCTTTGCCTCACAGGCGCGCATCGCGGCCGCTCCGTGGGCGCGCAAGGTGGTGTAGCAGGCGTCGGCCACTGCCAAAGCGGTCAGTGACGGCGGGGTGCCGTGTTTGTTCAGGCCACCGGACGCCAGGCAGGCATCGGCCTCGAACTTCTTGGCGATCGCGTCGCCGATGCCGGCGCTCAGAAAACGCGCCGGTGCCCGCGCGATCCATTCGGTGTCGACCAGCACGCACACCGGATTACGCGGCATCTGCTCCACACCCGCCAGGCTGTGGTCATCGTTGTAAATGACGATGCCGCGGCTGGCGGGGGCATCGGTCGATGCGATGGTGGGCACGCTGATCATCTCCAGCCCGAGGCGCAGTGCCACACCCTTGGCCACGTCCAGAGCCTTGCCGCCGCCAATGCCGACGATCACGTCGGGCTCATCGGCCTTGGCCTGCGCACTCAATCGGTCGAGGTTGCGCAAGGTTATCTCGTCGCCGAACGGGAGCAGGCGCAGTGCCAGCTTCGCGGCACTGAAGCTGTCGTGCAGTGCGTCACGCACCAGTCTTTCGATGCCGGCGTCGACGATCAGCACCGGACGGCCGCCAAATGCGCCGGCCAGCGCAGGCAGTTGCGCCATGGCCCCCGGTCCCTGGATGTAATGGGACGTCGACATGAATATCCGCATCCTTGCTCCTTGTCCGTTGATTTGTCTGGCGTCGAAAGACGGGTGCACAAACTGCTGCACCTGTGGGCGCCCATTCTGCACGGCTGGCCGAGCACCGATCAGGACAGCGCGATCATGCCGCTTCGGCGTGGCACAGGCCGGCCACCAGTTGCTCCCATTGCCGTCCCGGCAGCAGGCCCTCGCGTGACGTCAACCAGTAACCTGTGTCCAGCGAGAGTGTCCCGGGCGCCAGGCGCACCAGCGTTCCGTCGGCCAGCAAGGATTCGCACAAGGGCAAGGAGCCGAGCACAACGCCCAGGCCCGCTCGGGCCGCGGCCAACGCAGTGACGAAACTGTCGAAACGGTAATGCGGCACCGGCGGCGCGGCATCGCCCGTGCGTTGTGTCCATTCCTGCCAGCCAGGCCGAGGGCCGGAAAGGGCGATGTGGGGCAGCTCCTGCCAGTGAGGCACGCTGGCCGCACATGCCGGCGTGGCCAGCGGACTCAGCGCTTCCCGGTACAGACGCGCGCTGACCAGGCCGGGCCAGTCGCCGTTGCCGTAACGGATCTCCAGCATCGCGTCGGAGCGGGCGTAGTCGGGCTCTATCGTCATTGTGGCAAGCGACACCTGATAACCCACGTCGTGGTCCAGGCGCGCCAGCCGCGGCACGATCCATAACTGGTTGACCGATGCGCTGGCCGATATTTCCACCTTGGCCAGGGGTTTGCCAAACAACTCCTCGGCGCTGCGTTGCAGACCTTGCAAGGCCTGGCTGACATACGGCAGCCAGGCCTCACCCTGCACGGTCAGCGTGACACCACGCGCCTGGCGCGAGAACAGCCGCGCCCCGATGCGCGCCTCCAGGTTCTGGATGCGCTGGCTCACGGCTGCCTGGGTCAGGCCGACTTCGTGGGCCGCAGCCGTGAAGCTGCCACTACGGCCGGCGGCCTCGAATACGCGTACCCATTCCAGCGGCAACTGGTCGATTGACTGGTTCGACAAAGGCATAACAAAAATCGCCTCTCAGGTATCAAATTCCTAGTTTGTGATTATGGGCGTGCAACGGGACACTGTCGCCGTGTGTTTCATCTGATCCCGCAACGAATGAGGTTTTTCATATGACAGTAGTGACGGTCTCACAAGATGGTGGCGTGTTGACGCTGCAAACCGGTGGTGGGGCGGCCTCGCGTTTTCACGCGTTCTGGTTGCGTGACAACGCCTGGGACGCGGCCACGCGTGCGCCAGGCAATGGCCAGCGCCTGATTGCGCTGCGCGACATTCCGGTCGACACCCGTATTGCCACAGCGACCGTCGATGGCGCGCGGGTGACCGTGACGTTTGTGCCGGAAGACAAGGCCGTCGATTACGACCTGACTTGGCTGCTCGCGCATGCGTATGACCGGCCCGACGCCGCGCCAACGTCCGGCTGGACTGCACCAGAACTCACCACCTGGGACGCGGGCCTGCACGGCGCAGTGCCGATCGGCGAATTCGGGCAGGTTAGCAGTGACCCAGCAGCTTTGCGCGACTGGTTGTTCCAGGTGCGTCGTTACGGCTTCGGCAAGTTGACCGGTGGCCCGATCGAACCCGGCGCCCTGTTGCAGGTGGCCAAGTTATTCGGTTATGTGCGCGAAACCAACTACGGCGTGTACTTCGAGGTACGCACCGAGGTCAACCCGACCAATCTGGCCTATACCGGCCTGGGGTTGCAGGCCCATGCCGACAACCCCTACCGAGACCCGGTGCCGACGATGCAGATTCTGTATTGTTTGGAAAACTCGGCTGAAGGCGGCGAGAACATGGTCGTCGACGGTTTTCGTGCGGCGCAACGCCTGCAGTCCGAAAACCCGGCATGGTTCGACGTTCTGAGCCGGTATTGTGCGCGTTTCGAATATTCGGGCGAACCGGGTGTCTGCCTGCGTGCGCGCCGCCCGATGATCGAACTCGCGCCCGACGGCGAACTGGTGGCGGTGCGCTTCAACAACCGATCGACGGCGGCCATCACCGATGTGCCTTTCGATCAGATGGCGGACTATTACGCGGCCTACCGGCGGTTTGGCGAGGTCATCGACGACCCGGCGATGGAAGTGACGTTCAAGTTGGAGCCCGGCGAATGTTTCATCGTCGACAACACCCGGGTATTACATGCGCGCAAAGGGTATTCGGGCGCCGGCAAACGCTGGCTGCAGGGTTGTTATCCCGACAAGGACGGCTTGTTGTCCACGCTGGCCGCGCTCGAGCAGGAACAGCCGATGAAGAAGAAAGAGAAAGCCGCGGCATGAACGCCGCACAACATGAAACCGATGGCGCGGTCCAGCCTGCCTTCGACGAACTGACGCCTGACAATGTCGTCGCATTCCTGGCCGACGTCTTCGCGCGCCGCGGCGCCGACGAATATCTGGGTGAACCGGTCACCATGGCCGAACACATGTTGCAGGCCGCCCGGTGCGCCGAGAGCGCCGCTCAGTCGGAGGCAGTCATCGTGGCAGCACTCTTGCACGACATCGGTCACTTCACCAGCGGATTTGGCACCTATTCGCCAGACGATGTGGTCGACAAACACCACGAAGACGCCGGCGACGAGGTGCTGGCGCCTTTCTTCCCGCCCCTGGTAACGGACTGTGTGCGTTACCACGTCGCAGCCAAGCGCTACTTGTGCGCCGCGCGACCGGAGTATCTGCAGAAGTTGTCCGCGGCCTCGGTGCATACGCTGAAGTTGCAGGGCGGCCCGATGGATGGCAGCGAGGTGGCAGCCTTCGAACGCAACCCACACTACCGCGACATCGTCAAGGTGCGGGTCTACGACGATACCGGCAAACGCGCCGGTGTACACACAAAGACATTCGCGGACTACGCACCGATGGTGCAGAGGGTGGTGGACTCGCACTGCGCCGCAACACCGTGCAAAGGCGCCGGCACCTGAGAGGCGGCCCTACTGGATCAACGCATTGGCGCTGAGCAGTACCTGGACCTTCGCTGACGGGCCAATACCCCTCGCCGATCGCCCAGGACGGCCGCGAACGGGCTCAGCATCTTGAGCAGTCGGTCTTGCGCCTGACTCGCCAGTCCGGTCGCCATCGATCCGACGTTTTTTCGCTGACGCAGGTCAAGCGCGGGCGATTCTGCCACCCGTGACTCGGGTATCGCTCGTAGGATTTGATTTCACTCCCCGAATCCTGAGGACCCCTCCATGCCCACCATGATGAAAGCGGCCAGCTTTATTGAAGCCGGCCGCATCGAACTGACCGACAAACCGATTCCCGATGTCGGCCCCAACGATGCGCTGATGCGCATCACCACCACCACCATCTGTGGCACCGACGTGCACATCCTCAAGGGCGAATACCCGGTGGCCCAGGGATTGACGGTGGGTCACGAACCGGTGGGTGTGATCGAAAAACTGGGCAGTGCCGTGTTGGGCTACAGCGAAGGCCAGCGCGTCATCGCCGGCGCAATCTGCCCCAACTTCAACTCCTATGCCGCCCAGGATGGTTCTGCGTCACAGGACGGCAGCTACCTGATCCCGTCGGGCCGCTGCGGCTGCCACGGCTACAAGGCCACGGCCGGCTGGCGCTTCGGAAATCTGATCGACGGCACGCAGGCCGAGTACGTGCTGGTGCCCGACGCCCAGGCCAATCTCGCGCCGATTCCCGACGGACTGAGTGACGAGCAGGTGCTGATGTGCCCGGACATCATGTCCACCGGGTTCAAAGGCGCGGAGAACGCCAACATCCGTATCGGCGACACCGTCGTGGTGTTCGCGCAGGGCCCGATCGGCCTTTGTGCCACGGCGGGCGCGCGGCTGATGGGCGCCACCACCATCATCACCGTGGACGGCAACGACCACCGGCTGGGCATTTCGAAGAAGATGGGCGCCGACGTGACGCTGAACTTCAACAACTGCGACGTGGTCGACGAAATCATGAAACTCACCGGCGGTCGCGGCGCAGACGCATCGATCGAGGCGCTGGGCTTGCAGTCGACCTTCGAGTCGGCCTTGCGCGTGATCAAACCCGGCGGCACCTTGTCAAGTCTGGGCGTGTATTCGGAGGACCTGACGATTCCGATGTCGGCGTTCGCGGCCGGCCTGGGCGACCATCGCATCAACACCGCCTTGTGCCCCGGTGGCAAGGAGCGCATGCGCCGCCTGATGGCGGTGATCGCGTCCGGCCGGGTCGACTTGGGTGCGATGGTGACCCACCACTACAAACTGGAGAACATTGTCGAGGCCTACGACCTGTTTTCCAACCAGCGCGACGGCGTACTGAAGGTTGCGATCAAGCCCTGATCGGATGACCGCGAAAGCCGGTGCGACGGTTTTACCGGATCACCGCATCGGCACCGAGCAACAGGGTGCGTGGCAGCGTGATACCCAGATTACCAGCGGTTTTCAGGTTGACCACCAGTTCGAAGCGGGTCGGTTGGGTGACCGGCATGTTGCCCGGTTTCTGGCCTGCAACGACCCGGCTGATGTACGACCCGACACCGCGGTAGGCCGCGCGCATGCTTTCGCCATAACTCATGAGACCGCCTTCATCGACGAATTCCCGCACCCCATAGAAGGCGGGCAGCCGATGCAGGGCCGCGAGTTCCACGATGGTGCCGCGGTTGGCGAAGAAGAATGGTTCGTCCGGCAGCACAAATATTCCCTTGGCCCCCGCGCTTACAGCCGCGTCGAAAGCCGAGGACAACGGGGCTTCGCCTGGCTTTCGGCCGGCCTCGACCGGCACCAGCCGGATGCCCCGTTGTTGTGCCGGAGAGCCCAGCGCACGCAGCATGCGCGGATGCACTTTGCTGCTGGAATCAACCAGCACAGCCAGCGTCGCCGGGCGCCCCAGCGCATCGGCAAACAGGCCCAGCATCTTGGGCATGATGTCTTCCGCCTGACTTGCGAGGCCGGTGACGTTCGCACCCGGGCGGGCGAGACTCTCGATGATCTGCTGCCCCACCGGATCGGCGACCGCCGCCATGACGATAGGCGTGGATTCGGGCGAGGTGCCGAATACCTGTTGCACGATCCGCGTTGTCGGTGTGCAGGTGGAGATCACGGCGTCAAGATTCAGCGCCGCCAGTTCCCGCCCGTAACCCGGCACCAAATGCAACTGGCCTTCGGCGTATCGACGCTCGATGATCAGGTTGCGTCCCTCCACCAGGCCGTGCTCGCGCAGACCTTCGAGCAACTCCTTTTCCTCATGCGGGGCGGGCGCGTCACCGAACAGCAGGCCGATCCGGACCATCTTGTCGCCCGATTGCGCGAACAGCAGGCCGGGTGCCGACAACACCGAGGCACTGATCAAAAAGGCGGCTCTGCGTAGCATCTGAGTATCCATTCATGCCTCGACGGATTTGGTCGAGTTCATCGTCGCCAACCGAATGGCCGACAGGCAGGTCACCGGCTCACCGTACTCGCTTTCGTGCCCTTTGACAACCAGGAAGCTTCAGCCTTTATTGAGGTCGCCACGCATGTCGCGCGTGACGGACCGTCTCGGCAAGATGATGTCACTCCGTCAGCCCGCCTTCAGAACACCGACAGACCAGTCCGCGTGACGAACAGTTCCAGCGCCCGGCGTGCTGCCATCGAATTGCCGGTCTCGTCCAGTCCGGGCGACCAGGCGCACAACACCATCTGCCCTGGCACGACGGCGATGATGGCGCCGCCCACTCCGCTCTTGCACGGTAGCCCGACCTTGAACGCGAACTCGCCCGCGGCGTCGTAGGTGCCACAGGTCAACATCACCGAATTGACGCGTCGTGCCTGCTCGCTCGACAGGATGGTCTTGCCGTTGCCCGGCTGCACGCCTGCGTTGGCGAGAAAGCCGAATGCCTGGGCCATTTGTACGCAGTCGGACACGATGGCGCATTGCCGGCAATACAGATCAAGCACGGCCTCGACGTCGTTGTCGATCTGCTTGAAGCTCTTGATGAAATTGATCAGCGCCGCATTGCGAAAGCCGGTTGCGCGCTCGGAGCGCGCCACTTCGTCGTCGAATACAAAGGGCCGCCCGTGCAGGCTCAATCCGAGATTGGCAAACGCTTGCGCGGGTTCGGCATGGGCTGATACCAGGCGGTCGGCCACGCACAAGGCTCCGGCGTTGATGAAAGGGTTGCGCGGCTTGCCTTGTTCGTGTTCGAGCTGCAACAGTGAATTGAATGCATTGCCCGAGGGCTCACGGCCGATGCGGTCCCACAAGTCGGCGCCCAGCGCCTGCAAGCCCAGCGTCAAGCCCAGCACCTTGGACACGCTCTGGATCGAGAACGGCGTGCGCGCATTCCCGGCCGCCGCCTGTTGTCCATCGACCGTACACATGGCGATGCCAAACTGCTGTATCGGTACCCGTGCCAAGGCCGGGATGTAGTCGGCCACCTTGCCGCCGCCGACCATTGGCGCCACGTCGGCGGCTACGGAGTCAAGTATGGATTGGTAGTGCATGCGCGCAAGTGTCGCTGCAATCGCCGGCCAGGCGTCTTGTGTCGTCGCCTCCCGACGCCAGCAGTTCCTTGAGGTCGCCCTGCGAAGCCAGCACTTCGCGCGCCGCGGGGTCGTGCATTGCCCGCACCATGCGGACGCTAACGGGGTTCTGGACTAGGGTGGCAAGAAAGGAGGCATACGCCTGACAGACATGCCAGAGGCCGCAGGAATCAGGGCCGTCAGGCCCTGGGCTGCATCATTACTTCAGGTCGAAGCGATCCAGATTCATGACTTTGGTCCAGGCCGCCACAAAGTCCTGCGCGAAGGTCGCCTGCGCATCGCTGCTGGCATATACCTCGGCCAGGGCGCGCAATTGCGCGTTCGAACCAAAGACCAGATCGACGACGGTGCCGGTCCATTTGCCTTTGCCGGTGCTGCGGTCAATCCCCTCCAACACTGCGTCGGACTTGGACGAGCGCTGCCACTTGGTGCGCATGTCGAGCAGGTTGACGAAAAAGTCGTTGGTCAGAACGCCCGGCGTGCTCGTGAAAACCCCGTGGCAGCCGGTGCCGGAATTGACGCCGAGTGCGCGCATGCCACCGATCAGCACCGTCATTTCGGGAGCGGTCAGGGTCAGCAGGTTGGCCTTGTCGACCAGCAACTCGGAGACCGATGCCTCGAGCCCACTGCGCACATAGTTGCGAAAGCCGTCTGCGGCCGGTTCCAGAGGGGCGAACGCCTCCACATCCGTTTGCTCTTGTGACGCATCCATGCGTCCAGGCGAGAACGGCACCTTTACGTCGTGGCCCGCTTTGCGCGCCGCTTGCTCGACGGCCGTACAGCCGCCAAGCACGATCACGTCGGCGAGGGAGACTTTTTTGTTCCCGCCAGCCTGCGCGGTGTTGTAAGCCTTCTGGATCCCCTCGAGCTTCTCCAGCACCTGGGCCAGTTCCGCTGGCTGATTGACCTCCCAGTCCTTTTGCGGTGCCAGGCGAATCCGTGCACCGTTGGCGCCCCCGCGCATGTCACTGCCGCGATAGGTGGACGCCGACGCCCAGGCCGTCGTCACCAATTGCGCGATCGTCAAGCCGGAGGCGAGAATCTGCGTCTTGAGGGCGTCGATGTCCTTTGCGTCAATGATGGGGTGGTTCACTGCAGGAATCGGGTCCTGCCACAGCAGCTCTTCCGTGGGCACCAGCGGGCCGAGGTAACGGGAAACCGGGCCCATGTCGCGGTGTGTGAGTTTGTACCAGGCACGCGCAAACGCGTCGGCAAATTGATCGGGATTTGCGTGGAAACGCCGTGCGATTTTTTCGTAGGCCGGATCCATGCGCAATGCGAGGTCGGCCGTGCTCATCATCGGTGCATGCCGCTTGTTCGGATCATGCGCATCGGGCACCGTGTCCTTGGCAGCCGCATCCTTGGGCGTCCACTGGTGTGCGCCGGCCGGGCTCTTGGTCAGCTCCCATTCGTACTTAAACAGGATGTCGAGGTAGTCGTTGTCCCACTGGATCGGGTTGGTGGTCCAGGCGCCTTCCAGGCCGCTGCTGATCGTGTGCACGCCGCTGCCGCTGCCGAAGCTGCTGGCCCAGCCCAGGCCCTGCTCCGTGATGTCGCCGCCTTCCGGTTCGCGCCCGACATACTGGCCCGGATCGGCTGCGCCGTGGCATTTTCCGAACGTGTGGCCACCGGCCACAAGTGCCACGGTTTCTTCGTCGTCCATCGCCATGCGCTTGAAGGTTTCGCGGATGTCGCGCGCCGATGCCACCGGATCCGGCTTGCCGTTCGGGCCTTCCGGATTCACGTAGATCAAGCCCATCTGTACGGCGCCGAGCGGGTCCTCCAGGTCGCGATCGCCGCTGTAGCGCTTGTCACCCAGCCATTCGGTCTCGGGGCCCCAGTAGACATCCTCTTCCGGTTCCCAGATGTCTTCGCGTCCTCCGGCAAAGCCGAAGGTCTTGAAGCCCATGGAGTCCAGCGCGACATTGCCGGTGAGCACCATCAGGTCGGCCCAGGAGATCTTGCGGCCATATTTCTGCTTGATCGGCCACAGCAGGCGACGTGCCTTGTCCAGGCTGACGTTGTCGGGCCAACTGTTGAGCGGGGCGAAACGCTGCGTGCCGGTCGATGCGCCGCCTCGGCCGTCGGACACGCGGTAGGTGCCGGCGCTATGCCAGGCCATGCGGATGAAAAACGGCCCGTAGTGGCCATAGTCGGCTGGCCACCAGTCCTGCGAGTCGGTCATCAGGGCATGCAGATCCTTGACAACCGCATGGAGGTCCAGGCTCTTGAATTCCTTGGCGTACTCAAAGTCCGGCTGCATCGGGTTGGACAACGTAGAGTGCTGGTGCAGCATCTTCACGTTGAGCTGGTTCGGCCACCAGTTGGCATTGCCGTGGGCTCCGGCGGCGGTGGGTTTCGCTACGCCTGCCGAGAATGGGCACTTGGCTTCGTTTGACATAGGGAGTCTCCTTCTTTATGAGTGGGGTTAACCGCAATGGTGTTAACGCCCAGTCTAAGGCGCTGAGTGGGGTCCGGCCACTTGGTTTTGTCAATGACGGTCATAGTCTAGGGAGCTTCCCGGGTGTGGGCATCGGGTGCAATGCACGTAGATGGCCCGCTGCCAGACGTATTGGGCCAGGCAGATCTGGCTAAAAAGCAGCGCTGCCGATGCGGAAACACGGGCGGGCAAAAATTGACGATGGTGGAATCGGCCCATGGGTACGCACTGATCCAGTGCTGAGCATTTGTACGAATATATGGCGAACGCGGATCGGTCAGCCTGATCGGTGACGACCAGCAAGCGGCGGTGCTCGCCGATCAGCTTGCGCAGGTCAGTACGGCATCAAGTCCATCAGAACAGTGTCAGCGTCCTGGGGCGTCTGGGCCCGGACGGTCGCCTGCCACAGGGCCCAGGTCGCTTCGGAATCATCTTCAACGACCTCGGGCAGCGGCAGGGGGTCCAGCCATGGATTCGCCGAGCGCATCGGCCGCGATCTCACTGTCTGCTGCGCAGCTAACGGGGTGTAAGGGCGCTTGGGAGACAGTATGGCGAACATGCGTGATCGTATGGCTGTCAGTGGTAGCAGCGCTATCGGGCCTGGCGACATATCTCGTGTCGGAATTTGCCTTACACGCAGCGAATTTACTTGTGCGCCGAGGGCTTCGGTCAAGGCCGCGCAGCAGGGTCCGCGCTACAGCACAATACGACCCACGTCGTCAAAGTAACAGATCGTTTGATGCCGTTTTTGTTCGGTACGCTGGGGTCAGGCGCGTTTCATTGCCTTGCGCGGAGCCGGTCGACTTACGGGGCCTGATTCTGCGGCGTGCGCTTTGAACTGCCGCTGGTTATGCCACTCCAGCCACGACAACATGGGCAAACTGGGCAGGCGTTGCACGCCAGATAGCACGAACGGCCCGGTCATTCGCTGCACCTTGATGGCCACGCGCTGTTTGTAGAGCCGGGGCCGGAACGGGCCATCCGGGCCCAGCGTGAGGTTTTCGTCGAGTCGGGTCTCGCAACCTGCGCAATGGCTGAGCCAGTGCGCGTGGCTGCCTTCGGCGCCTTGGTCGTTGCGCCAGCGTCCCTTGCTGAAGGCGCGCGCGGCCTTGTCGACTTCGGGTGGCAACATCGCGATCCCGCGCAGCAGCGTCGTCGGCGCGTTCTGCACTTCGAACTCGGGCAGGCCCATCATGGCAAAAACCGGCGTACGCTGGCCACATTGCGGGCAATCGATACCGGCGCGCAGCAGCAGCAATTCCTGGCACAACACGGGCGCGCCACGCACACTGCCACCTCGGGCCGGCTGCGCGTCGTCGAGCAAGGTCTCGGCGTCGATGGCCAGCGGATCATGTCGAACATCACCCGGCCGGCGTGGCCGGCGGGAGCTACTGCGGGAGGTGTTTCTGCTGCTCATGAGCCACAGTGTGACCCAAATCTTGCGCAAGGCCAAGCTGTGAAATTATCTTGTCGCCTATTTCTGGCGCCTTGGCGAAGCCGATCCGTTCTGCTACGCTCTTATGGCTACGCGTCGTGTATTCGGCGCGGCCGCCAATACAACGTCGGGGGTACGGGTGGAAAGCCTGAGGCTGCCTCAATGGACTCTGAGCATGCGCCGGGACGCAGGCGGGCTTGATTTCAGTGTGGGTGACGGTCGTCGGCTTGATTGGCGAGCGCACAGTTCTGTGCAGTTGCTGGAGCGGGCGACGCGACCGATAACGGCAGCAGAACTCTTCGGTGCGGAGCTTGCGGGGCGACTGGCAAACAGCGCACCCCGGCCACTGAGCATTCTCTATGAATGCGACACATTATTTGATGCTGTCGACTGGGAGCAACTCGGTCTTGATGCGGCCGTCATGGCCGAGCACTTCGCGTTGGGTCGGCAACTCCTCAGTGAAAAAGACATGGCGCCCCCACCGGCCGCGACGCTGGTCGAGACGCTGGTCACCCGCGTCATTCATGGCGGCAACGCCCAGGCATGCCCTGCGGGGCAGCGTGTCGCCTTCGACGCGCTCGACCAAGACTGGGCCCGCAAGGCTGTGGCAAATTCGCATGTGCTGGTGCTTGACAGTGTGCGTCTGCCTCAACTGCTGGGGCGGGCCGGTTGGGCACGACAGCAACGCCTGCTCATCCTGGCCGGACCTGAGTCGATGCAGCATCTGGCCGGTGCGCTCGACAAAGGCTTCGCCGTGTGGTGCCTGGCGCGACCATGCAACCTGGATGGCGAACCCATTGCGTCGCTGGTGCGGCAACTCGGCAGTGGCCTGAGCGTTGGCGAGGCGGTGCGTTGGCTTCATCGTCGCGCAGCGCCGCAGCGGCTCGAGGCTCGCCTGTACGGTGACCCGGAGATGCGTTTTGTGCGTCCCCAGGCACTGGCCACGCGCCGTCAGGTGACCAGTCTGTCCTTCGACATCGTGGGATCAACCACGTTGATCGCGGAACTCGGCGACGAGGCTTACGCCGAGACGCTGGCCAACGTGCACGAACGTTGCACCGACATCGTGCGTCGCCATGGCGGCCAGCCGGACGATCCGCAAGGTGACGACGGGGTGATGGCTTATTTCGGTCATCCGTCCGCGCTTGAGTACGCAGCCGCGCATGCAGTCGAGGCGGGTCTCTGGATTGTGCGCGACGTCGCCGAACTAGGTGTCGCGGTTCGCGTCGGCATCGCCACCGGACTGGTTGCGGTCAACGCGGGTCAACCTGTCGGTTTGTCGATCCACCTGGCCGCGCGCCTGCAGCAGGCGGCGTTGCCTGGAACCGTACTGGCGTCGGAGTCTACGCGCCGGCTTGTCGCGCATGCCTTCGACCTGACGCTTTTGCAGGAATGCCCGCCACTCAAGGGCATCGATGTGCCGGAGGCGGTCTATCAGGTGCTCGGGCCGCGCCGCGATGTCCAGGAGCATCGGCTTGAGCGATTGCCTACGCTCACGCCGCTGGTCGGCCGGCGAGTTGAACTCAAGCGTCTGCACCAATGCTGGAGCACAACCCGCGTGGGCGAGGGACGGTTGGCGGTGGTGAGCGCCGAGGCTGGAATGGGCAAGTCGCGACTGGTGCGCGAGTTTCGGCATGAGCTCGTGCAACAGGGGGTCAAGGTTCTGGAGTGTCGCTGCCGCGCCGACGCGAGCGACAGCGCGTTTCTGACACTCGGCGAGGCTTTGAAGCGATGGCTCGACATCGGCCTGGACGAACTGGCCGTACACGCCATGCACAAACTCGTTGCCGCCGTGCCCGATCACGCCCGTGTTGGCGAGCCGCTTGCGTTGCTTGCACACCTGTTGGGCCTGGCCCCCCAACCACCCAAGGCCCGGGAGGGAAACCGGCGCCAGCGTCTGCTGAGCCTGCTGATGGACTGGTTTCATGCCTTTGCCCGTGATCAGCCCTGCTGCCTGATCGTCGAGGACTGGCATTGGGCCGATCCGTCGATGCGCGAGTTCGTCGAACACCTCGTAGAGCGGCCCGGCGGTCCGGGCCTGCTGGTTGTGATCACGCTGCGCAGCGAGGCGGCGCCGCCACCGTTTGCGTCCGCGCCGCAGGAGTTCATTGAACTGGCCGGACTGGTGCCCGAGGATGCGCGTGCGTTGGTGGTTAACGTGTGCGCCGCCACGCCGCTGCCACCACGTCTGGTCACGCTGCTGGCGGCTCGCGGCGACGGTGTCCCGCTTTTCCTCGAAGAGGCTGCACGAATGGCGCTGGAGCTGCATGTGGACGACGCGGACAGCGAATTGCTGGCGCTCGAATCGGTACCGGCGTCGCTGCAGGATCTGCTGACGGCCCGCCTGGACGGCCTCGGTGCCGCAAGGCCGGTTGCGCAGGTTGCGGCCGTCCTTGGCCGGCAGTTCCCGCGTGCACTGTTGGCGGCCCTGCTCGACGCTGCGGGTCACGCGCTGGATGCCACTGAGCTCAATGAGCGGTTGGCGGTACTTGTCGATTCGGGGCTCGTACGGGTCGAGGACGACGGTCGGCTCGCTTTTCGTCATGTGCTCATCCGCGACGCTGCATACGCGTCGTTGTGGGTGCGGGATCGCCACGCCTTGCACGAACGGGTGGTGAAGTTGCTGCAGGAGCGTTGGCCGGAGCTGGCAACGTCGCAGCCCGAACTGCTGGCGTTGCACCAGACCGAGGCGGGTCTGTACACCCAGGCCCTGGCCCAGTGGGAGATCGCTGCCAGGCATGCCGCGGCCCATTCGGCCGAACTCGAAGCCATCAGCCACTTGCGCAAGGCGTTCGTCATTCTCATGCGCACCGAGGAAGGCGTCGAGCGCGACCGCACCGCATTGCGATTACAACTATTGCTGGCCGCGCGCCTGCTCGCCACGGAGGGGTACGGTGCCGACGCGGTGTTGCAGGCCTACCTCGAAGCGCAACGCCTGTGCGATCGCATCGGTGACGACACGGCGCGCTTCAAGGTCGAGATGGGACTGGAAGCCTACCGGTTCATGCGGGCGGACTTCGCGCCTGCGCTCGAACACGGGCGCCGGGCCGCCGCCATGGCTGTACGCTCGGGCGACATCAAGCAGCGACTGCACGCGCACTGGGGCCTGGCCTGTACGTTGTTCCATCAAGGTGAACTGCGCGCGACGATGCGCGAAATGGAAACCGCGCTGGCGTTTTACACCCCGGCGATTCACCCGCAATTCGGCATTCAGGATCCGGGTGTCATGTGTATGGCGTATTCCGCCTGGGGCCTGTGGGAACTGGGCATGCCGGACTCAGCGCTGAAACGCATCAACCATGCAGTGGGGATCGCCGGCGCGTTCGAGCACCGATTCAGCCAGGCCGTAACCTTGGCCTACAGTTGCAGCATCGAACTGTTGCGCGGCGAGGTTGAAGCGGCTCTTGAGCGCGCGGACATCTGCATGCAGGTCTGCGAGGAGTCTGGTTTTCCGGTCTGGCGCGCCATCGCACGTTGCATGCGCGGCAATTTGCTCTGTGAGCGTGGCGATTTCGATGCCGGCTTGCGTGAGATGCGCGCGGGTTATGCCCAGTGGCTTGCCACCGGCGCGAAGGTATCCCAGCCGTTGTGCCTGGCCTTGCAGGTGGAGGGCCTGATGCTGGCGGGCCAGCTCGATGCCGCAGTGGCCCTTACCGAAGAGGCCCTGGCGATCATCGCCCGCTACGGCGAACGCCAGCTGGAGGCCGAGATCACACGTTTGCGCGGAGAGCTCGCGCTGCGGCGCGGCGATGCGATGTCCGGTGAGGCCTGGCTCAAGCGTGCGTATGGGCTGGCATTGCGTCAACGCCGGTTCGGCTTCGCGTTGCGAAGCGCCACTGCGTTGGCCCGGCACTGGACCAGCACGGGTCGCAGTGCTCGGGCGCGTCGATTGCTGGTACCTCTGCGCGCCCGCTGGAGCGAAGGTAGCGATACGCGCGATCTTCGCGCCGCATCGGCGTTGATCGAGTCAATGCGTTGATGCCTTGCGACGAAAGGGGTTCCACATCATGGTCGAGAAATACCCTGTCAATCTGCAGACCTTCCTCGGTACCGGAAGCGCGGACCATCGCAACCGCATGTTGCTCTGCTGGCTGAGCGACGACAACCTGCGCGCGCAGCTGTTCGAATGTGTCAATCTGGAGTTTGGCGGCGAGCTGGAGTTTCCGAGCCGCGACGCTGCGCCACGGGAGTGCGATTGCGTGGGCATCGATGCTCCGCGCAAGCCCGCCGTGCCAGGCCACATGATGGTCAAGCTCATCACGAGTCGCAAAAAAATCGAGGACATTCTCCGGGCCAAGGAAGGGTACTCCAACCGGGTTTATGCGGAACTCGGCGGTGGCAGCTTCATGCTGGCGCTCGATCCCCATACCTCGACCGCACACGCCGAGCAAAGGGCGGCTTTTTGCCGTTGTTTCCCAGGCGACCGTGGACAGCTGCTCGCACTGGGCCATGCGGCCTGCCAGGCCGCAGCCGTGATGGCCTTTCGGGGCTCCGACTTCGACCTGGCGGAATTTTCTGAGCAGGCCGCACTGCGGTGTTGCCAGATGCTGATGGGTTATTCCACCAGGGACTACCCGCTATTGGAGAAGGCCCTGCGCGCCAGCTACAAGGCGCTGGTGTACCAGGTCATGGGCCGGCACTTCGTCACCGATCCCATACTGATTCCGGAGGCAAAGCAGCTCATGGGCAGGCTCCTGGCGCGTACCAGCAACTTGATCGACGCCTATGCGTCGAATGACGAGGACGAACTCAAAGGCTGCGAAGACCCCGCCCGGCCGCATGACTTGAATCCGGTGCTGAAAAAGCTGGGCAACCTCGGCGGCGAACTTAATGGCGAGCAGCGTGCCATCGTCGCCGTGGGTGCGGCGATCGGCACCGTGGGCAATGTGCAGGCAGCGGTCTGCATCGCCGTCCAGGCGCTGTTTCAGAGCAAGGGAGACCTGTTGCCCAAGGCGCGTGCACTGGCCCGCACGGAAAGCCCGGGCTACCCGACCCGTGAATTCGCGGCGTGGCATGCCTTGCTCGCCGACCTGCTGCGCGCCAATCCTCCGATTCCCTACTTGCCGCGCATCAAGGTGGACGCAGCCGGTTACAAGGTCGCCGAGGTGTTGCTGGCACTCGGAGGCGGCACCGCGGGCCCGAGCGGCCAACCAGGTGACGATCCCCTGGTCTGGGGCCTGCCCGAAAGGTCAGCACACTGGTGCGCCGGACAGGCGCTGGCGTGGCCCCTGATCGTCGAGGTGGTGCGCGAGGTCATGGCACTGCCGGGCCTGGCGCTGGCGCTGGACCCGGAGGACGCCTCGGTCAAGGGCCTCAAGAAGCGCCGGGGTTTCGCGTGCGAGAGTTATCCGCTCACACACCGGCGCGACCGATGGCGCGCGCAGTCCAGCCTGAACGTCGCGATGCGGATCAAGGCGCCGGTCAAGGACAACGTCGAACGGGTGCGCGAAGTGATCCGCAGCGGGGCTCCGCGTATCGAGCGGGCCCTGCGTGAGTCCCGGCATGTCCACTTCGCGTGGTTCGAGTTGATCGAGGCCGAAACCGTGCTCGTGCTGCACACCGTATATGACGGCCCCTTCGGTGCCTACCTGCAGCATTTTGCGTTGCAGGCAGGGGATTTATTCGATGTCTTATTCGAGTACATCGAGGACCCACCGCCGATGCCGGTAGACAAATTCCCCAACGAGTTCGTCGCCCACCTGCTGCGCTACAACCGTGCGCCGGCCACGGGTTACTTCTTCAGTGCCTACCCGGGCTGCGAAGTAGCGCGCATCGTTCGCAACGAGGGGCGTGGGCCGTGAGCGAGCCCGCCGACTTCGATGACGTGCAACGCATCGTGCTGCACGGCACGCGCTGGAAGGCGGCACGACACCTGATGCTCGCATTTGGTGATCGATCACCGCTGCACTTCCTCAATAGCTTACTGGCCGAACGCAAACTATCGTCTGCAAAAAGTCCCCAGCCGCAGGTGCAATTGAGCCTCGGATTCACGCGCCGCGGTCTGGAGCGGGCCGCGGTGCCCGATCAGGTGCTGGCCCTTATCGCGCTCAAGGCGCCCGCGTATTGGGCCGGGGCAGCGCGGCGGGCGTCGAAGTTCCTGGGAATGACGGACAGGAACGCGCCGGGCCACTGGCATACACCGTTTGGCTACATGACCCTGGATGCCGTGCTCAGCGTCCATGCGAATGACCAAAGGACGATGGACAAGGCTGTCGAGGCGATCAAGGCCCGTGTCGAGGAGAACGAACTCCGATGGTTGGAGCTGCCGTGTGCCAAGGAGTTGCAGACACAGTCTTATTCTTCACCGGGCGAGGCGCAAAAGAAAGCGCGAGGTCAACTGGTGCACTTCGGGTTCCAGGACGGCCTCTCGCGTATCGGCATCAAGGGCTGGACCCCGACTTATGCATGGGGACAACTCCGGCCAGGCTCCCAGCACGAGGCCGGCGAGTTCGTGCTTGGCCACGCGACAAATAGTGGCGCGGACCCTTGGATTGCCGGCCCGGGGCAACGCATCTGGCCCGATGAGGTGCGCGCCTTCTTTCGCAACGGCAGCTTCGGCGTGCTCCAGCAGATCGAGCAGGACGTGGCTGCGTTCGAGTGGTTCGTGGCTGCGCTCCAGAAGAAGACGGGACTGGAGATCGACGAGATCAAGGGAAAACTCTGCGGCCGCTACCCCGACGGCCGGTCGCTGGCCGTACCTGATGATTCGGACCCCGAAGCCGACTTCGACTATGCCGCAGACCCCAAGGGATATGCCTGCCCGTTCGGAAGCCACGTTCGTCGCATGAATCCGCGTGCATCGCGATCCGAGGGCGAGCAAGCGGTTGCAGCACCGCACGCACAGCAGCCATCGACAACAAGCACACAGTTCGAACAGACCGAACGTATCGCACACTTCAGCATGTCCCGGCCGCTGCTGCGACGAGGTCTTCCGTATGGGCCGCTCTGGTCGCCCCAGGAATTCGCTGGCAAACAGCCGTCGCGCGGATTGATCGGTCATTTTTTCTGTGCCAGCATCGAAGATCAATTCGAGCACTTGTTGGGCGAGTGGGCCGACCGGGTGCCGATGGGCAGTCCGGACACCGGTGGCGCGCGCGATGCTTTCATCGGCGACCATCAGCGGGGCGATGGTCCATTCGACATTCCCAGGGATGGCGCAAGTGCCCAACGCGTCGACGGCCTGATTCCGTTCACGCATACGCTCGGCGTCGCCTATCTGTTTTATCCCAGCCTCAAGACAATGGCCGGCATCGCGGAAAGCAGGCTGTGGGGTTTTGACGACGCAGGCGATGACGAATGAACCGCTACCGAAGGCCGCCGCGCAAGAAGGAGCCAATTCCGCCACCGGGTGATGATGTGGTGTCGGTGCCGCCACCTGTCGATGAGGATCCACCATACGATCGCTTTTGCGATCTCATACTGACCGGAGGTGTGGCCAGCGGGGTGGTGTATCCGTGGGCCATCGTTGAGTTGGCGCGCGCCTACCGGTTCCGCAACATCGGCGGAACCTCCGTTGGCGCGATGGCGGCGGCGCTGGCCGCGGCAGCGGAGTATGGCCGCAGGACGGGCTTCGAGGCACCATTCGAGGTGCTGCGCCGCTCGCCCGCGGATTTGGCCAAAACCCTGCCCGACGGGCGCACGCGCATGTTGTCTCTGTTCCAGCCCAACCAGGATGGCCGGCGCTTGATCTGGCTTTGGGGAAAGCTCGGGCGCGGTAAACGGAGTCCGTCACTTGAAAAATCCGGCGTTGCGCCGCATGGTGGCAAATGGCGTGTACTAGGATGGGTTTTGCGGGCTTACTGGTGGCCGGTGACGGTCGGCGCCACATTGGGTGCATTGGTCTCGAAGGAGGTGGCCTGGTCGCTGGGGCAGCCGCTGTGGGAATGGACGGGATTGTCGATTGCGCTGATTGCTTTGGTCACCTTGCTGTCCGCGCTGTTCGCCTTGGTTCATGCCGTCTGTCTGGATATCCAGTACGGCCTGATCAAGAACCGCTACGGCTTGTGCAAAGGGGGAGCCGTTGCGCAGCCTGGCAGCGAGGACCAGCCCAGCGGCCTCTCGGATTGGTTGCACGACGGGATCCAGCGAAGCGCAGGCTTGAAGGTGGACGATCGGCCGCTGACCTTTCGGGATCTGTGGAACGCACCGGCCTATCCGGGCGCCGCACGCAGGCCGTGCGGGCCTGACGACCCACCCGACCGCCGTGCCATCAACCTGCAGATGATCACAACCAACGCCACCCACGGGCGGCCGTACCGATTGCCGCTGAACGACAAAACGAGCCGACTTTTTTTCCGCCGCGACGAGCTCGAAGGCTACTTCCCGTCGAGCGTTCTTGACGCGATGGTGGCTAGCGCGCGACCCTACGCGCCGCGCGGGAGGAGGGTGGATTTGGAACCAGTGGCCGATGCCAGCACCAAGGATTTTCTGGAGTTGTCGGGGGAGGACTTTCCCTTGGTGGTTGCCGCGCGGATGAGCCTGAGCTTCCCTTTGCTGTTCTCCGCTGTGCCATTGTGGGCCATCGACTACGAGGCGCCTCCTGGTTCACGCACATTGCGGCGTTGCCTGTTCACCGATGGTGGGGTTTCTTCCAACTTCCCGATCCACCTTTTCGATGCGGCAATGCCCCGCTGGCCCACTTTTGGCTTCTGGCTGGATCGTCATCCTCCTTTCACATATGACGACGGCGATAACGATGTCTGGCTACCCCGGTTCCACGGTCAGGGCAGGGGCGACAACTGGAACCGCTTCGATCCCGCGTCAAGGCGGGCGACGCCCGTATCCAAGCATCCCGTGGACGGGCCCGACCAAGGGCACGAACCCGCGCCATCAGGTTTCAAGGCCGACGCGAAAGTGCTTTTCGGCTATCTGGTGGGTGTCGCGACCAGTGCCACGAACTGGCGAGATCGGACGAGCTTTCGCCTTCCCCACGTCCGAAACCGGGTGGCGCGACTGATGCTGCGTAAAGGCGAGGGTGCGCTGAACATCGGCATGCAGCGCGAGCAGATTCTGATGATGGCGCATCGCTACGGTACCAGAGCCGGCCAGGAGTTCGTCAATCGCTTCAAAGATCTGGACGGAAAGCCATCGCAGGCGTGGCGCGAGCAGCGCTGGATTCGATTTAACATGTTTGTAAATGGTTTGCGCGAGCGGTTTGACGGTTTCACCACCAGCGCGGCTTGGTCAGCTCATACACTGCCGTTGCGCCAGGCCATCGCAGCAGCCACTCAAGAACCCGGTCCGATCGAAGATAGCGATCACAGCCACAAGATCGATGTGACGACCGCGGCTTCTCTGGTTGCGTTGCTTCATGAATTCGAGCGGCTCGAAGATGCACTCAAGGCGACGCCTTCGGCTTTCGACGGCCAGCCGGAACCGGAGCTACGGCTGCGCCCGCCGCTTTGATCAGCGCCAGGTTTGCAAGCGCCATGACCGGAGAAGTAGCTTCATGAATGAAGTGCCACCATTGGCCGTGGTGTTACACCGCAACCGCAACCCGCCTCGCCCTCGGCTTTTTTGACCTCGTCCAGCGCACAACACGCCGAGGCATTCGACTTGGGCGGGCCGCCGCAACAACCCCGTGTGCTGGCAGCAACTGCGGCGTCCCTGGCGAAGTCGGTCGAGCAGACACCGGTTTGCGGCAATTCGAGTTGCACGTCGTCGGCCGCGCGAATGTCGCCTGCCAGCGCGGCGACGACCGAGCGCGCCTGCTCGTAGCCTGTGGCCATCAGGAAGTTCGGCGCGCGGCCGTAACTCTTGGCGCCAATGGCGTAAAAGCCCGGTTCCGGCTGCGTCAGTTCGCGGTGACCATGTGGGCGCACGGTGCCGCAACTGTGCTCGTTCGGGTCGATCAGCGGTGCTAGTGCGTCGGTGCTCTCCAGCCATGGGTCCAAACGCAGGCGCAATTCGCTGGTGATACGCAGGTCGGGCCGTGCACCGGTGGCCGCAATGATTTCGTCGACACCGTCGATGGCGGGCAGTGCAACGTTTTCGGCGGTTATGCGCAACGTGCCTTGGGTTGTGCGCGTGATCTCGTGCACGCCAAAACCCAAACGTACCTCCAGTTGCCCGGCGTCGACCAGCGCGCGCAGGCGTGTGCCAATCTGGCCCCGCGCGGGCAGGCCGTCATTGGCGCCGCCGCCGAACAGCCGGCGCAGGTCGGTGCCGCGCACGGCCCACACGATACGCGTGCCCGGCGCCTCACCGGCGAGCGTGGCCAGGGCCAGCAGATTTCCGGCTGCCGAATGGCCCGCGCCAACCACCAGCACCGTGCGGCCCGCGTAACGGCTGCGCGTCTTGCCCAGAATGTCGGGCATGCCGTAACTGATCTGATCGGCGTGTTCGGCTTCGCCCAAGGCAGGCAGGCCGTGGATGCCGATCGGGTTTTGCTGCGACCAGGTACCCGACGCGTCGATGACGGCCCGCGCGCGCTGTTCCTCCATGCCATTGGCGGTCTGCACCCGCAGCAGGAACGGCGCGCTATCGCGTCCGGCGGTTTTCGATTTGTCGAAGCCGGCGCGCGAGACCGCGATGACACAGGTGTTGAAACGAATATGCGGCGCCAACGCGGCGGTACGTGCCAGCGGACCCAGGTATTCCCGCACGACCTCGCCGGCAGTTGGCAACTGGGTGTCGTCGGGCGCGTGCCAGCCTTCGGCGTCAAGCAAGGCGCGTGCGGCATGGTCCATGTTGTAGCGCCATGGCGAGAAAAGGCGCACATGGCCGTAACCCGACAGGTGTGCGGCGACGTTGCCGCCGGACTCGAACACCACCACCGGCAGGCCGCGTTGCACCAGATGCGCCGCCGCCGCCAGGCCCACCGGGCCGGCGCCGATTACCGCGACCGGTAAGTCGGCGGACGGGATGTCGACAGCTGAAATTTTGGTCATGGCGTTCATGGTTTTTCTCCTTCGTGATTCGTCGATTTACGAACGATTGGCTTAAAGAACGATTGGCTTAAAAAAAGCGGGACGATTGGGTTGATGAGAAGGAGACCTTCGACAGATCGTCAAAGGCTCTCGACGAGGCCTTTCAACACCGCCATGCGGGCCGGGTTGACGCAGTAGCAGGTGCGCTGCTCTTGTGGGGAGCCAAGCACCAGTCCGGCCTCCCGCAGGATCTTCATGTGTTGCGACGTGGTCGACGGCGCAAGGCCGACGACTTCGGACAGGTCGCCAAAAAAACAGGTCTTGTGGTGTGCCAGGTGCAGCAACAACTGCACCCGCGCCGGATGCGCCAGCGCCTTGAACAGGCCGGCCAGTTCGTCGGCGTCGATCGGTTTGGTGGCGGCACCGGGCATACAAGCGTCGACATCGTAGGAGGTGGTTTCGGTCATATTCTTCGTTATTCGTCGAATTACGAATTATTTTATTAAGGCAGTTTGAACGTGTCAAGCCGGTAGCAAAAATGTCTTGCGTTGGATGTGGTGCTGCAGGAAGGCTGCACGGCAAGTGGCAGAATTCAACGCAAAAGCCGTTCGCGCCTACGATGCCCAAGACAACTCCTGCCAATGCCGGTTCGCTTCACGCCGCACACGTGCGGTGTGCCGGGGCGCAATCTCCTAATCGGGCCACACTTTGACTGACGCCGAGCGCCTGCGTGCACAGCGGTTCGGGCTGTTGTGCCTGATTGGCACTTCGGTCGGCTGGGGCCTGAACTGGCCAGCGATGAAGGTCCTTTTGACGCAGTTGCCGCCCTTGTTCGCGCGCGGCAGCGCCGGGATGATGGCGGCCCTGGTATTCGTGGCCATCGGCCTGGGGCGTGGAGACAGTTTGCGCGTGCCGCGGCCCCTGATCGGGCGCCTGCTCGCCTTGTCGATGACTAACGTGTTCGCCTGGATGGGCTTCTCGACACTGTCCATGTTGTGGCTCAATGCCGGGCAGGCCGCGATGCTCGTCTACACGATGCCGATCTGGGCCACCTTGCTGGCCTGGCCGTTGTCCGGCCGGCGGCCTACCGCGCGCGCAAGTTGGGGTCTGCTGCTGTGTATGGCCGGCTTGTGGACGCTTCTCGGAGCGCGTGAGGTCACGCTGGGCGAAGGCGCATTGATCGGTGTCGGCCTGGCGCTGGCAGCAGCGCTGCTTTTCGCGTTTGGCACCGTCGCGCTCAAACCGCTGGCCGAACTGGCGCCGATCCCTAACCTGGCCTGGCAGCTCGGCCTGGGCTGTTTGCCCAGGGTGTTGTACGGCGTGATCTGGGAGCGCCCGCAGCTGGACAGCGTAACCGGCACCGGCTGGGCGCTGATGGCCTACATGACCGTGGTGCCCATGGGCCTGAGTTACCTCAGCTGGTTTGCGGCCCTGCGCCGCGTGCCCCCTGCCATGGCGTCGGTGGCGACCCTTCTGACGCCGGTGATTGGTGTGTTTGCCGCTGCCGCGGTGCTGGATGAGCCCCTGGGCGCGCGCGAACTCGGCGCGCTGGTGCTGACGCTTTCGGGTGTCGCGCTCGTGCTGCGCCGCGGCGCAGTTCGAGCCAACGACTGAGACTCGACGGTGGAGGCCGGTTTCTCGGTGGCCTGCGCGCCAGGACAAGCTGGGCTATCTATGCGCCCACCTACAATTCCGGCCCCTCAGCAAAACCAACCGCGCAACCCAGCCCATGTCCATCGTCGTCGACCCGGAACTGCAAGCCTATATCGATCCCTTGACCCCGGACGAACACGCCGCGCTCGAGCGCAGTTTGCTCGCCGAAGGTTGTCGGGATGCGTTGGTGCTCTGGGGCGACGTCCTGGTGGACGGCCACAACCGCTATGGCATTTGCAAGCAACACGGACTGCCATTCCAGACCGTGCAGAACCCGCGCTTCCAGTCCATTCCAGATGTGCACCTGTGGATGATCGACCAGCACCTGGGACGGCGCAGCATCTCGGACTTCCAGCGCGGTGAACTGGCCCTGCGCAAACGCAGCATCCTGACCGAGCGGCGCGCGCGGGTGCAGGCCGATGCGCCTGCGACAGACGGAGCCATCCCGCAAGGGGAGGGTCTGCCGGCGCCTGTGTCAGTTGCGGTCCCGGCTCCCCGGCCGTTGGAGAGTCGTGAGGACATCGCCAAGGCAGCCAGGCTCAGCAGCAGCCAGATGGTGCTGATTGAAAAGATTCAGAAGCAAGCCGCGCCCGAACTGGTGGCCGCGGTGAGGTCGGGCACGATCTCGATCAATGCGGCGGCCGCCGTGGCGAGCCTGCCGCAAGACGAGCAGAAAGCTGTCGTGCTGGCCGGCAAGGATGAGCTCAAGCTCGCAGCCAAGCGCGTGCGCGAGGGTCGGCGCAAGGCGCCGGACGATGCCGCTGCGCAGCAGCAGGCGGATGCGCACTCATCGGGTGATGAACTGCTCGCCTTGCGTGCCCGCGTGGCGCAACTGGAAGTGGAAAACGCCCAATTGCGGCACGAGGTGCAGACCTTGCGCAGAGTGGGCTGAACCAATGGCCGGTCGTGGCGAAGCGGTTGACTGACGACCGGCAACGTCTAGCCATGCGGTGCCAGCGCAATCAGGTCGCGCAAGCCGGCTGCGGCATGGCAACGATGGGGCGAATCAGCCGTTTTTCGGCGGTTACCAGCCAGATGCCGGCGCAAACCGGCAGCAAGGCCAGACCGTTCTTCCAGATGAATACGTCTTCGCCGAGAAACACCGCCGACAAGTCCACGCCGAACACCGGGATCAGAAAGTTGAAGATCGTCACCCGCCCAACCGGATTGTGTTTGAGCAGTGCGCTCCAGATACTGAAGGCCAGCGCCGACAGCAGGACCATATAGGCCATCAGAGTGGCCGACGCCGGTGTGAAGGCCGCCATTTTTGGCCGCCGGCCAGCCAGCCGCCAGCCAGCAGCACGGCGCCGCCAATCGCCATCTGCCAGCCCGTCATGACGGCCGCATTCAGGCGCTGCGACAGCCTTTTTCCGTAGATCGCCGCTGACAGCACGAAAGCCGCCATCACAATCGATTCCTCTCCGGCCAACGTGAAATCCAGCTGAAGCAGCGCCAGGCCGTAGTTCGCCGCGGCGACGCCGACGAAGCCGATCAGGCAAGCCTGATATTTGATTTGAGTCGTGTTCTTGACCCGCTCATTGGAAAGGCCGGGCTTACGCAAGCTCAGATGCCCCAAAATGGGCGCTGGTTGAAAGGGTGAAGCAGCATGAATGCATCTACTCTTGCAGGAGCCTGGCGCTGGGGGCTTGCGCTAATGCTCGCGCTGCTGTTCCCCGGTGGACAGGGCCAGGCGGCGCAGCGTTGCGGCGAACGGGACAAAGCCTGCATTGAGGCCAACTTCAATTCCCACCAGGTTCGCGCACTTACGACCTGGAAGGCCGAGTTTGCGAAGCCATTGGCCGATCGCATCGGCGCTGCCTCCGCCGACCTGATCGAATTCGTCACGCTGGACAACCTGGTCAATGGTTACCCAGAGCGGCCTCTCGCCACAGCAGTGGATCCGGAGTTGATGCGCGATGCCAAGGCGGCGTTCAATGAAATTCCCCAGGCCGTTCGCAACTTGTTTAATCGCCGTCTGGCCGGAATCTATTTTCTCGAGAACCTGGGCAGCACGGGTTATACCGAGTACATCGACAACCGTGCGGGTGAGCATGTGGCCGCCTTCATCGTTCTAGACGCCGGTGTGTTGAAAAAATTCACGGCCAATACATGGGCCAGCTGGAAGGAAAACACGCCGTTCAAACCAGGATCGGAATATTCCCTTAAAGCCTTGATCGAAGAACCCGCCAACGACAATCGCAAGAACGCCATCCAGTACATCCTCTTGCATGAACTCGGGCATGTGCTTTCGGTTGGCGGCAGGTTTCATCCGCCTTGGGGCCAGCCGCACAAACCTGAGCCGAAGGGGCGTTATCCGTATCTCGATCTGAGTTGGACCATGGCCCCTGGGGCCGGCGGGGCGACCAGCCGTTATGACGGGAAATTCCCACAAAGAAAGGATGTTGTCTACTATTCGCAGGCCAGACTCGACAGCTCGCAGATGATCGCGACCTATACGAATCTGCAAGCCACCAACTTTCCCACGCTCTACGCAGCCACCCGACCGGGCGATGACTTTGCCGAAGCCTTTGCCAGCTACGTTCATGTGGAGCTTCTTGGCCGCCCCTGGAAAATCACGATCGAGCGCGATGGAAAAATCGCTAAGGTGATTGAAACCTGCTGGGCCCAGTCGCGCTGCGAACGAAAGCGCCGCATGTTGGAGCAGTTGCTCTTGCCTGCTGCCAAGCGGCGCTAATTTCAATGTTTGCGAGCCAGGTCTGAAATCTCCCACCTACCAATAAGTGATGCTGGATTTCCGGCGCCATGAAGTGGCGCGACGGAAATGCGAGACTACACCCCCACGCGTTACCTTGACTCGCCGTGACATCGATCCAGTGACCGGTCTCACCGGAAGCCCCACAGAAAGCCCCGACGCATGCCCATCCAATGGTTTCCCGGCCACATGCACGCCACGCGCAAGGCCATCGCCGAGCGCATGCCCGAGATCGATGTTGTCATCGAACTTCTGGACGCCCGCTTGCCCGGCTCCAGCGCCAACCCGCTGCTGGCGGAGCTGACACGTGGCAAGCCCGCGCTCAAGGTTTTGAACAAGCAGGACCTGGCCGACCCGATGCAGACGGCCCAGTGGCTGGCCCACTACCAGGCCCAGGCTGGCACCCAGGCTTTGGCGCTGGACGCCAGTGCCACTGCGCCTGCGCGCCAGCTGATTGCCGCCTGTCGCAGCCTGGCCCCCTTGCGCGGTGGCATGGTCAAGCCGATGCGGGTGCTGATCTGCGGTATTCCCAATGTGGGCAAGTCGACCCTGGTCAACACGCTGCGCGGCAAGCGCTCGGCGAAGACCGGTGATGAGGCCGGCATCACCAAGACCGAGCAGCGCCTGGTGCTGGAGGACGACTTCTACCTTTACGACACGCCCGGCATGTTGTGGCCGCGCATCGCCATCGAACAAAGCGGTTACCAGCTGGCCGCCAGCGGCGCTGTGGGCCGCAATGCCTACGACGACGAAGAGGTCGCGCTGGCCTTGCTGACGCAGATGCTGCAGCACTACCCGGACCGGCTGCAGACCCGCTACAAGCTGGACGACCTCGCAGGCTTGAATGACGAAGCCGTGCTGGCCGAGATCGGCCGCAAGCGCGCGGCGTTGCTGCCAGGTGGCCGGCCCAACCGGCAAAAGGCCGCCGAGATTGCGATTCACGACTTTCGCAGTGGTGTCTGGGGGCCCATCACGCTGGAGACGCTGGACGAGTTTGCCCAGTGGACGGCGCAGGCCGCGGCGCTGGATGCCGAGCGCGAGGCCAAGCGGGCGGCGCGCCTCAAGAAGAAGAAACCGCAACGCGACCAGAGCGCGGATGACGGCGGCAAGGCGAACGGGTGAGATCGGCGAGCCTGTACTGAACGCCACCGCATCAGCCTCAATCACGCAAATTGCGCATCACTACTGACAGGTTCTGTCAGTATGTCTTTCTACGATGGTGGCTCCGATCAACTACCGCGAGGACAGAACCATGCGCCTTCCCTTCATTACCACCCGATCTCCAGCAATTCCCGTCGCGTCCTGATGACGGCACAACACCTTGGCATCGACCTCGAATTGGTGGTGGTCGACTTGCCCAAGGCGGCGCAGTACACGCCGGACTTTTTGAAGATCAATCCCAACCATCATGTCCCGGTGCTCGAGCACGACGGTTCCATGCTCTGGGAATCGTACGCCATCATGCAGTATCTGGCGGACCTGACGCCGGGCCAATCGGTTTATCCGACCGAATTGCAGGCGCGCGCGGATGTCAATCGCTGGCTGTTCTGGTGCGGGTAAGAACTCATGCCCGGCGTAGCAATCCTCAACTGGGAAAACGCAATCAAGCCCGCGTTTGATTTGGGATCAACGGATCCTGCCGAAGTGGCCCGCGGCGAGAAGCTCCTGACGGCCGCCGCGAAGGTTCTTGATGACCACCTTGCGGATGCACAGTGGATCTGCAAGAGCGGTCCTACGCTGGCGGACTTTGCCATCGGCGCGCCTTTGGGCAACCAGAAGCAGGCCAAGTATCCGGTTACGCAGTTCGCCAACCTGCAGCGATGGCTCGAGCAGGTTCAGTCGATTCCCGTGTGGAAGGGCACGGCGGCTTGATGTGCCTGAAATGATGCCACCCGTACATGGCGGACGCGGAACGGGTCATTCTTTTCGCCATCGTCCGTATGATGGAAACGTAAGCGCCGGGCGCCAATCCCGACCCCGGCACATGTCGCACAAGGAGGTACACCGATGGCCCAGTTCCCCGATCTCAGCGCCGTGTTGCTCAACAGCTCATTGGTCCATGACGCGAAAAAATCCCATACGCGGCGCCTGCTCGCACGGGTCGGCGGTGTCATGCGCGCCGAAGGTGTCGCTGTCGAACTGATCCACATGCTCGACCACCAGGTGGGTTTCGGCATGGTCAAGGACACCACCGAAATCGGTGATCAACGCGATGACTGGCCGGGCATTCACAAAAAGATCATGGCGGCCGACATCCTCGTGATCGGCACGCCGATCTGGCTCGGCGTGAAGTCCAGCGTGGCCACGCTCGCGATCGAACGTCTGTATGCTTTCAGCGGCGACAAGAACCCACAAGGCCAATACCTGTACTACGGCAAGGCCGCAGGGTGCGTCGTTACTGGCAACGAGGACGGCGTGAAGGCGGTGGCTATGGAGACTTTGTACGCGTTGTCGCATATTGGTTATTCGATACCGCCACAAGCCGATTGCGGTTGGCTGGGCGACATCGGGCCGGGCCCGAGTTACGGCGACGCAGTCGATGGCTCAGACGTGCCGGCCGGGTACAACAGCGACTTCACGAACACCAACGCGACGATCATGGCGTGGAACCTGATGCACATGGCGCAGATGTTGCGCGACCGTGGTGGATTTCCGGTGGGGGGCAACGTGGCCGCCAAGTGGCGCGACGGCAGCAACGCTGCGGATCAGGATCCCGAAGGACTCTGACAGGAGAGGGGAAATCGGCGTGCTGACGCTTGCCGGGGGTCAGGGGGCCACGGGCAGGCTGTCCCGGATCAGGCCGTACTGCACCCGCATCTGTGATTGCTGCCGATAGAAGTTGAGCAGTTCGCGCGCGGGTTCGATGAT
>JBBQJP010000036.1:0-44995 GCA_038326025.1 Burkholderiales bacterium
CATGATCTTGCGCGGTACAAGGGATTGCGTTACCAGCCCAGCCCACCGGGCGACCTGACCCATGCCCATCCGCGCCTGATCGATGATGTGATAGCTGCGGCCGCCCGCCGTTCGATGGTGGTGTACCTGCAGGTCATGGCCGCCAGCCCACCGGGTTACAAGGTGCAGTTTTCGTCGGCGCTAGCGCAAGACCAGTGTCTGGGGCCGGACGGTCTGCCGCATCCGGCACGGGTCGATGCAAACGCCAGCCTGGCCAGCCCCCATGTGCGCGATTACGGCGCGGCCTTGCTGGTCGAGTTGGCGACGCGTTATCCGGGCGTACACGGCTTTCGCATCGATTGGCCGGAATATCCCCCGTACGACTTGCGCAGTGCGCTGTTCGATTTCAGTCCCCATGCCCATGCGGCGTTGCGTTCGCAGGGCGTGGAGCCCGATGCCTATGGCCGGCAGGTCTGCCAGTTGCTGGCGAACTGGCGGGCGACGGCACGTGATGCGGCGCACCTGGGCGCGCATGTTGTCCGCGCCCGGCTGGCGCAGGCCGGCTGGGACGATTTCTTCGGCGACGATGGCGCAGGGGCGCCTTTGTGGGCCAGCAAACGCGCCAGTGTCGGGGCGCTGCTGCGCCACTACCGCCAGGCGCTCGACCAGTTGCCGGGACCGCGCCGCGTTTTGGAGCCGCAGGTCTTCCCCGCGCCGCTGTCGCGGTTCTCGGGTTTTGACTGGGACCGCCTGGCGCAGACCTCGGACGCGGTAGGCGTGAAGCTCTACACCATGCACTGGCCGATGATGGCGCGTTCGTGGGCACGCGATCTGGTCGGGGCCGACGACAAGGCGGCACTGGACACGGTCACCGCAGCCATGGCCGACTTTCTGGGTTTTTGCGACGAGGCACCGACCGACGGCGCGCACCTGTATTACCCGCCGCCGGACATGCCGCATCCTGTGGGCGCGCTGGCGCAGGCGCACAAACTGGCTAGCGCCCGTCAGGCCGCCGGCAAGGTTCCCGTGATCGCCTTCGCCCACAGTTATGGGCCGCCAGACGATGTCGCGCACCGTTTGCGCGTCGCATGGCAGGCATCAGCCGAAGGTGCAGCAGCGCCGCGTTTATGGGTCAACCGATATGGTTACCTGTCCGACGCCAAGTTGGCCCAGCTGGCGCGCCTGATGCAGCAACCGGAGCCGATCGCGTGAAGGTCCGCGCGCTGCGGCCACGCTCGACGCTGCAGGCGATCAAGGCATCGCCCGGCGGTGGCCATTCGGCCTTGGCCGAGCGCGTCTTTGCACAGCTGCGCTCCGACATCCTGCACGCCCGGCTGCGGCCTGGTCAGGCCTTGTCGGAAAACCGCCTGGCCGAAGAGCTGGCGGTCAGCCGCACGCCGGTGCGCGAGGCGGTGCAGCGACTGGTCCGTGAAGGGCTGGTGCAGGTGTTGCCGCAACGTGGCAGTTATGTGGCCTTGTTGAGTATCCGGCGCATTCGCGATGCCTTGTTCGTGCGCGAAGCGGTCGAGACCGAGATCGTGCGCCGCATCCTGGCGGCGCCGCCAAACCCGGCCGCGCTGGATGAACTCGACGCGTCGATAGAGCGCCAGTCCCAGGCGCTGGCGCTGGCAGACCTCGAAGCCACGATGCGTGCAGACGAGGACTTCCATCGTTGTTTGCTGCAAAGTTGTGGTTACAGCGGTGTCTGGCCGGTGGTGGCGCAGGCGCGCGACATGCACCAGCGTACGCGCGCCATTGCCGTGCCCGAGTTGCAGTCGGGCGAACAGGCGCTGGCCGACCATCGTGCCATCGTGGCAGGCCTGCGCGCGCGCGACTTCGAGCAGGCCCAGCGGGCGGCCTCGGCGCACCTGCGGCGCAACGAAACCCTGACCCAGCGGGTGGCGGCCTTGCATCCGGACTATTTCGAGGAACCACACGATGCTGATGCCGGAGTTTGAAGCGCTGGACCCGCGCTTCGCGCCGCTCGTGCTGGGCAACGTACATCTGGAGCGGCTGTACACCGGATGCCGTTGGTCGGAAGGGCCGGCCTATCTGGCCGCCGGCAAGTACCTTGTCTGGTCAGACATTCCCAACGACCGCGTTTTGCGCTGGGACGAGACCGACGGCTCCGTCTCGGTGTTTCAGCAGCCGGCCCGGCATGCCAATGGGCACACCGTCGACCGGCAAGGGCGGCTGCTGAGCTGCGAGCACCGGGGGCGTTGCGTGTCACGTATCGAACACGACGGCCGGCGCACGGTGCTGGCCGAGTTTTATGACGGCAAGCGACTCAATTCACCGAACGACCTGGTGGTCAAGTCCGACGACAGCATCTGGTTCACCGACCCGACCTATGGCATCGATTCCGAGTACGAAGGTGACGCCGCAGCGTCGGAGATCGGCGCCTCGAACGTCTACCGCATCGACGGCGCAACCGGTGTCTTGCAGGCGGTCATCACTGACATGGTCAAACCCAATGGACTGGCCTTTTCGCCCGACGAGTCGCGCCTGTACGTGGCCGACACCGGGGCGTCCCACGTGGTCGACGGGCCGCGTCACCTGCGCTGCTTTGTTTTGCGCGGCGACGGGGCCGGCGTGCATGACGACGGCCCGGTGTTCGCACAATGCGATCACGGGTTCTTTGACGGAATGCGCGTGGACCGGCACGGCAACATCTGGACCAGTACCGCCGACGGTGTGTCGTGTCTTGGGCCCGATGGAGTCTTGCTGGGCAAGGTCCGCGTGCCCGAGGTCGTGGCCAACGTGTGTTTCGGTGGCGCCAAGCGCAATCGTCTGTTTATCTGCGGCACGACCAGTCTGTATGCGGTATATCTGAACACGGCAGGTGCGACATGGCCCACATGACCGTGGCCGTAGTCCGGCGCAACCGGCTCGCCGGCGCCTTGCGCGTTGCTGCGGCACTTCGTCAGATGCGCTGGATGTCGCCAGGTTGACGCCAAAAAAGTGGCGATATACAAGATGGGGTGGCTTTCTTGCGCATGCCACCGCTGCAGAGCGGCAATAGGAGCCGCCAGGATGGAGATTCCGGTGTGGGTTGTTAACTTCTGAAGGAGACATGATGAAACGTTTACTGTTGCTCTTGCTGGCATGTTGTGTTCCGGCGCTTGGCAGCGCCCAGGCTTGGCCTGACAAACCGCTCAAGGTCGTCGTGCCGTTCGGGCCGGGTGGCTCCAGCGACCTGATGGCCCGCTTGTTGCAAAAGACGATTGAAGACGAGAAGCTGCTGTCGCAGCCGATGGCCATCGTCAACGTCAAAGGGCATTTCTCGATAGGCTCGCAGCAGGTCAAGAATGCCGCCCCTGACGGCAGCAATTTCCTGGTGGTGCACCTGGCCCTGCTGTCGGGCGAGGTGGTCGATCCGGGCAAAGGTGTGTCGTACCGCGACTACGAGCCCGTAGCCATGACCGGTGGCTTTTGCCTGCACCATATCGTGCGCGAAGATGCACCGTGGAAGACGCTGGACGATCTGGTCAAGGCGGCCAAGGCCAAACCCAGCACCATCCTGTTCGGCGTCAATATCGGTGCGCTGAACCATTTGGGAGGCGGCTTCCTGGAGCAGGCCACCGGCGCCAAGTTCCGCTTTGTGCAGATTGGCGGCGGCTCGGAGAACTACGCAGCGCTCAAGGGCTCACAGACCCAGACCACGATGTTGTCGAGCTCCGAATACAGCAACTTCAAGGCCGGCGGCATGCGTTCACTGGGCTTCACCGGCCCGAGCCGTCTGCCAAGCGAACCCAATGTGCCCACCACCAAGGAGCTTGGTCTGGGTTACGAGTTCTGCATCAACAACTACTGGTTTGCGCCCAAGGGCACGCCAAAGGCGGCCATTGACGGCATGGCCAATGCCCTCGAGAAAGCGATGAAGTCGCCTGCGCTGCAGAAGGTGCAGATCGAGGAGCGCGCATCGACCATCGAGTTCCTCAAGGGTGCCGCGTTCAAGAAGAGCCTGGACGACACCTTCAAGGAGGTCGAGCCAATCGCCAAGACGCTGGTCAGCGGCAAGTAGTCGGCGCCCATGGACGCCAGCGAAGGCCGGGCGGAGACCGCCCTGGCGTTGATTGCGATCGCGCTCTCGGGCCTGTTTTTGTTCGAAGGCGTCAAGCTCAAGCCGGGCGTATTCGAGCCGATCGGTCCGGGTGCGGTGCCGATGGGGGTCGCCGTGCTCACCATCGTCCTGAGCCTGCTGGTGCTGTTTGCCCGATGGCGCGGCGCACCGGTTGCGCCTGGCCCGGACGACGGACAGGTGGTCGTTCCCGAGCGCTGGCTCCTGCTGCTGGGCGTGGCTGCGCTGACGCTGGTATACGCCGCTTTGCTGCAGGCCGGCCTGGTGCGCTACGGTTATGCAACCGTGGTGTATCTGCTGGCCACATTTTTGCTGATGTCGGACCGGGTGCGGCAGGACCTGCCCTGGGCCGTTGGCCTGGCGCTGGCCTTCGGCCTGGGCCTGGACTACATATTTCGCTACCTGTTGGTGGCCGACCTACCCTGAGACTACACGATGGGCCTGCTCGAATCCTTCCAGTACCTGATGGGCCCCTGGCCCTTGTTTCTTTGCGTACTGGGCACCGCGCTTGGCATCATCGTGGGTGCCATTCCCGGGCTGTCGGGCGCGATGCTGATCGCACTGACCTTGCCGCTGACCTTCCAGATGGTGCCCGAGCAGGCGATGGCGCTGATGGTGTGCATGTACACCGGCTCCATCACCGGAGGCCTGGTCTCGGCGGTGCTGCTGCGGATTCCCGGCACTCCCTCGAACGTAGTGACCGTGTTCGATGGTTATGCGATGGCCCAGCAGGGCCAGGCCGGCCGTGCACTGGGGCTGGGTGTGGCGGCGTCGTTTTTCGGCTCGGTGTTCGCCTGGGCTGCGCTCGTGTTGCTGACCAAGCCGCTGGCAGACATCGCAGTGCGCTTCACGCCGTTCGACTATTTCGCGCTGGTGCTCACTGCGCTGGTGCTGATCTCATCGGTCAGTGGCAAGTCCATGGTCAAGGGTCTGCTGGCCGGCATGATCGGCGTTCTGCTGGCGTTCCCGGGGATGGACGACAACACCGGGCGCACCCGCTTCACGATGGGCGTGTGGCAACTGACGTCGGGTTTCGACATCCTGCCGGTGCTGGTCGGTGTGTTTGGTGTCGGCACCGTGATGGCCGAGCTCGTCAAGCCGATAGGCAAGGTCCAGGCCCTGGTCTATTCGTCGTCCGGACTGTGGATGAAGTTGTCGGAGTGGAAGGCGCAATTCTGGAACCTGCTGCGCTCTTCGGCCATCGGCACCTGGATCGGCATCCTGCCAGGCATCGGCGCCAGCGTTGGTTCGCTGGTGGCCTATACCGTGGCCAAGAATGTTTCGAGCACGCCGGACGAGTTCGGCAATGGTTCGCCCAGCGGCATCGTCGCCTCCGAGGCGGCCAATAACGCCACGGTAGGTGGCGCGTTGATTCCGCTGCTGGCCATTGGCATTCCGGGCAGCGTCATTGACGTGTTCCTGATGAGCGCGATGATGATCCACGGCATTCAGCCCGGGCCGCTGCTGTTCGAACAACATGCCGGCATCGTTTACGTCGTGATCGCCGCCTGCCTGCTGTCCAGTGTGCTGATGTTCGGCCAGATGTACCTGATGATCCCGTTCCTGCGCCGGGTACTCGATGTGCCACGCCAGTTCGTGTTGCCGTTGATCATGGTGTTTTGCGTCGTCGGCGTCTTCGCGTCGAGCAACCGCATGTTTGACGTCTGGATCATGCTGGGATTCGGCTTGTTGGGTTTCCTGATGGAGCGCGGCGGCTTGCCACTCGGGCCGTTCGTGATCGGCTTCATCCTGGCGCCGATCGCCGAATCGCGGCTGCGCCAGGGCCTGATGATGACCGATGGCAGCTTCCTGCCGTTGGTCACACAACCATTGACGCTGGCACTGATGGTGCTCGCGGTTTTGTTGCTGTTCTGGCCGCTGTTGCGCATGTTGTGGCGCAGCCGTCGTGCGCGACGCTGATGGGCGGGTGCGGCGCCTGACGCGCCAAGCGAAACGCGTCATGCCTTGTACGCCGACTGGCCCTGTATCCCCAGGAGGAATCGATGCCGAATGATCCGCTCAAGACCTATCCGGAGGACGGGGTCTTCACCGGCCACATCGCCCGCACCGCGGCGCAGTCGCAGCCCGCATGGCCGGTGGGTGCGAAGGCGCCCAAGGGTGCGCCCAATGTGTTGCTGTTACTGCTTGACGACGTGGGTTTTGCCCAGCTCGGCTGTTACGGATCGACGATCCGAACGCCGAACATGGACCGGCTCGCCAGTGGTGGCCTGCGTTACCGCGATTTCCACACCACGGCGATCTGCTCGCCCACGCGCGCTTGCCTGCTGACCGGGCGCAACCACCACAGCAATGGCGTGGGCATCATCCAGGAGATGGCGACTGGTTTCCCGGGCTACAACGGCAAGGTGCCGAAAGAAAACGGCTTCCTGTCCGAGATCCTGCTGGCCAAGGGCTATGCCACCTTCGCGGTTGGCAAGTGGCACCTGACACAGGCCAGCGAATACGCCAGTGGCGCGAACAAGGCGCGTTGGCCGCTGGCGCGCGGGTTCGAGCGCTACTACGGTTTCATTGGCGGCAAGACCAACCAGTGGGCACCCACGCTGGTGCACGACAACCACTACATCGAGCCACCCGGTCGGCCGCAGGACGGCTACCACCTCAATGCGGATCTGGCCGACACCGCACAACGCTATATCGCCGACCTGCGTGCGGTGGATCCCGACAAACCATTCTTCATGTACTACTGCCTGGGCGCCGGCCACGCGCCGCACCATGTGGAGCCGCAGTGGAGCGACAAGTACCGCGGCCAGTTCGACCAGGGCTGGGAACACTGGCGCAAGCAGGTGTATGCGCGCCAGTTGCATGCCGGCATCATCCCGAGCGACACGGAACTGAGCGAGCGACCGCAATGGGTGAAAGCCTGGGATGACCTGAGTGGCGAAGAGAAGCGGCTGTTCGCACGCCAGATGGAAGTCTTTGCCGGGTTCCTGGAACAGACCGACCACCACATCGGTCGCGTGCTGGATTCGCTCGAGCGCCGCGGCGAACTCGACAACACCATCATTGTGCTGGCCTCGGACAATGGCGCCTCGGCCGAAGGTGGCGAGAACGGCTCGTTCAACGAGTGCCAGTTCCCGAACCGCTATGAGGCCAGCCTGACGGAGAACCTGCAGCACCTGGATGATTGGGGCACCGTCAAGTCATACCCCAACTACGCCTGGGGCTGGGCCTGGGCCGGCAACACGCCGCTCAGGCGCTGGAAGCGTTATCTGCACCAGGGCGGCATGAGTGATCCGTTCATCCTTCATTGGCCCAAGGGTTTTGCGTCGCGCGGCGAGATCCGCAGCCAGTACATCCATGCGATCGACGTGATGCCCACGTTGCTCGATGCCCTGGGTATCACGCCGCCAGCCACGTTGGGTGGTGTGACGCAGACGCCGTTAGAGGGCGTGAGTTTCGCGCACACCTTTGCCGACCCAAAGGCGGCCACGCGCAAACGCGTGCAGTACTACGAGATGATCGGCTCGCGTGCGATCTGGGCCGATGGCTGGAAGGCGGTGGTCGAGCAGCCGCAAGGCGGCGAGTTGACCGACGCGATGCTCGACGCCCAGCAATGGGAGCTCTACCACGTGGCCGAAGATTTCTCCGAATGCCACAACCTGGCCGACAAACATCCCGACAAGCTCAAGGCGCTGATCGAGTTGTGGTGGGTAGAAGCGGGCAAGTACAAGGTCTTGCCGCTGGACTCGCGTATGCAGCTGCGCATGGGCGAGCGCAAGCCGGGCGCCCGCGCACCGACCAACCGTTATGTGTACGAACCCATGGGTGCGCCCCAATTCGAGTACACCGCCGTCAACGTCAAGAACAAGTCGCACACCATCACGGCGCGCGTGTCGATTCCCGAGGCCGGCGCGCAAGGTGTGTTGCTCGCGCATGGCAGCTGGTTTGCCGGTTATTCATTGTTTGTACAGGACGACCGACTGGTGTACGTGCACAACTATCTGGGCCTGCAGGAGTACCGCGTCACGTCCACGGTGGCCGTGCCGCGCGGCGATTGTGTGTTGGCCCTGTTTTTCTATCGCACCGGTGAACACCAGGGGCGGGCGGAATTGCGCATCGACGGTGTCTTGGTGGGCGAGGGAATGATCGAACGCACGATACCGGCTGTAATCGAAACATCCGGTGAAGGACTATGTTGCGGTTACGACAGCGGCCTGCCGGTGTCGCCTTGTTACGAGGCGCCGTTCCGATTTACCGGCACCATCAAGGAGGTGGTGGTCGAGGTCGACGATCCGGCGCTGATTGATGCCGATGCGCAGTTGCGCGCGGCGTGGAACGAACAGTAGGCGCAGTCGGGGCGCAAGACATGGTGGCCGGTACCCGCGGCCTGAACGGGGCAGTACCATGGTGCAAACACACGGAGATGCATCATGCGCGCACGCGTCCGCGACACCGAAATCTACTTCGACATCGACGGCATGGGGCTGGTGCCCGATGGGCCGCGCATGCGCGAGAAACCACCGGCCTTCATCATCCATGGCGGGCCCGGCGGCGAACACAGCGACTTGAAGACCGGGTTTGCACCGTTGGCGCAGCAGGCGCAACTGGTGTATTTCGACCATCGCGGCCAGGGCCGTTCGGCGCGCGGCGATGCCAGCACCTACACACTGGACGAGAACGTGCAGGACATGGAGGCGCTTCGCCTGCACCTTGGCCTGGGGGCCATCGTCAGTATCGGCACGAGTTACGGCGGCATGGTGGCGATGGCGCATGCGGCGCGTTATCCGGAATCAGTGTCGCATCTGGTGCTTGTCGTCACCGCGGCGCATGCCGGTTTCAACGCGCGGGCGCAGGCGATCGTGGCCGAACGCGGCACGCCGGAGCAGCAGGCCGTCTGCGCACAACTGTGGCAAGGCGCCCTGGACACCGAAGACAAGATGCGCCACTACTACGCGGTCATGGGGCCGCTGTATGCGCGCCACTTCGACGCGCAGACGGCGCAGGCAGGGCGTGCCCGTGGCATCTATTCCCCCGAGGCGCTGAACCGGGCCTTCGCACCCGGCGGGTTCCTGCAGACTTACGACCTGCGGCCTGAACTGGCGGCCATCCGAGTTCCGACACTGATCATCGGCGGGCGCCACGACTGGATCTGCCCGCCGGAATTTTCCCAGGAGATCCACCGGCTGATAGCCGGATCGCAGCTGGAGATTTTCGAGGACAGCAGCCATTCGGTGCGGGCCGATGAGCCCGAGCGGTTGCTGCAGGTAATACGCGATTTCCTGGCAAGGTGACGGCTGGGCAAGCGACCCTTCAATGCAGCGACGCCATATGTTTGCGGATGCGCAGGCAGGCCTCGGTCAATCGGTCGTCGTCGACCACCAGCCCCAAGCGCAGGAATCCTTCGGCCGATGGCCCGAAGGCCTGGGCGTCGAGTACCGACACGCCGGCCTGGCGAAACAGTCCCCAGGCGACCTCGGACGAGGTGAGGCCGGTAGCGCGCACATCGAGCAACACGAACATGCCCGCCTCCGGCACCGGGCAGCGCAAACCCGGCACGCCGGACAGCAAGCCACACACCAGGTCCCGGCGGCGACGGTAGATTGCGCGGATGGCCTCGGTGACCGTGTCGTAGTCGTCCAGCGCCTGGCAGGCCGCGTCCTGTACAAAACCGGGCGCGCCATACGTCATGCACAACAACAGGTTGCCCATGTGGCGCGCCAGCTCCGGGGGTGCGACCGCCCAGCCGAGACGGAATCCCGCCATGGCGTGGGACTTGGACAGGCTGCTCACCGTGACCGTGCGCTCGGCCATGCCGCTCAGGCCGGCGATGCTGACATGGTCTGCCTCGAACACCAGGGAACCATACACCTCGTCCGACACCACCCACAGGTCGTGCGCAATAGCCAGGTTTGCGACGGCCTGCAGTTCGTCGCGGTGCATGGCGACACCGGTCGGGTTGCACGGCGTGGCCAGGAAGATGGCCCGTGTGCGTGGCGTGACCGCCGCGCGCAGCGCGGCCAGGTCGATCCGGAACCCGGACTCCGCGCGCACTGGCACCGCTACCAGTGTGGCTCCGCTGGCGCGTACCGTGGCCTCGTAGGTCAGGTACAGGGGTTCGGGCACCAGTATTTCGTCGCCGTGCTCGCACAGGCACAGGCTGGCGACGAACAAGGCGTTCTGCGCGCCACTGGTGACGACCACGTGATTCATGTCGACGTTTTGGCCGCTGAGGTTCTGGTGACGATCTGCGATGCGCTCGCGCAAAGCCGGACGGCCGATGATCGTGGTGTAGTGGGTGTCGCCCGCGCGCAGGGCGGTGACGGTACGTTCGATGACGGGCACCGGCGCGGCGAACTCCGGGTCGCCTACGCTGAGCACGATCACATCCTCGCCGCGCGCTGCTGCGGCGGATGCCTGGGCATGGATCTTCCAGGCATCAACCCGATCGCCGCCAATGCGGGAAACAAGAGATGACAACTTCGGCAGGGTTTGAGGCATGGGCAGGCGGTGTTCAGGGGACCGGCGCCAGCACCGGTCGATGGATCTTGCCGCCATTGTGCCCGGCCGTGTTTGCCCTGGTGCTTCGGATGCCGCCTTGCGCCAGGTCAAGTCAATGGCGCCCATATCCGTTAGTATGAATATACAAATTTATATCCGAAACCATCGTGAATCTGACCGATATTCTGGAGCGCCTGGGTGGCGCCAATGTGCTGGCGGCGGGTGGCTTGGTCATTGGCACCTTGTTCGGATTCTTCGCCCAACGGTCCCGCTTTTGCTTGCGCGCGGCGGTGATCGAGTTCTGGCGCGGCCAGTTTGGCGAAAAGTTGTCGGTCTGGCTGCTGGCGTTTGCCACCGCGGTGGTCGCGGTGCAGTTGATGGTGCTGACCCAGGTGCTTGACGCCAGTTCGGCCCGACAGATTTCCGCCCGGGGAAGCCTTTCTGGCGCCATCGTCGGCGGGCTGCTGTTTGGCGCCGGCATGATCATGACCCGCGGCTGCGCCAGTCGGCTTCTTGTGTTGTCGGCCAATGGCAACCTGCGGGCGCTGCTGTCGGGGCTGATTTTCGCGGTGGTGGCACAGGCGGCATTGTCAGGATCGTTGTCGCCGCTGCGCGAGTCCATCAGCGGTTGGTGGATGGTCGAGGGAGGCGCCACGCGCGACCTGCTCGCCATCACCCATGTGGGCCCCTGGGGCGGCCTGGTCGCGGGCCTGGTCTGGATGTCAGCGGCCCTGGTGTTCGCGGTGCGCAGCGGCGGGGGTTTGTGGAAATGGGTCGGTGGCATGGGCGCAGGGCTGGCTGTGGCCGGTGCGTGGGGATTCAGCGCGCAAGTGGCGGCGGCGTCGTTCGACGTGGTGCCACTGCAAGGCGTCACCTTCAGTGGCCCATCGGCCGAATGGTTGATGCGCGTGCTGGCGTCACCCGACCCAGAGGTCGGCTTCAATTTTGGCCTGCTGCCCGGTGTTTTCATCGGTTCCTTTATGGGTGCCTGGTCGGGTGGTGACCTCAAGCTTGAAGGATTCGGCGATGGCTACAGCATGCCGCGCTACATCGTGGGTGCCATGCTGATGGGCTTTGGCGCCATGTTGGCTGGCGGCTGCGCCGTGGGTGCCGGCATGACAGGCGGCTCGATCTTTGCACTGACGGCCTGGGTCACGCTGGCCGGCATGTGGGCCGGGGCTGGCGTGACCGATCGCATGATGGACAAACGGCAGGCGGTGGCCCCGTAGCATGAAGGGGCTGCTCGATCGGCGCGCATCTGCGGCGGACCTTGAAGCCCTGCTTGCGGTTGCCGTCTGTTGTGGAATTCACCTTGGCAGCGACCATATTGACTACGGTGGTTCCGGTCAATCGGTTCGATTGATAGTGTGGAAGTCTTAATCGGCAGTCATATTTGTATTGGATTGAAATAGTGTCGACTGCTAGATTCGAGTCACATTCTTGATTAGGAGACACTGCGATGAAATTCCTGCTTGCCCTTGGGGCGATGTTTCTCAACCTGCTTGCGGGTCCGGCGCTGGCCCAGGATGCGTATCCGTCGCGAGCGATCCGACTGGTCGTGCCGGCGCCCGCAGGTGGCGGTGCCGATGCCCTCGCCCGGGCAGTTGCCGGTGCGCTGACCGAACGCAAAGGCTGGACAGTGGTGGTGGACAACAAGGCTGGCGCCGGTGGCAACATTGCGGGCGCCGAAGTAGCCCGCGCCACACCGGACGGCTACACCTTCCTGCTGGGTGACAGCGGCCAGTTGGCGATCAACGCGTCGCTGTACCAGTCGATGGCGTTCGATCCGCTCAAGGACTTCACGCCGATTGGCTATGTGGCCGATTTCCCATTCCTGCTGGTGGTCAACGATGCGTATGGTGCGCGCACCGTGGCGGACCTGGTGGCACTGGCGCGCAAAGCGCCCGGAGCTGTTCCGTATGCCTCCACCGGTGTCGGTACCCCCCAGCACCTGGGTGGTCATCTGTTCGCACAATCGGCAGGGGTGGAACTGCTGCATACACCGTACAAAGGTGGTGGTCCGGCCCTGGTGGCTTTGCTGGGTGGTCAGGTTCCGGTCGGCTTTGTCGGCATGCCGCCCACCATCGCCCAGGTCAAAAGTGGCAAGTTGCGTGCGTTGGCCATCAGTAGCAAGGAGCGTTCGCCCGTGTTGCCGCAAGTGCCGACGATGGCCGAATCCGGTTTCCCTGACTACGAACTTAAGGTCTGGTTCGGACTGGTGGGTCCCGCAGGACTGCCGGCGCCTGTCGTGCAGACCCTCTCCAAGGCCATGGACGAAATCCTGAACGACCCTGCCTTCCAGAAGCGGCTGGGCGAGATGGGCTTGCGTGCCGGGTTCAGCACACCCGATGCTTTGGCGCAGACCATGCGCAGCGAGAAGATCAAGTGGGCTGCACTGGTCAAGTCGTCCGGCGCACGGGCCGATTAACCGGGCAACCACACATGCCTGCATCTCGCAATCTGCTGTTCGTCATGTCGGACGAACATTCGCGCAAGGTGCTCGGTCATGCCGGGCATCCGGTGATCCGCACACCGACACTCGACACGCTGGCCGCTCGCGGTACCTCGTTCGACTGTGCCTACGCCACAAGTCCGATCTGTGTGCCGGCACGCGCGTCTGTGGCCACAGGGCGTTACCTGTTCGAGTCCGGCTATTGGGACAATGCCGACGCCTACGATGGCGCGACCCCCAGTTGGCACCACCATCTGCGCGATGCCGGCCACCCGGTGGTGGCGATCGGCAAATTGCATTATCAGGGGCCGGAATGCGACTACGGCTTTAGCGACGTGCGACTGCCCATGTTTGTTCCCAACGGCACGGGCGACATCCTGGGTTTGCTGCGCGACTCGCCCCGCGAACGTTCAGGCGCACGCAAGCTGGCCGAGACCGCCGGCCCCGGCGAGAGTGACTACACGCGCTACGACCGGGCCATCACCGCCGAGGCGATCCGTTGGATTCGCCAGGACGCGCGCAAGCAGTCGGCGCCCTGGGTGTTGTTTGTGTCGCTGGTGGCGCCCCATTTCCCGCTCATTGCACCACCGGAGTTTTTCGACCTTTACGCTGACCTGGAACTGCCGCTGCCCAAGTTGTATGACACGTCAGAGCGCCCCAAGCACCCGGCGCTGGACTTCTTCCGGGACACGTTTGCCTACGACCGCTATTTCACCGGCCCCGATCATGTGCGCCGCGCGTTGGCGGCATATTACGGCCTGGTCAGTTTTGTCGACGACAACCTGCGCCAGGTGCTGCATGCGCTGGAGGAATCCGGGCTGGCTGGCGATACCGACGTGCTGTACACCAGCGATCACGGCGATAACCTCGGTGCACGTGGTCTGTGGGGAAAATCGACGATGTACGAAGAGTCCGTCGGCGTGCCATTGGTGCTCAGCGGCGCAGCTTACGTGGCGCGCGGGCGGCAACAGGCTCCGGTGTCCCACATCGACATCACGCCCTTCATGCTCGGGCATTTTGGCCTTGCTGATGATGCCGCCGATCAACCGGAGTTGGTGCGGCGACGCTCGTTTGCCACACCTGTTTCGGAAGAGCGACCCGTGGTCTCCGAATACCATGCGACCGGTTCGCATTCGGCCAGTTTCATGCTCCGTCAGGGAAGCTGCAAGCTGATCTGGTATGTGGATGGGCCGCCGCAACTGTTCGACCTGGCGAGCGACCCCGAGGAACTGCACGATCTGGGCACCGACCCGGAACATCGGCAGACCCTGGCTCGCATGCATGATCTGTTGCTGCGCGTACTCGATCCGCGCAAAGTGGACACCCGGGCCAAAGCGCGCCAGGCAGAGTTGCGCCAGCGCGTGGGCGGTGACGCGGCGATCCTGGCATCCGCCGACTACGGTTATTCGCCGGTACCGCGCGAAGCGCTGACCTGAAGCTGGTCCGCGGGTTGTGGAGGCTGATGCTTCAGCGCAATGCTTGTGCCATCGCGGTGAACGCGTCCGCAGCCGGTGACTTGCGGTCAATGCGCCAGGCCAGTCCCAGTTGCGCACGGGTGTTGGCGCCGACCAGCTTGCGATAGTGAACGCCATCGAGTTGCACGGCCTGCAAGGAGTGTGGTACCAGTGCGATACCTTCGCCGGCGCGCACCAATCCCAGCGTCGTGTGCAGGGTGCCGGCCACATGCACGAAACGCGGATTGAGACGGGCTTCGGCGAACAGCTTGGAAATCAGGCTATGCAAGGATCCCTCGGGTCCATTTGGATAACCGATCAGTCGTTCATCGGCCAGGTCGGCCAGTTTCACGCTGCGGGTGCGTGTCGCAAGCCGGTGACCGACCGGGATGGCCAGCACCATGGGTTCGTCCACCAGCGTTGACGTCTCGATGCGCGGATGGTGCATGGGCAAACGCGCCAGCGCCAGGTCGATGCGTTTGTCCAGCAGACTGTCAAGTACACCTTCCACGGCCAGGTCGTGCAGCCGAATCTCGATGCCGGGCAATTTCTGTCGGCAAGCCTTCAACAGTTCGGGTAGAAGTGTGTACGACGTGGAGTGGATGTATCCCAGTTCGATCCGTCCCACATGGCCGTGTTCCGCCTGTTTTGCAGCGTCAGCGGCGAATCCGGTGGCCTCCAGGATGGCGCGTGCGTGCTCGAGGAATACGCGCCCCGCAGCCGTGAGCTCGACCCGGCGTGTGGTGCGTTCGAGCAAGGTGACCCCGATTTCCTGCTCCAGTGCCATGATGCGCTGCGACAGTGGCGGCTGCGACACGAACAGACGCTCCGCCGCGCGCCGGAAGTGTTCCTCTTCGGCGACGGCGACGAAGGCTTTCAGGTCGCGCAGTTCCATTGGGATCGTGATGGGGCCGGTGAAGGTTCGAGTGTAGGGCGGTGCCAGCCTGCAGACGGTCAGCTCAACGCAGCCGCGCGAGCATCCGAAATGGATTGAAACCTGTGATCAGCCCGGTGGCCAGCAGGATCAACAGGCTGCCGGGCAACATCCCGGCGGTGACCGGTTCGCCGAGGAACAGGCCGCCCCAGGTCACGCCGAACAGCGGGATCATGAACGCCGATGAGGTGGCGGCACTGGCGGGAATCTCGCGCATCAGCCGCAAGCTGAACCAGTACATGAATCCCGAGGTGACCAGTCCGAGCATCGCGACCGACAGCCAGGCTCCGGTGCTCGGCTGCATTTGCGGCACCGACACGCCGATCGGGATCGCGAGCATCAGTGACGCGGCGATGTGGATCACCGCGGATGCGGCCAGCGGGTGGTGCTGTGTCGTGGCACGTTTCATGAAGATGGCGCCAACGCCATAACAGGCGGCCGCTCCGGTGCAGGCCAGCGCTGCCAGCACGACGCGTAGATCCGCGTCGACCGGACCGAGCTGCACTAGCAGGGTGACGCCGGCAAATCCCAGTGCGCAGCCCAACAAGCGGCGGCGCGACAGGGCCTCGTCACCGACCACGGCTGCCGCGATGACGCCGAACAGCGGCGCGGTCGCATTGAGCACCGCCGAATACCCGGCCGGCAGGGTCAACGCGGCCCAGCTGAACAACACGAACGGCGCCACCACTGTCACCAGCGCCAGCGCTGCAAGCGACTTCCAAGTGACTCTGCCAGGCCAACGCTGGCGCAACAACACCATCAGCAGCGCCAGCACCAGCGAGGCCAGAACGCAGCGTATACCCGCCACAGCCATGGGTCCGAATGCGGGGCTGGCGATGCGCAGCAAAGGGAACGACGCACCCCACAGGGCGGACATGGCGATCAGTTGAAGAAAGTGGCGGGTTTTCAAGGGTGTGCTCGGACCGCTTGGACGCTATTGCGCACGATGCCCGAGTGGGCCATTGTCACGCAGCCGGGTGGCTGGCTTGTCGTGCGCAATACTGCCGCGCAAAGGCTGCATCCGAAGGGTCTGAAAAGGCGCTATCGAACCGAAGTGACCGCCGACCCGCTTGCGCGAGCGTTCATTTTGTGACGGACGTTCAGGGGTGCCTGCGCTAGCAGTTCCGCTCGAAGCCCTTTTTGGCCTGGTTCTGCTGCGGTGTCGACGAAACAAGCAGCCTGCTTCGCCATATTCGGAAGGCGGAGGAGTTGCCGTTTCGGCGGCACGACCGGCTGCGGCTGTGTCGGCTCGGTTTACAGCGCCGGCCGCGCCGGCCCGGTCTGAAACGACAACCCATTGATCTTCGTGACGAAGATCAACATTGCACGAAACTTGCTTACGCCCAAGTGTTGCGCCCGGACCTCCATTCGAGCGCGTTGCGGGGCCAAGGAGATCCGGTATGAAGACGAGACGGCTATTGCTGATTTGTGCGATTCTCCTGCCTGCCACGGGTTCGGCACTGGCGGCGCCGGTGGTTTTCGCGGCCGCTGGAGTTGATGCGGTGGCGATCCAGTCGACCGTCGACAACTTTCGTTCGTCGGTAGGCGCGCTGAATGCCAACCTGATCGGTTCGTTTGGTGGCGGGCGGCGCGAAATCAACTGGGACGGCGTTGGCGATGGATTTGCCGCGCCGAACAACCTGCCGGGTAACTTCTTCAACGCCAATAGCCCGCGGGGCGTGGGTCTAACGACGCCTGGCACCGGGTTCCAGGTGAGCGCCAATGCAGGAGGCGTTGCGGCGATCGAGTTTGGCAACATCGATCCCAGTTATCCGGGCCTGTTCAGGACCTTCAGTGCGCAGCGGCTGTTCACAGCGCTCGGCAGCAACATTACCGACGTCGCCTTTTTCATCCCTGGGACGACCGAATCGGCGCTGACCGATGCGTTTGGTGTCGTCTTCAGCGACGTGGACTCCGCCACCTCTACGAGCCTGGAGTTCTTCGACGTCGCGAACGGCTCGCTCGGAATCTACTTCGCGCTCCCGTTCTCGGGAGACGAGACGCTGTCCTTCCTGGGCGTGCAATTTGGCGAAGGCAAGGTCGTCTCGCGCTTGCGCATCACCAGCGGCAACGCTGCTGACGCGGTTGTGATGGACGACTTCATCTTCGGCGAACCGGTGGCGGCCGTGGGAGTCGTGGCGGAGCCGGGTACTCTGGCATTGTTTGCGCTGGCGCTGCTCGCGGCAGGTTGCGTCGGAGCCCGTCGCCGCACGTGACAGCGCCGTCGACCGCAGGTCGCTGTTGCCGAGTCGGTTAGCCCGCGCCGCACGCCTACAGCGGGTCGCGCTCAGGAAGCGCAACTCACGACACCACCAGGCAATTCAGATTCAGCCGATGTTTCGCCTGCGCAAAAAGCACCCGGCGCTCTGCAATCAACCCGGGTGCCTGCACCGGCACCGCCTGCACCCAGGACCAGGCTCACTATTTCGCCCCACGGAACATCCCCGCCCCACCCGGTACCAACGGCGCAGCTAAGATGAACCTACCAGGGGCACCTGTCGCGACGACCCGAACGTGAAACGTCCTTCGCCCCCCGTTCCCGGGTCCGAACCCGCAATCGATGAAAGTTCCACCGTGTCCAACTGGTATTCCATCTCCAACGCCGACGCCATCCCCACACCCACGGTGCTGGTCTACCCCGATCGTGTCGAGCAGAACCTCAAGCGCATGGTGGCGATGGCCGGCGATGTGTCGCGGCTGCGCCCGCACGTCAAGACACACAAGCTGCCACAGATCATCGCGCTCAAGCGCAAGGCTGGCATCCACAAGTTCAAGGTCTCGACCATCGCCGAAGCCGAGATGACGGCCGCTGCCGGGGGCGAAGATATCCTGCTGGCCTATCAGCCGGTGGGGCCGAACGTTTTGCGGCTGGTGGCATTGATGCGGCGCTTTCCTGAAACACGGTTCGCCACGCTGGTGGACGACCCGGCGAACCTGGAGGCGATCAGCCGCGTGGCAGTGGCCGAGAACGTGTCGATCACCTTGTATCTGGACCTGAACGTGGGCATGAACCGCACCGGCATCATCCCCGATGCCGCCGCCGCCGACCTGTACCGCGCCATGTGCAAGGCATCTGGCATCACCGTGGGCGGGTTGCACGCCTACGACGGCCACCTGCGCAACACCGACAGTCGCGAACTGGCCAAACAGGTTGACGCAGCGTTTGCACCCGTGTGGAAGCTGCGCGACCAGATGCTGGCCGAAAAACTGCCGGTGCCACGCCTGATCGCCAGCGGCACCCCGACCTTTGCGGTGTTGGCGCAGCAGCCCGACACCGAGGTCGGCGCTGGCACCACGGTGCTGTGGGATTTTGGGCAGGCCGAGGTCTGCCCGGACCACCATTTCCTCAATGGCGCGATGCTGATGACACGCGTGATCAGCAAACCCACGGCCGACCGCCTGTGCCTGGATCTGGGCCACAAGGCGGTTGCGTCCGAGATGCCACAGCCGCGTGTACGGCTGATGGGCCTGGAAGATGCCAGCCTGGTCTCGCAAAGCGAGGAACACCTGGTGGTGCAGACGCCGCGCGCCGCCCAATACAAGGTCGGCGACGTGGTGTACGGCATCCCGCGCCATATCTGCCCGACGATGGCATTGCACAGCGATGTGTGGGCGGTGCACAAGGGTGTGGCCGACGAGAGCTGGCCAGTGGTGGCGCGGGCGCGCAAGATCACGATCTGAGGTCCGCGTTGCGGGGTGCGGCATGCCGTGTCCCCGGAATTCAACCGTAATCGATGCGCGGATCGATGTAGGCATACAGCACATCGACTGCCAGGTTGATCAGCACGTACACCACCAGGATGAACAGGATGCAACCCTGGATCAAGGGGTAGTCGCGCGTGCTGATGGCCTGGATCAGCAGCCGTCCCAGGCCGGGGTAGGTGAACACGGCCTCGGTGACGACGGTGCCGCCAATGAAGGTCGCCATCATCAGGCCGACGATGGTGACAAATGGCAGCAAGGCGTTGCGCATGACGTGGCGGCCGATCACGTCGCGTTCGGGCAAGCCTTTGGATCTTGCGGTGCGCACATAGTCGGCCTTGAGTTCGCCCAGCAGCGATGCGCGCAGGAAACGCGCGAAGATGCCCGACACATAAACACCCAGCGTGGTCGCCGGCAACACGATGTTGCGCAGTGCCTGCCACGGTGACTCGAAGAAGGGCACATAACCCGACGCCGACGGCAACCAGCGCAGGTTGACCGCGAACAGCAGGATCAGCAGAATACCGAGCCAGAAAGTCGGCACACCCAAAGCCAGCGCACTCCAGCCGCTGAGCACGCGGTCGAGCCAACCGCCGGGTTTGAGCGCGCTCACGACGGCCACCGGCACGCCCAGCAACAGGCCGACCAGCGTCGCGGCCAGGCCGAGCTGTATCGTCGCCGGAATGCGCTGGACGATCAGGTGCAGCACCGGTTCCCGGTTCTGGATCGACAAGCCGAAATCACCTTGCAGCGCATGCGTCAGCCAGCTCCAGTACTGCTCGTGCACTGGTTTGTCCAGGCCCAGGCGGGTGGTGACCTCGGCGACGAGTTCGGGGGTCGCGTTTTCGCCCACCATGGTTGCGACCGGGTTGCCCGGCACCGCATAAATCATGGCCCAGATGCCGGTGGATGCGATCAGCAGCACCGGCAACAGCTGCAGAATGCGGCGCAGGATATAGCCGATCATGCACGGCTCCCGGCAGCAGGATCGCTGGCTGACGCACTCTCATGACGATCGGCCAGCACGCTGGCCAACGCCCGCCCGATCGTGTCGAGTGACAGGATGGTGAGTGTCAGCACCACCCCGGGCAAGATGGCATAGGTGGGCGCGTCGTACAAATACGACTTGCCGGTGCGCAACATTTCCCCCCAGCTCGGTGTGGGCGGCGGAATGCCGACGCCCAGGAACGCCAGCGAGGCCTCGATCAGGATCGCCACCGACGACAGGATCACCACCTGCACCAGGATCGGACTCCAGGAGTTGGGCAACACGGTCGTGAACATGTTGTAGACAGCCGAACCACCGAGCGCCTCGACCGCAGTGACGAAATCCCGTTTGCGCAACGACATCACCTGTGCGCGCGTGATACGGGCAAAACTCGGGATGCCGGTGATGCCCACCGCCACCAGCGCGGCCGTCTGGCTGCGTCCGAGCACCGCGATCAGTGCCATCGCAAACAGGATGCCGGGCAGCGACAGCAACACGTCGACGAAACGCATCAGCAAGGTATCGCGCCAGCCACCGAAAAATCCGGCGACCAGCCCGATCGGCACACCGATCACGGCAGCGATCGTCACCGCGCCGGCTGCGGTGATGAGCGAGGTGCGGGCACCAAACACCACCCGCGTCAGAATGTCGCGTCCCAGTTCGTCGGTGCCGAACCAATGCACGGCACTGGGGCCTTGCAAGGTTGCGGTGAAGTCCTGCGCCAGCGGGTCAAAAGGCAGAATCCAGCGTGCCAGGCTGGTCGCCAGCAGCAGCACCAACAGAAACAACAATCCGAGCAGCGCACCCTTGTGCCGGGCCAGGCGCCGCAACACATCTGCGCCGCGTCGCAGCAGCGGCTTCACGCCAGAACCTCCGTGTCACCGGATGGCGCTGCGACGCCGGGTGCCACATCGACCGGTCCGGCGTGGTGACAGGCCACATGCGTTGGCAGACCGGGGTAAGCCCGAAATGGCGGCGCCTCGGTCCGGCACACTGCGGTGGCCTTGAAACAGCGTGGATGGAAATGGCAGCCGCTGGGTGGCGCGGCCGGATTGGGTATGTCGCCTTCCAGGATGATGCGCTTGCGGCTATCGCGCGTGGACGGGTCGGGCACCGGAACAGCCGAGAGCAGCGACTGGGTGTAGGGATGGGTCGGATGTTCGTACAAACTGTTTCGGTCGCTCTCCTCGACGATACGGCCAAGGTACATCACGGCGACACGGTTTGAGATATGGCGTACCACCGACAGGTCATGGGCGATGAACAGGTAAGCCAGGCCCAGTTCATGTTGCAGGTCCTGCAGCAGGTTGATCACCTGTGCCTGTATCGACACGTCGAGTGCGGCCACCGGCTCGTCCAGGATCAGAAGCCGGGGCTTGAGCGCGAGTGCGCGCGCGATACCAATACGCTGGCGTTGGCCACCGGAGAATTCTTGCGGAAAACGATGCGCCATGGCCGACGGCAAACCCACCAGGTCGAACAGTTCGGACACCCAGCGCGCACCGCCACTGCTCTCGTACAAGCCATGGATACGCAGCGGCTCGGCAACGATCTCGCCCACGGTCTTGATCGGATTGAGCGACGAATACGGATCCTGGAAGATGTACTGCATGTTGCGCCGCAGCTTGCGCATTTCGGAAGCCGCCAGGTGCGTGATGTCGCGGCCATCGAACCGCACCGATCCGCCCGATGATGGCACCAGACCCATGATGGCGCGCCCGGTCGTTGTCTTGCCGCAACCCGACTCCCCCACCAGGCCCACGGTCTGGCCGGCACGAACCGTGAGGCTGACGCCGTCGACCGCGCGGACCCAACCGACGCGACGCTGCAACAGGCCGGCCTTGACCGGAAAAAAAACCTGCAAGCGGTCTACCTCGAGCAATGGGGCATCCTGCCCGGCGCTGCCACCAAACACCGCGTGCCCTGTTGTGTCCGGGAGCACGGTCACTCCTTCAGTCACAGCACCGACCGGTTCCTGCGCCACTGCCGTGGCGGGAGGCAAGAGCGCGTCGACCAGCAATTGTGCGACTTCATCCGGATAGTGGCATGCGCTCGCGTGCCCGTCGCCGACTTGCTGCAAGGGCGGGTCATTGCTGACGCATTGGGGCCGATTACGTCCGATGGCGCAACGCGGGTGGAACGCGCACCCGGTGGGCAGTTGGGCCGGACTCGGCGGCTGGCCCGTGATGGGAACCAGACGGGTGTCAACGATGTCGATACGTGGAATGCTGCGCAACAAACCGACGGTATAGGGGTGGCGCGGCTCACGGAAAATTTCCAGCACCGGGCCGGACTCGACGATACGCCCGCCATACATCACGGCAACACGGTGGGCGACCTCGGCCACCACGCCCAGATCGTGGGTGATCAGGATGACCGCAGCACCGGTGTCGTGCTGGCGCTTGGCCAGCACCGACAAGACCTGGGCCTGTACCGTGACGTCAAGCGCCGTGGTCGGTTCATCCGCGATGATCAGCTTCGGTTTGCCTGCCATTGCCATGGCGATCACTGCGCGCTGGCGCATGCCGCCGGAGAACTGATGCGGGAACTGCATCACCCGGCCTTGCGGATCGGGAATGTCGACCTCGCGCAACAGTTCGATCGCGCGGGACTGTGCCTGGCCACGCGCGACCTGGCCATGCGCGACCTGGCCTTCGATGACCTGGCGGCCGATCGGCAGTACCGGGTTGAGCGTGGTTGTCGGATCCTGGAACACCATGCCGACATCGCGGCCACGCATCTGGCGCAGGCTTTCTGCATCCAGTGTCGTGACCTCGATGCCCGCCAGTTGGATCGAGCCCTGCACCTGCGCCGTTTCGTCGAGCAGGCCACTGATGGCCAGCGAGGTGACACTTTTGCCAGAGCCCGATTCACCGACGATGCCCAGCACCTCGTTCGCAAACACCTCGAAATCGATGCCGCGCACCGCCGGCACCGCACGACCGGATCCGGTAAACGTGACCGTCAGGCCCTTGACGCGCAGCAGCGGCTCAGCCATGGGCACAACGGACTGCGCGCGACCCGATCAACGAAAGCCCATGGTGCGGAACACCGGCATGTTGTCGATCTCGCGTGTGATGCCACCGACGTTCTTCGCAGCCACGATCAGGCCGATGTCGTAGGTGTTGGTCGGGATCGCAAACGCCGATTCGACCAACACCTTGTTGAGGTTGTCATAAGCTGCCTTGACCTCTGCGTCGGAGCCAAAGGTCTTGTTGATCCGATCGATGGCAGCCACATAGGCCGGAAACGGATGCGGGTCGCCCAGCACCGGGTTCTTGGCGGTGCGGTAGATGCTGTTGGTCGCGACGCGGGTCGGGAACTTCTGGATGTTGCCGATTCCGCCGAACATCGCCGAAAACTTGCCGCCCAGCATGGAGGTGGTGAACTCGGACGTGCCCATCACCTCGAGATCGACCTTCAGGCCGACCTTCGCCAAAGTCGCCTGCACCACCTGGCTGATGGCCGTCGCATCCTGTGATCCGCCATTGACCAGGAGTTTCCAGTCCTGCATTTCAGCCTGCGACAGGCCGGACTCCTTCAACAGTGCCCGCCCCTTGTCCAGGTTGAATTCGTACTTGGTGTCGTAGGATTTGTCGGCAGCCGGGCTAGCCGGCGCCCAGGGCAACGCGGTCACCTCGCCCAGTCCCGCATAACCCACCTGGAGAATGGCCTTGCGGTCCATCAGGTAGTTGAAGGCCTGGCGAAATTTCTCATTCTTGAACGGTCCCTGCGTGGTGTTGATGCGAAACACCTGCACCAGGGGGCCCGGGCCCTGGATCAGTTGGTAACCGGCCGAACGCAAACGCAGCGCGGAGCGCGAATCGCCACCGTAGATCATGTCGACCGCGCCGGACTCCAGTGCCGCGCTGGCCGAGTCGTTGTCGCTGAAGAAGGTCAAGGTGACCTCGCTCATAAGCGGCTCCTTGGCGCGCCAGTATTTCGGATTGGCGACCATGCGCACCCGCTGGCCCAATACGCGTTCTGCCAACATGTAGGCGCCGGTGCCCGCGGGTTTGGCCTCTACGGTCTCAATGCCGGCAGGATCGATCGGCGAGATGAATTGCAGCAGGTCGGTGATTTGTTTGTCCGGCACCGGCCCGGTAAAGTTCAGGCGAATGGTGTAGGGGTCGACGACGGTCCAGTCCTTCACGACCGCCATGGTCGAATACAGGTTCTTGCCGAGCTTGGGGTCGGCCGCCTTCTTGAGCGTGGCCGCGACTGCGTCGGCGTTGAACGGGTTGCCACTGTGAAAGCTGACATCACGGCGCAGTGTCAGCGTGACCGAGTTGTTGCCGGCGCCCAGCGTCCAGGCCGAAGCCAGGCTGGGAATCGCCTTGCCCTCGGGCGTGTATTCGATCAGGCTGTCATACAGCGTCTTGATCAACGGGAAATTCTGCGACGAGAATTGCGCAGGGTCGAAATTGACCATGTCTGCCAAAACCGCCACCCGTAACTTGCCGCTCTTGAGCGCCTGTGCCTGGGCCATGGAGGGCAACACCAGGCTGCCAGCCGCCAGCAACGATCCAGCCACCAGGACTGAGCGGCGAACGCGATTGATTTTCATGATGAAGTCTCCTCTTTGGGTTGGTCAAGAAACGCGCGAATCTGCAACAAAAGCATAAGGGGGTCGCGTCGGGCTCAACCGCCGGCGCCTCGCCAGTCGGTGATAGTCTCAAGCGGGTAGACTGGCCGCGGAATCCGCTTCCACGGCAGCCCGAACACGTCGGACTGGCCAGGCCCAAGGGTGTCGACGCGAATCACACGGGATGTCATTGACGCGAAGTACTGGAAGTTCGATGCTGTCTTGAGCACTGCCATTTTGTAGTCGAGCGGTTCGACCCCGAAGGCGCGATAAACATCGGGCAGGTTGCCGGCCACGCCGCGCAACTCGCTGATCAGCATCGTGATCGGGCCGACGTCAAACACCACGGTGCGGCCCATGTCGATCTCATCCTGGTAGTGCCGGGTCAGGTTCACCTTGCCGCCGCCGATGCGGCGCACGGTGCCGGTCACCTCCAGCGGCTTGAAAAACTTCTTGGCCACGTTGCCGCCCACCGGCAGGCGTACCTCAGCGCCCTCGCCAGCCTGTACCAGGCGCGCTACGGTCTCTGGTGCGATCAACGGCACCAGCGCGCGGCTGCGGATGCCCAGGCGCACCATCGCCTCCAGGATCAGGTTGCTGTCGCCGGCCGCGCCACCGAATACCGTGTCGCCGGTGTCGCTGAGCACGATCAGGCCCTTGTCTGCGCCGTCGGCCAACCGCACCGCATCGTCGATGGCCACGGCTTCCTTGCGCTGAAAGTCGGCCCGCAGCGACCAGGCCAGATCGGCCAGTTCGTCCGCGAGTTTTTCTGCCAGCGGTTGGTCGTTGTCGGTCACGACAATGGTCGACCAGCCACCCTCGGCCACGTCCAGCCAGGGCTGCATCGGGTAGTTGGATGCCTGCAGCAGCTTTGGGTCAGCCTCCATGGCGCGGGCGCGATCGAACCAAATCTTCATCGGCCCCTGTGACGTAAGGAATTGCTCCTGGTGTGACAGCAACGGCAACTTGCGCCAGGCGGTAGTCGGGCGCGCGCCGTCGAACAGAATCTTGAGCAGCACCTCGGCGCCGATACGTCCGGTGTCGTACGGGTCATGCGGCTGGGTGCGGTGGCCGACGATGGCGGTGGCGAGGGCGACCATCTTGCGCGTGATGTTGGCGTGGTGGTCCAGGCCCAGCACGATGGGAATGTCCGGACCCAGCACGTCGCGGCAGGCCTGCAACTGCGCGCCCTCGACATCGTCCATGTCGACGCTGGCGCAGGCACCATGTAACTGCAGGGCCACGCCATCCAGCGGCCCGGCCGCCTTGAGGCCGTCGCGGATCTTGCGGTCAAAGAACGCATAGGACTCACGGTCGATGCGCCCACCCGCCACGGCCCAGCCCCGGATGATGGGCACTGTCTCGATTTTTTTGCCGGATTTCTCGATCGCCTCGAGATACCCGCCTATCTGCCCCAAACCTTTGAACCGGCGCAGCATCTCGTCGCCTTCGAAGATGCCGAACGACTGGTAGTCGCGCAGCGTGGTCGGCAACGGGTTGAAATCGTTGGTTTCCTGACCGACATGAATCAACGCAATGCGCATCCAATTCCTCCTGGACAACCCTGCACAACGGCACAAGACGGCGGTGCCGCAACACGCTCAAAGAGCACCGGAGCCGGACTTGCAGACCCCCGCTTTTCCATCATAGTCACGCTATTACCCGGGTCTGGACAACGCATGTTTCGTGGCACGAAACGCTGTACCGGTGCTGCGGCGCCGCGACGTGGTCAGGCGCCGCGCTGAGCGGCGCGCACGTCGGACAAGGCGGCTGCGATCACCTCCAGCGCCAGCTGCAAGTCGGCTCTGGTGTGCACAGCCGAAAAGCCGTGGTGTGCAGCCGGCTGGAAGTAGACGCCGCGCTGGTAACAGGCGCGCACGAACAGGCGCTCGGCCTCATGGTTTTTGGAAGCTGCCTTGCGGTATTCGACGATGTTGCCGGTGACTCCGAAGTACAGGCCGAAACGCGGCCCGGCATGTTGCAGCCGCAGCTGCACGCCACTGGCATCAATGGCTTTCAGGAAACCGGCGTAAAACGTGTCGCACAAGACATCAAGCTCGTCGTAGAAGCCCGGCCGGCTGTATTCCTCCACGGCCGCCAGCGCCGCGAGCACCGCGGTCGAGTGGGCCAGGAAGGTGCCACTCATCTGGCAGCTGCCCAGCGGTTGCAGATGCGCCATCACCTGCTTTTTCCCCACCAGCGCGCTGATGGGCATGCCGGCGCCGAACGCCTTGCCGAGCACGCACAAGTCGGGCGTGACGCCCAGCTTTTGCTGCGCGCCGCCGGGAGCGACACGGAACGCGGTGAGCACTTCGTCGAAGAACAACACGCTGCCGTGGCGCGTGCACAGGTCACGGCATAACTCCAGAAAGCCCGGTAGGGGCATCAGGCATCCCTGGTCATAGTTGATGGGCTCGAGCAGCAAGGCGGCGACCTGCGGCCCGTGCTCTGCAAAAGTCGCCTCCAGTGCCACCGGATCGTTGAACGGCAACACGATCACGTGCTCACGCGTGTTGGCAGGAACGCCGGATGACTCGGCAAACGGTATCGGCGTACGCGCCGGCCCGGCCTGATCCAGTGGCGGCATGACGCTGAAGTTCAGTGCGTCGCTGTAGCCGTGGAAGTGGCCTTCGAACTTGATCAGCTTCTCGCGGCCGGTAGCGCAGCGCGCCAGCCGAAGGCCGTGCATGACGGTCTCGGTGCCTGAGCCGGCAAAACGCACCATCTCGGCACACGGAACCAGTTCAGTGATGCGCTGCGCAAGCCGTGCCTGGTGCACCGTCTCGGCGGAACACACGATGCCCATGTCCAGCGCTTGCTGCACCGCGGCCTTGATGCGTGGATGGTTGTGCCCGAGCAGTGACGCACCATGGGACGTCGACATGTCCAGAAAAGCGCGTCCCTGCAGGTCATACAGCCAGGCGCCGTCGCCGCGCGAAACGAAAAATGGGTGCCCGATCGCGTCGTTGCGCCGCGCCGACGCGCACACGCCGCCGGGCAACACCGCGCTGGCCAGCGCGTATTGCGCCAACGCTGGGTTAGCGGCTTCGTCGGCCGCCTGCCGGTTCCAAACGTCGGTCAAAGCGGTCATCGGTGTTGTCGATCAGAGGATGCCGAAACGCTTGAACACCTGCGCCAGCGACTCGCCTTTGCGCAGCGCATCGCGGGTGTTGTTCTCCCCCTGCACCTTGGCAGTCGCTTTCTCGAGCACCGCATGTTCATGGGCACGTGGCACCACCACCACGCCGTCGATGTCGCCGAACACGATGTCGCCCGAATCGATGAGCACGCCCGCGCATTCGACCGGTACGTCTTTATCCACCATGCGTCCACGGCCCTTGGTGTCCAGTGGGCCGATACCGCCATGGAAGACAGGGAAACCCATGTCCCGGATCTGCCTGACGTCGCGCACCAGGCCGTCAGTCACGCAACCCGTTGCGCCGCGGACCTGCGCCGCCGTGGACAACAATTCTCCCCAGGGCGCAATGCGTTCGGTTGGCCCATTGCACGCCAGCACGATCACTTCTTGTGGTTTCAGGTCGTCGACCAGCGCAATCTCCACGTCATACGGGTTCTCGCCTTCGCGCAGTGCGTATGTCGGCATGTACAGACCGGTGCGCGCTCGCCCAACCAGCACCTTGCCATCGTCCACCGGCCGGACAAAGGACCGCATGGCGCGGCGTACCAGTCCCAGGCTGTCCATGACGTCCGACAGGATGGACGAACTCAGTGCCTGCAATTGCGACGGATCCAGCGTTTTCATCAGAACTCCCTTTTGCGCGTGGTTGTGGATGGGGCGACAAATGTGGGCGGATGCTACTGCCGGCCGAGGTGAACATCAATGACCAGGCGCTGCCCGTCAGGGCTGGCGCAAATCGCCAGATCGTGTATATTGATTTGGCTATGCGAATTGCAAAGACCTCACATCAAGACAGGGGCGTCCAGGCCACCATGCACTGGCCTGCGACCTGCCGCGACACCCGCATCTGAGGGGACCTCCATGACACGGCGGACTACCCCCAGGCGACATGTGCAGTGCACAACCCGGAGAAAAGTCCCATGAGTCTGGATCGTCGTTACATCGTCGCGCCGGTGCACAAGTCGATGCAGTTGCTCGACGCGCTGATCAGTGGCAAGGCTCCGATGGCGCTGTCCGACCTGGCTGCCAGCACCGCGCTTCCCAAGACCACCACGTTCCGATATCTGTACACCTTGCGTGCCTCGGGTTTCGTCAGCTACGACGAACGCACCGAACGTTATTCCATCGGCCCACGCGTGGCGGTCGCCTCGCCGCTGCCAAGTTTTGCCGAACGCATCAAGGAGATCGCGCAGCCTGCCATGTTGCGCCTGCAGCGCCAGTTCAACGAGACGGTCAACCTGGGTATTCGCGACGGCACCGACATCGTCTATATCGACATGGTGGGCTCGAGCCGCCTGCTGCATGCCGAAGCCAAGATCGGAAAGCGCGATCCCTTGCACTCCACGGCGCTGGGCAAGGCGATCCTGTTGACACTGGGCGCATCGGAGATCGACCGCGCCGTGCCCCGGCGCATGGTGGCACGTACGCCGCACACCATCACCAACCGGGACCATTTTCTCGACGACATCGCACGCAGCGTCACACGCAAATACGCGCTTGACATGGAAGAAAACGAACTCGGCGCGCGCTGTGTCGCTGCCGCGATCAGCCAGCCGTCGGGCCACAGCGCCATGGCCGCGATCAGCATTTCCGGCCCTAGCCAACTGATGTCCGACGACACGCTGGCACGCATGGGTCGGGTGCTCGCGGGCACTGCCAGCAGCATCGATATCTCGTCGGCGCTGAACTAACGCGGCTTCGCACGCGCTGGCGCAGCGGGTCGAGCGAACCTATTCGTTGCGGCCTGCGAAACCGGCGCTGCAAAACGTTTCGCGGCGCGAAACATGCCCGGGCCGATTCCGCGCAATCTCCAGGTTACGGCGCGAATTTCCGGCCTGACAATGTTTTCCTGTTGCCGACACATCCACAGGACACATCGATGATCCGCATTGCCACCGCAGGTTTTCTGCACGAATCCAACACCTTCTCGACCATTCCCGCCAGCCTGGCCTTGTGGCAGCGCTCCGGCATCCTGGAGGGCGACGCGATCCGCAAGGAATACGCCACTGCGCAATCCACCGTGTCCGGATTCCTGGCGCTGGAACAGGAAGATCCGCAGGTACAGGTTGTTCCGCTCGTCTTCAGCAAGCTCACGCCTATGGGCGCCATCACCGAGGAGGCGATCGAGTTTCTGATGCAGCGCATCGTCGACGCGATCCGCGACAACGGGCCGTGGGACGGTGTCCTGTTACCCCAACACGGCGCCGCAGTGTCCGTGCCCTACCTGGACCCGGACGGTGAACTGCTGCGCCGGGTGCGCGAACTGGTGGGGCCGAACGTGCCGATCGGCATGGCGCTGGACATGCATGGCAACGTGTCGCGTGCCATGATCGATCCAGCCGATATCGTCACCGTCTACCAGACCAATCCGCATATCGACGCACGTGCTCAGGCACTGCTGTGCGGCCGTCTGCTGCTGCGCACGATCCGCGGCGAGATCCGGCCACGCATGGCCCTGGTCACACCACCGCTGGTGGTGAATATCCTGAACCAGGGCACCAGCGACAGGCCGATGTCCGACCTGCTGGCAGTGGCCGACACGCAGCGTCAGCGACCGGGGGTGTTATCCGTCAGCGTTGTCGAAGGGTATCCGTATGCGGACGTGCCACAAATGGGCATGTCCTTCATCGCCGTCACCGACAACGACCAGGCACTGGCCGACGATGTCGCGCTGCGTCTGGCACGCGCCGCCTGGGACTTGCGCGAGGCGCTCAATCAAGGAGGCACTGCCGTCGATGACGCGCTCCGGCAAGCCGACGCCGCGCCGGTGGGTCCGGTGGTGCTGTTCGACGTCGGTGACAACGTCGGGGGCGGCAGTCCCGGAGATTCCACCCACATTCTGCAGGCGGCACGGGTCCTGGGCATCACGAAGCTGCTGCAGGCCGTGTGTGACCCGCAGGTGGTGCAGCAGTGCGAGCAGGTCGGTGTCGGTGGCCGTATCAAGGCAACCGTCGGTGGCAAGAGCGACCACTTGCACGGCGTGCCGTTCCCGATTGACGCCACGGTCACCGCACTCGGTGACGGTCGCTACGAAGAAACCGGCCCGACACACGGCGGATTTCGTTTTTTCAACGACGGCCCCAGTGCGGCGCTGCGCACCGATGACGGTTACACGCTGGTGCTGACGTCGCGCGCCGCCGGCTCGTCCAGCCTGCAGCAATTCCGTTCACTGGGCATCGAACCGACGGAGCATCATATTGTTGTCGCCAAGGGTGTGCATTCGCCGCGTCCCGCCATGGAGCCGATCGCCAAGGCGATGTTGTGGGTCGCCACGCCGGGCGTGACAACAGCCGATCTGACGACCTTCACCTACCGGCACCGGCGTGTACCGTTGTATCCGCTGGAGCCGCAGGCGTCCTGGCCATAAAGACACCGTAAACCGGCAAGGAGCAGACATGCAGGCAGACGTGTTGATTCGCGGCGCACAAATGGTCGATGGCACAGGAGCGCCGCCGCGCCTGGCCGACGTAGCCATCCGCGGCGGGCTGATTGCCCATGTGGGTGACGGCAGCACGGTGAATGCCGACCAGGTCATCGACGCGCGCGGTCAGGTCGTTTCGCCCGGATTCATCGACATTCATACCCACTCCGACATCAGCCTGCTGCTTGACGGCCGTGGCCAGAGCAAGCTTACCCAGGGCGTTACGACCGAGGTCACAGGCAACTGCGGCTTCTCGCCATTTCCGATCAATCCGGAGCACATGCAGTTGCACCAGGACCTGCTGGCCGGCATCGGCGACGACGCCGTGCAACTGACCTGGACCGACGTCGAGGGTTATCGGCAGGAGGCCGAGCGCCGTGGCATTGCCGTCAATATCGCGCCGCTGGTCGGGCATGGCGCGTTGCGTATTGCAGCCATGGGCGTGGACAGCGCTGCGGCCAGCACCGAGCAGCTGGCGACAATGCAAACGCTGCTGGGCACGATGCTGGACCAGGGCGCGTTCGGCCTGACCACCGGCCTGACCTACGTGCCGTCGCGTTACGCCCCAACCGAGGAGCTTGTTTCCTTGTGCGAAACACTTGCGCAGCGCCAGCGGCTTTACGCGTCACACGCGCGTGACAAGGACCTGCTCGGCGAGGACCATAGGTTTGGCCCGTTGAATGAGGCGCTGCATCTGGGGCGCACGACCGGCGCGCGGGTGCAGTATTCGCATGCGGCCATCAACACCCCCTCGCAATGGGGTAGTGCCGGGCTGTGGACCGAGCGTTTCGACAAGGCCGTGCAACAAGGCCTGGACGCCGCGTTCGACGTTTACCCCTACGACGCGTCGAGTTCGGCCTTGACGCAATACCTGCCGGCCTGGGTCCAGGAAGGCGGTGTTGCGGCGATGCGCGAACGCCTGTTGGACGAGGCTGTCATGGCGCGGGCGCAGGCCGATCTGGCGCTGGGCTGGTCGGCCCATCGGATTCCGTGGTTGTGGGACCGCGTGGTGCTGGCGCGTACCGATGGCTTGCTGGGGGCCAGGGAAGGCCAGAGCATCGAAGCTGCCGCGGCAGCGGCAGGCAAGACCCCGGAGCGACTGACGCTCGACTTGTGCCGTGACGGCGGCAACCGCATCATGGTCGTGCTGTTCTACCGGACCGAAGAGGACATGCGTACCTTCCTGACCTGCCGCCATTCGGTGATGGGCTCGGACGGTTCGGCCATCTGCTTCGACCAGGGCAGCCGGCAACCCCATCCGCGCAACTTTGGTGCCACGGCCCGGGTGCTCGGGCGCTTCGTGCGCGAACTCAAGGACCTGGACCTGGCGACTGCGGTCGCCAAGATGAGTGGCCGGGTGGCCGAACGCCTGCGCTTGCACGACCGCGGCACGCTGGCAACGGGCAAGGCGGCCGACATTGTGGTGTTCGATCCGAACGAGGTGCGCGACCGCGCCACCTACCTGGCGCCATGCCAGCAGGCCAGTGGAATGTCACATGTATTCGTGAACGGCGTGGCGGTGTTGACCCAGGGCCGCCAGACCGACTCGAAGCCCGGCCGGGTATTGCGCGCAGCATGAACAACGGGAGTTAACAGATCATGACACCACCCACCGTGCCCACGCTGCCCGACTGGTTGAGCTTGCGCCAACAGGTCGCGGTCGTCACTGGTGGAGGCACCCACCTGGGTCTGGCGATGGCGACCGGGCTGGCTGAACTCGGCGCCACCGTCTACCTGCTGGGTCGGCGCCAGGACGTGGTGCAGGCTGCCGCCAACGGGCTCTGCGAAAAAGGGTTGTCGGCGCACGCGATTGCGGCGGATGCCGCGGATGAAGCCGCCATGGAGCAGGTGGTGCAGGACATCGTGCGCGAGCAGGGCCGGCTCGACATCATGGTCTGCAACGCCGGCGGCGGGCATGGTGTGGATATGGCCCCGCATATTTCAGTGGCAGACCTGGAGGCGACCCTGCGCATGAACGTCACGACCACGCTGGTCAGCGCTCAAAGCGCAGCCCGCGCCATGATGACCCGGCGCAGCGGCGCCATCATCACGATCGGCTCCCTGCACGCATCGCTGGGCAGCGACCCGCGCCTGTATGCGCCAGGCTACAAGCGCTCGACGCAGTCCTACCACGCATCCAAGGGTGCGATCCTGAATCTGACGCGGGCGCTCGCCTGCGAACTGGCGCAGCACGATATCACGGTGAACTGCATCAGCCCGGGCCAGATTCCCAAGCCGACGCTCAATGCGTTCACGCGCGAGAATTTTCGCAACATGGTGCCACTCGCGCGCCTGGGAGAGCCCAGCGACCTCAAGGGCGCTGTCGCGCTGTTTTCGTCTTCGGCCGGCAAATGGATTACCGGGCAGAACCTGACAGTGGATGGCGGTTGGACGGCCTGGTAACAGGCCGACCCCGTGAATCGGGGGATTTGGGCCAATTCACTATCTGCCCGGCCGCACCATAACGAAAAAATAGCACAATCGTGCTACATTTTGAGTGACCTTGTTCTCAGGAGCCGACGTGTCCACCACCACCATTCGTATTGAAGATGACTTGAAGGCGAGGGTCGCAGCTTTGGCTGAACGCGCCGGAAAGACGACCCATGCGTTCATGCTCGACGCGATCGCGCAGACGGTTGAACAGATCGAGCAGGACCAGGCATTCGATACCATTGCCGAAAAGCGTTGGGCGTCCATTCTGCAAACCGGCAAGTCGGTTTCTTGGGACGCGACCAAGGACTATCTTGAGGCCAGGGCGAGCGAAAAGCATCCGCGAAAGCCGACAGCGCGCAAGTTGGATGCGGTTGACACGAAATGACGCGTATCGAAGTCGCGCCGCAGGTGCTGGACGACTTTGACCGGATTTTTGACCACATCGCGCAGTTCGATATCGGCTCGGCGCCCGAGCGCATCACCGAAATTGTCGAGGCCGTGCAAGTGCTCGTGCGTAGTCCCATGCTGGGCCGGCCGGCAAAGGGTGGAAAACGGGAACTCGTGATCGGGCGTGGTGGACGCGGCTATGTGGCCTTTTATCGTTATGTTGAACAGATCGGCACAGTCTTCGTTTTGGCAGTGCGTTCGCAACGGGAAGTTGGATACAAGCGCTGAGATTGAAGCGCAGATGGCCGACCGGCAAAGTGGCCGGAGTGCCTGGATGCCTTCATAGCGCAGGCCGGCGCAGCCGGCGCCGGTTTCATGCCAGGAAACGGCCGCAGTCGCCAAACGCTGGCAAATGCGGGGCCGCCGCGGTATGGTCAAGTTTTCCTCGTTCGTCCACTGCCGAGAACCGCCATGGCCCAGCATTTCGACAAAGCCATCACAACGCGTGAACAGCTGCGCTCCGTGCTCGGCGAGCCCAGTGCGCGCGTCGTCGCCAAGGTCATCGACCACATCGACGACCATTGCCGCGGCTTCATCGCGCGCACGCCGTTTCTGCTGCTGGCCACCGCCAATGGGCAGGGCAAGGTCGATGTCTCGCCCAAAGGTGACCCGGCGGGTTTTGTTCAGGTGCTCGACGATCACACGCTGGCGATACCCGAGAGACTGGGTAATCGGCTGGCCGACAGTTTCCTCAACATGCTGGAACGGCCGCAGGTCTCGCTGTTGTTCATGATTCCCGGCAAGTCGGAAACACTACGCGCCGGCGGTACCGCCCGTATCGTGCAAGACGACTGGCTGCTGGAGAAAATGGCGGTGCGCGGCAAGCGGCCGCAAATGGCCACCGTCGTGACGGTGGAGCGCATGTTTTTCCATTGCGCCAAGTGCGTGATGCGGTCGCATTTGTGGCAACCCGACGCGTGGCCCGAACTCGACGGTGTGCCGTTACTGGCCCAGGCCATCATCGACCATGCCAAACTCACCGACAGCGTACAGGCCGTTCAGGCAGGCATCGACGAGAGTTACCGCGACCGGCTGTATTGATCAGGACGCAACCCCCGGCGGCCAGAAGCGGCACGAGACGCCGTGACCGGGACAAACGGCATGCCAGGTGCTGCCCCCGGTGCGGCCATGGTCTTCGCCGAACACGCAGGGCCCTGACGGATTCTTGTGCTGGTCGAATTCCGGTTCGGGTGGTGCTGCCGCCAGCTTGGCGCGCTGGCGCGCCGGATCGGGGATCGGAACCGCATCGAGCAAGGAACGGGTATACGGATGGGCAGGCGTTTCGTATACCTGGGTCGCATCTCCGAGTTCGACCAGTTGCCCCCCGTACATCACGGCGACGCGATGCGCCACCTGGCGCACCAGGGCCAGATCGTGTGCGATGAACAGGTAGGACAGCCCCAGCTTGTCCTGCAACGTACCCAGGAGGTCCACGATCTGCGCCTGTGTGCGTACGTCCAGGGCCGAGACGGGTTCGTCGCAGACCACGAAGTCAGGATGTACCGCCAGCGCACGCGCGATGACGATACGTTGGCGCTGGCCACCAGAGAACTCGTGCGGATAACGCTGCACCATGTCCGGTTCCAGGCCGACAAGCTCCATCAGTTGCGCGATCCGGCCGGGCATCTGCGCCGGCGCCACGGTCTGGTGTACCTGCAGTGGCTCGGTCAGGATGCGCGCAACCGTCATGCGGGGGTGCAGGCTCGAATACGGGTTCTGCAGCACGAACTGCATGTGCCGGCGCATGCGGCGCAATGCGCCACGCGGCATGGTCGTCAACTCCTGACCCAGCAGCTTCACTGACCCGGCGCTCGCACTTTGCAGTTGCAGGATCGCGCGCCCGGTGGTGGTTTTTCCGGAGCCGGACTCGCCGACCAGACCGAGTGTCTGTCCCGGCGCGATGTCGAACGAGACCCGGTCCACCGCCTTGACCGCCGGATGACCGCGCCGGGCGGGAAACACGACCGACAGCCCACGCACCTGCAGCACCGGCTGCTCGGCGACGGCAGCGGTCGTCATGGCACCCATCTCCCGGCCGACTCCAGGCGCGGCACCGCGTCAAGCAAGGCCCGGGTGTAGTCGTGCTGCGGACGCGCAAAGATGTCGTCGACCGCACCCGATTCGACGATCTGACCGTCGAGCATCACGTAAACCCGTTCCACCATACCGGCAATGACGCCGAAGTCGTGCGTGATCAACATGAGGGCCATACCGAGCTCCTGGCGCAGGCGCAGCAGCAACCGAAGGATCTGGGCCTGTACGGTGACGTCGAGCGCGGTCGTCGGCTCGTCGGCAATCAGCAGGTCTGGCTGGCAGGAAACGGCCATCGCAATCAGCACGCGCTGGCGCATGCCGCCGGAGAACTGGTGGGGAAAATCATCTGCGCGCCGTGCCGCGTCGCGGATGCCGACCAGGCCCAGCAACTCAACCGTGCGCCGGCGCGCCAGTGCGCGCGACACGCCGGTATGGCGAGACACGATGTCGTCGATCTGCGCGCCCACACTGAGCACCGGATTGAGCGAGGTCATCGGGTCCTGGAACACCATGGCGATACGCTGCCCGCGGATATCGCACATGTCGGCCTCGCGCAACTGCAGCAGATCCTGACCATCGAACCAGACCTTGCCGCCGAGTTCGACCGATGAGCCTTCTGGGGCCAGGCGCATCATCGCGCGCGCGGTCACGCTCTTGCCACAGCCGGATTCACCCACGAAACCCACGGCCTCGCCCGCGGCGATGTCGAACGAGATGCCCCTGACCACCTGCGACACGACGCCGTCGCGGGTGAACTGCGCGCTCAGGCGCTGCACCTGCAACAAGGGCTTGTCAGTGGTGGCCATCAATGGCTTCCAACGTCGAGCAGATCGCGCAGGCCGTTGGCCAGCACGATGAAGGTCAGCGTGGCGAACACGATTGCGGCCGCCGGCCCGATGACCGTCAATGGCGCCAGCTCCATGAATTGGCGCGCCTCCGACAACATGCCGCCCCAGTTCGGGTCGGGCGGCGGCGGCCCGATGCCCAGAAACGATAACGCCGTGACCGTGAATATCGTGTTGGCCAGGGTCAGGCTGGTCTGTACCAGAATCGGCGACACCACCATTGGCAACACATGCACGATGGCGATGCGCAGTTCGCCGACACCGACACTGCGTGCTGCCTCCACGTGGTCCCAGCGTTTGACGCTCAGCACCGGCGCCCGCACGACACGCGCCATGATCGGCGTGTAGACAATGGCGATGGTCAGGATCAGGTTGGGCACCGTGGGTCCGAGCGCCGCCACCACCGCGATCGCCAGCAGGAACACCGGGAACGCAAACACGATGTCCAGAGCGCGCATGATAAGTTCGTCCGCCAGGCCGCCGACATAACCCGAGACCAACCCCAGCACCAGGCCTGCGGCCACGGCCAGCGAGACCGCCACAAAAGTGATCAGCAGCGTGGTGCGCCCGCCGATGATCAGGCGGCTCAGTACGTCGCGGCCGATCGAATCGGTACCCAGCCAATGTTCGGCGCTCGGCCCCGCCAGCGAATCGGGCGAGGTGGCAATGGCATCGTAGGGCGCGATCCAGGGTCCGAACGTGGTGACCAGCAGCATCGTGACCAACATCACGAGACCCAGCGCCAGTAACAGATGGCGGCGTTTGCACGGCGCTGGCGCTTCGGCGACTGGCCGTGCCTCAGCCATAAGACACACGGGCGTCGACCCGGGCGTAGGCCACGTCGACCAGCACGTTGACCAGCAACACGATGACGGCGGCCACCAGCACGATCGCCTGGATCACCGGGTAGTCGCGGCTGGTGATGGAATCGAACAGGTACTGGCCCATGCCCGGGATCGTGAAGATGGTCTCGATCAGGATGCTGCCGCCGAGCAGCGAGGCGAGTTGCAAGCCGGTGACGGTGATCACCGGCGTCAGGGCATTGCGCACCAGGTAGTTGCGCAGGATGGCGCCAGGTCGCAGACCCTTGGCCCGCGCCACCATGACAAAGTCCTGGCTGGAGACCTCGAGTACTGCGGCGCGGGTGTTTTCGGAGATCGTCACTGAGACCGCCAGTGCCAGCGCAAACGCCGGCAACAACATGCTGCCGAGGTTGCCCAGTGGGTCGGTGAAAAACGGCGTGTAGTTGAAGATCCCGACTTCCGGGAAATACAGCCCGGCCAGCAACACGATCAGCGTGGCGACAACGAAGTTGGGCACCGCTAGCAGCAAGCCGTTGAATCCGCGCACGAGCCAGTCCGTGCGGCCCCGCAGCCGGGCCGACGCCAGGCCGGTGAAAACCCCCAGCGCCATCGCCATGGTGCCGGCCAGCAGGGTGAGCTCGGCAGTCACTGCCAGACGTGGCAACAACTCGCCCAGTACAGGCTTGTGCGTAACGAAGGAGGAGCCGAAGTCGCCGCTGGCCAGACCACCGAGCCAGAGCAGGTATTGCGCCCAGATCGGCTTGTCCAGCCCCAGGTCGCGCCGGATCGTGTCGAGCGCCTCGGGCGTCAGATCGGCGGTGCCGGCCGCCGCCTGGGCGAAGTCGCCGGGCAAGGCCCGCATCAGTGCAAACGCGACGACCGATACGCCAAACAGGATCGGCAACATCCACGCCAAGCGCACCAGCACCACGCGCGTCATGCCCGCACCTCGCCTGTGGTCGGTCCGCGCGCCACCCCTTTATTCGTTCATCCAGGTGGTTCGAACGAAGGTGCGTATGTTCGCCGCCAGTGGAACATAACCCTTGACATAACCGCGCCAGGCTTCCCAGCGCAACGGGTACTGGTAGATCTGCAGCACGTAGGCCTGCTCCGCGATGTGTTTCTGGATCTGCTGGTAGGCGGCCGCACGTTTGCCGTAGTCGAGAATGGCGCGCGCGTCCACCACCATCTTGTCGAGCTGGGCATCGTCCATGCCCATGGCCTTGCCATGCGAATGAACTGAGGTCAGGCGCGACACGATGGCATCCGGATCAGGACTCCAGCTCAGGGCAACCGACAAAATGCCGAATTCGCCTTTGAGCCACATCGACAGCAGCGGCGCCGTTTCCATCGGCTTGAGATTGACCTTGATGCCGGCTGCGGCCCATTGCTGCTGCAGCACCTGTGCGCATTGCACGTCAAGCGCGTTGGCTGCCACGACGATGTAGTCGCCCAGGTCGATGCCGTTCGGATGCCCTGCCTCAGCCAATAGTTTCTTGGCGGCGGCCACGTCATGTTTGTAATACGGCATCGGGCTGACACCGTCGTAACCACCCACCTGGCTTTCCGGGATCATCGCACCCACCTTGCCTCCGGTGCTACCGAGCACGGTCTGCAGACAGGCCTGGCGGTTACTCGCCAGACTCAGCGCCCGGCGCACCCGTACGTCGTCGAACGGTTTGGTTTTGACGTTCATCCACACTGGAAATGTGCGCGAGGTCTTGCCGGGGGCGGACACCAGGTCGCGCGTCGTCTTGACGATCTGCGCCGACACCTTTGGATCCTTGAACCAGGTCATGTCGATGGCCTTGGAGCGGATAGCCGACGCGAGCGAGCCTTGGTCCTTGAAGAACTTGAACACCACGGTGGCCAGGTAGGGTTGTCCGGCCTCGTAGTAGTCGGGATTGGCCTTGAGCGTGAACTGCTGGTTCGGCTCATACGACTCGAACACGAATGGCCCGGTACCGACCGGTTTGGTCTTGAGGTCGGCAACACCCTTGGGCACGATGCTGCCGTTGGGGTTGGTCGCCAGGTAGCTCAGGAAGGTTGCGCTAGGTGTCTTGAGTTCGAACTTGACCGTGTATGTATCCACCACGGTCACGGCCTTGATGGCGGAGAACAGGTTGAGGCTCGGGCTGGCTGTCGCAGGGTCGAGGATCCGGTCGAAGGTGTACTTGACATCCTCGGCGCTGAAGGGCTGACCGTTATGGAACTTCACACCCTGGCGCAGGCGAAAGATGTAGGTGGTCTCATCGGGTGTGATGTAGCCAGTAGCCAGGTCGGGCTCGACCTTCATCTCGGCATTCCAGCGCAACAGGCCGGTGTAAAGCAGCGCCGTGAAGTCGTACGACGAATACGCGGTGACGGTGGTCGGATCCAGGCCGATCGGATCAGCATCTGCACCGATAGTCAGGGTGCCGCCCCGTTTGGGCGTGCCGCCGCTCTGAGCGTGCGTGAACGGGGCAATAGCCAACGCGGCGCCGGCCAGGGCCAGGCGCAACGCGTCGCGTCGGCGCACAGTGGCGGTGTCAAGCGCGTTTTGCGCCTCAACCAGGAGCGATGGGTCTGCAGACAGTGATTTGCGCAACATGGTGCTTCCTTCAGTCAGTCAGTTGAGATGTCTGTGCTTGATGCCTTGTCCGGATGCCGCCGGCACGACATGTTTCTCAGGATTCTGAAACGCTTGAATACGATAGCGAGTGTTTCCCCGTTGCGCAATGCGATTGGTCGGACCGTTACATGCCAACATCACGACGTCCATCACATCGGACCCTACCCACGCGCCGGGGTTTCTGAGTCGCGATAGTTTCGTCGTGTACATGTTTCTTCCCCGTTTTGCCTGGGGCTTGCACGATGATATCGACGCCAGCGCGTTGTGGGGCGCAGCGCCGTTTCGGTCCACGAAACGAACCGTTTATCGCGACGAAACGCGAGTTGCAAATGGTCGTGCCAATATTCAGTGAACGGCGTCGCCCACCGTGTCATCGGTGCGGTAACAGTTCAGCACCCGGGCCAGCACTATCATCCGATTCCCGAGCTATCCAACTCGTTCGTTGGCAGCAGCAAAGAAAACCATGATTCGCATCGAAGTTGACCACCTCACCAAGCCTGACGTGCATCAATTGCTTGAAGAAAACTTGTTCAACATGTACGAGTGGACGCCTGCCGACAGAGTGTTCGCGCTAATCCTCGAGAAGCTTCGGGATCCGGAAATCACGTTCTGGACCGCGTGGGACGAGAAGACATTGCTTGGGTGCGGGGCACTGAAACAGCTGTCGCTCGTCCACGGGGAAATCAAGTCCATGCGAACTCCGCGTGTGTCGCGGCGCCAAGGCGCAGGCCGCCCCAGCCGGCAGCACTCGACCAATTGCGCATTGCAGTGCAACTTCAAAATGGCCTGTGATAGCCCGCGACGGGATACAAATGGCATTAGGCGTCAGAGACAAGGAGTCCCCAGCATGCCCAAGACAACCGAACTCGTAATTGCAACGCCGGTACTGGCATCTCTCGACATCAAACGTAGTGTCGAGTTCTTCTGTTCAAAGCTCGGTTTCACCAAAATCCATCAGGAGCAAGGGACGTACGGAATCGTTTCAAGCGGCTCCGTCAGCATCCACTTCTGGGCCTGCGCTGACCGGAAAATCGCCGAAGCGACAGGTTGCAGGGTCGGCGTACGAGGCATTGAACGGCTCTATGCGAAGTGCGTGAAAAGTGGCATCGTTCATCCGAACGCTCCTCTCGCGAAGGCGCCTTGGGGAAACCATGAGTTTGCGATTCTTGACCCGGACGGGAACCTTGTCACGTTTTATGAGCCCGATGATGCCTGATCGCTTACTGCTTACTGCTTACTGCTTACCGCTCAAGCGGAGCGCCAACGGCAGAACGCAGCACTTATGAACGACGAGCATCGGGTGTCAATCAATCGCCTCGCGTCGGACAGACTCCATTTGTCAGGCCGCGCAGTGCAGGCCTGTGATTTCGAACTTCTTTCAAACAGCATGTCGAACTTGGAGCGCATGGTTCGTCGTGCAGATGGAGCGGGAACAATCGCGCCGGCCACTGCTCATCTACTGCGTCCCATACATCATTGCAACCAACAGTTCACAAAAGGTTGAATCATGAAAATCACCGTTGAAGCCATCGTCAAAGCTCCCGTCAGCGAGGTTTGGAGCGCTTATACAACGCCAGACGACATCAAACTGTGGAATGCCGCTTCGGATGACTGGCACACCACCAAATCCACCGTCGATTTGCGTGTCGGGGGAGCTTTTACATCTCGAATGGAGGCCAAAGATGGCAGCTTCGGGTTTGACTTCGCCGGAACGTACACCAGGATTGTGCCCAATGAATTGATTGAGTATTCGTTCGGCGACCGCGCTGCTGTAGTCGAGTTCGAGCCTGGCACAAATGGCGTCATGGTCGGCGTCACGTTCGAGGCTGAATCCGAACACCCTGTGGAACAGCAGCGTCAGGGATGGCAAGCTATCCTGAACAACTTTGCCAGGCATGTTGAAGCGGGCCAACGAATGGGTACGTCAGCAAAGAAGAGTTGAGCGTTTTCCGACCAGGTGCCCCTTCTCCCTTACCTCAAAGGAAATTCGAATGCAAAAATTGGTGGTACGCGGTTTTGCCCTGTCAATCGATGGTTTCAGCTCTGCGCAAGGGCAAAGTCTGGAGAACCCGTTCGGCAAGAACGGCCTTGCGCTGATGGACTGGTTTTTTCAAACCCGCACGTGCCGAAATATGTTTGGACAGGAAGGTGGAAGCACCGGTATTGATGACGATTTCATGGCTAAGGCCTTTGACAATATTGGCGCCAACATTCTGGGTCGCAACATGTTCGGGCCGGTGCGCGGCCCCTGGGTCGATGATGAATGGAAAGGTTGGTGGGGCTCCAATCCGGTCTACCATGCGCCCGTTTTTGTCGTGACGAGTCACGCGCGAGCGGCATTGCCGATGGAAGGAGGGACCACATTTCACTTCGTAACCGATGGGATCGAGTCTGCATTGCAACAAGCCTTTGCCGCTGCACAGGGGAAAGACGTGCGCTTGGGCGGAGGCGCGACACTCATTCGCCAATATCTCAGGGCCGCATTGGTAGACGAACTGCATCTCGTCGTTACCAACAAATTGTTAGGTTCTGGTGAGCGCTTGTTCGAGGGCACCGATAACATGGCGAGCGACTACGAATGCGTGGAGTCAGCGGCATCTGAGGTCGTCACCCACGTGCGCCTCGTGAAGAGGAATCGAACAAAGTAGGAACCCATCGGTGGCGAAAATATGCTGAGCAATTGAGTACAACTGGACATAGGAACACAACGTGATAGACGGACTCGTAGCCGGTAAGCTCGTCGGCCAGGCGGAGATGCGGGAGGGCAAGAATGCAAGTAAATTCGTGGTGGCAAAAGTCAGGGCGACAGCTGGTGACGGAGACGCGGTTGTCGTCAACGTGATCGCCTTCGCGCCTGAGGCCTGTGCAGCTCTGATGGCGCTCGATGACGGCCACTCTGTTTCGCTGGCCGGGAGCTTGACGCCCAAGGTATGGTCGGACAAGCAAGGCAACACAAAGCCCTCCTTGGACATGATTGCTTCAAACGTATTGACCGCGTATCAGGTCGGACGGAAGTAAGGTGCCGCTGGCGGTGCAGGAGAAACCAGGCGCCGGAACACCAGCTGGCAAGCGACAGCACCATCGCCGTCCCGGCAAGCAATGGTGCGATGACGAACCATCGAGCCAGTGGACTCGGTTACTGCCGTGCTTGCCAGACAACGGCTTGCGGCGGGCGATTGCCAAGGCGATGCTCTAAACTCGCACCCCATGCGTTTGTCACATTTCATCAATGAGAACTTGGAACCCATCATTGAGGAGTGGGTGCTGTTCGCCGCAACGCGTGTGCCGGCTGCCGCCTCGATGGACGAGTACGATTTGCGTGACCATGCTCTCCAAATACTCGGCGAAATCGTCAACAACATGGGCCTCGACGAGTCGGTTGCTCAGCAGAAGGACAAATCGCAGGGCGTAGGGCAACCGCCAGAGGCTGGTATGGCAGCGCCACGTGCCCATGCCCTCCAGAGGGCACGAAAAGGATTCCAGGTTATCCAGATGGTTGCCGAGTTTCGAGCACTTCGAGCGGCGGTGCTGCGACTCTGGGCTGGGTCAAACCACGAAGTCACAGCGAGTGACATCAACGATGTGACTCGTTTCAACGAAGCGGTCGACCAGGCGCTCGCCGAATCCTTGCTTCACTTCGTGACCGAAGTCGACCGAGCCAATCATCTCTTTATGGCAGTGCTGGGTCACGATATTCGAGGGCCACTGTCAGCAATCATCCTTGGTACCCAAGCCGAGCTGAAGCGGCGGCCGGAAAGCTCTAAATGGGCTGGTCCAGTACTTCGAAGCGCAGCTCAGATCAAAGCGCTGACCAACGACCTTCTTGAATTTACGCGTAGGCGCCTGGGCATGCCTTTGCCACTTGCAACGAAGGCGTTGGACTTGGAAGTATTTGCTCGAGAAGTACTTGAAGAGGTCGCCGAGACCAGCCGCAAACGTCAGGTGAACCTGGAGGTCGTTGGAGACGCCCACGGAAGCTGGGACCCGAGTCGTCTTCACCAGGTCATCTCGAATCTGGTCTTTAACGCACTGAAGTATGGCGACCCCGAACGTCCTATCACCGTGTCCATCAACGGAGAAGATGCGGAGTCGGTCCGAATTTGCATTCACAATTTCGGTAATCCCATCCCTTCGGAACAACTGCCGATGGTTTTCGACTCGCTCGTACGGGGAACGACGTCGCAGGAGTTCGAAGACCAACCGGGCGGGGCGAACCTGGGTTTGGGTCTGCACATCACGCGCGAAATCGTTGCTGCGCACGGCGGGAAAATAGAGGCAACGTCGGCGGAGGATGTCGGTACCAGGTTCCATATCACGTTGCCACGCGAAGCACAGGCGCAAGCGACTGTTCCGCAAGCCTAGGGCCTCGCGTTCCCGCGCGACGCAGCTGTCCAGGTGCGTATCGTGCGATTCTTCGCCTGCTGATGTCGGCGGCGCTGCGACGTCAAGTCGCGCAAGGCGGCCGCTGTCGCACAGTAAAGTGACGGCCTAGGGATGCGCTGAAGTAGCGCCTGTTTTTTGGATCAGCAAACGACTTGCGGCCCCTGATGAGAGTTCAAGGTCGATTTTTGACCCATTCAGGGGGCCGTTGGCCCTCCTTTGGGGGCCTGTTGGCCCATATTTCGCCC
>JBBQJP010000037.1:0-44059 GCA_038326025.1 Burkholderiales bacterium
ATCACGCTTGGGCACTTTGATGCCGTATCCATCAGAGGATCCACCCCGCATGCGCGGGACTTCTCTTCCTGATAGGCGGCTGTTCATCTCAGCGCTCCAATTTCCTTGCCCGTAGGCAGGGAGGCATCCATAGCATCTCCAGTAAATCCAGTAAATATTGTCGCGGCAACCCCGAACGGAAGTTGCGCGTACCAGATGGTAAACATCTGGAGACACGCTGTATATCTCAGTAGCGACATCGACAGCCCCGGGACTGACCGGTCGTCAAGCTGGGCGCGGATCTCCTGATCGGCCATCGTAACAAGGCAGGACAGGCCGGCGTGGCGTGATGGGGCGCTGTGAGACGGTGCCGTAAAATCGCCGGTTTCCCCTGAAATTCAGCAATGGCGCAAAGCCAGTATTCCCCGCCCACGAGTTTCAATAGTTCGTCCCTGGTCCGGCTGCTCGCCAGTCTGGATGTCACCGCCGCCGCCGATTCGAAGCAGACCTTTGCAGAAAAGTTGAGCCATTGGGTGGCCTGGACAGACGCGATCTCGCTTTCCGGCGCCCTGGGTGCGGGTGTTACGGCCGGAGCCGACGCGGTGCAGACCGGGCCGTCGGCACGCGTGGAATCGGTGATGGCGCAATTGCAGCGGTTGCGCAGGGAACTGACCGAGGCGGTCGCCAACGACTCGATTTTGTCCGGTGCCAAATTGCGCAAGTCACGGCCATCGGCTGTGGCCGCAGGCGCCGCGGATACCGACGACGCGGCCGGCTTCGACTTTGCGGCCTATCGGCGCAGCTTTTCTGCACACCAGCGCACGATGGAGGAGCGCATTGGCGCGTTGCGCGCGTCAGTACGTGCCGTTCTTGCGCAGCAGTCTCCTGCACTGGGCCAGCTTGCCACACTGGACGCCGCCATGGACACGGCATTGGCGGGGCATCAGCGCCGTGTCACGGCGAACGTGCCGGCGCTGCTGGAGAGACGTTTCAAGGGTGCGCAGCGGCCGCTTCACAGTGCGCTGCCAGGGCAAGGGGATGCACCGGCACTGGTGCCAGGCAAGCCAGGGGCCGGTTACGGTCAGACGCTGCAAGGTGTGCTGCTGGCAGAAATGGCGGTCCGGCTGTTGCCGGTCGAGGGAATGATCGACGCACTGGGCGAGCGATTCACAGGACAGACATGAACAGAAATTTCGGCCATGTGGCTTTTGTGGTGGGTCTGGGCGTAGTCGCCTGGGTCGGAGCCGGATATTGGGGGTCCAACACGCTGGCCTTGACGATGACACTGCTGATCGGCACGTGTTACCTGGCAGGTGCAACTGAGATGCACCGATTCCGGCAAGCCACGGATGATTTACGCGCGGCGCTGCTGGCTTTGCCTGCTGCGCTGCCCAGCCTGGACGATTGGCTCGCCACGTTACCGGCGTCGTTGCAAAACGCGGTGCGGCTGCGCGTCGTGGGCGAACGCGCCGGTCTGCCGGGGCCGTCGATCACGCCCTACCTGGTCGGGTTGCTGGTACTGCTGGGCATGTTGGGAACCTTCCTGGGCATGGTGGTCACGCTCAACGGGGCCGTGATGGCGCTGGAGAGCACCACCGACCTGTCGACGATTCGTGCGGCGCTTTCGGCTCCGATCAAGGGTCTGGGCCTGGCATTCGGTACGTCGATTGCCGGTGTGGCGGCGTCGGCGATGTTGGGCCTGGTGTCGGTGTTGTACCGGCGCGAGCGCCAGCTGGTGGCGCAGCTGCTCGATGCGCGCATCGCCACCAGCATGCGCGTCTTCTCTCGCGTCCATCAGCGCGAGCAGACGCTGGAGAGTCTGCAGCAGCAGGCCCGCACGATGCCGGCGATGGTCGAGCGCATGCAGGAGATGATGTTGCAGATGCAGCAGCATCACGAAAACCTGGGTGATCGACTGCTGGCTGGTCAGGACCGCTTTCACCAGCATGCCCAGGGTGCGTACACCGAACTGGCGACATCCGTCGATCGGTCACTCAGGGACAGTTTGGTGGAAAGCGCGCGCGTGGCCGGTAGCGCGATCGAGCCTGCCGTCCAGTCCGCGATGCAAGGCATCACGCGCGAAACGGCCGTGTTTCAGGAAAAACTGGCGGGCTCCGTGGCACAACAACTCGACGGTCTGGCCGACCGCTTTGGCGACACAGTCGGCACCGTTGCTGGCGTCTGGACCGACGCGTTGGCGCGGCATGAACGCAGCAGCGAAACGCTGACCCAGGGGCTGCAGCAGTCGCTGGCCGGTTTCAACGACAGTTTCGGGCAACACACGGCTTCGCTGCTGGTGGCGCTCGACCAACGGCATACAGCGTCTCATGATGTTTTGCAAAGCACCATGGCGCAGATGGCGCAGCAGACCGCCGGTTTGCACGAGCAACTGGCAAACACCACGCGGCACCAGTTGGATGGCGTGGTCGAGCGTCTGGATGCCACCACGCGTACAGTGGCCGACACCTGGGGCGAAGCGCTGGCGCAACAGCGGCGCAGCAGCGAAGACCTGTCGGGCAATCTGCAGACGGCGATGGCGGCATTGGTGTCTGGTTTCACGCAGCAGTCCACCGCCTTGCTTGCGACACTGAAGCAGGCGCATGTGGCGTTGCAGGCGGATCTGGCCAGCGGCGACCAGCAGCGGATCGCGGCCTGGACTGGTTCACTGGAGACGATGGCGCAGTCGCTGCGCAGCGACGCGCAGCGTGCAGGTGAACAGGCGCTGGTGCAGCAGGCACAGATCTGCAAGACGCTGGAGCAGACGGCGCGCGATGTCCAGGCGCAGGCGCAGGTGCTTGCAAGCGAAACTATCGGCGAGATGTCCAAGCTCATGGCGACCGCTTCCGAGGCACCCCGTGCAGCGGCGCAAGTTGTCGACGCGCTGCGCGACAAACTGTCCGACAGCATGGCGCGTGACAACAACATGCTCGAAGAACGCAGCCGCATGATGCAGACCTTGCATGCTCTGTTGGAGGCGGTGAACCAGGCGGCAACCGAGCATCGCAGCGCCATCGACAAGTTGGTGTCGTCGTCAACTGCCATGCTGCAGCAGGCCGGTGCGCAGTTCGGCGAAAAGATGGACCAGGAAGCGGGACGGATGAACACTGTCGTCACGCAGGTTGCCGGAAGTGCCATCGACATGGCCGGAATGGGCGAGGCCTTTGGTGTCGCCGTGACGCAGTTCGGTCAAGCTAGCGAAAGCCTGACCGATCATTTGCAGCGTATCGAGGCGTCGCTGGACAAATCCACGGCGCGCAGCGACGAGCAACTCGCCTACTACGTGGCGCAGGCGCGTGAGATCGTCGATCTGAGCATTTCGTCGCAGAAGCAGATCGTCGAAGACCTGCAGCGACTCGCGATCCGACAGACCGCGCTGGCCGGCGAGGAGTCCTGATGGACGACGTGGACGCGGGTCTGGAGCAGACCGCCCCGATCTGGCCGGTGTTTGGCGACCTGATGTCCGGGCTGCTGGGTGCCTTCGTGTTGTTGCTGGTCGCCGTCGTAGGCGTACAGCTGGAACTGGCGACCTCGCTCGAGGCTGAAGTGCACAAACGCCAGATCGAGGAGCAACGGCGCATGTCGCTGGAAAAAGCGCTGGCCGGGCCCCTGGCGGCTGGGCGGGTGACCTTGAACAACGGCCGTATCGGCATCAGCGGCAGCGTGTTGTTCTCACTGAACTCCGATCAGTTGCAGCCCGAGGGCCGCAAACTGCTGCAAAGCCTGGCGGCGCCGTTGGCGACCTATCTGGCCACGCGCGACGAAATGCTGATGGTCAGTGGCTTCACCGATAACCGCATGGTGCGCGACAGTAACCGGCAGTTCGCCGACAACCTGGAGTTGTCGGCGCAACGTGCGTTGACGGTGACACGAACCCTGATTGAAGAAGGCTTGCCATCCGCGTCGGTTTTTGCCGCCGCATTCGGTCCCGAGCAGCCGGTGGCGACTAACGCGAGCGAGCAGGGCCGGTCGCAGAACCGGCGCGTCGAAATGGCACCCGTGCCCAAATCTGCCAATGGGACCGACAAGCCGATCAAGTGACGGCGGGCTGGTGGCGAACGTCGATTCGCGCCAGGACCCCGACTGCGCCGAAGTTCCCGCGGTTGCCGGCTTGCGCGCGTTGGGCGCCCATCGGCTGGATCCGGCGCGGTTTCGTTATATCGAGGTGTTATCGCGCAAGGCAGCCGAACAGTCCGGCGTTTTGCGACAGCGGCTAGATCGGCAATTGGCGGATGTGATGGCGGCCTGTCAAGCGCACTTCGAGCAAACACAGTCGCAGTCGGCGAAGATTCTTCCCGCGTTGATTCGGCGCCATCCGTCGGCTGCCGATGGTCTGCGTCAACTGCATGCCGAAGGCGATTTCAGGGCCTTGCGCCGGCTTACCGCGAGGCTCGATTCCGCCATGGGTCGCGACACCGGACCGCTCGGGGCCTTGGTCCGCCATATCGATGGCCAGGCCATGGCGCAGCCGGCGCCCGATACCGGCGCTGGTACGCGCAACGCGGCCGCGTCAGCGCAGGAGGCCGCGCCATTGGTGGAGCTCAAGACGGTGCGTGAATTCAAGGACACTTGGGCTGGTCTGCGCGTTGACCGTCAGATGGCGCGTTCGCAGCAGCAGGCGCCAGACAACCCCGGGCCGTTGAACTCCCATCTGCTGGTGCTTCGGACGTTGCGCCGCATGCAGGAAATTTCGCCGGCCTACCTCGAACGCTTTATGGCCCACGCCGAGGCTTTGATGTGGCTCGACCTGGCCAAGCCGCGCGGCGTGGCGGTACCTGGAAAACCCGTACGCGCAGAGCGCGACAAGCGCCAGTCGCGCACCACCAAGCCGACACCGCCTGGCCGTTCACGTACGGCTTGACGTCCGCTAGAGGCGGGGTCAGTGGCGGTTCTGGTCGACGACTGCGACCAGAGCCTTTTCCAGCTCCGATCCGATTGCCTGCAACATGCCGGTAAGCCCCTTGCTGCGTTGGGCCACCTCGTCGGATGCCGGTTTGGGCTCGTTGCGCAAGCCGTGGAGTTCCTGCACCAGGCGCATCCGGTCCTGGTCGATGCGGGTCAAATCAGGCTCGGCGCCGAGCTGACTGCGCTCCCGCGCCTTGCGCGCCTTTTCCATCATCTCGTCAATATGCCGAAGATGCGACTCCGACTCGCGGATGTGTTGCTCTACCAGTTGGTCAATATGGCTCATGCTTGTCTCCTGTTTCTTTAACTCTGGGTCAAGTCTATGCTGATACGCGGCGGGCGTCACGCGCTGTTCCCGATAGCCATTGGCGGGGACTGACCGGTAACCGTGCGCCTTTGCAGAGCGTTGCGCGCACTATAACGGGGCATCGATGTCGACCGCGCGCCACCGTCTTCGGAGTGCTGGATTTTTCGTCGATTTCGGCTCTATACTTGATTCGAACTTGTCGGCGCGGGACGACTTGTTCGTGTTTCTGGTTCATGTGTTGGAACGTCTCGCCCTGCTGTGAGACGTGTATTTTCCTGATCATTGCGGGGCAGTCGATTGAATAGTTTTCTGAAGGATTTGCTTGGCGCGGCAGCGACGTTTACGGCGCGTCGCGCGCCGAATTGCCCCGATCCAGCGCCCACCGCTGCCCGACCGGCGGAGGTGCTCCGGTGAGCGGCGGCGATCTGGTTCTGGAAACCCGTGATCTGACCAAGGAATTCAAGGGCTTCGTCGCCGTTGGCAATGTCAACCTGAAGGTGCGCCGCGGCAGCATCCACGCGATGATCGGCCCCAACGGTGCCGGCAAGACGACCTGCTTCAACCTGCTGACCAAATTCCTCAAGCCGACGACGGGCAAGATCCTGTTCGAAGGCCGGGACATCACCGACGAGTCGCCGGCCCATATCGCACGCCTCGGCATCATCCGCTCGTTCCAGATTTCGTCGGTGTTCCCGCATCTGTCGGTACTTGAGAATGTTCGTGTTGCGCTTCAGCGCAAGCTCGGTACCTCGTTTCATTTCTGGAAGCCGGAACGCAGCCTGTACAAGCTCGATGAGCGTGCGATGGAGTTGTTGCGCGAAGTGGATCTCGAGAGTTACGCGTTGGGTTCGGCCGGGGAACTGGCGTACGGCCGCAAACGGGCTTTGGAGATCGCCACGACGCTGGCGATGGACCCCCAACTGATGCTGCTCGATGAACCGACCCAGGGCATGGGTCTGGAAGATGTCGACCGCATCCGGCAACTGATCAAGAAGGTGGCGGCCAAACGCACGATCCTGATGGTGGAGCACAACATGAGTGTCGTGTCGAGCATCGCTGACACGATCACGGTGTTGCAAGGCGGCAGGACGCTGGCGGAAGGATCGTACGCCGAAGTGTCGAAGAATCCGGCCGTCATCGAGGCCTACATGGGCAGTGCCGATACCGAACTCAAGGGTGCGCACTGATGACCGTCCCGTTTCTCGAAATCAAGGGTCTGCAGGGTTGGTACGGCGAGTCGCATGTGCTCCATGGCGTTGATTTTCATGTCAACGAAGGTGAGGTCGTCACGCTGCTGGGTCGCAATGGCGCGGGTCGTACCAGCACGATGCGCGCGATCATGGGGCTTATCGGTAGCCGCAAGGGTTCGATCAAGGTCAATGGCGTCGAAACCATTGGCATGTCCACACACAAGATCGCCCGACTGGGCATCGGTTATTGCCCTGAGGAACGCGGCATTTTCTCCAGCCTGACGGCAGAGGAAAACCTGATGCTGCCGCCGACGCTGGGCAGTGGCGGCATGTCGTTGGCACAGATCTACGAGATGTTCCCCAACCTGAAGGAGCGCGCGTCGAGCCAGGGCACACGATTGTCCGGCGGCGAGCAGCAGATGTTGGCGGTGGCGCGTATTTTGCGCACGGGCGCGCGGTTATTGCTGCTCGACGAGATCTCCGAAGGTCTGGCCCCGGTTATCGTGCAAAAGCTGGCCGAGATGGTCACAACCTTGCGCAAGCAGGGCTTCACTGTCGTGATGGTCGAGCAGAACTTCGTTTTTGCGGCCAAGTTGGCCGATCGATTCATGGTCATGGAGCATGGCCAGGTGATTCAGGAATTCACCCAGGCTGAACTGCCATCGCGCATGGACCGTCTGCATGAATATCTGGGCGTGTGAGCCCCGAGTTCCTGATAAGTATTTCAACCAAAGGAGAGAGACTATGAAACTCAAGAAAATTGTTGCCGCGTGCAGCCTTGCTGCCGTAACGATGTTTGGCGCCAGCACCTCGGCGCAGGCCCAGATCTCGGGCGACGTCATCCGCATCGGATTCATCACCGACATGTCCGGCCTGTATGCCGACATTGACGGTCCTGCCGGTGCCGAGGCCATCCGCATGGCGATCGCTGCCATGGGCGGCTCGATCAACGGCAAGAAGATTGAACTGATGGTTGCTGACCACCAGAACAAGGCCGATATTGCTGCGACCAAGGCACGCGAATGGTTTGATACCGAAGGCATGGACATGCTGATCGGTGGCACCAGCTCGGGCACCAACCTGGCCATGGCCAAGATCGCCGCACAGAAGAAAAAGCCCTTCATCTCAGTGGGCGCTGCCACGTCGGCCCTGACCAACGACCAGTGCACACCCTACACCGTGCATTGGGCCTATGACACCGTGGCGCTGGCCAAGGGTACCGGCGACGCCATCGTCAAACAAGGTGGCAAGAGCTGGTTCTTCCTGACGGCCGACTATGCTTTCGGTGAAGCCTTGCAGAACGACACCGCCGCCGTGGTCAAGGCCTCCGGTGGAACGATCGTCGGGTCGGTCAAGCACCCGTTGGCGACCAGCGACTTTTCGTCGTACATGCTGCAAGCCCAGTCGAGCAAGGCGCAGATCCTGGGTCTTGCGAACGCGGGCGGGGACACCATCAACTCGATCAAGGCCGCCAATGAATTCGGCGTGACCAAGAACATGAAACTGGCCGGCTTGCTGATGTTCATCAACGACATTCACTCGCTCGGGCTCAAGGCCACGCAGGACATGTACCTGACCGACAGCTGGTACTGGAACCGTGATGCGGAAGCCCGCGCATGGAGCCGCCAGTTCTTCGACAAGATCAAGCGCATGCCCTCGTCGATCCAGGCGGGTGACTACTCGGCTGCGCTCCAGTACCTGACAGCCGTCAAGGCCATCGGCTCTGACGATGGCGACAAGGTGCTGGCGCAGATGCGCAAGACCAAGATCAACGACATATTTGCCAAGAACGGTTTTATTCGCGCGGACGGCCGCATGGTGCATGACATGTACCTGATGCAGGTGAAGAAGCCGTCCGAGTCGACCGAGCCTTGGGACTACTACAAGATCGCGCACACGTTCAAGGGCGAAGAGGCCTGGACTGCCAAAGCCGACTCCAAGTGCCCACTCTGGAAATAATCGCCTGAGCCGGGCCACATGACCTGCGCGTCATTTGGCCCGGTATCAACAGCGACAGCTTCATACGAACCCCATGGAAATATTCGGCATTCCGATCCAGGCCTTTCTGGGTCAACTCCTGCTTGGCCTTGTCAACGGCTCGTTTTACGCGATGCTGAGCCTGGGCCTGGCGGTCATCTTCGGCCTGCTGGGTATCGTCAACTTCGCGCACGGCGCGTTGTACATGGTCGGTGCGTATGTGGCATGGATCGGCATGGACCGATTCGGCATCAATTATTGGGCGGCGCTGATTCTGGCGCCGCTGGTGGTAGGCGCGATGGGTGTCGTCATCGAACGCACGCTGCTCAAGCATCTGTACAAGATCGATCCCATTTACGGCTTGTTGCTGACCTTCGGCCTGGCGCTGATCGCAGAGGGCCTGTTTAGGGAACAGTTCGGGGTCTCGGGCCAGTCGTATCCGGTACCGGAACTGCTGCGTGGTGCCACCGACCTCGGTTTCATGATCCTGCCCAACTACCGTGGCTGGATTATTTTCGCGTCGCTGACGGTTTGTCTGGGCACGTGGTTCATCATCGAACGAACCCGGTTGGGTGCGTATTTGCGCGCCGCAACCGAGAATCCGTCGCTGGTGCAGGCATTCGGCATCAACGTGCCGATGATGGTGATGTTGACCTACGGTGCCGGTGCCGGTCTCGCGGCTCTGGCCGGTGTGCTGGCCGCGCCTGTGATCCAGATCACGCCGCTGATGGGCAGCAACCTGATCATCATTGTTTTCGCCGTCGTCGTGATCGGCGGAATGGGGTCTATCCTCGGGTCCGTGCTCACCGGGTTGGCACTCGGACTGATCGAGGGACTGACCAAGGTTTTTTATCCTGAAGCGTCGAATATTGTGGTTTTTGTGATCATGGCGCTGGTATTGATGGTCAAGCCGGCTGGGCTTTTCGGCAAGGAGCCATGATGGCGCTATCCCAAGTTTCTGCAGTATCCAAGGCCGCACGCCTGACCTGGGCCGTCGGCTTGGTATTGCTGCTGATCGCGCCGTTCATCGGTCTGTATCCGGTCTTCATGATGAAGGCCTTGTGTTTCGCGATCTTCGCCTGTGCCTTCAACCTGCTGCTGGGCTATACCGGTCTGCTGTCGTTCGGGCACGCGGCGTTTTTCGGCGCGTCGGCGTATGCCACTGGCTGGCTGGTTCGCAGTGCCGGCTTTTCGCCCGAACTCGGCATCGTGGCAGGCACCTTGTTTGGTGCTGCGCTGGGGCTGGCTGTCGGCTTTATCGCGATCAGGCGCCAGGGTATCTACTTCGCCATGGTCACGCTGGCGATGGCGCAGATGATCTACTTTCTGTGGCTGCAGGCGCCGTTCACGGGTGGCGAGGACGGGTTGCAGGGTGTGCCGCGGGGCAAGTTGTTTGGTTTGTTGCCGTTGACCGAGCCGCTCACCATGTACTACTTTGTACTAGCGGTTTTTGTCGCGGTATTCCTGGGCATCGTGCGCATCGTGCATTCGCCGTTTGGACAGGTTCTCAAGGCCATTCGAGAAAATGAACCGCGGGCGATCTCGCTGGGATACGAGGTCGATCGTTACAAACTGCTGGCCTTTGTGTTGTCGACCGCGATCGCCGGCCTGGCCGGCTCGCTCAAGACCATCGTGCTGGGTTTCGCCACCTTGTCCGATGCCCACTGGTCCTTGTCCGGCGAGGTTATTCTGATGACGCTGCTGGGTGGCATGGGCACCTTTGCCGGCCCTGTGATCGGCGCCTTCACGATCATCGGATTGCAGAACTTCCTGGCCGACCGCGTCGGTTCATGGGTGACAGTCATCATCGGATCGATCTTCGTGATCTGCGTCGTGGCGTTCCGACGCGGTTTTGTCGGCGAGTTGCTGGCCTGGCAGCAGCGCCGCCGCGAGCGCTGAGAGTGACTGCGCGGGGCTGCGGCCTCAGTGTGACACTTCACGCCAGCGCAGACTGAGCGCTGCTCCGGCCAGGCCGGACAGTCCCAGCAACAGCACCGTGCCAGCGACCGAGACAGTGGATGCCAGCGCGGCCAGTGCGCCAAAAGCCAGCAACAACACACCCATCACCGAATTGCTGACGGCGACATAGGCGGTGCGCCTGTCGCCCTCCGCCAGGTCCAGCAGATAGGTCTTGCGGCCCAGTCGCACGCCGGCATGGCAGATTCCCAGGCCGAGGAAAGCCAGTGGGAAGAACCAGCGTGCGGCGGTGTCGCCGGGGCCCCACCAGGACCACAAGGCCACGGCGATGGACAGGATCGCGGCGCCGGCGTTGGCTATCGCAAACACGCGTCTGCTGGACTGGTCGGACATCCGGCCCCAGACAGGCGAACTGAGCAAGCCGGCCAGGCCTTCGATCGCAATGAACAAACCCAGAAGGGCGATCGCGCCGCCCAGGGCGTCACGCGCCAGCGCCACATACAACGGTGCGGCCAGTGAAGAACCCATGGCCAGGGCCCGTGCCAGTAAGAACAGGCGAAACGGCGCATCGTCTCGCAGTAGCGCAAGTTGCTGCAAGGCGAGTGCACCGCCGGACACACCCCCGGTCGTGGCGCCGTCAAACTCCTGGATACCGGCAAACACCCATGCGGCCAATGCCCAGAATGTGGCGCCAAGCAACAGCAGACCGGCATATAGCAGCGCTGAGCCAGCGCCCGGCAACATGCCCAGCGCCAGGCCGACCAACATCGCGAATCCGCCGGAGACCGCTGCGATCCAGCCTGCCAGCCGGCCGCGTCGGGTCTTGGGAATGGTCTTGCCCTGCACGTCCTTGTAAGCGATCGAACAACCCGCGCGTGCCAGGCTGAACAGCGTCAAAAGTGCCAGCACCACCCAGCCGGCGATTGCACCTTGCAGCCGCAGTGCCGTCCAACCCAGGGCGGCAAGGCATGCCGCCTGGACCAGAGCGCAAGCGACCCATACCCACTTGCGCAGCGCCAGCTTGCGAACCAGCGCTCCGAGCAGCAGTTGCGGCAACATGGCACCGGATTCGCGGATCGGTACCAGCGTCGCGGTCATCCATGCCGGCGCGCCCAGGTGCAGCATCAGCCAGGGCAGGGTGGTCTTGGCGCTGGCCAGGCTGTCGGCCACCTGGCTGGCGGCATTGGCCAGCAGCATGCGCAGGAAATTGCCGGGTGCCTCGTGGCAGGCTTCATCAGCGATTGCCTTGCAGACGCGACCGTCGGAGTCCGCTGCCAGGCGTTCGTATATTGACTCGACCCACGGCGGGGAACTCGGTGTTGCCTGGGGCTCGGGTGTTGTCATGAAGTGACGGATGATGGCACAGGCTGCTGCGGATTTTCTGATGCACCCGCGAGGCGAGCATGCCACGTATCGTTACCATTGGCGCTTGGCGCCGCCGCTGGGTGATTGCACTGCCCGGCTGGCACAACCGGTCGCCACCACGAAAGTCCGATCGCATGAACTCCGAGCAGAACTGGATCGCTTTTGGCGTCAGCAGCGCCATATTCATTGTTTACGAAATGTGGGTGGTCTGGCTCGGCTGGCGTCATCCGAACCGGATCGCCCGCTCCGCCCATGCCTTCATGCGCGCCAGCTGGGTCGATGCGCTGAGCCGCCAGCCCGGTTTCGAGATCGTGGCCGTGCAGGCGCTGCGCAATTCGCTGATGTCGGCCACGATTGCCGCGTCCACCGCCGCGCTGGCCTTGATGGGCACGGTGAGCCTGGCCAGCGGCACGCTTGAATCGGCGACCTTCGTCGGCACGCCGCCGCTGCGTATCGTGCTGGAGATCCTGCTGATGGCAACCCTGTTCGCCTCGTATGTCTGCTCGGCGATGTCGATGCGTTATTTCAGCCATGCCGGATTCGTGATGTCGATGCCGGTGGCTTCCGCCGAGCGACCCGCACTCAATCCGATGGCCAAGGAGTATGTCAAGCGTGCGGGCCTGTTGTACAGCTGGGCCTTGCGCTTTTTCCTGATCATCTCGCCCTTGGTCGTGGGCATCGTGCGGCCGCTGGGCATGCCGTTCATGACGATTGCGCTGGTCGTTGCGTTGTGGTTCTTCGATCGGCCGGCAAAGCCCTTGGCTCCCGAGGCCGGCAAAGCGGACGACAAGGCTTGATCGGACGTTCGGGCGGCGCCACGCGCCCTGTCCCCGTCCGTCACCCCTGCCGTTGCGCCGCGAGCAGGTAAAATCGCGAGGCTTTCCAACCCGGCCCGCAGGGTCAAACGCAGCTTGAAGCGGCGTTCACCTTGCACCCCGCCTTGCACCCCACGTTCATGACCACCATTGCCGCCTCCGTTGCCGACATCCGCCAGATTTTCCTGGACTTCTTCGCCTCCAAGGGCCATACCGTGGTCGCGTCTAGCCCGCTGGTTCCGGGCAACGATCCGACCCTGATGTTCACCAATTCGGGCATGGTGCAGTTCAAGGATGTGTTTCTGGGTACGGACAAGCGCTCGTACGTGCGCGCCGCATCTGTGCAGGCCTGCCTGCGCGCAGGCGGCAAACACAACGATCTGGAAAACGTGGGTTACACCGCGCGCCACCATACGTTCTTCGAAATGCTTGGCAATTGGAGTTTTGGCGACTACTTCAAACGCGAGAGCCTGAAATGGGGCTGGGAACTGCTTACCCAGGTCTACAAGTTGCCACCCGAGCGCCTGCTTGCGACGGTTTATATCGATGATCAGGAAGCCTACGACATCTGGACCAAGGAAATCGGTCTGAGCCCGGAGCGGGTCATCCGGATCGGCGACAACAAGGGCAAGAAGTACGCCTCGGACAACTTCTGGATGATGGCCGACACCGGGCCTTGCGGCCCGTGTTCGGAGATCTTCTACGACCACGGCGAGCACATTCCCGGTGGCCCCCCGGGCAGCCCGGGCGAAGACGGTGACCGCTTCATCGAGATCTGGAACCACGTGTTCATGCAGTTCGACATGCAGCCCGATGGCAGCCTGGTCAAGCTGCCGGCGCCATGTGTCGACACCGGAATGGGCCTGGAGCGTCTGGCCGCGATCCTGCAGCACCAGCACAGCAATTACGAGATCGACCTGTTCGAGGTGCTGATCGCAGCGGCAGGTCGCGAGACGGGTTGTGCCGACTTGCAGAACAACTCGCTCAAGGTGATTGCCGACCATATCCGTGCGACGGCTTTCCTGGTCAGCGACGGCGTGATCCCGGGCAGCGAAGGCCGCGGTTATGTGCAGCGGCGCATCATCCGCCGCGCCATACGCCACGGTTACAAGCTGGGCCGCAAGACACCGTTTTTTCACAAGCTGGTGGCCGATCTGGTGGCGGTGATGGGTGACGCCTATCCGCGTTTGGCGCAGCAGCAGCAACGCATCACCGAGGTGCTCAAGGCAGAGGAAGAGCGTTTCTTCGAGACGCTGGAGACCGGCATGACGATTCTCGATGGCGCCCTGGCGGGCGGTGTTGAGGTCTTGCCTGGCGACGTGGCATTCAAACTGCACGACACCTTCGGCTTCCCGCTCGACCTGTCGGCCGATGTCTGCCGCGAGCGTGGCCTGAGCGTGGACGAGGCCGGTTTCGCTGCGGCGATGGATCGGCAGAAGACGCAAGCCCGCGCCGCCGGCAAGTTCCGCATGGACAAGGCGCTGGAATACAGCGGCGAGGGTAATGAATTTGTCGGCTACGACAGCTTGACTGAAGACAGCACCGTTGCCGCAGTCTATGTGGACGGTGTGGCCGTGACCGAGATGGTCGCAGGGCAGTCGGGTGTTGTGGTGCTGGCCAGTACACCTTTTTATTCCGAGAGTGGTGGCCAGGTGGGTGACCAGGGGTCGATCTTTTCGGACCATGCGATGTTTGCTGTGGCCGATACCCAGAAGATCAAGTCCGACGTTTTTGCCCACCATGGGGCGCTGACAACAGGCTCTTTGAAAGTTGGCGATGTGGTGACGGCCCATGTCGATGCCAGCACGCGTGCCGCCACGGTGCGCAATCACTCGGCCACCCACCTGATGCACAAGGCCTTGCGCGCGGTGCTGGGCACGCATGTGCAGCAAAAAGGCAGCCTGGTCAATGCCGAGCGCACCCGTTTCGACTTCACGCATAACGCGCCGGTGACCGACGGGCAGATCCACGACATCGAGGTGCTGGTGAATGCCGAGATCCTGGCCAATGCGCCGACCCAGTCTCGCTTGATGGAAATCGAGGCGGCGCGCCAGACCGGTGCCATGATGTTGTTCGGCGAGAAGTACGGCGACATCGTGCGCGTACTGGACATCGGCAGCACCACCGAGTTGTGTGGCGGCACCCATGTGCAGCGTACCGGCGATATCGGTCTGTTCAAGGTTGTTGGCGAAGGTGGCGTGGCTGCAGGCGTGCGACGAATCGAGGCGGTGACGGGGCAGGGCGCGCTGGCCTATTTGCAGCAGCTCGAAGCCACGGTCACGCAGGTGGCGGGTGCGGTCAAGGCGCCGGTAGCGGAGCTCAATGGCCGTATCACGCAGATGCTCGACCATACCCGGCAACTCGAGAAGGAAATCATCGCGCTCAAGGGCAAACTGGCCTCCAGCCAGGGCGACGAACTGATGTTGCAGGCGGTCGATATCAAGGGCGTGAAGCTGCTGGCCGTGCGCATGGATGGCGCCGACGCCAAGACCTTGCGCGAGAGCATGGACAAGCTCAAGGACAAGCTCAAGTCGGCCGTGATCGTGCTGGCGGTGGTCGATGGCACCAAGGTACAGATTGCCGCCGGTGTGACCGCCGACGTGATCGGCCGGGTCAAGGCCGGCGAGCTGGTCAACCATGTGGCCAGCCAGGTAGGTGGCAAAGGCGGTGGCAAGGCCGACATGGCCATGGCCGGTGGCACGGACGCATCGGCTCTGCCGCAGGCGCTGGCCAGCGTACGCGCCTGGGTGGAAGCCAAACTGTGATCGCAGCGCCGGTGGCAGACACGGCGATTCGCCGGCGCCACTGACCGTCGACCATGCTGGAGCTGGACACCCCGCGTAACCGCCAGTTGGGCATTGCGATGGTGAGTGTCACCACGCTGTGTTTCGCCGCGCTCGACAGTTCGGCCAAGTGGCTGGTGATGGTGTTGCCGGTGTTCCAGGTGGTGTGGCTGCGCTTCGTCACGCATTCGATACTGGGCATCCTGGTGCTGACGCCCAAATACGGCTGGGCCCTGTACCGCACCGCCCAGCCGAGGCTGCAACTGCTGCGCGCGCTGATGCAGGCGCTCATGACCGCCCTGAACTTCTGGGCCCTTCAATATTTGCAGCTCGATGTGACCGGGGCGATCCAGTTCTCGGTGCCGATCCTGATTGCGGTCATCAGCGCCAGGCTGCTGGGTGAGCGGCTCGATGCGCGACGCTGGATTGCCATCCTGGTCGGTTTTGCCGGTGTGTTGCTGATCGTGCGCCCGGGCAGCCAGGGCTTTCACCCGGCCATCATTTTGTCGCTGATCAACGCGGTGTTATATGCCTTGTTCAACATGTTGACGCGCCGGCTGGCCGCAACCGAGCTGGCCGCCACGACACAGCTGTGGTCGGCTATGGGCGCGGCGGTGTTGCTGACACCGTTCGGACTGATGGTCTGGACGCCGCCGCAGGATGCAGTCACATGGTTTCTGGTGCTGGTCATGGGTGCCTTCGGCGGCCTCGGTCACCTGATGGTGACGCAGGCCCACCGATATGCGTCAGCCGCCGTACTCGGCCCTTTCCTGTACCAGCAGATCATCTACATGACGCTGTTCGGCTGGCTGATTTTTGGCCACGTGCCAGATGCGGCAGTCATTGGCGGCGCGTCCATCGTGGTGGCCAGTGGCCTGTACCTGCTGTACCGGGAGTTCCGGCGCTGAGCCAGCGGTACTTTCAGCTGCCTGCGTCCCGTAGCTTGAACCGCTGGATCTTGCCCGTTGCCGTCTTGGGCAGTTCCGCCACGAAGGCGATCAACCGCGGGTATTTGTAGGGTGCAAGCTTGTCCTTCACAAAGGCCTTGAGTTCGTCTTCACTGACCTTGACGCCATCCTTGAGCACGATGAAGGCCTTGGTCTTGGTCAGTCCGTCGGCATCGGGTATACCGACCACGGCGGCTTCCAGCACTGCAGGGTGCTGCACCAGTGTGGCCTCGACCTCGAACGGGCTGACATAGATGCCGCTGACCTTGAGCATGTCGTCGCTGCGTCCGCTGTAGGTATAACTGCCGTCGGCGTTGCGCACATATTTGTCGCCGCTTTTGGTCCAGCCACCCTGGAAGGTCTCGCGGGTCTTGACCCGGTTCCCCCAGTACATCATGGCCGCGGACGGACCCTGGATGAACAGATCGCCGGGTTCACCGTCAGGCACCGGGCCGCCGTCCTCGCTGCGCAGTTCAACGGCATAACCCGGCACAGGCCATCCCGTCGTGCCGTATTGCACCTTCTCCGGCCGGTTGGACAGGAAGATGTGCAGCATCTCGGTTGAGCCGATGCCGTCGACAATGTCAAGGCCGAAATGGGCCTTGAAGCGTTCGCCGATGTCGGCCGGCAAGGCCTCGCCGGCCGACGACACCAGGCGCAGGGATACCGCGTCGCGCCCGGGCAGGCCCGGGTTGGCCAGCATGCCGGCGAAGCCGGTTGGGGCGCCGAAGAATGCCGTAGGACGGGTATCGCCCATACCACCGGTCCAACGCTTGAACGTGGCATCGGGCGTGGGACGCTCGGCCATCAGAATGGTCGTGGCACCAACACTCATCGGAAAGGTCAATGCGTTGCCCAGTCCGTACGCGAAGAACAGCTTGGCGGCCGAGAAGCAGACGTCTGCCTCGGTCAACTGCAACACCGCTTTGCCATACAGCTCTGCGGTCCAGTAGGGATTGGCGTGCGAATGCACCGTGCCTTTGGGCCGACCGGTCGAGCCCGACGAGTAGAGCCAGAAACCCGGATCGTCGGGCTGGGTTGCGGCAGGTCGGTCCATCGGGGTGTGTGCCTGCCATAAGGCTTCAAACTCGATTTCGTCCGGATGCAGCGGTGCCACCGGACGTGCGACGATCACCTTGTGCACCTCGTGGTCTGCCTTGGTCAGCGCCGTGGTCAGTGCCGGCAACAAGGCGCCCGACACCAAAACCGCCTGTGCACGTGCGTGCTCCAGCATGTAGGCATAGTCGTCTGCAGTCAGCAAGGTGTTGACCGCCACCGGCACGATGCCGGCATACATGGCGGCTAGAAACGCCACCGGCCAGTCGTTGCTGTCCTGCATCAGCAAAAGCACCCGTTCCTCGCGCCGTATGCCTTGTGCACGCAGCGCTGCGGCGAGCTGGCGCACCCGCTGCGCGAGTTCGCCATAGGTGAGGCTGCCGTTGTCGTCGATGAAGGCGATCTTGTCGGCGCGTTGTGTATTGCATGCGATCAGGTGCTGCGCGAAGTTGAATCGCTCGCCCGGTGGTGGCACTTGGGTCTGGGGACGGGGCATGGCGGTCTCCTGCATTTCGGTAAAGGTGTCGCACGCCTTGCCGGCGCGGCCGATGTGGGTGCTTCAGGCGCTGAATTCGATCTTGCCCTGCGGCAGCAGATACAGCACCAGCGCCCGTCCGCCAGACACGGTGGGGCGGTGGGCGCTGCCCGGGGGGCATACCAGCCAGCCCGCACCGCGGGTGTCGAATGTGGCAGAAGCATCCATCGGCATGATCAGGTCGATCTCGCCGTTCGGGTGTGCATGATGGGGACCAGCGATATCGTTCATGTCGACCACGTCGACCGAAAATCCCTGCAGATCGTCTGCCGGTTTGAACACCCGGCCATAACGGATGCCGCCGCCTTCACGCTGGCACAACCAGCCTTCGGTCACGCCGGCTTCGCAGGACTGGCGCAGCGCCCGGTAGGTGCTGCTGTCGGGGCCATGTTCCCGGTTGAGCCAGTCATCGAGTTCGTCGTCCAGTGCCCGGTCGGCCAGTTGTGCTGCCAGCGCGGCGATCTGTTCCCTGAATGTGGCTTGTGTCATCGGTGCGTCTCCATCTTCTGTGAATCTGCGTCCTGCTTGCCATAAGCCGGAATATGCAGTATTGTGCGTGCAAGAACTTTAAGCGGCACCTGAAAACATGTCAAGCACTATATTTCATGAGCCTGAATTGGCGCCAGTAGCTCCGCTGCCCGACCCGGGTGATGCGGCGCAAGAGAAGAAAGACCCTTTCCTGGTCGCCCTCGGCGGCCGTATCCGCAGCCAGCGGGCCCGCCGCGGCATCACGCGCAAGGCCTTGTCGCAGACGGCAGACGTGTCCGAGCGTCATCTGGCGAATCTGGAATACGGTGTCGGCAACGCCTCCATTCTGGTGCTGTTGCAGGTGACCCGTGCGCTGCAATGCTCGCTGGCCGAGTTGATCGGCGATGTGACAACCTCGTCGCCGGAGTGGCTGATGTTGCGTGAGTTGCTGGAGAGCCGGGATGAGCAGACCCTGCGTCGGGTGCGTTTGGCCGTGGGCGAGATGCTGGGAACAGGTGGCGCCCAGGGAGTGCCCGGCTCGGTGCGCAGCAGCCGTATCGCCCTGCTCGGGCTACGAGGTGCCGGCAAGTCCACGCTGGGTGCCATGCTGGCGGAAGACCTCGGTTTCCCGTTCATCGAGCTGAGCCGTGAGATCGGGCAGTTTGCCGGCTGCAGTTCGGCCGAGATCCAGGCCTTGTATGGGCAAAATGCCTATCGCCGATATGAGCGTCGGGCTCTGGAAGAAGCCATACAACTGCATCAGGAGGCGGTGATCGCGATTCCCGGTGGCCTGGTCTCCGACCCGGCCACGTTCAATATATTGCTGTCGCATTGCACCTCGGTCTGGTTGTCGGCGGACCCGCAGGACCACATGAGCCGTGTGGTGGCGCAAGGCGACACACGCCCGATGGCCGCCAGCCGCGAGGCCATGGCCGATCTCAAGAGCATTCTGGCCGGGCGCGCGGCTTTCTACTCCAAGGCGGAATTTCGCATCGACACCAGTGCACAGGGGCAGGCCGAGACCTTTGCACTGTTGCGCACAACGGTCCGCAGCGCGTTGTCGTTGTGATAGGGAATGTGTCTTATTGCAGTAAAGTGCATTTAATAACTTGACTGTTGATCAATTTATGCAATATGATGCATTTCATCGGCGACAACCCCACATCTGACGCCATTCAAGAGGAGCACACCGTGAACCAGGACCAACCCGTCAACTACCAGACTCACCCTTCCAGGTACAAACACTGGAAGCTGAGCTTCCAGGGGCCGGTGGCGACACTTGCGGCAGATTTCGACGAGAACGCAGGGCTGCGGCCGGGCTACAAACTCAAGCTCAACAGCTACGACCTGGGGGTCGACATCGAACTCAATGACGCAATCAACCGCGTGCGTTTCGAACACCCCGAGGTTCGCACCGTGGTGCTTACCAGCGCCAAGGAAAAGGTGTTCTGCTCCGGCGCCAATATCTTCATGCTCGGCGTTTCCAGTCACGCCTGGAAAGTCAACTTCTGCAAATTCACCAACGAGACCCGTAACGGGTTGGAGGATTCGTCAAAGCACAGCGGCCTGAAGTTCCTGGCGGCAGTCAATGGCGCCTGCGCCGGCGGCGGATACGAGGTGGCACTGGCCTGCGACGAAATCATCCTGGTCGACGATCGCTCGTCTTCAGTGAGCCTGCCCGAGGTGCCGCTGCTCGGCGTATTGCCCGGAACCGGTGGTCTGACGCGCGTCACCGACAAGCGCCATGTGCGCCATGACCTGGCCGACATTTTCTGCACCAGTGTCGAGGGGGTACGCGGCCAGAAGGCCAAAGACTGGCGTCTGGTCGACGATATTGCCAAGCCTACCGTGTTTGCCGAAAAAGTGCAGGCGCGCGCGTTGGAGCTCGCGGCCAAAAGCGACCGGCCGACCGATGGCAAGGGCGTTGAACTCACGCCGATCGAGTGCTCGGCAGAAGCCGACGCGCTGCACTATCGCCACGTGACGGTGGAAATCGACCGTGCGCGGCGCACCGCCAGTTTCACCGTCAAGGCGCCCACTGGCGAGTTGCCGTCGGACATCGCCGGTATCGAAGCGGCTGGCGCCAGCTGGTATCCGTTGGCCCTGGGGCGCGAACTCGAAGATGCCATCCTGTTGATGCGCACCAATGAGCTCGATATCGGCGTGTGGCTGATCCGTACCGAAGGTGACAGCGCTGCGGTGCTGGCGATGGATGCCGTGTTGCTGGCCCACCAGGACCACTGGCTGGTGCGCGAAACCATCGGCCTGCTGCGCCGTACCTTCAGCCGGCTAGACGTGTCCTCGCGCAGCCTGTTTGCGCTGATCGAAGCCGGTTCCTGTTTTGCCGGTAGCTTGCTGGAACTGGCGCTGGCCTGCGACCGCAGTTACCAGCTGGCGTTGCCCGATGACGCCGACAAGGCGCCGAACATCACCGTGGGCGAGATCAACTTCGGCCACTATCCGATGGTCACCGGCCAAAGCCGGTTGCAACGCCGCTTCTACGACGAACAAACTGCGCTGGAGGCGGTGCGCGCCAAGGTCGGTCAGCCGCTGGATGCAGATGCCGCGTTTGCAGTGGGCCTGGTGACCAGCAACCCGGACGACATCGACTGGGCTGATGAGACGCGCATTGCCATCGAGGAGCGGGTCGCCATGAGCCCGGACGCGCTCACCGGCATGGAGGCAAATCTGCGCTTCAACGGGCCGGAGAACATGTTCACCCGTGTTTTCGGTCGGCTCACCGCCTGGCAGAACTGGATCTTCCAGCGTCCGAATGCCGTCGGCGAAAAAGGTGCGCTCAAGGTTTATGGATCCGGCGAGAAAGCCGCGTTCGACTGGACCCGCGTCTGACGCCCTGAATGAACCCGCGTTGTGTGGCGCGAACGCCGGTGGCGCGCCGCAACCGAACTCTCTCCACCCAAGTCCCTCGTACGGAGAACAGCATGTCATCAATCAATTACAGCGAAAAAATTCCGAACAACGTCAACCTCGCCGACGACCGCACCTTGCAGCGGGCACTGGAGCAGTGGCAACCCAACTTTCTGAAATGGTGGGGTGACATGGGCCCGGACGGGTCGAGTAACTTCGACGTCTACCTGCGTACGGCCGTGAGTGTCGATCCGCAAGGCTGGGCCCAGTTCGCCCCGGTGAAGATGCCCGATTACCGCTGGGGTATTTTTCTGAACCCTGGCGAGACCGACCGCACCATCCACTTTGGCGACCACAAGGGCGAGAAGGCCTGGCAGGACGTGCCAGGCGAACACCGCGCCAACCTGCGCCGCATCATCGTCACGCAAGGCGATACCGAGCCGGCTTCGGTGGAGCAGCAGCGCCACCTCGGCCTGACCTGCCCGAGCCAGTACGACCTGCGCAACCTGTTCCAGGTCAATGTCGAGGAAGGTCGCCACCTGTGGGCCATGGTCTACCTGCTGCACAAGCATTTCGGCCGTGATGGTCGTGAAGAAGCCGAGGCCCTGCTCGAGCGGCGTTCGGGCGATGCGAACAATCCGCGCATCCTGGGTGCCTTCAACGAAGCCACGCCGGATTGGCTGGCGTTTTTCATGTTCACCTATTTCACCGATCGCGATGGCAAGTTCCAGCTGTGTGCGTTGGCCGAGAGCGCATTTGATCCGCTGGCGCGCACCACCAAGTTCATGTTGACCGAGGAGGCGCACCACATGTTCGTCGGCGAGTCAGGCATCTCGCGCGTGATCCAGCGAACCGCCGCGGCCATGAACGAGCTCAAGACCGACGATGTGGGCAAACTGCGCGCCGCTGGCGTGATCGACCTGCCGACCTTGCAGCGTTATATCAACTTCCATTTCAGCGTGACGGTGGACCTGTTTGGCGCCGACGAATCGAGCAACGCTGCGATTTTCTACAGCTCGGGCCTCAAGGGTCGCTACGAGGAAGGCAAGCGTGACGATGACCATGTGCTCAAGGGCCAGACCTACAAGGTGCTCGAGGCCAAGGGCGGGCAACTGGTCGAAAAGGAGGTGCCGATGCTCAACGCGCTCAACGAAGTCCTGCGCGACGACTACATCAAGGACTCTGTGGCCGGAGTCAACCGCTGGAACAAGGTGCTGGAGAAAGCCGGCATTCCGAACCGACTGAGCGTGCCGCACAAGGCCTTTCACCGCAACATTGGTGCATTGTCGGGTGTCAAGGTATCGCCGGACGGCCGCGTGGTGTCAGATGCCGAATGGAAGGCGAATGTCGACAAGTGGTTGCCCAGCGGCGAAGATCGTGCCTATGTCGCCAGCCTGATGGGGCGGGTGGTCGAGCCCGGCAAGTTTGCCAACTGGATAGCGCCGCCGGTCATGGGCATCAACCGCCAGCCGGTGGACTTCGAATACGTTCGCTTCAACTAGGCGTATTGCGGACGGCTTTGCCGCCGCAATACGTCGGCCAGAACGACCCGACACCTTGTGCGGGTCATCTGGCCGAAGCGTCGGCGCCAACTTTGGAGGATTTTTTATGGGTGCTTCTGACGCATCGGTGATCAAGCAACACTTGATCGATCCGGAGATCTGTATCCGGTGCAATACTTGTGAGGTGACCTGCCCGGTGGGAGCGATCACGCATGACGACCGCAACTATGTGGTGGATGCGAGCAAATGCAATTTGTGTATGGACTGCATCTCACCGTGCCCGACCGGATCCATTGACAACTGGCGCGTTATGCCGCGTGCCAAGGCTTATCCGATTGAGGACCAGTTGGGCTGGGACGAATTGCCTGTTGAACTGAGCGCCGATGAACTGGCAGAAGAAGGTGTGGACGCGCAGGTCACAGAGACAGTTCCGGTTGTCGCCGCGCCCTCGCAAACGGCCGGTGAGGACGTTGTCAACACGTCGCAATGCGGCGCGACTTTGCCGCCGTGGTCGGCGGCGCATCCGTTCACCAATCTGTACGGCCCCAAAGCCGCGACCAAGACCCTCACTGCCACGGTCACTGGCAATGTGCGTGTGACTGAAGTTGGGCGCGAATACGACACCCACCATATCGTGCTGGATTTCGGCGCCATGCCGTTCCCGGTGCTCGAGGGGCAGTCCATCGGTATCCTGCCACCGGGTATGGATGCCAAAGGCAGGCCGCACCACGCGCGCCAGTATTCGATTGCCAGTCCACGCAATGGCGAGCGCCCTGGTTACAACAATCTGTCGCTGACGATCAAGCGGGTGTTGCAGGATTACGAAGGCAACGCGGTGCGTGGCGTCGCGTCCAACCATATGTGCGACCTCAGGGTGGGCGACAAGGTCGAGGTGATCGGACCGTTCGGCGCGAGCTTCCTGATGCCCAACCATCCGCGCAGCAACATCGTGATGATTTGTACTGGAACCGGCAGCGCGCCAATGCGGGCCATGACGGAATGGCGCCGGCGGCTGCGTGCATCGGGCAAGTTTGAAGGCGGCAAGCTGCTGTTGTTTTTCGGCGCGCGCAGCAAGGAAGAGCTTCCTTACTTTGGCCCGCTGCAGAGCCTGCCCAAGGATTTCATCGACACGCGTTTCGCGTTCTCGCGTACGCCCGGTCAACCCAAGCGTTATGTGCAGGATGTGATGCGCGAATTTGCCGCTGACCTCGTGCCTTTGCTCAAAGACCCGAACAGCTATTTTTATGTCTGTGGTCTCAAGAGCATGGAAGTGGGGGTGGTTCTGGCGCTGCGCGACGTGGCACGCGAGGCCGGCGTGAACTGGGAAACCCTGTCCGCATCGCTCAAGGCCGAAGGCCGGATGCATCTCGAGACCTACTGAACCCGCCACGCGGGTTCAGCAGAGTACCCAGCGCAGAAAGCGCAGGGTACTAGCGGGTCGGTAGCTTAGCCGCCAACACGCAGTTGGTTGTCGACATCGACCACACCGGAAACTGCCTTGGCCAATGTCACGGCGCGATCACGTGCGGCGTCGCTGGGTGCCGTTCCCTTGAGCACGACCTTGCCGGCATTCGTGTCGACATCGATCTTCATTGCGCTGAGTTCAGGGTCACGTGCCAGTTCGGCGTTTACCTGCGTCGTGATGCTCGCATCCTGCGCGCCGGCCTGCAACTTGTCGACCGCGGCGCCCGTTTGGGCACTGGCAGTTGCCATTCCTTGTTGTACGTCCTTGCTGACCTCTTCGCTCTTTTGCTCGACCTTGGCGACGGCTGAGTCGAGTTTTTCACCTGCCGTGGCGTCATGTTCTGTTTTGCCGCAAGCGGCCAGTGCCAGTGCCGTAGCCAGAACGCATACGGACAGGCCGAGACGATTCGTAATAATGGATTGCATGGATTGACTCCCGTTGATGCCAATGATTTGGCGATGGGAGAATTCTGTTCTTTGCACGGTGTACCTGCCATCAGCCAATCGCTGATGTCGATGTGGGATGTTTCCCACATCGGGTCGCGACGCTGCGTAGGATAAAGCTGACCTGTGGGTCAGGGCAGCGGGCCTGCATGACAGAGGTATTCGCGCCATGAATGGCCGCGATCACGAATCGAAAGTGGCGCTTCATGACCATCGCCCCTAGCATGATCCGGTGGTCTGTCAGACCCAGCCATGGTTCCTGAGCGCGTCCGAAGGAGTGCAATATGTTTGAAACAACTCTCCCGCAACAACCCGTGCCGGCGTTTGGCCCCTCCATGTCACCCGATCGTGACCTGACGGCGCGGGGGCGTCGCCGCACCTTGCGGGCCGCCAAGCTGTTGTCTTGCGCCCTGATGGCTGCGGTCGCATCCGCTTTTGTGGTGCTGGCCGGGAACATGCTGGGCAACATGTCGGCCGGCCGCGTGTCACTGGCCCTGATTGCGATGTGGTTGGTGGTATTCCTCGGTATGAGCCTTTTTGCCCGGGCCACGGCGCGTTTGGCGCTGCGGGTGCTGCGCAGCTTTCACGGGCAGCGTCGTTCGCAACAGCCGGCGCTGAGTGATCAAGAACTGTTTGCGCTATCGCGCCGCAATCCCCAGGTGGCGTCCGATGTTCAGGCCCTGCTCGATGCGGATGCGGCGACGGACGAGCCAGCCGTGTTCATCGCGCCACGCTACTGCCGTTACCTGTAGTTTTCTCAGGCCGCCGCGACAGCACCGCGTATCAGGCGCTCCGCTTCTTGTGTTGATACATCGCGGCGTCTGCGCGGTCGGTCAGGGTTTCGATGGTGTCGCCAGGCTCGGCTTCGGCCACGCCGACACTGATGCTCACCGCCAGGTCGGGCGCGACGGTGGACCAGTGAAAATCGCGAATCGCCGCCTCAATGCGCTTGCACACCTGTTGCGCGACGTTCAACTCGGCGTTTTTGAAGATGATTACAAACTCGTCGCCACCCAGTCGTGCCGCCATGTCCAGGTCACGCACATGGGATTTGAGCGTTTGTGCAATTTCCTTCAGCACGGCGTCGCCTACCAGGTGGGAGTATCCGTCGTTGATCTGCTTGAATTTGTCGACATCGACCAATGCCAGGCAAGTGGACTGGCCGCGCTCGATGCTCTGGCGAAGAAGCGTGGCTGCGTAGGTTTCGAAGTTCCGACGATTCGGTATCGCGGTCAACGTATCTTCCAGCGATAGTCGCGTCAACTCGACAGACGCCGACTGAAGCTGATGGACGCTGTGCGTGAGCTGATTGATGCTTTGCTGGCGCAGCCGAAGATCCACTTGCCACTCGACAACCTTCTCGCGCGTTTCCAGGCCGTCGGCGCGGATCAGCTGTTCGCGCAGGCGCAGGCGGCGCAGTTCGTCAACTGCTTCGCCATTGAGGCCTTGCGCCAGATACATCTGCGACGACAACAGATGGCCCAGGCAGGCCAGCTGCTCGTGTTCGACCTGCACTGCGATATCGATCATCTTCGCCGCCTCTTGCATGGCACGGCTCCAGTCACTTTGCGCCCAGGCGATTTCGGCACGCGCCCAACTCTCGAGCGCACCCAGCCAGGTGACGGTGCCGTAGCGCTTGGCCCATTGCGCCAGCACCTCGACATCGAGCCGGGCCTGACCGATGCGGCCATGCCAGCATTGTTCCAGGCACAAGCCGAACTGCAACACGGCTTCGGTGGTGATATGCGTTCCGGCGGTGACGCCGCCTGCGTCGCCGCTGGCGATCAGCGCAATGACGGCTTCGCGCTGCGTACGCAGGTTGTCCAGGCCCGTCAATGCGCCGACATAGTAGCGTTCGTGAAAGACCCGCAGCAGTTCGGTCCACCACTGGTTGACCCTGGGCTGGAAGGTGCTCAGCCGCGGCTGCGCGCGCTCGGCGATTTCGATCGCGATGCTCAGCGCCTGTTCGGCCTTTTCAAACCCGTGGCTCCAGTAATAGGCCACGCCCAGCGCGTTATAGGACAACACACTGTGTTCGGCGTGTTCCAGAAACTGGCTCAGGCGCACGCTGAGCAGCGCGGCCTCGACCGCCTCTTCATTGCGGCCCAGCGTGACCGACACAATGGCATGGGTTGACAACGCCATGACCTCGCCCGAGGTATCGCCGAGCAGTTGGAAGTTCTGTGCCGCGCGTTGGCTGGCGCGGTGTGCGCGCCGGTAATGCGACAACATGCGGTCGCAGTGGGCCAGGCAAAGCAGGGCCTTGGCTTCATAACGCGGATTGGACAGCCCTTCGGCCGCCTTCAGGACCTTTTGCGACGTGGCGCGTCCGGCCTGGACATCACCCTGGTCGAGCGCGGCGTGGGCGTCGCGCAACAAGGCTTCCAGACCATCGTTGCGGCGGGGCTGAACGACTTGGGGCATAGGGTGATTTTGCGTCAGAAAAGTGACGTTGCTGACAAACAACGAAGCGGAGTAAACGCGGACGGCGCGCGCCGCACTTCTACACTGCGTCTCTTGTACGCAGATCCATTTCCATTATGCGCGGCGGCCGTTCGTTGATGACGCTGTTCACGACGCTGGGCGCTGTGATGCTGTTGCTCGCTTGCCTGTACGCCGCGCTGCTGGCCGGGTTGTGGTGGGGGCAGGAGCGGCTGCTGTTCGCACCCACCGTGCTGGCTGCCGACACGCCGTTGGCCCAAAGTGACGATGTGCACGAGGTATGGATCGAGGTGCCGGGTGCACGCCTGTCGGCCTTGCACCTGCGCCTGCCCGACCCCAAAGGGGTGGTGTTCTTTCTGCATGGCAATGGTGGCAGTTTGCAGAACTGGTTTGTCGGCACCGACCTTTATCGCAAAGCGAACTACGACCTGTTCATGTTGGACTACCGTGGTTATGGCAAGAGCAGCGGCCGGATTGAGAGCCAGGCGCAGCTGCAGGCCGATGTGCGGGCAGCCTGGGCCACGATCGCCGCCCGCTACCAGGGGCGCAAGCAGGTGATTTATGGCCGATCGCTCGGCAGTGGCCTGGCCGCGGCCCTGTCGGTGGAACTGGCCGCCAGTCGACCGCCCGACCTCACGGTGCTGGTGTCTGCCTATGCCAGCATGGCCGCGTTGACGCACGAGCATTTTCCCTGGGTGCCTTCTGCCGTACTGCGTTATCCGCTGCGCACGGACCAATGGATTACACGCATACCGAACCGCCTGCTACTGATTCACGGAGAGAAGGACGGTTTGGTTGCGCCGCGCCACAGCGACATGCTGAAGGCGCTGGCACCACAAGCACAGTTGTTGCGTGTGCCCGGTGCCGCACACAATGATCTGCAGGATTTCCCGGTTTACCTGCACGGTTTCGCAGGCGCGCTGGCCGACTTGTGAAGGCGGGCCAAGGCGCCGCGCGAGACTCAGTCCGCTGCCTTGATCAGCCCGATCGTGGCGCCAAATGGGTCCAACACAATCGAGAAGCGGCCGACGCCCTCGACATCCATCGGCGGCGCAATGGTTTTCAGGGCGCCGAGTTTCATGGCCAGTTTGACAGATACATCGCAGTCGGCGACCTGGATGTAGGGCAGCCAGCTCGACGGTGCTTCGACGCCAGACTCCTGCTGCATGATTCCTGCGCGCATCTGTCCCGCGCCATCCTTGAGCAGGTAATAGGTTCCGGCCGGACCCATGTCCATGGAATCCTGCGCCAAGCCGAATGCCTTGGTATAGAAGGCGAGCGCGGCCTTGGCGTCCTTGCTGTGCAGTTCGTTCCAGTGCCAGCCGCCAACCGGGGTTTTTTCCACATCGGCCGGATCGTCACCCGCACCCTTCCACAGGCTGAGCTGGGCGCCGGTCGGATCGGTGATCACGCCGCCACGACCCACCGGGCCATAGTCCATCGGTTCCGTCACCGCCTTGGCGCCCGCGGCGAGAGCGGCCTTGAAAGCCTTGTCAACATCCGGAACCGACAGGTAGGACGCCCAGTGCGCATGTGCGCCCTTGTCTGCCGTACGGTAGCCGCCGATGCCCTGGCCCGCGTTGGTGATGATGTGGTAGGTCTGGTCGCCCATCGGCATGGGTTGCGCCGTCCAGCCGCAAAGGGCCTCGTAGAAAGCGCGCGCCTTGGTGGTATCCGGGCCCACATGTTCGAACCAGACGAATTTTCCGGGTAACTTGTTCATGTTTCTTCTCCTTTTGATGTGTCGTGAACGGGAAGGGGGGCGGGCGTCAGGCCTGCGTGGCGACGAAGCTCGGGCGCTGCGTCATGGCCTTGTGCGCACGGGTTACGTTGGCGTATTGCTGTAACAGTGCACCGCCGGCCGGCATCGCTGCCACATAGGCGAGGATGGGGGCGAGCAGTAGGTCAGCCACCGACAGGCTGGCTCCCGCCAGGAACTCGCGATCTGTGTAGGCCTTTTCCAGTGCGGCGAACTGCGCCGGCATCTCTGCCAATGCTTTGTCGATGATGCCCTGATCCGGTTTGCCGCCTTCACCCTTGGGAAAGATGACCTGCAGCACATAACGCCGCACCATCGTGTCATACAGGTAGCTGTTGATAGCGCTGGTCCACTGCAGTGCACGTGCGCGCTCGAGAATGCTGCCCGGGCGCAACAGGGTGCCGCTGTCGAAACATTCATCCAGGTAGTGGACGATGGCCTCGGATTCGAACAACTCGATCTCGCCGTCACGCAGTGCCGGAATACGTCCGAACGGATGGATTGCCAGGATCTCGGGCGTATGCGGTGCGCTGGTTTGCATCGTGTACGCGACGTCCTTCTCGGCCAGGGCCATGCGCACGGTGCGGGTGTAGGTGCTGCGTGGGTCGCCGATCAGCGTAATGGTGCCGGCGCTGCCCCGCGGGTCGAGCGCATCGCTCAGGCGATTGAGGGTCGAGGTCCAGCCACGGTTGTGGCCGTCGCGCGCCGCCGCCGCCGGGAAACCGCTGTGTGTCATGCGCAGCTCGGTGCCGCCATCGCGTTCGAGCAGCTCCACCTCGACCAGCGTCTGCATCTGCGCCATCGGGTTGTCCGCACCTTGCCACTGCCAGGTATAGGCCAGCCGCTGGGGGCGCTCCAGCAGGCGGAACTGCCCGCCGACATCGTGCCGGCTGCCGTCGCGCGAGGCCATCTGTACCAACCATTCGCCACCTTCGCGTGCGTCGGCGCTGGCCTTGCTGACGTGCATGCCGCGAGGACCCATCCAGGACGCAAGACCCTTGTCGGTGGTGAAAGCGTCGAATACCTTGTCGCGCGGCGCACGGATGAATCGGGTCATTTGCAGGGTAAAAAGTTCGGGCGCGTTCATGGTGATTTCCTCTTGCGTGCGGATGAAGGGTTGCGTGTACGGTCGGCGCCTGTTCGGTTGGGCGCGTCGGCACGTTGGGTTGCGCCAGTCAGGCGCGCCTGGGATCTGCGCGCTGCCGGTGGACGCCATGGGGTGTCCCCGTTCTCGAGTACGCCCACCAGGCGATCCAGACTGTTCTCCCAGTAGGCGCGATAACGCGAGAGCCAGTCGTCGGCCATTTGCAGACCCGGCGGATGCAGCTTGCAGATGCGCCACTGGGCGTCGACCTTGCGCTCGATTAGGCGCGCTTGCTCCAGCACGCGCAGGTGGCGCGAGATCGCCGGTGCCGAGATCGGAAAGGGTTTGACCAGTTCGCCGACACTGGTCTCGCCCTCGGCCAACCTGGCCAGGATGGCGCGCCGCGTCGGGTCGGCCAGCGCTGCAAACGCAGCGCTCAAGGGGTCGGTAGTGTGGGGTTGCATGCTTTGTATTTAACTATTGTGTTAATTAAAAGTCAAATGCAGCAGCTGGCAGCCGAGTAGAGCTGCGCACAGGTCTGCTTACCGTTTGTTTCCATTCGCCTGACCCCGTTTGCCAGTCTGCTTCGTTTCAGTCATCTCCACTCACTTGCAGGAACGACGATGACAACCCACGCTCCCCTTGTTTCCCTGTTGCTGGCCGTCGCGTCGCTGCAGGTCCACGCCGTCGGTGGCCTGGCCGACGTGCAGGTGCTTGACCGCCAGACTGGCGCGGCCTTGCCACTGCACTATCACGCTGGCAGCTACTGGGTGGCGGGTGCGCCCGGCGCGCGATACGCGATTGCCGTGCGCAGTCGTGCGTCGCAGCGGCTGCTGGCAGTGACCGCGGTCGACGGCGTCAATGTGATCAGTGGCGAAACGGCCAGTTGGGCGCAAGGCGGTTATGTGCTGTCGGCGCGCCAGCGCACGCAGATCACCGGCTGGCGCAAAAGTGACAACGAGGTGGCGGGCTTCGAGTTTGCGTTGGCCGGCGATTCTTATGCGGCGCGCACCGGACGCCCGGGTCATCTGGGTGTGATCGGCGTGGCGCTGTTTCGCGAGAAACCAGCCCAGGAGCCGGAAATTTCCGCGCTGGCGCGCGGGGCCGAGCGCCGGGCCGATTTGCAGGGCCGGGCCAGTCCCGATGCAGCGGCACATGCGCCGTCGCCCGCCCGTGCGCAAGGCGCAAACGCATCGGCCGACACGGCGCACAGTGGGCCCGCCGAACGCGAAGAACGTGCCAGGGCGATAGGTGATTCGCGGTCCCCGCAATCAGCCCGTCTGGGTACCGGTCATGGCCAGCGCGAAGTCTCGCGCGTGGCGCACACCCGGTTCGAGCGCGCGCAGCAGAGTCCGGACGAGACCATCGTGATTCGTTACGACAGCCTGTCCAACCTGATCGCCAACGGCGTGATTCGGGCGCCATTGCGCAAGCCAGACCCGGTGCATGCGTTTCCGCTGTCTGATGTGGCGCGCTATGTGCCCGATCCACCGCCGCTGTATCGTTGAGCGCAGCAGGGCGCCTGGCCGTGATAATTGCGCCGATGCCAGGGCCTGCCGCAATCACGGACGTAGAGAGCGACGAAGCCGCGATGCAACGCTTCGCGGCCGGTGACACCGACGCTTTCGAGCGTCTGTACGAGCGCCATGGCCTGCGCGTGTGGCGTTACCTGTTGCGCCATGTGCGTGATACCTCCGTGGCCGACGACTTGCTGCAGGATGTCTGGTTTGCCGTGGCGCGTCAGGCGCAGCAGTACCGGCCGACGGCGCGCTTTACGACCTGGCTATTCACCATGGCGCACCACCGTATGGTCGACCATTGGCGTACCGCCAAGACCCACTTGTCACTCGAGGCGGGGAACGACGCAGAGACCGGCGACGGGGCGTCGCCATCACTTGCCGGGACGCTGGCCGCTGATTCAGGTTTCGGGCCGTTGCGGCAAGTGATATCGCAGGAAATGGCCGGCGCAATGTTGGACGCCATTGCGCAACTTCCGCCCGAGCAGCGGGCGGCGTTTCTGCTCCAGGTCGAGGCCGACATGTCGGTGCAGGAGATTGCGCTTACGACCGGCGTGGCCTTGGAAACTGCCCGCAGCCGATTGCGTTATGCGCGCCAGGGCCTGCGCCGGATGCTCAAGGAGTACGCATGACCCCGCCCGATCCCAAAAACGATGACCTGGTGCGGCTGTACCACCAGGCCAACGCGTTAGACCCGCAACGACCGGCGCCACGGGTGAATGCGGCGATTCGGGCCCATGCGCGCATGGTGGCCTCGGCCGGGCAGGGCGTGTTGCCGGATGCCGACCCCGGCCCTTCCGCAGCAGCGCCGGCCAACAACGCGCATGGGTGGCGCGCGATGCTGGCGAGCGTGGCGGTGATCGGCCTGATGGGTTTGTTGTTTCTGCAGTTCGATCGCGGAACACCTCAGGAAAAGGACCTGGTGCATGGAACGCAGCAACCGGCTGAGTCCGCAGCCGGGCGTCTTGCTTCGAGACCACAGCCTGAACGATCTGTGGCGGCGCAGACCGCCGATGCAGCAGCCGCCGCCGATACACGTGTGGCAGATGCGGCGGCGACACCGATGCCTGCACCTTCACCTGTACCTGTACCTGTACCTGTACCTGTACCTGTGCCTGTACCTGTACCTGTACCGGCACAGGCACAGGCACAGGCACAGGCACAGGCACAGGCACAGGCACAGGCACAGGCACAGGTCGCAAAGTCGTCCGTACCTCCAATGACCGGCGAGGGGCAGTCCGTACCGGGCGAATCGGTGGCGCCGCGGGCGCCGATGAACCGGGCTGCTAGACCGTTGCCTGAAGCCCCGACGGCCATGGCGCGTGAGCGCGAGGACTCGCCTCAGGCAGGCGCGGCCCTTTCTGATTCGCAGCAGGAAACGCGATCGAAGTCCACGGCGGCGTCGCCGTCGGCCCGACGCGAAGCAGCAGCGCCGTCCGCTTCGCTGCCGTCGGCGCCGGCAGGCGACGCCGCCTTGCTCGCGTTGGCGCGCTCCGGCCAGGTCGCGACTCTGGATGCGCTTCTGGCTTCCGGCGTGGCCATCGACACGCGCGATACACGCGGCCGCACGCCGTTGATGGAGGCCGCCGTGCGTGGTCACAGCGACATGGTGCGCCGGCTGCTGGACCGCGGCGCGAACCGGCAATTGCGCGATCATGATGGGCAGTCGGCGGCACGGCTGGCACGCGCGGCAGGTCACCTGCAACTGGCGGACCTGATCGACGCAGGTTCCTGAAACCCACGCCAGACGCTACCATGGTGCAAGGCCAGCCGACGCGGCCGAGGGCTTGATCGCGTAGATGCCAGGCCCAGACCCTGATCAGGAGACACCATGGCCTTGTCCGATATCGACATAGCGCAGGCGGCAACGCTGACACCGATTCTGCAGCTGGCCCAGGAGCGACTGGGCATTCCTCCCGAGGCACTGGAGCCTTATGGTCACTACAAGGCCAAAATCGATCTGGCCTGGCTGGACCGTCAGACCGGGCCGGACGGCAAACTCATACTGGTTACCGCCATTAGTCCGACGCCCGCCGGTGAGGGAAAGACCACGACCACCGTCGGTCTGGGCGACGCACTCAACCGCATCGGCAAACGCACGGTGATCGCATTGCGCGAGCCCTCGCTGGGGCCGGTGTTCGGCATGAAAGGTGGCGCTGCGGGCGGCGGTTTTGCCCAGGTGGTGCCGATGGAAGACATCAACCTGCATTTCACCGGCGACTTCAATGCCATCGCGCTGGCGCACAATCTGCTGGCGGCTTTGATGGACAACCATATCCACCATGGCAATGTGCTGGGATTCGATCAGCGGCGCATCGTGTGGCGTCGTGTCATGGACATGAACGACCGCGCCTTGCGCTCGACGGTGGTGTCGCTTGGCGGCCCCGGCAACGGGTTTCCGCGCGAGGATGGTTTTGACATCGTCGTGGCCTCCGAGGTGATGGCGATTTTCTGCCTGGCCACCTCACGCAAGGATCTCAAGGCCCGGCTGGGCAACATCATCATCGGTTATACCCGCGAGCAGATGCCGATCCGGGCCAGCGATCTGCAGGCGCAAGGCGCGATGGCCGCCTTGCTCAAGGACGCCATCAAGCCCAACCTGGTGCAGACGCTGGAGAACAACCCGGCGATCATCCATGGCGGCCCGTTTGCCAATATTGCCCACGGCTGCAACACCGTGACAGCGACGCGCGCGGCGCTCAAACTGGGCGAATATGTCGTGACCGAGGCGGGCTTCGGCGCCGACCTTGGTGCAGAGAAGTTTGTCGACATCAAATGCCGCAAGTCAGGCTTGCGGCCGGATGTGGCGGTGGTGGTGGCCACGCTGCGCGCGCTCAAGCACCACGGTGGTGTCGACGCCAAGGCGCTCAATGAACCGAATCTGGCCGCGTTGGAGAAGGGCCTCGCCAATCTGGAGCGCCATGTCGACAACATCCGCCATCGTTTCGGACTGCCGTGTGTCGTATCCATCAACCATTTCACGTCGGACACCTCGGCTGAACTCGATCTGCTGCGCCGGGTCATGGACCGCCAGGGGGTACCGGTTGTCGTGGCCCGCCATTGGGCCGATGGCTCGCGCGGTGCCGAGGAACTGGCGCAGATCGTGGTCCGGCTGGCGGAGGCGGGCACCGCCAGCATGAAGCTGGTCTATCGCGACGAAGACAGCCTGTGGGACAAGATGAAAGCCATTGCCACCCAGGTATATGGGGCTGCCGACATATCGGCCGATTCAGCGGTTCGCGCGCGAATTGCGAAGCTGCAGGCCGAGGGGTATGGTCACTACCCGGTGTGTGTGGCCAAGACCCAGTATTCTTTCTCCACCGATCCCAAATTGCGCGGCGCGCCGTCGGGCCACATGGTCAATATCCGCGAGGTGCGCCTGGCCGCCGGCGCTGAGTTCGTCGTGATGATCTGCGGCGACATCATGACCATGCCCGGGCTGCCGAAGGAACCCGCGTCGTCGCGTATCGATATCGATGACGACGGGCGGATCTCCGGCTTGTTCTGACGCGCCGTCGGGATGACCAAGGCTGCCGTATCCGGCGCTCCGCTGCGGCCCTTGCGTGGCGTCACCGTCGTGTCGCTCGAACACGCCGTCGCCGCCCCGTACGCAACCCGGCAACTGGCCGATCTCGGTGCGCGGGTGATCAAGATCGAGCGCCCTGGCACGGGCGACTTTGCGCGGGCCTACGACGCGAGGGCGCGTGGCCTGTCTTCGCATTTCGTCTGGATCAACCGGTCCAAGGAAAGCCTGACGCTCGATCTCAAGCACCCGCAAGGCGCCGCGTTGCTGCAGCGCCTGGTGATCGAAAATGCCGACGTCGTGGTGCAGAATCTCGCGCCCGGCGCTGCGACGCGGCTTGGCCTGTCATGGGAGGTGTTGTCGGTGCACAAGCCGTCGCTGATTCTGTGCGATATCTCGGGCTACGGCAGCGATGGGCCGTATCGCGACCGCAAGGCCTATGACCTGCTGATCCAGAGTGAAGCGGCCTACCTGTCGGTGACGGGGCATGCGGACGAAATGGCCAAGTCGGGAAATTCGATTGCCGACATCGCAGCGGGCATGTACGCCTATTCCAACATCCTGGCCGCGTTGCTTGAACGGGGTATTTCAGGGCGCGGCCGCCATATCGATGTGTCGATGCTCGAGTCGCTGGCCGAATGGATGGGTTTTCCGATGTATTACGCGTTGGATGGCGCTGAACCACCGCCACGCGCCGGTGCCAGCCATGCGACGATCTTCCCGTATGGTCCATTTGCGGTCGGCGATGGTGCAAGCGTGATGCTGGCGGTGCAGAACGATCGGGAGTGGCAGTCCTTCTGCGTGCAGGTACTGCAGGCGCCGGAGCTGGTCCAAGACCCCCGGTACCGGGCAAACGCCGGCCGCAATGCGGCGCGCGAACCGTTGCGCAACCTCATCGAGGTTTGCTTTGCATCGTTGACGGCCGAGCAACTGATGCGCCGGCTCGATGAAGCCCGCATAGCATACGCCCGTGTCAACAACATGGCCGATCTGTGGGCCCATCCGCAACTCCAGGCGCGTAAGCGCTGGACTGAGGTTTCGACCGAAAACGGACCGATCCCTGCCTTGTTGCCGCCGGGGACGTCTATGGAAGATGCGCCCCGCATGGACGGTGTGCCCGCGCTCGGACAACACACTGAAACGATCCTGGCCGAACTCGGGCTCTCGGCCCAGGAAATCTCTGACTTGCGGACCGGACACGTGGTTTGATCTCGCGCGCAGGCTGCGGCAAAGGATCGCTGCCGTTATGGCCTCTGGCGGATTCGGCCGCAGGGCCCTGTCAGCTTTTCTCCACCGGCCTGGCCGGATCGCTGCACCATTCGCTCCAGCTGCCGGCAAACAGTGCCTGGCGGCCCAGGCCTGCCACTTCCATGGCGATGATGTTGGGCACAGCGCTCACGCCGCTGCCGCAGTGGTGTACCACGCTGGCCGGATCGCGCCCGTCGAGCAACTCGAGCAGTTCGGCCTTGAGCACGACCGCGGGCTTGAACAGGCCGTCGTCATCGATGTTCTTGCCAAAGGGCCGGTTCAATGCGCCGGGAATATGGCCGGCGACCGGGTCGATGGGCTCCATCTCGCCCCTGAACCGGGGTTCGGCGCGGGCGTCGATCAGGCTTTGTGATGGCTGGCCGAGGTTTTTTTGCACCTGCTGCACGGTTTTGAGCGTGGCACGTGCCTCGGCTGGAATGAACTGGGTCGGGGCATGTTCGGTGGCCGCGCCGCTGGTGACAACACCACCGGCGGCATACCAGGCGGGCAAACCGCCATCGAGCACGGCCACGTTTTCATGGCCGACCCATTTGAGCATCCACCATAGCCGGCCGCAATAGTTGGTGCGCTGGCGGTCATACACCACTGCTTGCATGTTGCTGGAAAAACCGACGCTGGCCAGCCAGGTGGCAAAGGCCTCGCGTGCCGGCAGCGGATGGCGCCCGCCGCTGGCAGCCGTTGGCGCACCATGTGCCGCGCTGAGGTGGCGGTCGAGGTCGGCGCGCACGGCACCGGGAATATGCGCTTCGGCGAATTGCTGGTCGCCCGCCTGTGGCTTCATCAGGTCGAAGCTGCAGTCGAACACCATCAGGGGCTGGTCGGACGCGATCAGGGCCAGCAACTGGTCGGCGGAAATCAGCGTCGAGAAATGGGGTGTGGTCATGTGGTGGTCTCCCAAGGTGATCCAGGTTGCGCGCCGCAGCGCTTCGTGCGGTCGGGCATCTTACGACCCCTCGACGCCATGGCGCAAAGGCGCGACCGGTCAGGCCAGCGCCATGGTGTCATTGTCCAGCACACCGTCGCCGATCGTCCCACGGTACCACTCATGGAAGTGCTGCATGCCGTCTTCCATCGGGCTCTGGTAGGGGCCGCACTCGTTGATGCCACGCTGCATCAGTGCACGCCTGCCGGCGTCCATGCGCAAGGCGATCTCGTCGTCTTCGACACAGGTTTCCATGTAGGCCGCTTGCTGCGACTCGACAAACTCGCGCTCAAAGGCCGCGATCTCCTCGGGATAATAAAACTCGACCACGTTGAGCGTCTTCTGCGGCCCCTGCGGATACAGGGTCGACACGGTCAGCACATGCGGATACCACTCGATCATGGTGTGGGGGTAATACGCGAGCCATATCGCACCGAATTTTGGCGGCTTGCCCTCGCGGTAACGCAGCAGGGAGTCGAGCCAACGCTCGTAGACCGGACTTCCGGCCTTGCCCAGTCGATTCGCCACGCCGACCGTCTGAACGCAGTAGTTGTTGCCAAATTCCCAGCGCAGGTCTTCACAGGCCACGAAACTGCCCAGCCCCGGATGAAACGGGCCGACGTGGTAGTCCTCGAGGTAGACCTCGATGAAGGTTTTCCAGTTGTAGTTGCACTCGTGCAGTTCCACCCGATCGAGCACGTGGCTGGAAAAATCCAGGTCGGCAATGGGCCCCAGTCGCGCCAGGTCGGCAGCCACTTGCGCGCGCTGCGGCGCGTCAGGTCCGCGCGGCGGCTCGAACAACAAGCCGTTCCACTCCTGCAGCGGGTAGTTCTCGAGATTCAGGCAGGGATCCTGCGCAAAATGGGGCGCACCCAGCAAGGTGCCGGCCCGGGTGTTGGCGTCGCCGCCGCTGTAGGTCCAACGGTGTAGCGGGCATACCAGGTTGCCGGCTGCGCTGCCAGGGTGCTGCGTGGCCAGGCTGCCACGGTCCTTGAGGATCAACGCCTGCCGGTGACGGCACACATTGGATATCAGCTCAACGCCGCCGGGTGTGCGAACCAGGGCCCGCCCGCCAGACTCCTGGGGCAGCGTGTAGTAGTCGCCGACTTCGGGCACGGAACGCACATGGCCCACATAACGGGCCTCAGCCTGGAAGATTCTTTCCTGCTCGGCGCGATAGATCGCCTCGTCAAGATAACTGTTGACGGGCAACGGGCTGGCGGATTGCTGCAGTCGAAGACTTAAATCAGACATGGGGTCCTGACCTAAATGCTCCCCACAGGGAGTAGACACCCGAATTTGCGTCGGCAAATGGCGGTGACAAGAAAACCCGGTCGGGCCGGCGAGGAAGGGAGGCATTGTACCCGCCGGCCCGAATCCGGCAGATAACGCCATGCGCCTAAAATGGCCGGTTTTCCGAACGTTGAACATCATGGCCAAGGCTCCCGCAAGCTCATCCCCAGACGCGACGCCCGCCAACTACGAGGCCGCATTGCAGGAACTCGAGCAACTGGTGAGCCGACTCGAGTCGGGTGACATGCCGCTGGAGCAATTGCTCAGTGGTTACCAGCGTGGTGCGTTATTGCTTCAGTTCTGCCGCGACAGGCTGCAGGCGGTGGAGAACCAGATCAGCGTCCTTGACGCCGGAACCCTCAAGACATGGATGCCCGAGTGAAACTCTCCCCGCCGCCGTCACAGGCGCTAGACCTGTCGGCCTGGATGGGCGAGCGACTCGGCGCGGTGGAGCGTGCCCTATCGTCATGGGTGACCGCGGACGCGCCCGCCGGTCACGATCATGGGGCGCCAGCCGAATTGGTGCAGGCCATGCGTTATGCGGTGCTCGATGGCGGCAAACGACTGCGCCCGCTGCTGGTCATGGCGGCATCCGAGGCGCTCGAGGGCCATGCCGAGGCCGCGTTGCGCGCAGCCTGTGCGGTCGAGTTGATCCACGCCTATTCCCTGGTGCACGACGACATGCCGTGTATGGACAACGACGTGCTGCGCCGTGGCAAACCGACCGTGCATGTGGCGTTTGGCGAGGCCACAGCCTTGCTCGCCGGTGATGCATTGCAGGCGATGGCATTTGAAATACTGACCCCGGACGCCGACCACCAACTTCCGGTGGCCATGCAGGCCCGGCTGTGCCGCCTGTTGGCCCGCGCAGCCGGTAGCGCCGGCATGGCAGGTGGCCAGGCGATCGATCTGGCCAGCGTCGGATGCCCGCTGAGCGAAAAGCAGTTGCGCGACATGCACGAACTCAAGACCGGGGCCTTGCTCAAAGGCAGCGTGATGATGGGCGCGGCCAGCGGTCAGACAACGCCGATGCAATGGCAGGCGCTGGAAGACTACGGTGCGGCCATCGGCCTGGCTTTTCAGGTGGTCGACGATATTCTGGATGTCACGGCCGACTCCGCGACGCTGGGCAAGACGGCCGGCAAGGATGCCGCTGCCGAGAAACCCACCTATGTGTCGGTGCTCGGGCTCGAGCGCTCGCGCGCCTATGCGCGGGAGTTGCTGGACCAGGCGTTGCAGGCGCTTGAGCGCGCGACCTTGCCCCATGATGCTGCCTTGCGCGCGCTGGCCGATATGGTGGTCAACCGATCGAATTGAAGGAAGCCGATGCCTGAAGCCAACTATCCCTTGCTGGAGCAAATCGCCGATCCGTCCGATCTGCGCCGCATGCCGCGTGGCCAATTGGGTGCGCTGGCCGCACAGTTGCGCGCCTTTTTGCTGCACAGCGTGTCCGGCACCGGTGGCCACCTGAGCTCGAATCTGGGGACGGTCGAGTTGTCGGTGGCGCTGCACTATGTATTCAATACGCCGCACGACCGGCTGGTCTGGGATGTGGGTCACCAGACCTATCCACACAAGATTCTGACGGGGCGGCGCGGGCGCATGGACTCGCTGCGCCAGCTCGGTGGCTTGAGCGGCTTTCCACAACGCGCCGAAAGCGTCTACGACGCGTTCGGAACGGCGCATTCCAGCACATCGATTTCGGCCGCCTTGGGCATGGCGCAGGCTGCGCGCATCAAGGGAGAAGACCGGCACAGCGTGGCCATCATCGGCGACGGTGCGCTGACCGCCGGCATGGCGTTCGAGGCGTTGAACAATGCCGGCGTGGCCGAATGCAAGCTGCTGGTGATCCTGAACGACAACGACATGAGCATCAGCCCGCCGGTCGGGGCGCTCAACCGTTATCTGGCGCAGCTGATGACCGGGCAGTTCTATGCCGCGGCCAAAAACGTCGGCAAGTCGGTGCTCAAGGGGGCGCCGCCGCTGTTCGAGCTGGCGAAACGATTCGAGGAACATGCCAAGGGCATGGTCGTGCCGGCCACCTTGTTCGAAAAATTCGGTTTCAATTATTCCGGCCCGATCGATGGTCATGATCTGGAGTCGCTGATTCCGACACTGGAGAACATCCGCCACCTCGACGGCCCGCAGTTCCTGCATGTGGTCACGAAAAAAGGGCAGGGTTACAAGCTGGCCGAGGCCGATCCGGTGGCCTACCACGGCCCCGGACGCTTCGATCCGGCGGTGGGCCTGCAGAAATCTTCGGCGCCCGCCAGGACGACATTTACCCAGGTGTTCGGTCAGTGGTTGTGCGACATGGCGGCGCAGGACAAGCGCCTGGTGGGGATCACACCGGCGATGCGCGAAGGTTCCGGGCTGGTCGAGTTCGAAAGGCGCTTTCCCGAGCGTTACTTCGACGTCGGCATCGCCGAGCAGCACGCGGTGACGTTTGCCGCTGGCCTGGCCTGCGAAGGACTCAAGCCGGTGGTGGCAATCTATTCGACCTTTCTGCAGCGCGCTTACGATCAGTTGATTCACGACGTGGCGATCCAGAACCTGCCCGTGGTGTTTGCGCTCGATCGCGCCGGACTGGTCGGCGCCGACGGCGCCACACATGCGGGTGCCTACGACATAAGCTTCCTGCGTTGCATCCCCAACATGGCGATCGCCTGCCCGGCGGACGAGGGCGAATGCCGCCAACTGCTGAGCAGCGCTTATGCCTGTGAGTTTCCGGTTGCGGTGCGTTATCCGCGTGGTGCCGGCGCCGGCGTGGTGCCGCGCACCGACCTGCAGGCTCTGCCTTTTGGGCGTGGCGAGATTCGGCGCCAGGGCAGTGGCATCGCGATTCTGGCGTTTGGCACCTTGCTGTATCCGGCGCTGGAGGCAGCCGCGCTGATGGATGCGACCGTGGTCAACATGCGCTGGGCCAAGCCGCTCGATGAAGAACTGCTGCGCCAGGTGGCGCAGTCGCACGAGGCGCTGGTCACTGTCGAAGACGGGTGCATCATGGGCGGGGCGGGCAGCGCCGTCGCCGAAGCCTTGCAGCGTGCCGGCATCGTGAAGCCGCTTCTGCAACTTGGGCTGCCGGATGTTTTCATCGAGCACGGGGACCCGGTTGCCCTGATGGCGCTGCAGGGGCTGGACGCCTGCGGTATCGCACGCTCGATCAAATCCCGATTCACCAGCCTGGTTGAAGCGGCAGGCCCATCACTGAAGATTGTTGCCTGACCGACATTTGCGAATCGGTTGACAGGTTTTGGCAGTGTTTTCCCTAGTCAGTTAGCGCAATCCAACCGTCGTTTTCACGTCTTCAGCGGTTACCCTTGAGCACTACGCTGACGCGAAGGCTCTGCCGTGCGCGTCGCTGTCTTTTGACATGAAATCCCGGAGTGCCTATGTCTGCCCTGTTATCCCTTTCCAGGTTGATCGACGCGATCAGCCTGGGCCTTGGCAAGTTGATCGGATGGCTGATTCTTGCGGCCACCGTGATCAGCGCTGTCAATGCTGTCTTGCGCAAGGTCTTCAGTGTCGGGTCGAACTCGGCGCTGGAGATCCAGTGGTATCTGTTTGCCGCCGTGTTCATGCTCGGCGTGGGCTACGTGATGCTCAAGAACGACCATGTGCGGATCGACTTCATCTCGTCACGCTTTTCCAAACGCACCAACGCCATCATCGACTGCATCGGCCTCATCGTTTTCACGATCCCCTTGGCCTGGATCATGATCGACCTGGCATGGCCTTACTTCATGCGGGCGTATGACAGTGGCGAAATGAGCCAGAACGCCGGCGGCCTGATCCGATGGCCGGTGATTGCGTTGATTCCGATCGGTTTTGGTGTGCTGCTGATGCAGTCGCTGTCGGAACTGATCAAGCGCATTGGGTTCCTCACCGGGCATCGCGACCAGCCTTTCTCGGTGGAACACGACAAGACCAATGAAGAACTGCTAGCCGAAGAGATGGCGGCTGAAGCCGAAGCGCAAGCCGCGCGTGACCTTGCTGCGCGAAAGAACTGACATGCTCGAACTCATTGCCAACAACTTTGTCCCCGTGATGTTCGCGGGGCTGTTCCTGTTTTTGCTGACCGGCATTCCGGTTGCCTTCGGGTTGGCCGCGACCGGCTTGCTGTTCGGTCTGATCGGAATGGAGGCGGGGCTTTTTTCGACCAGCCTGTTCCAGGCTTTGCCGCTGCGCGTGTTCGCCATCATGTCGAACGAAACGCTGCTGGCGATTCCGTTCTTCACCTTCATGGGCATCATCCTGGAACGCTCGCGTATGGCCGAGGATCTGCTCGAGACGGTCGGGCAGGTGTTCGGTCCGGTGCGTGGTGGCCTGGCGATTGCGGTGATCCTGGTCGGCGCCTTGCTCGCGGCAACCACCGGTGTGGTGGCCGCCGCCGTGATCTCGATGGGCCTGATCTCCTTGCCCATCATGCTGCGCTACGGATATAACCGCATCGTGGCTACCGGCGTGATCACCGCCTCGGGTACGCTGGCGCAGGCGATTCCGCCGTCGCTGGTGCTAATCGTGCTGGCCGACCAGATGGGCCGTTCGGTTGGCGACATGTATGCAGGTGCGGTTTTCCCTGCGTTGTTGCTGGTCGCCCTGTATGTGGGTTATGTGCTGGTGGTTTCTTTCATCAAACCCAAGTGGGTTCCGGCATTGCCGGAAGAGGCGCGTATCTACCGTGAAAACAATGGTGCCAGCGGCCACCGGTCGCTGGTGGTGCTGTTGGTGGCCTGTGCTCTGGCCGGTTGGTTTTGGTCGACCCAGCACAACGCCATCGTCGGTGGCTGGCTCGAGCGCACCAAGGCGGCGGACAACGACGAAATCATCATCATGTCGCTGACGGTGTCCTCGCTGCTGGCGCTGGCGCTGGCTATCTTTAACCGTATCACCCGCATGGGACTGCTGTCGCGCCTGGCCGAGCAGGTCACCTTTGTGCTGATCCCGCCGCTGGTGCTGATGTTCCTGGTGCTGGGAACGATTTTCCTGGGCATCGCGACGCCGACCGAGGGCGGAGCCATGGGTGCGATGGGTGCCTTGATCATGGCTGTTTCGCGGGGCAGGCTGAGCTTCAAGCTGCTCAAGCAGGCGCTGGACGGCACCGCCAAACTGGCCACCTTCGTCATGTTCATCCTGGTCGGATCGACGGTTTTCAGTTTCACCTTCAACGCGGCTGACGGCCATCTGTGGGTCGAACACCTGTTCACCGGCATGCCGGGCGGCGCACTGGGTTTCCTGATTGTCGTGAACCTGCTGGTGTTCGTCCTGGGTTGTTTCATCGACTTCTTCGAGATCGCCTTCATCGTGGTTCCGATCCTGGTACCGGTGGCCGCGAAAATCCTGCCGACCATGTTGCCGGGTGTACCGATCGATGCGGTCATGATCTGGTTCGGCATCATTTTGGCGGTGAACCTGCAGACCTCGTTCCTGACGCCGCCATTCGGCTTTGCACTGTTCTACCTGCGTAGCGTGGCGGCCAAGACCGAGTACCAGGACCGCATCACCGGAGAAACCATTCCGCCGGTCAAGACAGGCCAGATTTACATGGGTTCGATCGCTTTCCTGTTCCTGCAGGTGATTGTTCTGGCCAGCATCATTGCGTTCCCCAACCTGGTGGTTGGCAACATCGACAAGGGGCCCAATATCGATGCCGAAGCAGCGCTGGAAGCATTCCGGTTACCGGCACCCGGAAAACTGGCGCCGTTACCAGTGTTCGGCATGCCGGCAGGCC
>JBBQJP010000038.1:0-43907 GCA_038326025.1 Burkholderiales bacterium
GCCAGCGGATCCGCGCCCTGCGCATGCGCAAAATCGGGCTGCTGCAACCAGGCCGTGGTCACCACCTGATCGAGCTGGTCATGGCGCAGATTGGCTGCGATCGGCACCCGCTCGAGCCGGGTTTCACTGCCGGTGATCTCCAGCGTGGTCTCGTCCAGCGTCACATACAGGGATACCGCCGGGCAATTGCGCCCTTGGAGCAGCGTGTAGGTCTGCACCACGTCGTCGGGCAACATCGTGACCTTGAAACCCGGCATGTAGACCGTCGACATGCGGGCACGCCCGAGCTGGTCGATCGCGTCCCCTGGCTGCACCGCAAGAGCGGGAGCCGCAATATGAATACCCAGCACCACCTTGCCGCTGCCCAGGCCTTGCAGACTGAGCGCGTCGTCGATCTCGGTGGTTGCCGAATCGTCGATGGAGAACGCCTGAACCGGCGCCACCGGCAATTCCTCGTGGATGGTGCTGGCCTGCAGCGCGGGGAAATCAATGCCTTTGGGGAAATTCTCGAACAGGAAACGGCGCCAGTGAAACTGGTAGGCCGAATCGATCGCGCCGGCCTGCTGCAACAGGTCCAGTGGCGCCAGTTTTGTCGCGCGCGAGGCTTCGACCACGGCCTTGTACTCGGGCGCATTCTTGTCCGGCTTGAACAGGATCTTGTAAAGCTGCTCGCGCACCGGGTCCGGGCATTGGCCGGCGCCCAGGGCACTCACCCATTGCGCGATCTGCTCCTGGACCTGGTTCTTCTTCTCGATCGCGGCCAGCGCCAGGGCCAGTACATCCGCGCCGGCCTTGCGAAACCGCCCCTTGCCGGCACGCCGGAAATAATGCGGCGCCTCGAACAGACAGATCAGCGCACCCACCTGCTGCTCGAGCGTGGCCTTGTCACTGAAGTATTCCCGTGCCAGATCGGCAAATCCGAACTCCTCCTCGGGCGCAAATTCCCAGGCCATGTCAAGTTCGATGCTTTCGCTGACTTCACGCGCGGCGGCCATCAGCGGGGCTGGAGCCGGATTCTCGAACGTGACCAGCATATTGGTGGCCTTGACCTTGGCGCGTTTTCCGCTGTCGAGCTCCACCTGCGCCGACGAATCCGTCTGCGACAACACCCGCCCGGTCAGAAACTTGCCGGCTTCTTCAAACAATGCATACATGAGCGGTATTGTCTCTGCAAACTTCGGCGGCACCGCAGCCCGGGGCGCGCAAGCGGCACTGCCCGGCACTCAGGCCAGGTCAAGAAAGCGCATGACGCCGTCCAGATGCACTGCGAAATCGCTCAGTCCGTGGTCGCTGCCATCGAGCAGGCGCAATTGCACGCCCGGATACCGCGCGGTCATTTCCCGCCAATCCAGTACCTCGTCCCCCTTGGCGGCCAGCAGGTAATAACGCTGCGGCAACGTCGGACCAACCGTCTCCAGGGCCCGCAGTTCGTCGACGAAACCGGCCTCGAACACCAGGCTCTGGCCTGGGTCATGCCAGGCGGTATGGCTGCCGACCTGCGTTGCCAGGTCGCGCGCTGCAAATACGGCCGGGTTGAGCAGCACAGTCTTGCAACCGCCCTGCTCTGCCAGCCACGTGGCATAAAAGCCGCCAAGCGAGGAGCCCACCACCGCCATAGCCTGGCGCGGCCATTCGCGGATACCGTCCTGCACCATGTCCATGGCCAGACGCGGCGACATCGGCAACTGCGGACACCACCAGGTCACGCCGGGATGGTCCCGGGCGACGCGCTGCGCCATCAAACGGGACTTGGCCGAATCGGGAGACGAGCGGAAGCCGTGCAGGTACAGCAAATGGGTGGTGTGTGATGGACTGGACATGCAGGAATCATAGGCATGCCGTGCGGTGGGCCCGCGCAGCCGGGGATAATCCGCCATGGCCGCTGTATTTGATAAGCCGTCCTTGTGGCGCCGCATCGTCCCGCTGTTCAGCGGATTCGATGTCCTTTTGTTTGTCGCCGTGCTGGTGCTGGCCGGTGCTGGCTTGCTGACCATGTATTCGTCCGGCTTCGATCACGGCACGCGTTTCAACGACCACGGACGCAACATGCTGATTGCGGCCGGCATCATGTTTGTGGTGGCCCAGATTCCTCCGCAACGGCTGATGACCATCGCGGTGCCGCTGTATCTGGCGGGGGTGGCGCTGCTGGTGGCCGTGGCGCTGTTCGGCATTACGCGCAAGGGAGCGACCCGCTGGCTCAATCTGGGTGTCACGATCCAGCCCAGCGAAATTCTCAAGATCGCCATGCCGTTGATGCTGGCCTGGTGGTTCCAGAAACGCGAGGGCCAGTTGCGTCCGCTCGATTTCGCCGTCGGTGCCATTTTGCTGGTCATCCCGGTCGGGCTGATCATGAAGCAGCCCGATCTCGGAACCTCGCTGCTGGTGCTGGCGGCCGGCCTGTCGGTGATATTTTTTGCCGGCCTGAGCTGGCGCCTCGTGTTGCCGCCGGTGGCGCTGGCCCTGGTCGGCATCGTCCTGCTGGTGTTGTTCGAACCCAGCCTGTGTGCCGACGGCGTGCGCTGGTCGGTGCTGCGCGAGTACCAGCAGCAACGCATCTGCACCCTGCTCGATCCGGCCAAGGATCCGCTGGGCAAGGGTTTTCACATCATCCAGGGCATGATCGCCATCGGATCGGGTGGCATCTGGGGCAAAGGTTTCATGCAGGGCACGCAAACCCACCTGGAGTTCATTCCGGAGCGCACCACCGACTTCATCTTTGCCGCCTTTTCCGAGGAGTTCGGCCTGATCGGCAACCTGTTGCTGATTTTCGGCTTTGCCTTCCTGGTGATCCGGGCCCTGGGCATCGCATTGGAAGCGCCAACCTTGTTCTCGCGCCTGCTGGCCGGCGCGCTGGCGATGATGTTTTTCTCCTACGCATTCGTGAACATGGGCATGGTCAGCGGCATCCTGCCGGTGGTGGGCGTTCCGCTGCCGTTCATCAGCTATGGCGGCACCGCCATGGTCACACTCGGCCTGGCCCTGGGCATGCTGATGTCGATCAGCAAGTCGCGCCGGCTGATCCAGTCATGATCCCGCGCGGCCGGTGCACAGAGGCGATGTCATGACGGCGACCTACCCCGTGGCCGTCATCGGCGTCGGCAACATGGGTGGCGCCATGGCGGCGCGATTGCTCGATTTCGGCTGGCCGGTTCATGTCTGCGACACCCGCAGCGAACCGGTCAAGGCACTGGTCACACAAGGGGCCGTGGCACACGCCTTGCCCGCTGGCGCCGCGCGGGCAGCGCAATTGACTATCGTGTGCGTCGTCGACGCAGTGCAAGCGCGCGACGTGCTGTTCGGCGCCGGCGGCGTGGCCGACGCCATGCATCTGGGCCACTGCGTGATGTTGTGCCCGACCGTGGCGCCAAGCGATATCGAGGACATCGGACTGCAGTTGCGTCCCTTTGGCCTGCATGTCATCGATGCGCCGATGTCGGGTGGTCCGGCCCGCGCCCGCGATGGCAGCATGAGCCTGATGGTGGCCTGCCCGCCCACCGTGTTCGAACGTTACCGCGGCCTGATCGAAACCCTCTCAAGCAAGGTGTTTCGTATCAGCGAGAAACCGGGGGACGGCGCCCGCACCAAGCTGGTCAACAACCTGGCGGCGGGCATCAATTTGGTCGCTGCCGCCGAGGTGCTGGCGCTGGCGCAACGGTTGGGCCTGGACCCGGCGGCTACGCTGGCCGTGATCGAGCAGTCCAGTGGCCAGAGCTGGATCGGCTCGGACCGCATGCGCCGCGCGATCGCCGGCGATCTGGCACCCCGCGCGCACATGACACTGCTCGAGAAGGACACGCGACTGGCGCTTCAGGCCGCGCAAGCCGCCGGGTTCGATGGCCCTTTGGGCGCGCGGGCCCGCGACGTGTTTGCGGCCGCCAGCGCAGGCGGTCTGGCCGAACGCGACGATTCAGCCCTGCTGCAATGGCTGTCGCGATCCGATCTGGCCGACTGACCGCATCGGCATATCGGCACGGCGGCGGTCAGCACGGTTGGTGCCGCGGCACCAGCGCGATGGCCTTGCTTGCGGCGCGGGCGCGGTCCAGCGCCTAAAATGCACCATGATCTCTCGCGAACCCACCATCGAACGCCTGGCCATTGCCAAGGCCTTGTTGCTCACCCCATTTGGCCTTGACGAATCGCATCTGAGCGCTGCGCTGGCCGAAATCCGGGCGCACAGGGTCGACGACGCCGATCTGTATTTCCAGTACACCCGCAGCGAAGGCTGGGGCCTGGAGGAAGGCATCGTCAAGTCCGGCTCCTTCAGCATCGACCAGGGCGTGGGCGTGCGCGCGGTCAGTGGCGAGAAGACCGCTTTTGCCTACTCGGATGACATTTCGCAGGCGTCGTTGCTCGACGCGGCGCGTACCGTGCGCGCCATTGCCGCCTCCTCGCACAGTGCGCGCAAAAAGGTCTCACCCCGCAGCATCGCCGGCAGCCGATCGCTGTACCCCGAGCTCGATCCTATTGCCACCATGGACAGCGCGGCCAAGGTTGCCTTGCTGGGCCGGGTCGAGAAACTGGCCCGGGCCAAGGATCCACGCGTGGCGCAGGTCATGGCCAGCCTGGCCGGCGAATATGACGTGGTGCTGGTGGCCCGCGCGGACGGCACGCTGGCCGCCGATGTGCGCCCACTGGTGCGCCTGAGCGTTACGGTGATTGCAGAGCAGAAAGGTCGACGGGAAGTTGGCAGTGCCGGCGGCGGTGGCCGCTTCTCGCTGGCCTACTTCGACGATGTGCTGATCGAGCGCTATGTCGACGAAGCGGTGCAGGCCGCATTGACCAATCTGGAGTCGCGCCCTGCGCCCGCCGGCGAAATGACCGTCGTACTCGGCCCGGGCTGGCCCGGTATCCTGCTGCACGAAGCCATCGGCCACGGTCTGGAAGGCGATTTCAATCGCAAGGGCTCGAGCGCCTTCAGCGGGCGCATCGGGCAACGGGTTGCGGCCAAGGGCGTGACCGTGCTCGACGACGGCACCATCGCCGACCGGCGCGGCTCGCTGAACGTGGACGACGAAGGCAATGCCAGCCAGCGCAATGTGCTGATCGAGGACGGCATACTTAAAGGTTATATCCAGGATTCGATGAACGCGCGCCTGATGGGCGTCGCCCCCACCGGCAACGGCCGGCGCGAAAGTTATGCCCATGTGCCGATGCCGCGCATGACAAACACCTACATGCTCGGCGGCGACATGGCCGCGCAGGAGATCGTGGCCAGCATCAAGCGCGGCCTGTATGCCACCAACTTCGGCGGCGGCCAGGTCGACATCACGTCCGGCAAGTTCGTGTTCTCGGCCAGCCAGGCCTACTGGGTGGAGAACGGCAAGATCAAGTACCCGGTCAAGGGCGCCACCATCGTCGGCAATGGCCCGGACGCGTTGACGCGTGTCAGCATGATCGGCAACGACATGCAACTCGACAGCGGCGTGGGAACCTGCGGCAAGGAGGGTCAGAGCGTGCCGGTCGGTGTGGGACAACCCACGCTGCGCATCGACGGACTGACCGTCGGCGGCACGGCCTGAAGGCGCCGCTTGCGACGCCCATTTTTTTCATGCTAAAGTCGCGGCCATGTTGACAGCACGATTTTTCTTTGGCTATTTCTGGTTCTCAAACGCCGCCGGCGCAAGAGAGAAGTAGTCGTGTCAGCCAACTGATACCCGAACCCTCCCGAAACCGCCGGCAACCCCGGCGGTTTTTTGTTGTCTAGCCTATCTGTTTTTCACTTTCCGGACCACGACCATGACCCAGCAGACCACTCCCTGGCAATCCGACAAACAAGACCCGCGCAACCCGCAGGATCGCCGTAGCCAAGCCATCAGCGACCGGACCAGCCAGACTGACGACGAACGCATCAAATCCATCAACGTGTTACCGCCGCCCGACCACCTGATCCGTTTCTTCCCCATCAGCGGCACGCCGGTGGAAGACCTGATCACCCGGACCCGCCACAACATCCAGAACATCATGGCCGGTGCGGACGATCGCCTGCTGGTGGTCATCGGTCCGTGCTCCATCCACGATCCGGTGGCCGCACAGGAATACGCCCGCCAGTTGCTGCAGCAGCGCCACAAGTACCGCGACACGCTGGAGATCGTCATGCGGGTGTACTTCGAGAAGCCGCGCACAACGGTGGGATGGAAAGGCCTGATCAATGACCCCTATCTGGACGAGACCTTCCGCATCGACGAAGGCCTGCGCATCGCGCGCCAGCTGCTGATCGAGATCAACCGACTGGGACTGCCCGCCGGAAGCGAATTCCTCGACGTGATCTCGCCGCAATACCTGGGTGACCTGATCTCCTGGGGCGCAATCGGCGCGCGCACCACCGAAAGCCAGGTACACCGCGAGCTGGCCTCCGGCCTGTCGGCACCCATCGGTTTCAAGAACGGCACTGACGGCAACATCAAGATCGCAACCGACGCGATTCAGGCGGCAGCCGGTGGGCACCACTTCCTTTCGGTGCACAAGAACGGCCAGGTGGCGATCGTGCAGACCAACGGCAACCAGAACTGCCATGTGATCCTGCGCGGCGGAAAGACTCCCAACTACGACGCAGAAAGTGTCGCGGCGGCCTGCAAAGCCCTGACCGCCTCCCAGTTGCCAGCCTCGCTGATGGTCGACTGCAGCCACGCCAACAGCAGCAAGCAGCACGAAAAGCAGCTCGAAGTTGCACGCGCCATCGGCAGCCAGATCGCGGCGGGCTCAACCAGCGTGTTCGGCCTCATGGTCGAGAGCCACCTGAAGGCCGGCGCGCAAAAGTTCACGCCGGGCAAGGACGATGCGAACGCACTGGAATTTGGCAAGAGCATTACCGATGCCTGCCTGGGATGGGAGCATTCGCTGGAACTGCTCGGTGGCCTGTCCGAAGCGGTGCAGGCAAGGCGCGCTCGCGCGAAATAAGCACCGGCCGGTATCGCGTGCGGCGGGCTCCGACCCGTCCGCGGCCCTGCGCCGCTCAGGCGAGCGCCGTGGCCTGCGCCTTTACCCGTGGCTGTGCCTGCATTCGGCCAGCCCGCAGGGCATCGATCAGTTTCTGGTGAATGCCACCAAAGCCGCCATTGCTCATGCACAGGATCTGGTCGCCAGGGCGCACCGTAGATACCACCTGATCGACCAGGGTGTCGACATCCGGCGCCACCGAGACCTTGTCGCCCAGCGGGGCCAGGGCTTCGCTGGCATCCCAGCCCAGCCCGCCGGAATGGCAGAAGGCCAGGTCGGCCGATACCAGACTCCAGGGCAACTGGGCCTTCATGGCGCCCAGTTTCATGGTGTTGGTGCGCGGCTCGAACACGGCCAGAATACGGACTGAATCGCCCACCTGGCGCCGCAAGCCGTCGACCGTGGTGCGGATCGCCGTCGGATGGTGGGCGAAATCGTCGAACAGCCTGACCGCCTGCGCGAGCGGATCCGCGCCCGGCAACTGGATACTGGCACGCAACTCCATGCGCCGGCGCACATTCTGGAAGTTGGCCAGGGCCTGCGCTGCAAACGCCGGATCAACGCCCACATGTTCGGCAGCGGCAATCGCGGCCAGTGCGTTGAGCTGGTTATGTTGCCCGCTGAGTGCCCAGGAAACATTGCCCACCGGCGCACCCTGGCGCAGCACCTGGAACCGGTCCGGCTCACCCTGGGCCACGAAGTCACTCACCGCCGCGCCAAAGCTGCGCATCTCGCTCCAGCACCCGGCCGCCAAAACACGGCTCAGGCTCTCCTCGAGGCCGTTGACGATGATGCGACCGCTGCCGCTGGGCCCGGTGCCCGGCACGATGCGCACCAGATGGCGGAATTGGCGCTCGATCGCCGCCAGATCGTCGAATATGTCTGCATGGTCGAACTCTAGATTGTTCAGGATCGCGGTGCGTGGCCGGTAATGTACGAATTTGCTGCGTTTGTCGAAAAATGCAGTGTCGTATTCGTCGGCCTCGATCACGAACAGCGGTTTGCGCGCGCGACCGTCCGCCCCGGCTGACGGCACACCACCAAGGCGCGCGGAGACATCGAAATTCATCGGCACACCGCCGATCAGGAATCCCGGCTGCAAACCCGCCTGCTCGAGGATCCAGGCCACCATGGCAGTGGTCGTGGTCTTGCCATGGGTTCCGGCAACGGCCAGCACGTGCCGGCCCTGCAAAACATGGTCCGACAGCCATTGCGGCCCGCTGGTATAAGGTGCGCCGGCGTCGAGAATGGCCTCCATCAGCGGATAGCGGGCGCTGCCGTCGGGTTTTCGCGCCCGGCTCACGACGTTACCTACAACAAACATGTCGGGTGCCACGGACAGCTGTTCGGCGCCGTAACCCTCGACCAGATCAATGCCCAGAGCGCGCAGCTGATCGCTCATCGGGGGGTAGACCCCGGTGTCGCAGCCAGTCACCGTATGACCCAGCTCCCGTGCCAGCGCGGCCAAGCCACCCATGAAAGTACCGCAGATTCCCAGAATATGGATGTGCATCGGGCGATTTTAGGCGACCAGGGGGGTCGGGTCGCTAGTCGAACTCGACACCGTGCAATGTCACATGCGTCGCTGCCGACGTGCAAATGACAACGGCCGGTGGCGGGTTACATAAGGGGTGGCGCTGCAGGCACCGGTGGAATCCATGCAAAATCCCCGGATGGACATGCGTAACGTGGGCTGCAAGGCCGAGATTGCCGCCAGTGCGGCCCGACTGGTGGTGGAAGATGGCCTGGAGTACGGCGCGGCCAAACGGCAGGCGGTGCATATCCTTGGACTGCCACCGCGCACCCAATTGCCGGACAACGAAGAGATTGAGGATGCGGTGTCCGATTACATCGCCGTGTTTTGCGCCGACAGCCAGCGCGAGGAACTCGCAGCCTTGCGTGCACTGGCGTTGCGCTGGATGGAGCGCATGGCAGCATTTCGCCCCTACCTCACGTCGGCGGTATGGCGCGGCAACGCGACCCGGCGCTCCGACATCCTGATCGACCTGTTTTGCGACGACTGCAAATCGGCCGAGCTGGCGCTGATCAACATGCGCACGCGTTACCAGGCGCAAACGGTTGGCGGAATGCGCGGTGAGACGGTCGAGGCCCTGATCGTGATGGACATCTGCCCCGGACTGACGGAGCGGGTCGCAGTGCAACTGCGGGTATATGACCATGACCAGCTGCGCGGCGCCTTGCGTGCGGACGCGCGGGGTCGTGCGCCGCGAGGCGACCTTGCGGCTTTGCGCCAACGCATGGATGGGGGCGCGGCATGAGCCAGACGGCTACGCGCCGCCGTTGGCTGTTTGCCGGCGTCGCAGGTGCAGCGGCGGCCACCGGTTTTGGCCTGGCCTGGCGCAATGGACACGTCGGCAATACCTTGCCCGATGTCGAGCAGGCGTTGTGGGGACTGACATTCAGCACACCACAAGGCGGCACTCTGGCCATGCGCAGTCTGCAGGGCAAGCCGCTGCTGCTCAATTTCTGGGCCACCTGGTGCGCCCCATGCGTCGAAGAAATGCCGCTATTGGATCGCTTTTATGCTGAAAATCGCGCCAATGGCTGGCAAGTCCTGGGCCTGGCAGTAGACCAGGCGGCGCCGGTAACCCGTTTCCTGGAACGTTTGCCAATGCAATTTCCGATCGCATTGGCAGGATTTTCCGGCATTGATCTGAGCCGGAGATTGGGCAATTCCAGCGGGGGTCTGCCGTTCTCGGTGCTACTCGACGGATCGTCCCGGATCAGACAACGTAAAATCGGCCAGCTTTCGGCACAAGACCTGCAACAATGGCGGACCTTGCGGTGAGCGATCTGGCGGCATGGCAGGCCGGAAAAATCAGGCCCCTATGCCCTCTCCGCTTTGTCAACCGCTCGGCGGGCGCAGGAAAATATCAGAAATAGACGAAGTTAGGCAAAGTTAGCCCATATTTGGGGTAAATTTGCGCCTCATTACAACCATCGTCGTTGGAGTCCCCCATGGATCTGCGAAAACTCAAAACACTGATCGATCTGGTTTCAGATTCGAATGTGTCCGAACTGGAAATCACCGAGGCCGAAGGCAAGGTACGCATCGTCAAAGGCGGCCCGGCCGGCGCGCCGCAGTATCAGATGATCGCACCTGCAGCGGCGCCGGCTGCTGCTGCACCGGTTGCTGCCGCCGCGGCCGAGCCGGTTGTACCTGCGCCACCCGAAGGCCATATCGTCAAATCGCCGATGGTCGGCACCTTCTATCGCAGCGCCTCCCCCGGCGCCAAGGCGTTTGTCGAAGTAGGCAGCGCGGTGAAGGAAGGCGACACGATCTGCATCGTGGAAGCCATGAAAATCCTCAACGAGATCGAAGCCGACAAGACAGGCACCGTGACGAACATCATGTGCGTCAACGGTCAGGCTGTCGAATACGGGCAACCCATGTTTGAAATCAGCTGACGACGGACCGCCTGAGCCATGTTCAAGAAGATTCTGGTTGCCAATCGAGGCGAGATTGCACTACGTATCCAGCGCGCCTGTCGCGAGCTCGGTGTCACGGCCGTAATGGTGTACTCGGAGGCAGACAAGGAAGCCAAGTATGTCAAGCTGGCCGAGGAAGCCGTCTGTATCGGCCCGGGTCCCTCCGCGCTGAGTTACCTCAACATGCCGGCCATCATCTCGGCGGCCGAGGTCACCGATGCCGAGGCCATCCACCCCGGCTATGGATTCCTTAGTGAAAACGCCGGATTCGCCGAGCGGGTCGAGAAAAGCGGATTCCAGTTCATCGGCCCCACGCCCGAGTCGATCCGCATCATGGGCGACAAGGTGTCGGCCAAGCAGGCCATGATCAAGGCTGGCGTACCCTGCGTGCCGGGCTCGGAAGGCGAACTGCCGGACGACTCCGTCCAGGTCCGGCGCATTGCCAAGTCGATCGGCTACCCGGTCATCATCAAGGCCGCCGGTGGTGGTGGCGGGCGCGGCATGCGGGTCGTGCACACCGAGGCAGCGCTGGTCAATGCGGTGCAGATGACCAAGGCCGAAGCCGGCGCGGCATTCGGCAATCCTGCGGTGTACATGGAAAAATTCCTGCAGAACCCGCGCCATATCGAGATCCAGATCCTGGCCGACAAATTCAAGAACGTGGTCTACCTGGGCGAACGCGACTGCTCGATGCAGCGGCGCCACCAGAAGGTGATCGAGGAAGCGCCAGCGCCGGGAATTCCACGCAAGCTGATCGAGCGCATTGGCGAACGCTGCGTAGCCGCCTGCAAGAAAATCGGTTATCGCGGCGCTGGTACGTTCGAATTCCTGTTCGAGAACGGCGAGTTCTATTTCATCGAGATGAACACCCGGGTGCAGGTCGAACACCCCGTGACCGAGTGGATCACCGGCATAGACATCGTGAAGACGCAGATCATGGTGGCGGCGGGCGAAAAGCTGCCATTCACACAGCGCCAGATCGAGATCCGCGGCCATGCCATCGAGTGCCGCATCAATGCCGAAGACCCCTTCAAGTTCACGCCGTCTCCCGGTCGCATCACGATGTGGCACCCGCCGGGCGGCCCCGGCGTGCGCGTGGACTCACATATCTATACCAACTATTTTGTGCCACCGAACTACGACTCGATGATCGGCAAGCTCATCGTGCATGGCGACACGCGCGAACAGGCCCTGGCGCGCATGCGCACGGCGCTGGGCGAGACGGTGGTCGAGGGCATCAATACCAACATTCCGCTGCACCGCGAGCTGATGGTGGACGCCAAATTCTGCGGTGGTGGAACGAATATCCATTACCTGGAAGAGTGGCTCGCCCAGCACAAACGATAGAGATCGGCCATGTTCGAGTTGAGTCTGCAGTGTCCGCAAGCCGAAGTGGAGATCGTCTCTGACGCACTCGAGGCGCTGGAGGCGCTCAGCGTCAGTGTCGAGGACAGCGACGCACTGACCGAGACCGAGCAACCGCTGTTCGGCGAACCGGGCATGGTCCCGACACAGATCGGCTGGCGCCACTCCACCGTGAAGGCCTTGTTTTCTACCGAGCCACGGGCCCTGGAAGCGTCGACCCTGTTGCAGGCGCAGGATTTTTTTGCCGAATGCCGGATCGTCGGCATCGCGCCGATTGCGGATCAGGACTGGGTCCGACTGACCCAGTCGCAGTTCGCGCCGGTACCGATCAGCCCGGGATTCTGGATCGTGCCGACCTGGCACGAGCCCCCGGCCGATGCACAACACATCATCCGGCTTGACCCTGGCCTCGCCTTCGGCACCGGAACCCATCCGACCACGCGCATGTGCCTGCAATGGATCGCCCAGGGCCGTGGACCCCATCCGCTGGGACGGGTGCTCGATTACGGTTGCGGCTCGGGCATTCTGGCTATCGCCGCTGCCATGATGGGCGCGCGGGATGTCGATGCAGTCGATATCGACCCAGCTGCGGTGGAGTCGTCCATGCTCAATGCACAAGCCAATCAGGTCGCGATCCGCTGCGGCTTGCCGGACATGCCCAGCGGCCAGTACCAGACCGTGCTCGCCAATATCCTGGCCACACCGCTGAAAGTGCTCGCGCCACTGTTGTGCGGCCGCGTTGCAACTGGCGGGCATCTGGTGCTGTCGGGCATTCTGGAGCGCCAGGCCAACGAACTGACGCAGGCCTATGCGGCCCATGTGCAGCTCAAGGTGGCAGCGGCCCAGGACGGCTGGGTGCTGATGACGGCCAGCACCTGACACGCAAGTTCACGTCGCTACAATTACCCTCCCATGAGCCTGATCACGCGTTGTCCGACATGCGAAACCATGTTCAGGGTCGTTCCGGATCAACTTCGGGTATCCGAGGGTTGGGTACGTTGCGGTCAGTGCGCCGAAATCTTCGACGCCACGCAGAACATGGTGCCGTCGGCCGGATCAGACCCGACGGCCACGCCGGCCGCGAGTCGACCGGTAACGCAGGCACCGGCGTCTGCGCCTGAACCACCCCGCGAGCCGCGGCCTGCAGCAGCACCATCGCCATCATTTTTCGTCCGGCCGGCTGAACAACCGCCAACACCTCCACCACAGCCGCCGCTCGCACAAGTGTCCGCTGCCGCAGTCCCCGAGCCGATCCCTGAGCCGGCCAGCGACGAGACCAGCTGGATCGATTCTCCGGTGACCGACCCTGATACCGTCTTCCTCGGGCAGGAACCGGAACTGGAACCCGAGCCTGAGCCACGCGCGCAACCATTGACGACACCCGAGTCTGCGGCGGTCGATCTGTCGCTGCCGGACTCCACAGCCTGGCAAGCCCCCGGCAAGGTGAACGACGCGGTGGAGCCGGACGAACCGCCGGTGACGTTCCTGCGCGACGCCGAAAAGCCTTCGATGTGGCGCAAACCCGTCGTGCGCTGGTCACTCGCGTTCGTGGTGCTGGCCTTGCTGGTGTTATTGGTCCTGCAGGTGGTGCGCAAGGAACGCGATCGCATCGCTGCCGTCGAACCCGCCACGCGCCCGATGCTGCAGGCCCTGTGCGAGGTAACGGGTTGCGTGCTGGCGCCACTGCGGCAAATCGAGTCTGTCGTCATCGACAGTTCCTCATTCAGCCGCGTGCGCGGCGACGACTACCGACTGGGCTTCGCCTTGCGCAACACGGCACCCATCGCCATTGCGATGCCGTCGATCGAACTCTCGCTGACAGACCCGCAAGATCAGGCGGTCATCCGCCGCGTGATCCAACCCGCCGAATTCGGCTCCGGCGCCTTGACACTGTCCAAGACCTCGGTTTGGTCCGGTTCGCTGGCTTTGTCCGTCATGCCCGGCCCCCATACCGACCGCATTGCCGGATACCGCCTTCTCGCCTTTTATCCCTGACTCCCCTTCTGTACTGCACCATGGCATCCATTATTTGCGGCTCACTGGCCTTCGACACCATCATGAACTTCGAGGGTCGATTTGCGCAGCAGATACTTCCCGAGCAGCTGCACATCCTCAATGTCTCGTTCCTGGTGCCATCGCTGCGCCGCGACTTCGGCGGCTGCGCCGGCAACATCGCCTACAGCCTGAAGCTGCTTGGCGGCGAGCCATTGCCCATGGCCACCATCGGAATGGACGGCGACACCTACCTCAGGCGTTTTGCCGACCTGGACATTCGCACCGAATTCGTGCGCACCATCCCCGACGCCTACACGGCCCAGGCCATGATCATCACCGACATGGACAACAACCAGATCAACGGTTTTCATCCGGGTGCGATGGAACAGGCCTGGCAGACACAGATCGAAGCACGTGACGACATCGCCCTGGGCATCATCGCGCCGGATGGCCGCGATGCGATGGTGCAACACGCAGAACAGTTCGCCAAGGCAGACATCCCCTTTGTTTTCGATCCTGGCCAGCAATTGCCGCGCTTTGACGGTGCCGAGTTGCGCGACTTCGTCGAAAAGGCCAGTTGGGTGGCTGTCAATGACTATGAAGGCAAGATGCTGTGCGACCGCACGGGCTGGGACATCGCCGAGGTGTCGCGCCAGGTGCGCGGCCTGATCGTCACCACCGGGGCCCAGGGTTGTGACGTATGGATCGACGGCAGCAAGACCCAAGTAGCGGGCGTCAAGGCCAGCAAAGTGGTCGACCCCACTGGTTGTGGCGACGCGTTTCGTGGCGCCTTGATGTTCGGCCTGGAACAAGGCTGGTCGCTTGAACGCTGTGCGCAACTGGGCAACCAGTTGGGCGCACGCAAGATCGCCGAGCAGGGCCCACAGAACTACGCGATCGACAAGGCTGCAATTGGACTATGAGCCAAAAAAAGCCCGACACCGTGAGGTGTCGGGCTTGCAACGAAGCTAGTTAAAGCGTCGTTCAGGGCTTGCTGGCTGTCGGAAACGGCCAGGCCGCCTGCGGGTTCAACGTCGTCTGAGCGGCGGATGCAGCAGGGGCAGGGGCAGCGGGCGCCTTCGCGGCTTTCTTCGCAGCGGGCTTCTTCGCGGCTTTCTTGGCAGCAGCTTTCTTCGCTGGAGCCTTCTTGGCCGCTGCCTTTTTCGCAGGGGCTTTCTTGGCTGCTGCTTTCTTCGCAGGAGCCTTCTTCGCTACGACCTTCTTGGCCGGAGCTTTTTTCGCTGCAGCCTTTTTCGCAGGCGCCTTCTTGGCTGCTGCTTTCTTCGCAGGAGCCTTCTTCGCTACGACCTTTTTAGCCGGAGCCTTTTTCGCTACGACCTTCTTGGCCGGAGCTTTCTTGGCTGCTGCCTTCTTCGCAGGAGCCTTCTTCGCTGCGGCCTTTTTGGCCGGAGCTTTCTTCGCTGGGGCAGCTTTTTTAGCCGCCGGTTTTTTTGCAGTTGCCATAATTTTCTCCTTGATCAAGTAACAAAGAGCACTTCATGCCTGTTGGAGCACATGAAGCGATTCAGGGCGTTGGGCCTTATCCCAGCACCTTGAATGGGGTCACACGTGATACCACGGTCGTCTGCGCGGCCTGGAGCATCACATGAAATTCGGTTTACCATGACTGTTCTTGTCTGCCTTCAATCCCAGGACAAGGCACCACCGGACTGGTACTCGATGACACGCGTCTCGAAGAAGTTGCGCTCCTTCTTCAAGTCGATCATCTCGCTCATCCAGGGGAACGGATTTTCTTCGTTCGGGTACAGAGCTTCCATACCGATCTGGGTCGCGCGCCGATTGGCGATGTAGCGCAGATAACCCTTGAACATCGATGCGTTCATGCCCAGCACGCCACGCGGCATGGTGTCTTCGGCGTATTGGTACTCGAGTGCCACAGCCTGCTCGAACAGGTCGCGGATCTCGGCCTTGAAGGTGGGCGTCCACAACAGTGGGTTCTCGAGCTTGATCTGGTTGATCAGGTCGATGCCAAAGTTGCAATGCATGGATTCGTCGCGCAGGATGTACTGGTACTGCTCCGCCGCGCCGGTCATCTTGTTCTGCCGGCCCAAAGCCAGGATCTGCGTGAACCCGACATAGAAGAACAGGCCTTCCATCAGGCAGGCAAACACGATCAGCGATTTGAGCAGTTTCTGGTCGTTCTCCAGCGTACCGGTCGTGAAATGCGGATTGGTCAAGGTCTCGATGAACGGGATCAGAAACTGATCCTTGTTGCGAATCGAGGCAACCTCGTTGTAGGCGTTGAAGATCTCGCTCTCGTCCAGGCCGAGCGACTCGACGATGTACTGGTAGGCGTGTGTATGGATGGCCTCTTCGAACGCCTGGCGCAACAGGAACTGCCGGCACTCGGGCGCCGTGATGTGGCGATAACTGCCCAGCACGATGTTGTTGGCAGCCAGCGAGTCGGCGGTGACAAAAAAACCGAGGTTGCGTTTGACAATGCGCCGCTCGTCTTCGGTCAAACCGGCCGGATCTTTCCACAACGCGATGTCGCGCGTCATGTTGACCTCTTGTGGCATCCAGTGGTTGGCGCAGCTGGCCAGGTATTTCTCCCAAGCCCACTTGTACTTGAAAGGCACCAACTGATTGACGTCGGTCTTGCCGTTGATGATGCGTTTGTCGGCGGCGTTGACGCGCCGTGGAGTGCTTGCAACGGCAGCAGCAGGTGCTGTCGGCACTGCCGCACCATCGTCCAGAACACGCTTGGTCGGCGATTGAGGCGGTGACTCCATCGAGCGGCCCGCATGCGGGTCGCGAGAAAAAGACGTTGGCGGTGTGGGCTTGACTTCTTCGTCCCAGGTCAACATAGAGGTTTCCAATCTGCGAATTATCAGAGCAGTGTCATGAATTGAAAAGTATTCATGGTCATCGCTGCGAATTTGTGTTGTTCAATTGCATCGCCTGCATGATTTGCGGGCGATGGTGCTTCACGATTTACTGGCAAGCCTCGCAGGTCGGATCGTCGACTCCACAGAACTTCACGTCGGTCGCCGGGCTCGCCGCGAGCTGTTCGCGTGCAGCCGCCGCCGCCTTGTCGAGCGCGCTCATTGGCGTCTCACCCGTACCCGACGACACGGCGTTCATGCGCCCTGATGCCACCGTGGATTTCTCAGCGTGGGTTGCAGATTGCGTGCGCAGGTAATACGTTGTCTTCAAGCCGCGCAGCCAGGCCAGCTTGTAGGTGTCGTCGAGCTTCTTGCCCGAGGCGCCCGCCATGTAGATATTGAGCGACTGCGCCTGGTCGATCCATTTCTGGCGCCGCGCAGCGGCTTCGACCAGCCACTGCGTTTCAACTTCGAAGGCCGTGGCATACAGCGACTTGATCTCTTGCGGCACGCGGTCGATCGGCTGCAGCGAGCCATCGAAATGTTTCAGGTCCATCACCATCACGTCGTCCCACAGGCCCAGCCGCTTGAGGTCGTGCACCAGGCTGCCGTTGATGACGGTGAACTCGCCCGACAGATTGGACTTGACCGACAGATTGCCGAAGCAGGGTTCGATCGATGCGTCCACGCCGATGATGTTGGAGATCGTCGCGGTCGGCGCGATCGCCACGCAGTTGGAGTTGCGCATGCCGTCCTGGGCAATCTTGCTGCGCAGCGCTTCCCAGTCCATCGTCGACGAGCGGTCGACCTCGACATAACCACCGCGCGCGGATGCCAGCATGTCCAGCGTGTCGATCGGCAAAATGCCGCGGTCCCACAAGGAGCCCTTGAAGCTGGAGTAGCGGCCGCGCTCACGAGCCAGTTCGGTCGACGCCCAATAGGCGTAGTAACAGACGGCCTCCATGGATTGGTCGGCAAACTCCACGGCCGCATCGCTGGCATACGGAATGCGCAGCTTGTATAGGCTGTCCTGGAAGCCCATCACGCCCAGACCCACCGGGCGGTGGCGCATGTTGGAGTCGCGCGCCTTCTTGACCGCGTAGTAGTTGATGTCGATGACGTTGTCCAGCATGCGCATGGCAATGCTGATGGTGCGACGCAGCTTGTCGTGATCCATCGCACCGTCCTTGAGGTGCTGCAGCAGGTTGACCGAACCCAAGTTGCAGACTGCAGTTTCGGTGTCGCTGGTATTGAGTGTGATCTCGGTGCACAAGTTCGACGAATGCACGACGCCGGCGTGTTGCTGCGGCGAGCGCACGTTGCAGGCATCCTTGAACGTGATCCAGGGGTGGCCGGTTTCGAACAACATCGTCAGCATCTTGCGCCACAGGTCGGATGCCGCCAGCGTGCGCGAGGGTTTTATCTCGCCGCGCGCAGCCTGCTCTTCGTAGGCGACGTAGGCGCGCTCGAAATCAGCGCCAAACTTGTCATGCAGGTCAGGCACGTTGGACGGCGAGAACAGCGTCCAGTTGCCTTTTTCCATGACGCGGCGCATGAACAGGTCGGGAATCCAGTTGGCGGTGTTCATGTCGTGTGTGCGCCGACGGTCATCACCGGTGTTCTTGCGCAACTCGAGGAACTCCTCGATGTCCAGGTGCCAGGTTTCCAGGTAGGTGCAAACCGCGCCCTTGCGCTTGCCACCCTGGTTGACCGCCACCGCGGTGTCGTTGACCACTTTGAGGAAGGGCACCACGCCTTGGGATTCGCCGTTTGTGCCCTTGATGCGCGAACCCAGTGCACGCACGCGGGTCCAGTCGTTGCCCAGCCCGCCGGCGAACTTGGACAGCAGCGCGTTTTCCTTGATCGACTCGTAGATTCCGTCCAGATCGTCAGGCACGGTGGTCAGGTAGCAAGACGACAGTTGCGAACGCAGCGTGCCACTGTTGAACAACGTCGGTGTGCTGGACATGAAGTCGAACGAGGAAAGGATCTCGTAAAACTCGATGGCGCGCGCCTCCCGGTCGATCTCGTTAAGTGACAGACCCATTGCCACGCGCATGAAGAACGCCTGCGGCAGCTCGATGCGGGTCTTGCTGATATGCAGGAAATAGCGGTCATACAGTGTCTGCAGGCCGAGGTAGTCGAATTGCAGGTCGCGTTCGGGTTTGAGCGCCGCACCCAGGCGCTGCAGGTCGAACTGCTGCAGACGTTCGTCGAGCAACTCGGCAGCGACGCCTTTGCGCACGAACTGCGGGAAATACTCGGCATACGCCGGTCCCATCTCGGATGGCGCGACGTCATGGCCGAGCACTTCCTTGGCGATGGTATGGAACAACAAGCGCGCTGTGGCGTAGGTGTAGTCAGGATCCTTTTCGATCAGTGTGCGCGCCGCCAGCACCGAGGCCTTGTAGACCTCGTCCATCGGCACACCGTCGTACAGGTTACGCAAGGTCTCGGCCAGGATGGGCTCGAAACGGATATCCGGACCGAGTCCTGAACAGGCCGACTGGATCAGGCCGCGCAGCCGGTCCATGTCCAGCGGTACACGCTGACCATTGTCGATGGCAAACAACTGCACAGCCTGGGGCTTGTCCTGCTCGAGCTTGCTGGCGCGCTCCTGGGTGCGCTTCTCGCGATACAGCACGTAGGCTCTTGCAATTTCATGGTGCCCGCCGCGCATGAGGCCCAACTCGACATGGTCCTGCACGTCTTCAATATGAAAGGTGCCGCCACCTGGACGCGAGCGCATCAGCGCACGCACCACGGTCTGGGTCAGTTCTTCGACCATTTCGCGTACGCTGGCTGAGGCCGCGCCATGGGTGCCATGCACCGCAAGAAAGGCCTTCATCATGGCCACGGCAATCTTGTTGGGCTCGAACGGCACCACAGCGCCGTTGCGCCGGATGATCTGGAAATGGGCCAACGCACTATTGGCATTGGCATTGGCATTGGGCGTGGGGGCCCTGGTGCTGGTGCTGGAGGCGGGTTGCTGGGAAGTGGGAGTATTTTTGGCTGTCTGCATTGTTCTTTCCTCGTCTCTGGGAACGTCTTGTGGGGAGGATCTGGTTCGTAAGTGGCCTGCTTTTGCGTCATCGCAGCAAGCCTTCGTCACGACCAGCGCACACTATATATGGGGTATGGATCGATTACAAGCCACTACCGGTAGTGTATCGCGCAGGCCACGGCCCGAGCCCATCGGGTGCCCGCCGACCCATTGCCGTGGAACATCGGCTGACCCGGCGCGCGCCATCGCACGCAAGGCCTTGTGGCATGCGCGCCTTTGCGTGAAACCACGCGAACATGCGACCCGCGCCGGCTTTTGCGCTCAACGCCCGCATGGAATCAGCGCATCGCATGCGCCAGCGCATACCCAACCAAGGTCGCAACGCAGGCGACACACGCGGCTGGCCCGGCATCCCGGGACAATCGCAAAAAAATTAAAAAGGCGACGGAAAAAAATCCGCATCCCACGGCAACGCGCGGCGCAGCAGTGCCCAGTCGAAACCAGCGCCGGGATCGAACTTGCGCCCCGGCGCCACATGCTCATGGCCAGCCACATGCCGAATCGGATACTGCCGGCCAATCGCCGCGCACAAGGCGCCCGCGCCGGCATATTGCGCGGGCTCGAACGACTCGCCTTCCAAACCCTCGAGTTCGATACCGATCGAAAAGTCGTTGCAGTTGTCGCGCCCCTGATGGCAGGACTGGCCTGCATGCCAGGCCCGTGCGTCGCAACTGACAAATTGCCACAGGCTGCCGTCACGGCGCAAGAAGAAATGCGCCGATACCGTCAGGCCCCTGATCTGTTGAAAGTACGGATGTGCATCCCAGTCCAGTTGGTTGGTGAAGAGTTGCAACACTGCCGCGCCGCCATATTCACCTGGCGGCAGGCTGATCGAATGCAGCACCACCAGGTCGATCGCCATGCCAGGCGGTCGCGGGCCACAATTGGGTGAGTCCAGTCGCTGCGCATCCCGGTACCAGCCCCGCTCCCACTCGCGGTTTAATCCGGGGGGCGGCCCCGCAACGTCAGTCGGCGGCATCGGCGGAGTCCGCCGGCGCATCAATCTTGAGCCGCGCGATACGGTAGCGGATCTGGCGCAGGCTCAGTCCGAGCCTGGCTGCCGCGGCGGTACGATTGAAACCGGTCTCATGCAGGGTCTGCACCAGGATTTCCCGCTCCTGCCGATCCAGATGACTCTGCAAGTCACTCGGAATCGCCAGCGGCACCTGCACCGACGGATCACCTGCTGCGTCGGCAGGCAAGGTCACGGCGACTTGGGCCGCATCAGGCGCAGGCGCTAGTGGCCCCGGCAAGGTCTGTTCGCCCAGGATGTCGACCTGCAGATCGCCACCTTCACTCAAGGCGACCGCACGGTGCAGCAGGTTTTCGAGTTCTCGAACATTGCCCTTGAGCGGCGCCAGGCAGATCTGCTCGAGCACGCTGGCCGACAGCGTGGGTACCGGCATGCCCGCCTCTTGCGCAATACGTGCCAGCAAGCTCTCGCACAGGGCTGGCAGATCGTCGAGGCGATCACGCAACGGCGGGATCACGATGTCGATGACATTGAGCCGGTAATACAGATCCTGGCGGAAACGCCCGGTTTGCACGTCGGCCGCCAGATCCCGGTGGGTGGCACTGACGATGCGTACATCCACCGGCTCTTCCTTCGTCGATCCGACACTGCGCACACAACGCTCCTGGATCGCACGCAGCAACTTGGACTGCATCGCCAGCGGCAGGTCACCGATTTCGTCAAGGAACAGGCTGCCGCCGCGTGCGGCCTGGAAAAACCCGTCGCGGTCCTGCGTGGCGCCTGTGAACGAGCCTTTGCGCGTACCAAAAAACTCGGCCTCGAGCAACTGCTCGGGAATGGCACTGCAATTGACCGCCACCAGCGGGCCTGCCGATCGATGGCTATTGGCATGCAGCGCACGCGCCACCAGTTCCTTCCCGGTCCCCGATTCGCCGGTCACCAGCACCGGCGCCATCGAGCGTGCGACCTTGGCCACCCGATCCTTGACCTGGCGCATGGCCGAGGACTCACCTACCAGCCGCTGCAATGCCGCCTCGCCCGCGCCGGGTTCGGCATCGGTCCGGCGCCGGTTGAAGCCCTCGCGCGACGCCACGCCAGCGTTGTGCCTGCGCCCGGCCATCGCCTCTTTGCGCGCACCTTGCACAGCGGACGCAATGACAGCGCGAAACTGCTGGATATCGACTGGTTTGGTCAGGTAGTCGAACGCGCCCGCCTTGAGCGACTCAACTGCGTTGTCGGCCGAGCCATAGGCCGTAATGACGACGCAGCGTTCCCGCCGCTGATCGTCGCGCAGGCGCTGCAGCAGGCTGATGCCCATGCCGTCCGGCAGGCGCATGTCGGTGATGACAACGTCGAATCGTTGCGCCGTAAGTAGCTCCCAGGCTTGCGCCAGGTCTCCGACACTCTGTACTTCGTAACCCTCACGCACCAGGGCCAGCTCGTAAAGTGTGCGAAGGTCCGGCTCGTCGTCCACGACGAGGACATGAACAGCTCTGTGGGTACTGGTGGTGATGGCTTCGGTCACGACGGTATTCTGGCAGATGGCGGCTTGCGCGACACCGGCGCAAATCGGATGCGAAACTCGTTGCCGTCCACCGTCGCGCCCCCGATGCGGCGCTGCGCACGTGCAAAGGCGATCACGGCGCCATGGCCGTCGCACAACTCGCGACAGATATACAGACCCAGTCCGGTCGAACGGCTTTCGGACGAAAAGAAGGGTTCGAACAGATGGCGTTCCACTGATGGCTCCATCGGCTTGCCATCACTCCACACCAATAGCGACACCTGTCCGCCACCGGTCAGACTGGTCGCCACCTGGATCGACGCGGCGCCGGGGCCTGCATAACGATTCGCGTTGTCCAGCAGATTGATCAGCACCCGGCGCAGATGCTCGGCCTCGAACACGACCTCGACATCGGTGTCGCAAAACTGCTGCGATACCGGTGCCTCACGTCCGCCATGCTGATCCCAGTCGGTGCAGATCTGCGCTACCACGCTGTTGAGCCACAGGCCGGGCGGGCCCGCTTCCGGCGGCCGCTGCTGGACCCGGGCAATATTGAGCACCTCATCCACAATGCGCTCCAGGCGATTCGCGTTCTGCTGCACCATGCGAGTCAGCAGCTTGAGCTTGGCGTCGTCCACAGCCTCGTCCAGCAAGGCATTGGCCTGCACGATGGCCGCCAGCGGATTGCGGATTTCATGCGCGACTGCGCTCGACATGCGGCCCATGCTGACCAGTTTTTCGGTACGCATGCGCGCCTCGACCTCGCGCTGGTCCTGCACGAACATCACGCACAGACGCTCGGACGCTGCGTCATCGTCGGTGGCAGCGATGCGGGTGCGCACATGCGTGTATTGCGGTCCGCTGCCGGCCAGCGTCAACACCACGCGCGCACTCTGGGCCTGGTTCTGCGCAAGGCTGCGCTGTTTCAACTGCAGCAGTTCCTGCCAACCGGGCTCCAGCGCCAACGAAAATGACTGCAGGGTCGCTGCAACGTCACGCCCGAGCAAGCGGCATGCCGCCGGATTGGCCGCCAGCACCAGATCCTGTTCGTCCACCACCAGAATGCCGTCAGTCAGCGACTCGATGACGAGCGCGTTGACCTCGCGTTGCACCCGCGCCACCATCTGGCTGCGCCGCGATCGCTGTTCCTCGCTGGCCAGACGCGCCGACAACTGGCTGGCCAGAAAGGCAATGACGAAATAGCCCGCTCCCGTCAGCGCCGATTGCGCGATCAGCGATGCCGCATCTGGATCGCCCGCCAGCGCGTCCAAACCGGCGCGCACCAGCAGCAGCAGCGTGGCGCCGGCCGCCGTCGCCATGGCCAGCGGCATCGACCCCAGCACAGCCGCCATCAGCACCGGCAACGCCAGCAACGGCGAATAATTGATGCCCGCGTGACCCTGCACATACTGCAGCAGCGCAAAAGTAGCGACATCGACACCCACCGTCAACAACCAGCGCAGGCCCAGCGTCGACCCCAGTCTCTGGGGCCGGCCCAGCAGACGCGTGACCAGTGTCGCCACCAGGTAAGCACCGCAGGCGATCACCAGCAAGGGATTGGTGGACTGGCCCAGCACGAACAGACTGGCCTGCAGCGCCAGCAACACCACGCCCAGCGTGACGCGGGCGGTCATGAAACCGCTCCACAGCCGCACGAACTCGTCCGGTCCCTCGGCGTACGGGCTGTCGTCGCGCTGGTTGGACCGCAGATCCAGCCACGGTCGGGTTGGCGCGACAGCCATGGCGCCGCTCAGGCCTCTGCCTGGTCGCGATGCTGGATCGAACAGTAGGCGCCGCGACGGCCCTTGACCAGATCGTCATCCGGACAATGCATGCCGCACAGGTCGCAGCGCCCCATGTCGATCGCGCCGACGGGCTTTGAGCGGGGGCGACGTTCCTTCTCTTCCTCGGCCCGTTCGGCGGCACGATTGGAGCGCCAGATCCAGACCGCCACCATGACCACAATCAGCACCAGCAAGAACTTCATGTTGCACGACTCAGGACAACTTCCAGCACAAAACGTGAACCGACATAGGCCAGGAAAAGCAGGCCGGCCCCGGCATACAAAACCCGCACGGCGCGTCGTCCGCGCCATCCGTAGCGCATGCGCCCGAGCAACAGGGCGGCAAAGGTCAGCCAGGACAGGACGGAGAACACGCTCTTGTGGTTCAAGCGCCAGCCCATGCCAGGGCCATACAAGGTCTCACCATAAGCCAGCACCACCAGCAAGGTGGCGGTCAGCAACACGAAACCGGCACCGACGAAGCGGAAGGTCAGCCGCTCGAGTGTGAGCAGCGGCATGCCACTTTCCGGATCCGCACCCTGGCGGATGCGGTCTTCGGCGCGCCCCATCATCCAGGCATGAACCACTGCAGCACCAAACAGGCCATAGGACGCAATACCCAGCGCCCAGTGCAGTGGCAACCAGCTGGACGCCGCCGGGTGCTGTGGGGTGCCCGGGAACACCAATGCCAACAGGACTGTGACGGCGGCCAGCGCGCACAACACGCGGCGCAATCGCAATTGAGGATAAAACCGCGACTCGACGGCATACACCGCCCCCACCAGCCAGGCCGTGACCGATAGTGCGGGCGCAAAGCCGAAATGCGGCACTGCGCCTGCCAGGCTGAGGGCCAGCACCAGCGCATGCAATAACCAGCCCAGCAACAGTACCAGCCGGCCGATACGGTCGCCGACGGCAGGCCAGGTGGCGGGCACCAGATAGGCAATGGCAGCGCTCCACGCGAGGGCATGGGTCAACATGGAGCCACTGGCTAGAATCATGGGTACAGTTTAGCCTTTCGCCTGGCCCGTTCCCGCGCGACCTGTCGGCGAAAAATCCCACCCGCGCGCACCCTACCCCCGAGTACCCATGGCCTCATCGTTATCCGAAAAACTGTCGCGCCTCGTCAAGGAAATGCGTGGCCAGGCCCGCATTACCGAGGCGAATGTCACTGAGATGTTGCGCGAGGTGCGCCTGGCCTTGCTCGAGGCCGACGTGGCACTGCCCGTGGTGCGCGACTTCATTGCGCGGGTCAAGGAAAAGGCATTGGGTCAGGAAGTCCTGGGCTCCTTGTCGCCGGGCCAGGCGCTGGTGGGCATCGTCAATCGGGAACTCAGTGCCACCATGGGCGAAGGTGTCAGCGACCTGAACTTGGCGGCGCAGCCGCCGGCGGTGATTCTGATGGCAGGCCTGCAGGGCTCGGGCAAAACCACCAGCACCGCCAAACTCGCGCGCCACCTGATCGAAAAACGCAAGAAAAAAGTGCTGACGGTGTCTGGCGACGTGTACCGACCGGCGGCGATCGAACAGCTCAAGACCGTCACGGCGCAAGCCGGCGCCGAATGGTTTCCCAGCAGCGCCGACCAGAAACCGGCAGACATAGCCCGCGCGGCGCTGGACTACGCGCGCAAACATTACTTCGACGTGCTGCTGGTGGACACCGCCGGCCGACTGGCCATCGACGAAGTACTGATGCGCGAGATCAAGGAGCTGCACCAGATACTGAATCCGGTCGAGACCCTGTTTGTCGTCGACGCCATGCAGGGTCAAGACGCGATCAACACCGCCAAGGCGTTCAAGGAAGCGCTGCCGCTGACCGGCATCATCCTGACCAAGACCGACGGCGACTCCCGCGGCGGCGCGGCGCTGTCAGCACGCCAAGTTACCGGTGCTCCGATCAAGTTTGCCGGCACCAGTGAAAAAATTGATGGCCTGGAAGTGTTCGACGCCCAGCGCCACGCCGGTCGCATCCTGGGCATGGGCGATATCGTCGCGCTGGTCGAGCAGGTCAGTTCCGGCGTCGACATGGCGGCGGCCCAGAAGCTGGCGGCCAAGGTCAAGAGTGGCGCCGGCTTTGACCTCAACGATTTCCTGGGCCAGATCCAGCAGATGAAACAGATGGGTGGCCTGTCCAGTCTGATGGACAAGTTGCCGGCCGCCATGGCCGCAAAAGCCGGTCAGGTCGACATGAACCGGGCCGAGAAAGACATCCGGCGCAAGGAAGGCATCATCCACAGCATGACCAAACTCGAGCGCCGCAAGCCCGAACTGATCAAGGCCACCCGCAAACGCCGCATCGCCCAGGGCGCCGGCGTGCAGGTGCAGGACGTCAACCGCATGCTCAAGGAATTCGAGCAGATGCAGGACATGATGAAGAAGATGAAGGGCGGCGGCATGATGAAGATGATGAAGCGCCTGGGAGGAATGAAGGGCATGGGGAAAATGCCCTTCTGAGACAGGGACTGACCGCCGCTACACGCAGTGAGCAAGCTCTCAAGAAACACAGTCGAAGTGATTGATTTGCAATGACTTTTTTAGGCAAGTTTTGTAGAGGCAACGAGCTGCATACCTAAATTTTTGGCACGCTGGTTCAGGTTGTGAAGCATGCGCTCTCGATATCGTTCCTCGAAGTAGTCTTGCCCGCGATCGGTGTATTCCTCATCCTTGGTCAACATGGTGTAGATCAGCCTGACCAGTTTATGGGCTGCCGCCGCTACGGCCTTGGGCTTGTCCATGCGTGAGCACATGCGTCTGAAATACGCACCCAATGCCGATTTGCTGGTGCGTAGTGCTGCTGCAGCCAGGCGCAGCGCCTGGGAGGCGCGGTTAACCACACGCTTGGTCTTGCCGCTCATGACCTTGCCGCCCGTGATTTTGGTGCCCGGGCATAGACCCAGCCAGCTTGTGAAGTGCCCCACGGTGGCAAAGCGAGACATATCCGCACCGGTCTCCGAGATCACCGCCAGTGCAGTGGTCACGTCAATGCCGTCAATGCGGGTCAGGTCCACACCGCACACCTTGAACAACTGCGTACGCAGATCGAACTTTGGCGCATTACGCGCGCAGCTGCGCCTTTTACCCTTGGCTGGTTCCCCGTCATGAGTCGCCAGACTTTGCAACTGAACCTCGATCTGTCTGTCGCACTCGGCCAGTTGCGTACCAATAAAGTCAAACGCGTCCAGCGCCTGCTTGAGGGCAAACAGGTGCTCTGTGCGCCAGTTGCCTTGCAGACTCTTGGCAATCTCCTCGGAGCTGGCGCGGATACGCCCGTTCTTGAGTGCCGCCAAAACCTGGCCATCGTGCTCACCGGCCACGATCGCGCGCACGATTTTCTGGCCCGTTTCTCCCACTACGTCGGAGATGACATTGGCCAATTGGATATTCATCTGGGTAAGCGCCTTTTGCATGTGCTGCACATGAGTACCCTGGCTCTTGAGCAGCATGGTCCGTTGACGCCAGAGCGAGCGCTGCACACAAATGGCCTCAGCAGGACGAAACGCCCCGCTGAGCAAGCCATAGGTCATGAGTTGCTGCAGCCACTGGCAGTACAGCACGTCGGACTTGCGCGCCGAAACGTTCTTGACATGGCGTGCGTTGACCAGCAGCACGGTAAAGCCGCGCGACTCCAACAGTTCGTACAGCGGAATCCAATAAACCCCGTTGGACTCCATCGCCACCGTATCCACACCACAGGCCGTGAGCCAATTTGCCAGCGCACACAGGTCCACCGTGCAGCTGGCAAATTCGCGCACCGGTTGTTCGTCCCGGTCCGGCGGTACGGCCACAAAATGGAATGCACTGCCGATGTCGATGCCCGCGGCATTGGGGTGGGTGATCGTCAAGGCAGCCCGGGACTTACCCGGTTTGAGGGAAATTCTTCGATTGCGTTGGGCCATAGATTGCTCCATCATTCAAAGTTGGAATGTGGAGCCGCATCGGGTACGCCGTCATGCTCACTCTCTCAAACGGGATATCAGCTCAGCGGCTATTTCCAACCGCCAGGTCGATTCACCAATGTCGATGACGCAACCCAGGACCACGCTCTGTCGCGGGCAAAATGCACCAGTGCTCTTCCGGTCTTTTGCGGCTCCGCATTCCACCATGCCACAAAGACACCAACATGTGCTTCTTCGGCGCGATTTGCGGCGCGAGCCGATTACTTCGCTCTGTCCCCAACACGTCAAGGGATGTCCGGCTGCCCACCTTGCGGGACAGTCTTAGAACTTATCCGTAAATAAAATACAATGACCTTCCATGCGCGATGTCCGCGTGTGGAGGTGCGATGGCAAAGTCGAAAGCATGGGAAGTTACTGATGATTTTTGGAGTCGTGTTGAGCCTCTGATTCCGGTACGTCAGAGGGCCGCTGATCAACTCTATGCCCGCAAGACTGGAGGGGGGCGCAAGCCCAAAGACCCTCGGCTCGTATTTGAAGGCATCGTTTATGTTCTGCGAACCGGCTGTCAGTGGAAGGCGTTACCTGCCGAGCGGTATGGCAGCGCCAGTGCAATACATGCGCGCTTCCTGGAGTGGGAGAAGGCCGGGGTGTTTGAGGCGTTGTGGCAGTTGGGGCTTGCCGAATACGACGAATTTGAAGGCATCGCTTGGCGATGGCAGAGTATCGACGGGGCGATGATGAAAGCGCCACTGGCTCAACAAAGCGTCGGACCCAACCCGACGGATCGGGGAAAAAAATGGGAGCAAACGCCATTTGCTGGTGGACGGAAATGGCGTCCCGTTGTCGCTCGTCGTGACAGGAGCCAACCGGCATGATGTCTCTCAGTTGGAGGCAGTGCTCGAAGCCATCGTTTTCCCAAGAGCCAACCCGCCCCACAGGCGACACAAGCACCTGTGCGCCGACGCCGGCTACACCGGAGCACCGGCCTTGAAAGTCATTGAGGAGCATGGCTACATACCCCATGTCAAAGGACGAGGACAAGAGGCCAGTGAACTGAAGCGCTCCCCCGAGAAGAAGGCCAGGCGCTGGGTCGTTGAGATGGCGCACAGTTGGTTCAACCGATTCCGCAAGTTGCTGGTGCGATACGAGAAGCTTGATCGCAGCTTTCTTGCCCTCAACCACCTGGCGGCGTCAATCATCGCGTTCAGAAAGATAAAGCTGGACGTCAACATTATTTACGGATAAGTTCTTAGCCACAAGCGCAGCGGTAAACCTCACCCCGCGATCCGCTGCCCCCCCACCCTGAAGTCCTTCAAAATCTCCGGTCGAAAGACAAGACCATGGCCCGGCCGCTCGGGTGGTGACATCATGCCGGTATTCGAGGGCAAGATCGGCTCGATCCACAGGTCGTCATTCCAGTCCATGTACTCGAGATAGCTGGCATTGGGGATCGACGCCAGTACATGCACCATCGTCTCGTGGAAGAGGTGCGGGGCGAGGCGTATGCCCCAGGTCTGCGCGACAGCGGCGATTTTGCGTAACTCAGTAAAGCCGCCGCGCATGGGGTCGGGCTGCAGGATGGGCACGCACGGATTCTCGAAGAACGGCCGCAGGTCCTGCCGTGTGAAGTGGCTTTCACCACCCACAATGCGCGTCTTGAGCGCTGCGGCGATGCGGCGGTAGCCGGCGAAATCCTCGGCGACCACCGGTTCTTCCAGCCAGTAGGGGTCGAACTCGTCGATGTGATGACCGGCCTGGATAGCGGTGTCAGCGTCCCAGCCCATGTTGACATCAATCATGATTTCGATGTCGTCGCCCAGCGCATCGCGCATCGCCTTGACGTTGCGCACGTCCTCCCGCCACGGTCGGATATGGGCGACCTGCATTTTGATAGCCGTAAGGCCCATCGCGGTGAATTCCTGGGCCCTGGCAATCATGCCGTCGCGGCCGAGGCCGCGAAAGCATCCCGATCCGTAAGCCGGAATCTCCGTACGGGCAGCGCCCCACAACCGGAACAGCGGAAGATCGGCGCGCTTTCCCACAACGTCCCACAGCGCCATGTCAACGGCGCTCTGGGCGAAGAGCGTGACGCCCATACGACCCAGCCAGAAGTTGCTTTTGTACAGCGTCTGCCAGATGCCCTCGATCTCGGTCGCGTCGCGCCCGAGCAGATGCGGCGCGACTAGTTCCTTCATGCAGGCATCAAGTGTGTGCAGGCCACCGCAAAGTGGCATCAGATAGCTCATGCCGATCAGCCCGCCCTGCGTTTCGATTTCCAGCACGTAGATGTCGCGCAACGGCGCTGCGATGATCCCGGCCGCTGGCGGCAGCCCCTTCCATGGCACCTGCAGCAGATGGCTGCGCAGTTCGACAATGGTGGTCGACGTCGTCATAAGAGGGTCTCCTGAGACTTTTGTGAACTATATCGGGCCTGACTTCGCGCACAATGCGCAGGCTCCGGTTGACGAGAACTCACACGACCGGCCAGATCCGTATTCCCACTGCCGGCGAATAAGGTGCGTGCTCCAATTGCGGCACGACCCGCGCCATCCAGGTGTTCGGATCGTCGCGTTCGGCTTCATGCGCGGCGAAATGCTGTTCGCGCAATTCCAATGACGTGAACTCGTGAATGATGGCGTGTTTGTACACGCCGACGGTGGCAAGCATCTTGCGCGCGCCGACACTGCCGGGCAGCTTCGCCAGCAACGGAAAGCGTTCCTGCGCGTACCAGCCACCGAGGTCGTCTTCGACGGCGGGCGTGGGCGCGTTGTAATTGCCGATCTGCATCACGGGTGCTGAAGTCAGCCCTGGCGCGCGTTTGCCGGCATCGGGGCCATCGACCCTCGCCTCTTCGGCCAGGATGCATGCGCCGAGCGGCCGGCGCATCGCCAGGTGCTCTCGAGTTTCGGCGCTTTGATTCTTCGCAAGCTGGCCGGGGCTGGGGTAAAGAGAAGTCTGTGTGGTTTCGCCGCCGAACAGCGCGACATAACCTTTGCCGCGCCCGCCATGGCCCAATTCGTAATGGGCCGCCCAACAGTAACCGGGGCGTGTCAGTTTTTCGGGTATGTGGACGATGTGGAACCATTCCAGATATTCGGCCTTGTGACTGGCGTCGATGTCATACCAGACCGCCCAGATACCGTTATCCATGCGTGGGTTCTCTCTGAGGTCAACCAGCCAGCAACTCCTGCGTCACCACCTCGCCGCGCAGCGATCGCATCGGTGCCTCGGTGATGCGCACATCGACCATCTGCCCGATCAGGCGCTGCGGCCCCTTGAACACCACTGCCCGGTTGCATTCGGTGCGTCCGAACAACTCGGTCGCGTCCTTGCGCGCCGTGCCCTCGACCAGTACCCGCTGCACCGTGCCATGGCGGCTGGCACTGATGCGCCGCACGCTGTCGTCCAGTTTGGCCTGCAGTTGCTGCAGCCGGGCCAGCTTGACCGCGTGGGGAGTTTCGTCGGCCAACGCCGCCGCCGGGGTTCCGGGACGCGGGCTGAAGATGAAGCTGAAGGAGCTGTCGTAGCCCACATCGTCGACCAGCTTCATCAACTTGGCGAAGTCGGCATCGGTCTCGCCCGGAAAGCCGACGATGAAGTCGCTCGACAAGGCCAGGTCAGGGCGGATCGCGCGCAGCTTGCGCACGGTCGACTTGTATTCCATCGCAGTATAGCCGCGTTTCATCGCCATCAGGATGCGATCGGAGCCATGCTGCACCGGCAGATGCAAGTGGTTGACCAGCTGAGGCACGCGCGCATACACGTCGATGAGGGATGCCGTGAACTCGTTCGGATGGCTGGTGGTGAAGCGGATGCGCGTGATGCCCGCAATCTCGGCCACGTATTCGATCAGCGTGGCCAGGTCGGCTACTTCGCCGCTACCCCCCATCGGCGCCCGATAAGCATTGACGTTCTGCCCCAGCAAGGTCACCTCGCGCACGCCCTGGTCCGCCAGCCCCGCCACCTCGACCAACACGTCTTCGAACGGCCGCGACACCTCCTCGCCACGGGTATAGGGCACGACACAATAGCTGCAATATTTGGAGCAACCTTCCATGATGCTGACAAAGGCTGTCGCGCCCTCGACCCGTGCCGGCGGCAAATGATCGAATTTCTCGATCTCCGGAAAGCTGATGTCCACCTGCGCCTTGTCCTGTTGCACACGCTGGCGCAGCAGATCGGGCAGTCGGTGCAGGGTCTGCGGGCCGAACACCACATCAACATAAGGCGCCCGGGCAATGATGGCCTCGCCCTCCTGGCTGGCGACACAACCGCCCACGCCGATCTGCACGCCCTTCTTCTTCAGGTGCCGCACCCGCCCCAGGTCGGAGAACACCTTCTCCTGCGCCTTCTCGCGCACCGAGCAGGTGTTGAACAGGATCAGGTCTGCCTCGTCCACGTTGGTGGTGGGCTCATACCCTTCTGCCGCGCGCATGACGTCCACCATCTTGTCCGAGTCGTACTCGTTCATCTGGCAGCCAAAGGTCTTGATGAAAACTTTCTTGCTCATGGGGTATCCAGTACGGGAGAAGGCGGAACAATGGCGACGCGAAGGGTCGGCAAGCGCAGAAGTAAAAAGCCGGCCCCGCCAATTCGAAGGGCCGATCGACCCGCAGGCGGCTTATTGCCGAGGGAACTTGGGCAACTGGTCGAACGGCGTCTTGCCGTCATCGACCTTGGGTTTGTCGGCGTCCGAGCTGAACACGAAGTTGGTCACCGTGTCCCACCCCTTCGGCAACTCGTCGACTTCGGCCTGCGTCAGGATCCAGATATCGCGCACCAGGCTCTGTTGTTCGAGCACATAGTTGACCGCATATTGCTGGCCGATCAAGGCGCCGGACATCAGCAGCAGATTGTTCGGCCCGCGGATGCGTACACCTGGGGAAAGGCGCATGGCGGTACCGTTGATGAGCACCTCGGGCGGTGCTGTCACGGTCATGACACCACGTTTGATATTGGCGGGGAATTGCCGAGTCATCCCTTGCGCCTGGACGGCGGCAGACAAGCCAAGCCAGACGACGCCGAAAAAAACCGTCCAGACGGCGAGTCGGCGCGACGAGAGAAACGAAAAACAGCGGGTCATGGTTTACATCCAGGGGCTGCAGAAATCGAAGAAGAAAAGCGAATCACCACACGGCACCGCCACCTTGCAGAGGTCGCACTGCGTGTGCAGTAGGTGATTTTAGTCGCTCGTGCCCGCTGCGGGGCGCGGCATGTACACCAGCGGCTGCGCGACGGGTTCGGTAGCCGCCTCGGCCACAGCGTCGGTGTCTATGCTGGTATCGACCTTGCAGGCCGAAAAGATCCGCACCTTGCAGCCGCTGCAGATAGATCCGTCCAACCGCGGAAACAGCTTGCCGATGACGTCTTCGCCGAGCCAGAAAAAGTTCTCCGCGCCAATCACGTCATAAGCGCCGCAACGGCGCATCAGATCCATCGGATCATCGCGCATGTTGAACAGGTACAAGGCGCCCCCCAGCGCACGGCGCCGACGCGCCTCCTGCGCCAGCAACTGCGCACCTTCCAGATCGACAAAATTGATGGCCGAGCCAATCACCAGCAGGTTGCGCTGCATCGGATTGCGTTCGTCGATGCGCTGCAACTCGGTCGCAATATAGCTGCTCGCACCAAAGAAGATGGGGCCGTTGATACGCACGATCTTGAGTTGCGGGCAATCCGGCAGACCCGAGTCGCTAGTGAAACCCGGAGGCCACTGCCCTGCAACCGGCTTCACGTCGTCAATGCCCGGCTTGGCCGTACGGTTGAGGAACAGCAACAGCGACAGCAACACGCCGATATAGATCGCGAACTCCAGCTCCAGTGTCAGCGTGGCAAGCAGCGTGGCGAGCAACACGACCGACTCCTGCCGGCTGACCCGCAGGATTTCGCCGATATGGTGAAAGTCGACCAGGCCCCAGGCAACCACAAACAGGATGCCGGCCATCGCCGGGATCGGCAGGTAGGCGGCAAGCGGCGCCAGGAACAACACGATCAGCAGCAAAAACACCGCCGAGAACGCCGCGGCCAGCGGCGTACGCGCACCGGCCTCGTAGTTCAGACCGCTGCGGTTGAAAGAGCCACTGGACGCATAACCCGAGAAAAACGCCCCCGCCAGATTGGACAGCCCCTGGCCGATGAACTCCTGATTGCCGTCGATACGCTGCCCGCTCTTGAGCGCAACCGCGCGCGCGATCGAGGCCGCTTCGGTGAGCGCCAGCAGGGCGACGGCAATCGCGATGGGCACCAGCTTCTCCAGCGTATTTGGCGAAAAATCCGGCCGCGACAGCGGCGGCAAACCCACCTGCAAAGCGCCAATGCTGGTGATGCCGGTCCGTACGCCACCAAAAATCAGATTGAGCAAGGCCGCAAACAGGCCACCCGCCACCATGGCCGCGATCATGTACGGCGCCCGCGGACGCCAGCGACGGACTCCGACACTGGCCAGCACCGTGACCACGGCCACTGCGGTCACATACGGATTGATGTCGCCCAGCTGTTGCCACACGGCTTGCAGCACACGCCATACCGAGGCGCCGCGCGCGATCTCGATACCAAAGAAGTTCTTGACCTGGCTGGCCGCAATCAGCACGGCAGCGCCAGCCGTGAACCCGACCACCACCGTATGCGAGACAAAGTTGACTAGCGCCCCCAGGCGCAAGGCGCCGAGCGCCAGCTGGAACACCCCGACCAGGAAGGTGAGCGTCAACACCAGCGCCACGAATTCGGGCGAGCCGGTCTCCGCCAGCGGACTCATGGTGGCAAATATGACGATGGAAATCGCCGTTGTGGGACCGGACACCAGATGCCAGGAAGAGCCCCACAAGGCGGCCACGATCGCCGGCAACATGGCGGCATACAGGCCGTACTCCGGTGGCATGCCGGCAATGGTCGCGAACGCCACGCCCTGCGGCACCAATACCAGACCGCCGGTCAGACCGGCAATGGCATCGGCCCGCAGCGTGACGGGCCCCACCATATGCCACCAGCGCAGAAAAGGAAACAGCTGGAGCAGCCAAGGGGCGGAAGAACGGCGTCGGCGCATGGTGTCAGGGCAATTTTGGATGCACAGTCGCGGCCTCGCAGCTTCTGCGGATACGGACCGGCGCGATGGTTGTTCGCGTCGATGATACGCGGGGGCACCGGATGCGTCCTCGGGGGCCGCCCCCGCCTGGGCAATAAAAAAGCCTCGTGCAGTTTGAATGCGCGAGGCTTCTACAGATTCTGGTGGCGCTTCACGGATTCGAACCGCGGACCTGTGGATTATGATTCCATCGCTCTAACCGACTGAGCTAAAGCGCCAATTTGCTGACCGTCTTCGGCAACACCCATGCAGGAAATTTACCGAAGCCGCAGATTATAACCAGGGTTCTGGCTAGCGGTTCTTGAATGCGGCCTTGCGCTTGTTGACGAAGGCATCCATGCCTTCCTTCTGGTCTTGCGTGGCGAACAATGCGTGGAACAGGCGGCGCTCGAAGCTGATGCCGTCGGCCAGGCTTCCCTCGAAGGCCTTGTTGACCGATTCCTTGGCCGCCATTGTGGCCATCTGGGAGTAGTCGCAGATCATCAGCGCCGCGGCCAGCGCCTCTTCCATCAGTTTGTCGAGCGCGACGACACGGCTCACCAGACCGGCACGTTCGGCCTCAGTTGCGTCCATCATGCGGCCGGTCAGCGCCATGTCCATGGCCTTGGCCTTGCCAACCGCACGTGGCAGCCGCTGGGTGCCCCCAGCGCCCGGGATGATGCCCAGCTTGATCTCCGGCTGACCAAAACGCGCATTGTCGGCCGCGATGATGAAGTCGCACATCATGGCCAGTTCGCAACCGCCGCCCAGCGCAAAACCGCTTACGGCCGCGATCACCGGCTTGCGGATCTGGCGGATCTGCTCCCAGTTGCGTGTGATGTAGTCACCCTTGTAGACATCGGCGAAGCTATAGCTGGCCATGGCGCCGATGTCGGCACCGGCGGCGAACGCCTTTTCGCTGCCGGTCACGACCATGCAGCCGATGGCCGGGTCGGCATCAAAGTCCTTGAGCGCCGAACCCAGTTCATCCATCAGCGCGTCGTTCAACGCGTTGAGCTGCTTGGGGCGGTTCAATGTGATCACGCCTACACGCTCGGCCTCGGTGCGTACCTGGATCAATTCGTAACTCATCTTCACTCTCCGTGTCGTTGTGTGGTCTGGCAGGTGTCCATCCTAAGGGATATCGCCAACGGCGCTGCGATGGCGGGGATGGTAAATTGCCCTTTTTGACGAAAGCGCCCGCATGACCGACAGCACCGTGCTTTATACCGAACAGGGGCCGGTGGCAATTGCCACGCTGAACCGCCCGCAGAATCTCAACAGTTTCAACCTGCAGATGCACCAGGACCTGTGGGCCGCACTGGACCGGGCCGAAGCCAACGCGCAGATTCGCGCTTTGGTGATCACCGGCGCCGGTCGTGGCTTTTGCGCCGGCGCCGATCTGTCCGACTTCGACTTCACACCCGGCCCCGACCTGGTCAAACGTGCCGACCCCGGCCCTGTGATCGAACGGGCCTTCAATCCCACCGTGCGTCGCCTCCAGGCTTTGCGTATGCCGATCATCGCTGCGGTCAATGGCGTCGCCGCCGGTGCCGGCGCGTCGCTGGCCATGACCTGCGACATCGCCATTGCGGCACCCGGTGCCAGTTTCATCCAGGCGTTCAGCAAGATCGGCCTGGTGCCGGACGCCGGGGGCAGCTGGTTTCTCGCGCAACGCCTGGGCCTGGCCCGGGCCATGGGCCTGGCCCTGACCGGCGACAAGTTATCCGCCACGCAGGCACGTGACTGGGGCATGATCTGGGACGTCGCGGACGATCCACTTGCTGCGGCGACCGCCATGGCGCAACGCCTGGCCGTCATGCCGACCCAGGCGCTGGTGGCCACCCGTGCCCTGCTGCGCGGCGCCCACACCACCACGCTGGAGCAGCAGCTCGACATCGAACGCGAGACGCAGTCCGCCATGGGCGAAACCCACGACTACATCGAGGGTGTGAGTGCATTCCTGGCCAAACGCCCGCCGGTCTTCACCGGGCAATAAGTCATGGCGAAGCAACCCGAGCAAGGTGCGGCTGCCGCAGCCGTGGCCCCGAACGCCGCAAGCCCGGCGCACGAGTTGGCCCGCGACGTCGGCGCCGCCATGTTCGCGGCCGACCATGCGTCACGGGACTTCATGCAGATGGAACTGATCTGCTGCGAGCCAGGGCATGCACGTTTGCAGTTGACGGTGCGCGACGAGTTGCTCAACGGGCACGGAATCTGCCATGGCGGCTTCATCTTCACGCTGGCCGACTCGACGTTTGCGTTCGCCTGCAACAGCCGTAACAAGGTGACCGTGGCCGCTGGTTGCAGCATTGAGTTCCTCAGACCGGCTCTGCCGGGCGATGTGCTGACCTGCACCGGCCAGGAGCAGACGCTGCAGGGGCGCCACGGCATTTATGACATGCGGGTGGAGAACCAGCGCGGTGAAGTAGTGGCCATGTTCCGCGGCAAGAGCGCGCAGATTAGCGGCACGGTATTGCCGGACTCCGCCACTGGCGTGGCGCCAGCGGGGCGCTGATCCGGGCGCCCTCGCCCGCAGCAGCGCGAATCAGCTGTTGTCGCCCAGCCAGGCGCTGACCCGCTGGTTGTCCCGCACTGCCAGGCGCCAGGTATTCACCTGCTTGGGCAGACGCAATGGCAGGCGCATCAGCCGACGGTCACGCGACACCAGGGCCGTGACCGATCGGCCGGGCGCCGCGTACATCGACAACTCGTCGAGTCGCGCCAGGCGCCAACCCTGCGCGGACGTGCTCCGGCCCACTTCAATGCCCAGCCATTCGTCACCAGCGGCGAAACCGGCCTGCTCCGCAGCGCCGCCGCGCAACACCATCTTGATGTGGACGCTGCCGCCCGCATCGGCAACCCGCAGGCCCAGCGCCTGCGCCATTTGCGCCGGCTCCTGCAATACGGCAATTCCCTGCTGCGTCAACAGATCCTGCAGCGGCAATTCCCGCTTGCCGTGCACCCAGCGCGCCAGCGCCCGCGCCCAGTCACGTCCGGTCAGTTCCTTCAACACGTGCAGCAGGTCCTGCTCCGCCATGGGACCGCCGGCGCACCGTGTCCACAAGCCGCGCATCACGTCGTCGAGCGTGGTCGCACCACGCGCACGAAGACTCAGGTCCAGACACAGCGCAACACAGGCCCCCTTCGTGTAATAGCTCACGGTTGCATTGGCCGTGTTTTCGTCCTGGCGGTAGTACTTGACCCAGGCGTCGAAGCTGGCCTGGGCCACCGACTGCAGGTGGCGACCCGGCGTCTGCAAGACCTGGTTGACGGTTTTGGTCAGCAGCCGCAGATAGGTCACGTCGTCAATCAGGCCGGCGCGGCGCAGCAGCAAATCGTCGTAATAACTCGTGAAACCTTCGAAGAACCACAACAACGACGTGTAGTTCTCGCGCGAGAAGTCGTATCGCGCGAACTCGACCGGTCGCAGCCGCTTGACGTTCCAGGTATGGAAGTATTCGTGGCTGATCAGGCCGAGCAAGGTGGTGTAGCCGTCGGGCTGGCGCACGCCGACCGTGTTTGCGACCACACGCGGCAAGTCCTTGCGCGCGGCAATGAGCGCGGTAGAGTTGCGATGCTCGAGTCCGCCATACGCATCCTCGACCACATTGAGCATGAACAGGTAATCCTGGTGGGGCGGTTTGCCGCCACGCCCCGCCCGTGGCACCTCGCCATGCCAGAACCGGATCGCGGTCTCGCAGATCTTTCGCGTGTCTTCGAGCAGGCGCTTGCCGTCAAAGCTGGGCGCGGCGCCCGCCACGACAAACCGATGGCGCACACCGGCAGCGACAAAATCGCCCCGCCAGAACGTCCCCATTTCAACCGGGCAATCGACCAGTTCATCGTAGTCCGCCGCCTGGTAGGTGCCAAACCCATGCCGATCCACCTTGACCGGGCTCAACCCGGTCGCCACCTGCCAATCCGGCAGTTGCGCGTGCGCGACCAGTTCCAGACTATGGGCCCGTGTCTCGTGTCCGTCGACCTGCAGAAACAGGCTGGTCCCGTTGAAGAAGCCGCGACTGGTATCAAGCCAGGCAGACCGCACCGAGTTGTCCAGCGCATAAATTGCATAGTCGACAACCAGCGGCGAATCGCCGGCGCAATCGATCTGCCAGCTGTGCTTGTCGCATTGACGCACCGAACACGCCCGCTTGCCCTGATGTGCGACCAACTGTTGCAGGTTCTTGGAAAACTCCCGGATCAGATAACTACCGGGAATCCATACCGGCAGGCGCAAGGTCAAAACGTCGGCCGGCTGAGCGATGGTCAGCGTGACCCGATACAGGTGTGCACGCAGGTCGGCCACCGTCACCCGGTAATGCACACCATCTGGCGTGGACGTGCGGCCGGGCTTCATGCGCCTTGTATCGGGCGCCGGATGCAGGTCCGCAGCTTGGTCATTTCGCGTCGCCGAGGAATTTTTCCACCTGGGCAGTGCTGATGGCACCCGGAACACGGGAGCCGTCGACAAAGAACAGTGTCGGCGTGCCGTTGATCTTGTGCTTGCGTCCGAAATCGACGTTGCGCGATAGCGCGGTCACGTCGCACGTTGCCGCACCACCCGGCGCCTGGTCGCGCACCATGTGATCGAGCCAGGCCTTGCCCTGGTCCTTGGCGCACCAGATCTTCTTGGACTTCTCCATCGAATCCGGCCCCAGAATCGGATACAGGAACAGGTAAACCGTGACGTTGTCGACCTTTTGCAGGTCGCGTTCGAAACGCTTGCAATAGCCGCAGTTCGGGTCTTCGAACACCGCCAACTTGCGCTTGCCATTGCCCCGCACGATGGTAAAGGCATCCTTGATCGGCAACGCGTCGAACTGAATGGCCGACAACTTCTCGATCCGCTCCTCGGTCAGATTGCGCCGCGCCCGGGTGTCGATGATGTTGCCCTGGATCAGGTAGTTGCCCTCGGCATCGGTGTAGAGAATGTCGGTGCCGTTGACGCGGATTTCGTACAAGCCGTTGATCGGTGTCTTGCTGACCTCGTCGATGGACTGCAACTGGGGCAGTCGCTCGGCCAGATTTTTTCGGATCGCGGCCTCCTGCGCCACGGCCGGCATCAGTACAGCGGCCAGGACCACGGCCATCATGGGCTTGAAAAAGTTCATGGGAAAAGATCCTGTCATGGGTATTTGACCTGCGGGCTGCCGGTACCGGGTTGACCGGGGCCAAGGCCCATGGCCTGCCGCGCCACCCACGTCTTGAGCAACCCACTGGCGTTGAAACTGCGTAAACCCCAGTTTCGCACGCTTTGCCAGCCGCCTCCGGCGCGTCCGAACAACTGCTGCAAGCCGTCTGTGGCCGACGCCATCATCGCTACATCCGCCTTGCGGGCACGCTCGTAACGGCGCAGCATCTTTGCGTCGTCGACGCCACGCCAGTAGTCGCGGCCGTGAATTTCCTGCGCCAGCAATTGGGCATCGGCCAGGCCAAGATTGAGCCCCTGCCCGGCCAGTGGATGCACCGCATGGGCTGCATCGCCCGCCAGCACCCAGGCGCGACCATCGCGCACCCCGCTCCACTGCTGCGCGCTGGCCAATTGCAAGGGCCAGGCCAGGCGCGCACTGGTCAGCCGCAACCGGCCAAACCGGCCTTCGCTGGCTGACAGCAGCTTGTCTTCAAACATGTCCTGCGTCCCATCCAGCCACTTGTCCTTTTGTTCCGAAGCGACAGACCAGACCGCGGCCATCTGGCTCGCACCTTCGCCGCCTATCGGCAACAACCCCAGAATGTCCTGCGGCGTAAACCATTGGCAGGCCACCTGCTGGTGCGGCAACTCGCACTCAAAACGCGCGGCGATCGCCCACTGGTCATAAGGCGTCACGTCCTGCTGAACCCCGAACTGCTGGCGCGAGAGACTGGCGCGCCCTTCACACACAACGGTCAACGTGGCCGGGACCGGTTCGTCGAGCAGGCTGATCTGGGGCTGATAGCGTACCGCCTGCGCCAGCCGAGCCTCAAGGGCCGGCACATCGACGATCCATGCCAGCGCCGGCACCGCCAGCTCGCCGGCATCGAAATGAACAGCGCCGCCACCGGTTTCCTTGACATGCATGGCCGCTACCGGCGTCACGTCCGGCCCCTCGGGCCAGCAGCGCAGATCTTGTAGCAAGGCCTGCGCACGCTGGTTCAGCGCATAAGCGCGCACATCGGACTGGGCGGACGGTGTCGGCGTCACCACCAGGGCGATACGCAAGCGTTCACGCGCCAGCAACAATGCCAATGCGTGGCCGACGATGCCACCGCCGCGGATACAGATATCGGGATTTCGAGCCATCGCTGCCATTCTAGGAGGCTGCCAGTGCAAAATGCTGCGTAATACCCCACGCCGACGGCATAACCACGTGACCCTACTGCAGACCGACTCTGACATCCAGGCCCAGATCGCCCAGCTCTACATCTATCCGATCAAATCCTGCGGCGCACTGTCGCTGGACGAGGCGCTGCTAACCGATACCGGTTTCGACCTCGATCGCGCCTGGATGGTGGTGGACGCCGAAGGCACATTCGTCACGCAACGCGAGTTGCCGCGTTTGGCGCTAATTCAACCGCGTCTGCGCAGCGATGACCTGGTGCTGCGCGCACCGGGCATGCTGGCCCTGCATTTGCGCATAGACGCCGTCGAGGCCGTGACCCAGGTCCAGGTATGGGACGACCGTCTGCCGGCTTATGACATGGGCGACGTGGCCGCCCAGTGGTTCAGCGATTTTCTGGCCCCGCAGCGGCCTGCGGGCGCGCCACCGCGGCCCTACCGTCTGGTGCGTTTCGACCCCGAACAGCGACGCATCTGCAGCCTGAAATGGACCTCCGGCACCGAGGCACTTAACCAGTTCGCCGACGGATTCCCGCTGCTGGTGACCAGCACGGCGTCGCTCGACGGACTCAATCGCAGGCTGCGCGGCCAGGGACATGCCGACGTGGACATGGCGCGCTTTCGGCCCAACATCGTGCTCAGCGGCCTGGACGAGCACGACGAGGATCGCCTCGACGCGATGCGCATCACGACGGCAAGTGGCACTGTCGTACTCAAGCCGGTCAAGCCCTGCGCGCGTTGCCCGATACCCAACATCGACCCCCTGACCGCGACCAGCGACCCGGCCGTTGGCGACACGCTGCAGAGCTACCGCGTCGACCCACGGGTGGGGGGCGGCATCACGTTTGGCATGAACGTCATCACGCTCGAAGGGTTCGACCAGATCCTGCGTATCGGCCAGCCAGTCGCGGGGCGCTTCCAGTTCGAATGAACCCCCGGGCCGGGTGCTTTGCCCCATGGCTTACACTTGGCGCCCGTTTTCCAGAGGTATTTCATGAGTCTGAAGTGTGGCATCGTCGGCCTGCCAAATGTGGGCAAATCCACCCTGTTCAACGCCTTGACCAAGGCCGGTATCGCGGCGGAGAACTACCCGGTAGGCTGGACCAATCGATAGGACCAATAGCCTCAAGGACTTCCGGGAGCTGATGGGGCGAAGTTGGCAAAGGCAGGACAAAAAAATCCTGCAGACAGAAGCATCAGCAGGTATGGGCCATCTTAGGATGGCCTTTGCCTTTTTGTGGCTGAGTTTCGTCTCCGCAGCGACAGCGGTCGCTCGCCGCATTACCCCAGCCGGGATACACATGCCCTTCCACCGTAAGCACAATCGATTCGATCGAGCCCTGCTGCAGGTTGCTGGGTTCGTGGGAAATCTCATAGTTGCATTACTGGATAAGAAAAAGGCAGAACCCCAATCTAAATGCCACTACCAAGAGGCTTTGATATCCATCTCTAGATCCAGATCTATCGAGCAACTTGTAGCGGATGTCGAAAAAGTTTACGCAGAGTGTAAAGAATTTTGACAAAATGCATCCAAGCTGTTGATAAACAATGATATTTTTTTTGGCACGAAGTTTGCTTTTTTGACCCCGAGTTCAATCTGAACCCAACTTTTTTAGGAATCGACCATGACCTTTATTCGTTTTCCGTCGCTGCTGGCTGCCGGTCTGCTATGCGCCGCCATGAGCGCCATCGCGGCGCCGGTGAGCTTTAATGTGACCGGGGCCAGTCTGACGCCGGAATCGGGCTACGGTATAGACAGCGCTGAAAACGGCGGCACGCTACTGGATGTCCGTTTCAGCACGGGCGCCTTCGCGGCGCAGCTTTTTAATCTGTCTGTTGGAGCGCAGCAAACCTTCCAGATCGGCACCGTCAACTTCCTTGAGCCAAACACGGGTAGCGGTGGCAACCAGGGTATTCGCAATCAGGAGATAGACGACCTAGGCGTCCAGGCATCCATCACACTCCTTTCGCCGACCGCCGCCGCGCAAATACTCACGGCCACCGGCACGGCGGTCCTTGGCATCATCGACGACTTGGCCATCGACTTCACGCTGTCTTGGACCCCGTTGTTGAACGTCGCTTTCGGCAACGGTGGCTTGTTCGACATCAGCCTGAACACCTTGACCTTCGCGAACAACAACGAAGGCGCGAAAGCACTCTTCGCGACCATCGCACTGCGGGCTGAGCCCAACTCCGTGCCTGAGCCCGGCTCGCTGGCCCTGATCTTGGCAGCCTTTGCCGCCAGCGCGCTGGCCACTCGGCGGCGCCGCGGCTGAGTCGCTGAGGCGGTTTCGACGTTGATCATCGAGGGTGCGAAGCACCTCAAGCAAGGCACCGGCCCGGCGACATCCATGAGGTCTGGCTGCGGTGCGCGAGAGCTTCTAGGAAGTGGGCCCGCTGTTCGCCGGCCGGCGCCTCGACGCGGCCAAGGCGGGCTCTTCGCGCGACCGCTTGCAGACCGTACAGGCTTCGATCGCCGAGTTCCGGGCTGAGAGGGCCTGCGCTTTTTTTACTTGCGCGGGCCGGTCTACCTTAGTAGTCTGTTTCAGAAATTCGTTCACGTATTTTCAGGCCGCCAGCTTTAACGGGTGGCTGAGTGCCCAACGATTCCGGATTCTTCCGATCAGGGCGTTGAGGTCGGTGCGGGTGAACTTCCACTCGAACGGACGAGAGATGCTCTCGAAGTAGCGCTCGAAGTCGGCCAATCGTTGTGCGA